>CAZNZT010000050.1:0-3143 GCA_964577685.1 uncultured Methanosarcinales archaeon | reverse complement strand
AGCTTATTTAGTAAGACTCTATATAAGAGTTAAGAGTTATTTATTAGACACGCTCATAAAAAACAAAATATTTATATATTTGTATTGTTTCATTTTATCACCTGTGTAAAGGAGGGTATAAAAATGGGTTTTTTTTCAAAACTAAAAGCAAAAATGGCTGATAGTTCTGAAATTCTTAAAGAGGCAGAGAAAGAAGGCTATGTGGAATTAGGAGCAGAGCCTATAGAAAAGGAATCTAAGATTGTTGTTAGGCCATTTGTTCTTCAAGATTTTGAAGGAATAAAGCCAATATTAGATGTTTTGAGACAAGGAAAAACAATAACCCTTATTAATATAAAACCTCTAAAAGATAAAGACCTTGTTGAATTAAAGAGAGCTGTAAACAAACTAAAGAAAACATGCGATGCTATAGAGGGTGATATTGCAGGTTTTGGGGAAGACTGGATAGCAGCTGTTCCGTCCTTTGCCCATATTCATAGACCAAACAAGGAAGAGCCAAAGAAAAACGATGTTGGTGAAGTAACAGAATATAGTTCTGAACAAGAAACACCAATAGATGAAGACGAAAATCCGAAAATAGAACCTTATTAAGCTATCTTTATTGTTCTCTTTATATTATTGTTCCTCGTAAATCATAAGGAGTTATGCTTTCAATCCTTACCCTTACAACATCTCCAAGTTTTAGATTTTCTTTTACTATTACAGGCTTATAAGCGAAATTCCTTCCAATCCAGCTACTATCTTTTCCTTTTTCATCTACTAGTATCTCCCCTTCCCAGCTAATCCATCTTTCATTTTGCATTCTAGAAATATTAGTGAATATTTCTGTCAATAGTCTTGACCTTTTTTTTATTATTTCACCTTTGATTTTGCCTTTAATCTTCTCTGCCCTTGTTCCGAGCCTTGGTTGGAATCTTGATATATTAAGGACATCTGGTTTTATTTCTTTAATCAAATTTAGTGAGTCATTAAACTGCTCATCTGTCTCTGTAGGAAATCCTACTATTATATCTGTGCTTATTGTTATATTTGGAATATTGCTTCTGAATTTATTTATTATTTTTTTAAAGTCTCCAACACTATACTTTCTTTCCATTAGCTCCAATATTTTATCATTACCTGACTGCACAGGGATATGAAGAAACTTGAATACTTTCTTGTTTTTATATACCTCTATCATCTCATCTAATATCGGCAACAGATTTGACGGGTTCATCATACCAATCCTTATGAAAAATTTTTTATTAATTTTCAGTATATCTTTAATCAACTCCGGAAGTTTGCTTTTTTCTTGTTGTTCAAGCATATAAGCTGCATTATCTTGTGATGTTATCCATATTTCTTTACATCCTTCTGCCAAGCATTCCAATAATTCTTTCTCTATGTCTTCTGGAGAATAAGAAACAAGATTTCCCTTTATTAGTTTTACAGAGCAATACGAACAATTATTAGCGCAACCACTTAGTATAGGTATAATCCCTATTATAGGATTCTTCCTTATTTTTGGTAGGTTTATCTTTTTTGCCCTATCATAAGCCACTAGACTTATTATGTTTCCATTTATCACTTCTTCCACAACATCAACTATCATAGTTATATTATGGGTACTGATAAAACTTATATTTTCTTTTATCTTTCTTGCTTCTCTCATTACAGTCTTAGTTATACACCCAGCCACAATCAATTTTTTGTCTGGAAATCTTTCGTTTAACTTCCTTGTCTCTCTTATTGCTTTTTCTTCACCTTTTACAGTGCAAACACTAATAATCAGAATATCTGCTTCCTCTGGTTTACTGACTATTCTGAATCCTGCTTTATTTAGCAGTCCCATCATGATTTCTGATTCACTTATATTCGTAGCACAACCATGCGTTTGGAAATATACTCCAATCATTTGAAGTAAGAATTACTCTTTTATATAAAAAACTTGGTGGTAGAGAAATTGATAATAAATCGTAATTTGATTCATATTCTATATCTTGGCCTTCTTATATCCATCATCCAGCTAGTAAGAACTCTTGTCTCATACTCATCAGGTGTATGTATTGCCTCATGAATATCAACCATTCTTGCTTCTTCACCTACTAGATCATCTCTTCTTGCCATGAAATTCCCACCAAGATAGGTGTATCCTAGAACCCCGCCCATAATGGACTTCGGCAGGAGGTGTAATACTTTATCTATTTTGCCCGTATGGTCTTGTAATGCCCTCTCTCTTTCAGTTGAATAGTCTCTTAGATTATATCTGAGGGTAAGTCTCTCTCCATCGGCATCATTCCTATATTCCATTGCAAACTCATAGTCTTCATCTTCCTGCGGTTTTTCTCTGCTTATTTCAAGTGAATAATCATTCCCTCTTGAATGCAACCTTAGGCTAAACCTTTCTTCCGATCCACTAGCTTGGTATTGTACACTAACCCGTATGTCTATTCTGTCATCTTCATGTTTGTTCCTTCTTGTGGCAATCCTTCTACCGCCTTGTTCGCTCTTATTTTGAAGCCCAAGAATAATATCATCTAAATTTTGTTCTTTTTTGTCATCTCCTGCTCCATCCCCCTCTGGAGATAGCATATAATCTAAGAAAGCCTTTGCCACATACTCTCCTATTGACATGATACCTGGATGATATAACATCTTCTATTTAAAATAGAAATTAATTTTTTTGTTAATCAATGACCAGTCCACACTTCTTACAGTAAAGTTCACCGTCTTCTCTTACAAGGTCTTTACTACCACATTCAGGACATTTCTTTGTTCCTTGCCCTTCTATTGATTGTAGGGATTTCTCACTTGCCATTCTTAGCCAACACTTCTTGCAATTTCATGATTGCATTTATCGCACTTTAATATTAAATAACGTGTACCGCCCACCTCTTTTTCATCTTTTTTTGTCATCTTCCCTTCTTTGCAAAGATTACACTTACCGTAATCTTCTGCGATATTAACCACCCTTTTAATTTACCTATTTCGTTTTTTATTTATAAATGTTTCTCTAAAATCGTACTGTTCAAGTCAAGGATGTTCAGAATAGGCTGTTTTTAACATCGGGATTTGACGAAGTTGGGCATCAGGAAGCCTTCCTGACGCTAAAATGACCTCCTCTGAAACCTAAAGGTTTCAGTTTCCAGCAATGGCATGATGGT
>CAZNZT010000049.1:0-3527 GCA_964577685.1 uncultured Methanosarcinales archaeon | reverse complement strand
AGAGGGATTAATGCTATTCCTTGTGAATTGTATACTTAAGAAGTTTACTTTACAACTTAATAAAATTTATAAAGTAAAGTATTTTTCGATTGATTATGGGCCCATAGCTCAGCCTGGTTTAGAGCGATCGCCTCTTAGCATTTTTTGGAAGAAAGCGATAGGTCGAGGGTTCGAATCCCCCTGGGCCCATTATAAAGTTTCTATAATTATCACTGACAAAGAACAAATTTATAAATGAATTATGATTTCTATCAAGATGAGCCATTGTAGTTTAGAAACACCTAGATGATTAGAATGATACTCAGTGAAATAGAAAAAGACATTATAGTTGTTTCCAATAATATTAGATTCAGGGATTCTTTACTAGACTTTAGGTTAATAGAATCAGGCAGAGTAAAACCAGGGGATATTGGATTGTTTGAAGTGATGTCAGATGATGGTGGGTACACTGAGCAATTAGAACTAGATGGAACTAAAGTCAGGATTCATAGAGGAGACTATCTTATTGGTGTATTCGGTATAAGGCAAAGCGGGACAAGTATCTCTGGTGATATTCCATCTCAGGGTTTTGAAACTAGGAAGGGTGCTGAATTTCAGATTCTCTCTTCATCTACAATAGTTGGCTATGCAAGAAGGGTTCCTTCGCGTATACATAAAGAAAACAAACCTATTGAATTAAGACTTGAGGCAATTGTTGCTAATGAGGAAGGAATTGTTAGAAATATAAGAGATTTAACTCCGTACAATATTGCAGATAATTATAGGGGTAATACACCCATTGTTTTGGTTTTAGGTTCAAGTGCAGAATGTGGTAAGACTACTACAGCATCCGCACTAATTAAGGGGTTTGTAGAAAGGGGTTTAAGTGTTGCAGCTTGCAAAACTAATGGGTCAGGAAATATTAGAGATAAATACTCTATGTGGGATGCTGGTGCTCAATTTTACCTAGATTTTGTAGATTTTGGTTTAGTAACTACTTACTCCCTGCCCCCTGAGGAATATCTTAGGGTAATAAAAGGATTGTTGATGGAAGCTGAAAGAGCAGAGCCAGATGTCTTTATTCTAGAGTGTGGTGGGGATGTGATGTGGGGAAGCATCCCTCCATTACTAAGTGATCCTGAAATAAGTCCTAACTTTGTGGTTGGTGTTATGTGCTCAACAGGTTATATGGCTGCTTATGGTGCATATAGATTTGTTAGGGAACAGGGAGTTGGAATACCAATATTATTCAATACCCCAATAGATAAAGAAGGGTACTATAGAAGAGAATATTTTGAAGAACTAGTTAATTCAGTGGTTTACGATGTCATGGACAGTACTGGGAGGGGTTCACTGGTTGATAGAGTTTTTGGGATAGTGCAAAAAAAGAATGAAAGAACCAAAAATCTTCGTTGAAAAGAATTATAAAAATATAATAAAAGATTTAAAGACAATAGCTCTTATAGCTGCCCCCCCATTCAAAGAAAAAAGAAGGATATCATATATAAAAGATTATTTAATTAGAAAGGGATTTTGTGGTATAAACATAGATAAGGAAGGTAATCTTTTCTTAGGGCTTAATAAAGAAAAAAGTAGAACCATCTTATTCTCTGCACATGTTGATACCGTATTTCCAGAATCAACTGAACTAAAGATCAAAGAAGACAAAAATAAGATATTTTGTCCAGGGATATGCGACAATTCTATGGGTATTATTTCACTATTGTATCTTTTAAAGTACATTAAAGAAAATAAAATACAATTAAAGAAAAACATTATATTCCTTTTCAATGTTGGTGAGGAAGGATTGGGTAATCTAAGAGGTATAAAATATTTTATAGATCACCTTAAAAAGCATAACATCAGAGCACATATTGTTGTAGAAGGATATAAACTAGGAAGACTAACTACAAGAGTTGCTGGGAGTCATAGAGTAAAGATAATTGTAACAACAAGAGGAGGGCATAGCTGGAGGGACTATGGAAGAGCAAATGCTATTGTGTTAGCAACAAGGATAATTCAGGAGATATCCTCATTAGAATTTCTTGACTCTCCTAAGACCACCTTCAATGTTGGAACAATAAATGGTGGAAGGAGTATAAACTCTATCCCAGATTATTGTGAATTTTCCTTAGAATTCAGGTCTACAAGTCAAAAAGAGCTGGATGCAAAAAAAAGAGAGTTAAAAGCCATTTTATCTAATATAAGGGATGCAAAAATTTCCACCGAAGTATTAGGGGACAGACCCACAGGAAAGATGAATAGCTATAAACTGATAAGACTAATAAAAGAGATACATAAGAAACTAAACATAAAGACTATTGAGGATATTGGTAGTACTGATTCGAATTATCCTATAAGCAAAGGATTGCCAAGTCTAACGATAGGTATAACTAATGCTAAACATATACATTCCCAAAAAGAGTTTCTATATAAAAGACCTATTAAAAAGGGAATAGAACAACTAATCCATATATTCAATAGCCTTAATAATCAAAATGTGTAATGGATTATCCTATAACGCAAAAACAGTAAAATATTTAAACCAGCGAAGCAAAGCTTATTTTAAAGATGAAAAGGGGGGTTAATTTTAAAGGACGAGATATAATATCAATATGGGATTTCTCTAAGGATGAACTTTTATATGTATTAAATATAGCAAAAAGAATGGAAAAAAATCCTAAGCCAGATCTGCTAAAGGGCAAGGTCTTGGCCTTGTTGTTTTTTGAACCATCTACAAGAACTAGGCTTAGCTTTGGCTCAGCAATGAAAAAGCTAGGCGGGAGTTGTATAGGATTTGCAAAATCAGATGTAACTTCTATAAAAAAGGGAGAGAGTTTATGGGATACTATAAAGATGGTAGAAAGATATGCTGATGTTATTGTTATAAGACATCCAATAGAGGGCTCAGCCAGATTAGCTTCAGAATCTGCTTCAGTTCCTGTTATAAATGCAGGAGATGGAGCAAACCAACATCCAACTCAAACTCTTCTTGACCTCTACACTATACAAAAAGAAAAAGGAAGACTTAATAATCTTAATGTTGGTTTCTTAGGGGACTTAAGATATGGAAGGACTGTACATAGTTTAGTAATTGCTTTGTCCCACTTTAATACAAAGATGTTCTTCATCGCTCCAGATGCACTTAGAATCCCAAAGTACTATCTTGAAGAACTTAAAAAGAGAAAAATAAACTATCTTGAAACAAATGATGTGTTTAAGGTAAGCAAGAAACTAGATGTTCTGTATGCTACTAGGATCCAAAAGGAAAGATTTCCAGATCCCTTGGAATATGAGAAATATAAGAATGTCTTCAGACTAGACAGATCGCTCCTAGAGCACAGTAAAAAAGACCTTATCATAATGCATCCATTACCTAGGGTAGGTGAAATAAGCAAGGAGCTAGATGGTACACCAAATGCAGCTTATTTCAGACAAGCCGCAAATGGAATACCTGTAAGACAAGCTTTATTAGCTCTAGTGCTTGGGAAGATAAAATGACCTCCTCTGAAACCTAAAGGTTTCAGTTTCCAGCAATGACATGATGG
>CAZNZT010000048.1:0-4202 GCA_964577685.1 uncultured Methanosarcinales archaeon | reverse complement strand
GTTAGTCTTATGACTAACTGGGTTATAAATTTAACTGAGGATTTCTACTAAGCCCTTTTCTAAAAAATTTTAAATAACCCTTTCTTTTACCAATTATTTACAACTTATGTTGGGTTATAATAATGATATGTCTTGGTATTGAAAGTACAGCACATACTTTTGGTGTTGGGATAGTTACTGATGATGGAAAGATACTAGCTAATGTAAAAGATAGTTATGCATCTAACAAGGGAGGTATACATCCAACAGAGGCTAAGGAGCATCATATAAAGGTAAAAGACATACTGATTGAGAAAGCTGTAAAGGATGCTGGCATATCTATAAATGAAATAGACCTAGTATCATTTTCACAAGGCCCTGGTTTGCCCCCCTGTTTAGTAGTCGGGATGGAAAAGGCAAAAGATATTGCTAATGAACTAGGAAAACCAATCATAGGGGTAAATCATTGCATAGCCCATCTAGAGATAGGCAGGCTTGTCACTAGTTGTAATGATCCTGTATTGCTCTATGTTTCAGGTGCGAATACACAAATTATTGCCTATGAGGGTGGGAAGTATAGGGTATTTGGAGAAACACTGGATAATGGTGTTGGTAACTTTCTTGATGGTTTTGCAAGATATATGGGTCTAGGATTTCCTGGTGGCCCAAAAATAGCAAAGCTTGCTGAAAAAGGTAAAAACTATATCGAACTTCCTTATGTTGTAAAGGGCATGGATGTAAGCTTTGGTGGTATTCAAACAAACCTAAAACAGAAATATGACTCGGGCAGGTTTTCAAAAGAGGATTTGTGTTATAGTTGTCAAGAGACAGTATTTGCAATGTTGGTTGAGGTTTCTGAGAGAGCCATGGCTCATTGCGAGAAGGAAGAACTTCTTCTAGGGGGCGGGGTTGCATGTAACTCTAGGCTACAGGAGATGTGCAAAAAAATGACTGAAGAAAGAGGTGCAAAGTGCTTTATCCCCCCTAACGAGCTTTTGGTTGATAACGCTGCCATGATTGCGCATCTTGGGTTGATTGAGTATAAAGCAGGTGTTAGAATGAACATAAAAGATATAGACATAAAGCCTTATGAAAGAACAGACCATGTTAAAGTTATCTGGCGTTAAAACCTAAATCTGGTTATCTTCTTTACTCTTTTTAATTTGCTCTATTGTAGATCTAGAGAATATCTCTGCACAATCCTTGCATATAAGCTCATCTCTCATCTGACTGTATATGATATTATCAGAACCACACGCAGGGCAAAATTTTATTGCAGACAAATCAATATCTTGCTTTTTTATTCTCTTTTTTCTTGTAGCTTTCTTTATCTTTTTCGTAACTTTTTTTACCCTCTTTGCTTTCTTTTTTCTTGCCATATTTGATTTGGCGGTTCTATTGTCATTTATAAAATTTATGCTTTTTTTGGTCTTTTAACTGACTTGTTATTGTTGTTTTATTTTTTATTGTCTTCTATCTTTTCTTTAAAAAGAAAACCAATGTGGTTAATACAGCAACCAAAAGGGTAAGAAATAACATAAACCCGAACATTATAAAGACTAAATAGCGTCTTTTTTGTTTAAGGGCTGTTTCTTTATTTTCTGTTCTTTCTTCTTTTGTTCCATATTTTTTATTTTCATATTTGTTATATCTATAGAATCTTTCTTCTTTTGGTTCTTTTGTTGAACTACCTTGGTCTTTTCTTTCTGTTGTTATTGTCTTTGTTTTATTATTATCATTATTACATGCTTCTATCTTTAACATAAGTTGTTTGAATTCAACTTTTAAGCCATATCTGAGAATTGCGTTTATAGGGTACACCCCCTTAGCTAGTTTTCCTAGCTTGATAGAATATTCTTTGAAGAATTTATTTCTACCTTCATATGGTTCATCAGACAAGTAAAGGCTTTCACTAGTATTTAAGCCCAAGGGCTGACTCTCAATTAACAGAGATGCATCCTCTTCCTTTCCACCGATATTGATAACCCCCACATTCAGCAAAGCAATATCTCCGCATCTATATGAATCTTTATCTAAACTAAGTTCATTTATGTATAGCTTATGTTTCTCCTTTTCTACCCTTACATCAAAATTCAAATTTTTTTCATACTTAATCAGGGCGTCATCCTCTGCTTTTATCTTTATGTTTAGATTATAATTTCCAGCATCTACTTCAAGAGGTATTCTAAAATCTAGTTCTATCTTTTTACTACTTCCTGCATCAATATCAAACTCCTCAACCTCTGTCTCAATATCCTCTCCATCATTAATCTCTTCTAATATGGAGTCTATCTTTACATCTCTAATTGAAATATCTGTATCCCTATTATACATGTTTTTCAGTTTTATTTTTATCTTTATTTCAGAGCCAGGGCGGACTCTATTGCTTATTAGACCGCCATTCTCATCAACACTTGTATCAATCTTTTTATCAACATAAACTTTTAAGTCATCAATGATGAACATATCTGGTATTGAGCCTGTTCCACCAAAAGCAAATCCTAGAACATCATTATCTCTTGTACAATAATGTCCTGCCCAGGAATTTATATCATAATTCCAGCATGGACCTTGTCCATCTAGTCCAACAGGAAGATGTACCCATTCATGATTCATATTCAAAACTATATTCCAGAACTCTCCTTTATATTCACAGTAGTTACCACTTATCCCTGTTCCGATTCCATTAATCTTACAAAGCATATGCCCATATATTGATTCTGGGCTCCACAGCAAATCCCAGCCTGTCTTTTGCATTAGTTCATATCCATCTTTCCCTTCCTCTATTTCAATACATTTACTATCAGGTTCTTTCCCATTATTGTAGTATGCTACTACACAAACTCTTGCAGCGCTAACATAATTTATTAGTATAAACAACAATGAAACAATAGTTACTAGGAATAATCGTTTTTTTGTTTTTTTTATATCCATGTCTTGCCACCTATGTTCCTATTTGTAAATTCAAATTTTATTACATCTTTATCTTTAAGCCTATATCTTTTTGCACCATAATTTATTGTCTTGTTATTAACATAAAATAGCCAATAGTATTCTTTATCAGCACAAACACCGTCTATACATATTATAAAGTCCTTATCTAACATCGTCTTTACACTATGGTTCATGCTCAACAATCCTAGTGCAGTTCCTTCTGAGAACTTAAATCTTTCTATTTTTGTTACTCCTAAGGACTTAATTATCAGAGTTACTTCGCCATGACTACTCTCTGTCTGATTCTCTCTTAAATATATCCCTGTTACAGTTAGTAATCCTATTAGCAATAGAATAGCATATTTCACGCTCATTGAATTTTCCTTTTTCATAAACAATCCTCCTCGCCAAGGGTAAAAACATAGCAAAAATGATATTCGAAAAGAGGTGTATCAATAGAAAAGGAAACCCTGACAAGAATAGGGCAAAGACACCAAACGGCATAAGCAAAGCCCAGCTTATGTTCATTATTACCTCAAATACACCTGTTGAGAAAACAACTATAAAAATAACTGGGAAGATTGACTTTAGCCAATAAAGCCAATAATTGCCCTGTATGTCTTTTTCCTTTATAATATGCTTTATAAACCCACCAAGAAATCCAGCAAACCCCCATGATATAGCCTGAAATATTGTCCATGGTCCTTGTCCACCAAACATAAAAAAATTAGACAGATACGCAGCTAAAGCACCTGTTATAAACCCTTTCTTTTTTCCGAATAACCATCCAGAAAGAATAGCAAAAAATGTTATTGGCTCAGCACTTGGTATTATCTGCATCAAACTCCTTAGGAAAGCTGAACCGATAATGAATGTGATAATAACAAGATACTCTTTTAGCTTCAAAATATGCAATTGTTTTTGTAGAGCATATAGTGCTATCCTTTCTGCTGGTTTTAGTTTTTGCTCTTCTTTCTCTTTAGCTTTTCTGCTAACATTTTCTTTTTTCTTTTTTTTTAATAACAATCTTTGTTTCATCTGTAACTCTAAAAATCAAAGTGAGAGAAGTCCAAGCGGACAACTCCACGATCCATTTTTTTATCTTGGTAAGCATTCCGGCTTTAACGGCTGCGGGCCAGCGAGGGACTTTCACCCTTGCTTTCCTTACCAATAACCAAATCAGAAAATAAGAATACTATAAAAAAGTTTCTTTTTTGTAAAGTAAACCTTAAAAGTGTAAAGTAAACCTTAAAAGTATACACTTATTAATTCTTATTTAATAATCAAAA
>CAZNZT010000047.1:0-4302 GCA_964577685.1 uncultured Methanosarcinales archaeon | reverse complement strand
GCAAGGCAATTCATCTCAAAGCTAAAGCTTTGAGTTTCCTTGCCTGAGAGAATGAAGAAGGAACTGAGGGTTTCAGCAATAAGGGAAGGCACTGTAATAGACCATATACCTGCTAATAAAGTGTTTGAAGTGGTTGATATACTAAAGCTTAGAGAACATGACAATATAGTATCTGTTGCTACAAACCTTAAGAGCAAAAAGCTTGGGAAAAAGGGGATAATAAAAATAGGTGGAAGGGAACTCACAAAAAAAGAGGTTAATGAGATAGCAATAATTGCACCAGCAGCCACTATTAATATTATCAGAAATTACGAAGTAAAAAATAAATCAAAAGTTGAATTACCAAATAGGTTTGAGAATATAATTAAATGTTCTAATCCGAAATGCATAACTAACAATGAAGAAGTAAAAACTTTGTTTTACCTGATTACTAAAAAACCATTAAAAGTTAAATGTCATTATTGTGAGAGGGTTATTGAAGGAAACGAAATTAAGCTTAAATAATTAGAATGCTAAGTGTAGAGTTTTGCAATATAAAGTTTAAAAACCCACTAGTGCTTGCTTCTGGGATTTTGGGAACTTCTGTTGATTTGTTGAAAAGGGTCGTGTCTTGTGGTGCAGGGGCTGTAACTACAAAGTCCATAGGTCCTATTGAAAGAGAAGGGCATAGGAATCCTACTGTTGTAGAAATAAAAAATGGGCTGTATAATGCTGTTGGATTACCTACTCCAGGATATAAGAACATGGATGAAGAATTTAGAAGATGGAGAGAAATATCTGTTCCTTTAATTGCTTCAATTTATGGAAGTTCTATTCAGGATTATGTTAATATTGCTAAATATATATCAAAATATAAGCCAGACATTATTGAATTGAATATATCTTGTCCAAATAAGAAGGATGGTATGATATTTGGTAAAGAACCAAGATTGGCAAGCAAACTTGTAAGATATGTTAAGGAGTCTGTGGATATACCAATAATGCCAAAGTTAACGCCTAATTGTGATGATATAGCAGAGATAGCTCTTGTTTGTGAAAAAGCAGGAGCAGATGCAATCTGTGCTATAAATACTGTACAGAAAGAGATTTTACATCCAAAGCTTAAGGTCCCTTTACTCCACTATGGGAAAGGTGGGATCAGTGGACCAATAATTAGAAAGATAGCACTAAAAAAAGTAAGGGAAATAAGCAAGGTTGTTACTATACCTGTTCTTGGTGTTGGGGGGGTAACATACGGTAAAGATGCTATTGAGATGTTGAAAGCCGGAGCAAAGCTGGTTGGAGTAGGTTCAGCAGTATATTTCAGGGGGATAGATGTATTTAGGAAAATTTGTAAGGAAATGCTAAATATTATCAAAAGAGAAGGTTAAAAATGCACAAGATATTTAGGGTAAAGAAGGTAATACGGGAAACTCCAAATGCAGTTTCAATAATATTCAAGGGAAGAATAGAATATAAACCAGGTCAATTTATTCTCTTATGGTTGCCAAGGATAGGTGAAAAACCATTTGCGATTTCTTATTATGAAAAAGAGGAATTTGGAGTAACGGTTGAAGAAAAAGGGGAATTTACAAAAAAGGTAAGCAAAATAAAGGTGGGGGCAAGGCTAGGGATTAGAGGGCCTTATGGACATGGATTTGAAATAAAGAAAGGCAAATCAATAATAGTTGCAGGCGGATTGGGAATGGCTCCTGCTTTGCCCTTGATTAAAAAGATAAGGAACAGCGTAATAATACAAGGAGCAAAATCAAAGGATTTTCTGTTGTATAGGATGAACAAAGAACTTTTAGAAACTATGGAGAAACAAAAAAATAGGATAATATACTGTACTGATGATGGTAGTTTCGGGATTAAGGGGTTTGTCACAGATATACTGGCAGAGATAATTAAAAAGGATGTACAGGTAGTTTATACATGTGGTCCAGAGGTTATGATAAAGAAAGTTTTTGATATCTGTGAAAAGAAGAATGTAGAGTGTCAAGCGAGTCTAGAAAGATTTATAAAGTGTGGTATTGGTGTGTGTGGTAGCTGTGTTATAAATGGGCAGTTGGTATGCAAAGATGGTCCTGTTTTTAGCTCTATTCAATTGAGAAAACTAAAAGAACTTGGAAAGTTTGCAAGAGCAAAATCTGGAAAAAAAGTTTCAATAAAAGAATATTTTAATTATAAAAAATGATATCAAAGCTATTGAAGAATTGTAAAATATTAGAAGGCGAAAAACTGGTTGAAAAACACATACTCTTAGAAAACAACAAGATAGCGTGTATAAGTGATGAAATGATAACAGCAGATGAAGTTATAGACATAAGAGGAAATATTATAATACCTGGTGTTATAGACTCTCATGTTCATTTTAGAGAACCTGGCCTAACGCACAAAGAAGATTTTCTTTCAGGTTCTATCGCAGCTGCTAAAGGGGGGGTCACAACTATTTTGGATATGCCAAATACATTGCCACCAACAACTACGCTTGGAGCTTTAGAAGAAAAAAGAGAACTAGCTAAGAAATCCATAGTAAACTATGGGTTCCACTTTGGTTCTACAGGAGACAATATAGAAGAGATAAAAAAAGTAAAAAATATTGCATCTGTTAAGATATTCATGAATGTTTCGACTGGTAATCTGAAGATAGATGATATTAGCAAGGTGGAAGAAATAATGAAAACAGCAAGATTATGTAGTATCCATGCGGAAGAAGAAAATTTGTTAAAAGCGATAGAAATAGCCACTAGACTTAATAGAAAATTCTATGCCTGTCATATAAGTTCTGAAAACGAAATAAAGGCAATAAGAAAAAATAAGAAGCATTGTTATGTTGAGGTAACACCACACCACCTTTTTTTGACAATAAGGGATAAGGAAAGGCTAGGTAAGCTAGCAAATGTAAAACCACCTTTAAAGACAGAAAAAGATGTGGATGCGCTATGGAGGGCATTGAAGGCTGGTTTTGTTGATGTAATAGCTACAGACCATGCTCCCCACCTAGAAAAAGAAAAATTGGAAGAAGAAAGGTCTGGATTACCTGGTATAGAAACGATGCTCCCACTGTTGTTGGACTCAGTAAACAAAGGAAGACTCACATTAAAGGAACTTATTAATCTAACATCAAGAAATCCTGCAAGAATTTTTGGAATAAAGAACAAAGGAGTTTTGGCAGAAGGGTTTGATGCAGACTTGACAGTTATTGATATAAAATTGGAGAAGCAAGTGAAAAGAGATGAGCTATTTACTAGGGTGAAATGGAGTCCTTTTGAGGGTAAAATACTAAAGGGATGGCCTGTTATGACTTTTGTGAATGGTAATATTGTCTATGATAATGAAAATATCTATGATATGATAAAGGGGAAAGAAGTTGTGTTTGAGGCTAAAAAGACAAGAGAATCTAAAGAAAAGAGCCAAAGGTCCTAGATTATCTTACAATTCCTTTTAAATCAATCATATGTCCTAGCTTCCTCTTTTTTGTTTCAAGATACTTTTTATTTTCTTCGGTAAGAGGTACTGTTATTGGAATCCGTTCCACAATTTTCAATCCATATTTTTCTAGTCCCTCTATTTTTCTTGGGTTGTTGGTTATTATTCTTATTGTTGTTAAACCCAAATCAGCTAATATCTGGGCACCAATTGTGTAATCTCTCTCATCAGCCCTAAACCCTAGTCTTTCATTAGCTTCTACTGTATCAATACCCTGTTCCTGTAGGGCGTAAGCCTTTATCTTATTAAGAAGGCCAATACCTCTGCCCTCCTGTCTCAAATAAAGTAAAACACCCCCTTCCTTCGCAATCATCTGTAATGCTATTTCTAGTTGTTCACCACAATCACATCTTAAAGAATGAAACACTTCACCTGTAAGACATTCAGAATGAACTCTTACCAATACATTCTCTTTCCCTTTGACATCCCCTTTAACTAAGGCTACATGCTGCTCTTTATTTTTTGTTTCATAAACATGTACTATAAACTCACCATATTTTGTTGGTAATTTTGCTGTTGCTTTTTTTTCTATTAGTTTCATAAGAAAAGGAATTTTATCCTAGTTTATAAAGCTTTTCTCATTTTTAAATTACTAAGAACTCTAAATGTCCTCCTCGTCCCCTTCATTACTAGCTTCCTCGTATCCCTTCATAAACCCTTCTTCCTCTGGAGTCATCTCATCATCTTCTACAAGGTCTTCTCTTCCTTCTTCTTCGTATATTGTTTCCTCCAGTTCTTCTTCATCCATAGGCATCACGATTTTTCTTTTTTAATTTTTATTCTCTCAGGCAAGGAAACTCAAAGCTTTAGCTTTGAGATGAATTGCCTTGC
>CAZNZT010000046.1:0-5162 GCA_964577685.1 uncultured Methanosarcinales archaeon | reverse complement strand
AGGGATTAATGCTATTCCTTGTGAATTGTATACTTAAGAAGTTTACTTTACAAAATCAAAAACTATAAAAATCCTAGTTTATTTGGTTAGTGATATGGTTGGCTTTAGAAAGGCTCTTACTAGTTTACAGGATGCAATTTATTTGGCTATTAGAAATAAGATTGATTTGAATAGAGAACTAGATAAGGAAAAGGCACTCTACGATTATAATGAGAAACAGAGGATGTATTATCTTGGTAATTTAAGGATAAACCTGCAATTAGTTAAATCTACTTCTTTAGAATTATTCAGACTAAGCAAATATGATATAAAAAATCAACCAATTATAAATAGTATTTTGGAACTGATACCAGAGTTAGACAGTAATGATTTGAATAAAATTGATAAGACCGTGAAGCAAATAATCAAACTAACAAAACAACTTAACTTTCCAAAGGAGAATACAAAGAAGGAGTTTATGTTGCCTCTAAACGTTCCTGAAGAGATTAGTTCTGAGATTAGGGCAGATTTTAGTGAATTAAATAAATGTTTTAATAACGCTTGTTATAGGAGTTCTGTAATCCTTTGTGGGAGGTTATTAGAGGTAGCCCTACATAGGAAATACTATGAGTTTACTGGTAATGATTTACTAGAGAAGTCTCCTGGGATAGGGCTAGGCAATCTTATTGCTAAATTGAAGGAGAAGAATGTTAGGTTAGACCCAGCGATTACTAATCAGATACACTTAATCAATCAAGTAAGAATTAATTCTGTTCATAGGAAAAAGGATGCTTTTTATCCAACAAAGGCACAGACACAAGCAATAATCCTCTATACTATTGATTTATTGGAAAAATTATTTAAATAAATCTAAAACTTATCTTCTAGGATATGGAAATAAAAGAATTAAAGAAAAAATTTTTGGAATTTTTTAAAGAAAAGGGACATGCGATTATACCTTCTGCTAGTCTAATTCCAGAGCATGATCCAACTGTTTTGTTTACTACAGCTGGAATGCATCCTTTGGTTCCATATCTAATGGGACAACCACATCCTTTAGGTAAAAGGTTAGCTAATTGTCAAAAATGTTTAAGAACAGATGATATTGATGATGTTGGTGACCCATTTCATCTTACATTCTTTGAGATGCTTGGTAATTGGAGTTTGGGAGATTATTTTAAGGAAGAAGCTATCAAGTGGAGCTTTGAATTTTTGACTGAGAAAAGATGGCTTGGGCTTGATAAGAATAGATTGTATATAACCTGTTTTGCTGGAGATGAAGATGCTCCCAGGGATGAGGAGTCTGCTATGATATGGATGTCTTTGGGAATACCTAAAGAGAGAATATTTTTCTTTCCGAAAAAGGATAACTGGTGGGGACCAGCTGGTGAAACAGGTCCTTGTGGACCAGATACAGAGATGTTTTATGATACTGGTAAAGAGAAATGTAGTGAGGGTTGTAAGCCAGGTTGTAGTTGTGGTAAGTATTTTGAGATATGGAATGATGTGTTTATGGAGTATAATAAAATAGGAAAGGGCAAGTATGAAAGATTAAAGCAGAGGAATGTTGATACTGGGATGGGACTTGAAAGAACAGCAGCTATTTTGCAAGGGAAAAAAACTGTTTATGAAATAGAAACATTCTTGCCCATAATTAACAAGATAAAGAAGATATCGGGCATTGAAAGCCCTGATGGAAAGCAAGAGAAGTCTATAAGGATAATAACAGACCATATAAGGGCAGCTACTTTTATTTTGGGTGATGATTTAGGTATAGTCCCGTCTAATCTTGACCAAGGTTACGTTCTGAGGAGGTTTATTAGGAGGTCTATAAGGCATGGGAAGCTTTTGGGTATAGAGAGTGAATTCTTGACAGAGTTAGCTAAAATTGTTATTGAGTTGCATAAGGATGATTACTCAGAATTAGAGAGGAACAAGGGGAAGATACTTAATGAACTAAAAAAAGAAGATGAAAAATTTAGAAAAACATTGGAGAAGGGTTTAAGGAAGTTTGAGAAAATAGTGAGCAATAATAAAATCTCTGGTAAAGATGCTTTCTTGTTATTTCAGAGTTTTGGCTTTCCTTTGGAGATGACTTTAGAGCTAGCTAAGGAGAAGGGCATTTTTGTTGATGTGGAAGGTTTTGAAAAAGAATTTAGGAAACACCAGGAGTTAAGTAGGAGGGGGGCTGAGAAGAGATTTAAAGGTGGATTAGCAGATCACTCAGTTGAGACTACAAAATTGCATACAGCCACCCATTTGCTAGGTCAGGCATTAAGAGAAGTTCTTGGCAGGCAAGATATATGCCAGAAAGGATCAAATATAACGCCTGAGAGACTAAGATTTGATTTTAATTTCTATAGAAAATTGACTAAAGAGGAACTTAAGAAAGTAGAAGCTCTTGTTAATGAGAAAATTAGGGAGGGGTTACCTGTGGTAAGGAAAGAGATGAGCATAAGCGAGGCTAAAAAGATTGGGGCTCAAGGTGTTTTTGATAATAAATATAGCGATAGGGTTTTTGTTTATTTTATAGGCGATTTTTCTAAGGAGATATGTGGAGGCCCCCATGTGAGTAATACTAAAGAGCTTGGGCGCTTCAGAATCATAAAAGAGGAAAGCTCTGCAGCCGGGATTAGAAGAATTAAAGCGGTTCTTGAGTAAGATGTCCCTATATATTGTCGCTACCCCCATCGGGAATTTAGCCGATATAACACTTAGGGCTTTAGAAATCTTGAGGACAGTTGATTTAGTTCTTGCTGAGGACACAAGGAGGACAAGAATTTTATTAAAGAGCTATAGCATTAACAAAAGACTTGTTTCTTTTAATGATTTTAACAAAAAAGGAAGAACTAGATTTGCGATTGAAGAACTTAGGAAGGGAAGGAGTATTGCTTTGGTTTCTGATTCTGGTACGCCCGGGATTAGTGATCCGGGTTTTTATTTAATAAGGGAAGCAATTAGGTATGATATTAGAGTAATCCCCATCCCTGGGCCAACTGCCTTAATAACAGCCCTTCTTGGTTCTGGTTTTTCTACTGACAGTTTTGCTTTTTATGGTTTTCTTCCTAAAAAGGACAAGAAGAAAAAAGATTTTTTTAATAAAATAATAAACAGCAATATGACAACAATTATTTATGAAAGCCCACATAGATTGGTAAAGACATTACAAATTATTTCAGAGATGCTTCCTGAGAGGAGGGTATGTGTTGCTAGGGAACTAACAAAAAAATTTGAGGAGTTTATTAGGGGAAGAGCAATAGATGTTTATAAAGAAATTAGGGGGAAAGATATTAGAGGAGAGGTAACCATAGTTATAGATAAAGCATGAAAATAGATATTAAGAAATTGGAAGCAACAATAGTAAGGGTTTCTTATGATGTAGATTTAGCAGCAAGTAAGATATTAAAGGCAGGGCTTCCAAAGTTTTTTGCTTTTAGGCTTTATAGTGGTGTATAATGAAGATCAAATATGTTGCATTTGATTCGTTTGGTGTAAAAAGTATGTGTACTTTTGTTAGAACGAATGATATTAGTATAACCATAGACCCAGGCATTGCATGGGAAACTAGTTCTTTTCCTTTACCTTTTTTTAAAAAAGAAGAATTGGATTTTAAATACTCTAATGAGATAAAAAGGGCTTGTAGAAACTCTGATGTTATTGTTATAACTCATTATCATTATGACCATTTTAGTCCCAACAACCCATTTCTGTATAAGGATAAACTTTTGTTGCTTAAGGATCCCAATAAAGATATAAACAAATCTCAGAGACATAGAGGTAATGATTTTTTGATGTCAATAAAGAATAAGGTAAAAAAACTAGAAATAGCAGACAATAGATGTTTTGTTTTTGGAAAAACAAAAATAAGGTTTTCTAGTCCTGTATGGCACGGGGCAAAAAATACAGGTCTTGGTTTTGTTTTGATGGTAGTAATTGATGATGGCAAAGAAAAACTATTGTTTACATCTGATTTGAATGGAATTTATACAGAAGAATATGTTGATTTAATTTCTAATGAAAAACCGGATTATATCATTTTTGATGGAGCACCAACTTATTTACTTGGTTATGTGATGTCTTTTAAAAATTTAGAATTATGTGTTAGGAATACCATAAGATTATTAGAAAATACTGCTTCTAGACTCTATGTTATCGATCACCATCTTCTTAGAGATTATAGATATAAGGAACTTTATTATGAGGTATTTAAAAGAGCAAGAGAATTAGGAAAGAAACTCCTCACAGCTGCTGAAGCAGTGGGTAAAGAGCCAGCTGTTATTGAAGCTTACAAAAAATATGGACCTACTAAATGGAAAGAATGGGAGAGGATGACTTGGGCGAGGTTTAGGAAGATAAAAAAGAAGATAAAATAAAAAATATTGGTTTAATTTACATAGAAAGCTTTTTATATCTTTTTGATTCTAAGAAAATCATGGCTAAGATTGTGATATCTCTTGGAGGTTCTATAATTGTACCAGATAAGATTAATATAGGCTTCTTGAAAGGTTTTAAGAAACTAATTGAGGGTTATGTCAAGAAAGGAAATATGGTTGTAGTATATTGCGGAGGCGGAAGTATAGCTAGGAAATATCAAGAGTCTGCCTTAAAGATTACTAGTGTAAGTGATTATGATTTGGATTTTGTGGGGATATATGCAACCTGGTTAAATGCTTATTTTGTAAAATCTATTTTTGGAGAAATGGCGAATAGTAAGATAATAAGTAATCCAAATGAGAGTGTTGATTTTGAGTATCCTATAAATGTTGCAGGTGGATGGAAACCCGGTTGGAGTACAGATTATGATGCTGTTTTGTTGGCGAAGAAAATTAAAGCAGATAAGCTCATTAATATCACTGATGTTGATTATGTTTATGATAAAGATCCAAAAAAATACAAAGGTGCAAAACCATTGAGCAAAATTAAGTGGAGGGATTTTAAAAAACTAATTGGGAAGGAATGGAAACCCGGATTGAATTTACCGTTTGACCCAGTGGCTATAAGGGAAGCTGAAAAATCGAAGTTGGTGGTAATAGTTGTTGGTCAGGATCTTAGCAATTTAACGAATCTTTTGGAAAATAAGAACTTTAGAGGAACAACCATTCTTCCATGACCTGTTAGACATGTAAAAACTGTAAAGTAAACCTTAAAAGTATACACTTATTAATTCTTATTTAATAATCAAA
>CAZNZT010000045.1:0-5703 GCA_964577685.1 uncultured Methanosarcinales archaeon | reverse complement strand
TAATGCTATTCCTTGTGAATTGTATACTTAATAACTTTACTTTACAAAATAAAAAAGTTTATATAACTAGAATTCTTGAATTAGTATTATGCCTGTAGATTTCCATAAAGAGATGAGCAAATATCTTGGTGGTAGAAGAAGGAAGAGGTTTCTTTCTAAAGTTAGATATAAGATAATAAATAAGAAGGCTAGATTTGTTTATTTTCTTTCGGTTGCTTTTAGTAAATCTGTTTTTTTAATGAGGGGGTTGGAGGAGAAATTGAGGAATAAGAGGGAAAGGGGAAAGAATAAGCGAATTGGCATTTATAGGTTTCTTGGTTTCAGGTTTAAGTCTTTTTTTGTTAAACCAAAACCAAAGGTGGAACAAAAAGAGGTTAGGGTTAAGAGGGAAAAAGCCAGGGTAGAGCCTGATTTCAGGAAGAAGCATAGGAGATTAAAAAATCCTCTTAGGATATTTAAGAGGGCCTTTAGCTTTATAGAGATAAAAACAGCAGAAGAGATAGAAAGGGAAGAGAAGGAGAGGAAAAGGGCTGAAGAGAGGAGAGCGATTGAGGAAGCAGCTAGGATAAATAAGATGTTGGATGAGGGTATTAGAGAGATGGAGTCTTTAGAGTATTCATCTAATGAAAACTCTTTTTCTAGTGAAACATCACAAGAGGAGGGCGAGAAAGTTATAGAGCTTGACGATGGATATAAGATTAGGGTTGTGAGGAGTGGATGATTAGTTAAATTTTTAAATAGAGATATATTCTTTTGTTTTGGACGGCCATAGGGGCTTGGATCACCCGTTCCCATTTCGAACACGGAAGTTAAGCAAGCCTCCGTACCTAGCGGTACTGCATTGTGCGGGAAACTAGGTAAGCTGTCCATCTTTTCTCAATAACTTTTATATATTAGTTCTGCTTATTTTTTTCTTAGGGGGTGATTGTATGGAAGAAGAAAAAGAAAATACAGAAGAAGCTAAGCCAGAAGAGGAAAAAATAGGGGAGGAAGTTGGTGTCATTACACACTATTTTAATAAGATTGGTGTAGGCGTTGTTAAGATAGAAAAAGGAAGCTTGAAGGTTGGTGATAAGATTAGGATAAAGGGAGCAACAACTGATTTTGAGCAAACGGTTGAGTCAATGCAAAAGGAACACGAGTCAATAGAAGAGGCAAAGGAAGGCGAGAGTGTCGGTTTAAAAGTCAAAGAGCATGTTAGGGAGCATGACAGGGTTTATAAAGTAGAATGAGAATTGTTGTATTGCAGGGTGATATAACAGAATTAAAAAAAGTAGATGCTATTGTTAATGCGTCAAATTCTTATGGATATATGGGTGGAGGTGTAGCAGGAGCGATTAAGAGGAAGGGCGGTAGTGAAATAGAGATGGAGGCTGTAAGCAAAGCACCAATCCCGATTGGCCATGCTGTTATAACAACTGCTGGGAAATTAAAGTGTAGGTATGTTATTCATTCTCCAACGATGGAACAGCCTTCCTCTTTAGTGGATTTGAGTAATGTGATTGAATCTACAAGGGCTGCCTTGGAGTGTGCAGAGAACCATAAGCTTAAGAGAATAGCTATTCCTGGTATGGGCACTGGCGTTGGAGGAGTGCCTAAGAATAAGGCTGCTAAGGCGATGATTGAAACTATATTGAATTTTGATTTTAAATCCTTAGAGGAGATTTTGTTGGTTGATAAGGATAGGGTGATGGTTGAGGAGTGGGAGAAGCTAGTTGGTCCTTAGTTTTTCAGTTTTTGTTTCTTTAATTCTCTTAACTTTTTAATACTTTTTATGATTAATGTTGCTGTTAATATAGCTGCTAAGGTTATTACCAGATGTGGTTTTGTTTCTGGGCATAGTAACCATAATGCTAAGGCTATTAGTGTTGTTATTATGTAAGATATGAGGAATAGTTTGTTTATTATGTTTCTTATCCTTTTTGTTTTTCTTATATCTTCTATTTTTAGTGGTTTTTTGTTTGTTATTGCTTTGATTCCCTTTTCTACCGCATATTTTGGCCAGCCTTTTTCTAGAATGGCTTCTTTTATTTTTATTAGCTTTATTTTATCTGTTGTTTCTTTTATCTTGTTTTTTAATATCTTTGTAATTAAGTAAGTGTAGATTTCTTTTTTTGTTTTTTGTTTTAGGTAGATATTAGATATTGCTAGAATTATTGTTGTTATTAGTGCTATGATTAGGGCGTTTTTTAGCGTCTTACAGTTTGGAGATAGGAACACTGCACAATCTGCTGGACAGTTAAACTCGTCTTCTCCTATGCCGCAAACACCATTTCCACATAAGCAACCAGTTGGGTCAAATACTGCTTCTGGGTGTATCTTTTTTCCTATTATCATGTATACATTTTGGCTTGAGCAGTTTGTTATTCTGTATTCATAGTATTGGGTATAACCTATTAGCCCCTTTTGGCTAGTATTTTTTATCTCTTTTGTTATTATACGCTCAATTAATTTTCTTGCCATTGCCTGGTCTATAAGTTCTGTATGGGTTACATGCACATCCCAGAAATCTGAACATCTGTCGTTTATATAGCCTTCACCAACATGCTGTGCACTGTTTACTGTAACAATTCCATCATGTGTTACATTAATTTGCTTCAATTCTGAAATCCTTCCTAGCTGGTATGGGTTTGTTCCAGCGATTACATAATAATCTATATTGGGTATTCTTGGTATTGTTAAACCATATTTCACATAATCTACTGTCTTGCTGTTTACATTAAATAAATTGAGATATTTTGCTCCTTTGTTGATTAGCATTCTGTACAAATTTTCATATGCCTTTACAAATACTGAGCCTTCGTTTGGGACTCCTACTAAGATGACCTTTTTGACTTTTGGCAAGTATGTGTATTTTGTTTTGTTTCTATTTTCTAAATAGCTATCATATAATGCTTTTTGCACTACCATTCCACCGAAGCTATGGGCTGCGATGTATATCCTATCAAACTCATTTGAGTGTTTTTCTAGCATGTTTCTAAAGTCTTTGCTAATGTTTTCTAATGTTCTGGCAGAACTATAGCCGAATACCCATGTTTGGAATGGCTGTTCTGTTAGCTTTATATCACCTATTAGCTCGTTAAAGGTTGCTGGACTACTTCCTAGTCCATGGACAAGGATTATAGCGTCTCTACTTGTTCCATTATACACTTTCTCAAAAGTGGACTTGTAACAGTTTGTGCAGAGAATCCCCATAATTGCAAATATTGCTGTTTTATTCTCGTCCATGTATCTGTTCAGGTTGCTTATATTTGCTGTTACTACCTTTCTTTTTTTGTCTATTCTGCCCCCAATATAATCCCAACCTTCCTTTATCTTTGCATATATCCCTAGGCTTGTCATGTCAACATATTCTTCTTCTGTGTATGGTAAAGTTATAGTTGTGCTATGATTATAGTTCTTATTCAGGTTAAGGACTACTGGCGTTCCTATAATCTTTAGATATGGGTTTTTTGCTTCTTCTATTGGTTTATCACTTTTCTTTATTTCTGCTGTAAGGTTCTTTGAGAATTTATTGAATATTATTGAGGTGTTTCCTGATTTCAGTTCTTTCCTGGTTTTTGTTAGGTTTATTTTTGTAGGGGTTATATTTATCTTAATAAATTCTGGTATTAGGTATTTAGTTTCTCTTCTTATCTCCCTTGTTAGTTTTCTCAGGCATCTTAGTTCTGTTGTTTCTTCAACCTTCATTGGTCTGCATACCCCACTTCTGCATTTCAGCAAGGTTATGTTTATGTAGTTTTCAGGTATATTAAATGTAAGGTCTATTATCTCATCCTTGCATTCTAGGGAGAATGGCTCTACTATTACCTCATAACCTTTTTCTATTAGTTTTTTTGGTCTTATTTCATATTTTACAGGTATTGTTTTGTTTATTTTTGTGTATTTTACTGTGTGGCATGGGATTGTGTTTCGGGTTAGTGGTAAGAATTTTGTTGGCTTTTTGGGTGGGAGTTTTACTGAGGGTCCTTGTGCAGCTGGAGGTGTAGGGGGTGATGCCCATGGTGGTAATGGTGGCTCTGGTGCTTGTGGTGTGGGTGTTTCTTCTTCTGGTGCTTGTGGTGTGGGTGTTTCTTCTTCTGGTGCTGGTGCTTCTTCCTTTGGTTTTGGTGGTGGTGGAGTTGTTCTATAATAGCAATTGGTTGTATCAAATGTACAGTCCTCAGTACATTTTAGTATGCCTCCATCATATCCTTTCTTTATGCAATCTTGTCCATCCAAATCAGTGCCGTCACATTCTTCTCCAGCTTCTTTTATATTGTTTCCACAAAAAGAGGTTATTGTTTCAACATTTATGCTTATATTCCTGACTTCACTCCCTCCTTGATTTCCAGCTGAATCTGTACAATTAATGCTCCAGTTGTAGTTTCCATTTGGCAAGTATGTTGTTATATTTTGTGTTGCATCTTTGGTTATGCTTGTGTCTGTCTTGTTTATCTTGTTGTTTATTATTAAGCTGCAATTATCTACATTATTTTTGTCCGTGACATTATAGTAGAAGTCAATAGTGTTTGTTGTGTCATTTAAAGTGTTGTTTGCTGGTGCTATTAGGGTTATAGCTGGTGGGGCGTAGTCTGGTATAGTTAAAGGCCAGTAATCAATATTATCATTAGCAAGGGTAAGTGGGTCATCACAGAAATCATCATTATCTGTATTATTGCATGTATCAGAGTAACCTGTATTATTTGGATAACCCCAATAGTTACCTCCAGTATAGTTACCTCCTACAATATTTGTTAACAGGGTTTTTGTTGTGTTCCATGTGTTATTGTAGATATTATAAAATTTGTAGTTTTTAGAATTATTAAAGAGGTTATTGTAGATTGTATTATTTTTTGAATAATAAAATGCAATCCCGCTTCCAGTGTTTAGTTTTATTATAGAGTCTTTAATAAGATTGTTTTCACTATAGCTAAGATAAATACCATACTCCCCGTTCCAACTAGAATTTATGTTTGTTAACATGTTATTGTCACCATTACTAATACGAATGCCATCATCAGTGTTGTTTATTGTAGTTATACCACTTAGCTGATTGTTTGAGCTGGAGTAAAGATAAATACCATACTCCCCGTTCCAACTCGAAGTTATATTCATTAATGTGTTATTGTCACCATCCTCGATATAAATACCATCATCAGTGTTGTTTATTGTAGTTATATTGCTTAACTGGTTGTTGTTTGAACTGCCCTTAAGATAAATACCATACTCCCCGTTCCAACTAGAATTTATGTTTGTTAACATGTTATTGGCACTATTATAAATATAAATGCCATGATAAGTGTTGTTTATTGTGGTTATATTATTTAGGTTATTATTAGAACTTAATAGTAAGTAAATACCATACCTCTCATTCCAACTAGAATTTATGTTTGCTAATGTGTTATTGTCACCATCATAAATATAAATACCATCATCAGTGTTGTTTATTGCGGTTATACCACTTAGCTGATTGTTTTCACTAGATCTAAGATAAATACCATACTCCCCATTCCAACTTGAAGTTATATTCATTAATGTGTTATTGTCACCATCCTCGATATAAATACCATCATCAGTGTTGTTTATTGCGGTTATATTACTTAACTGGTTGTTTGAGCTAACAAGATAAATACCATACCTCTCATTCCAACTAGAATTTATGTTTACTAATGTGTTATTGTTACCATTACTAATATGAATGCCATCATCAGTGTTGTTTAT
>CAZNZT010000044.1:0-5853 GCA_964577685.1 uncultured Methanosarcinales archaeon | reverse complement strand
CTTATCTCTTTAGGAATTGATTTATAATCAAATTTGCCTTTTTGAAAAATAATAATACTTTCAAGAAGATTATCGGGATAAAAATACATAGGATAAGGATTTTGTAGAATTACCCCACTTCTTCTACTGATTCTTAAATATCCGTCTGGCTTTTTCCAAATGATTCTGTCTCTATACCTAAATCCTGCTTCTAGAAAAATTTTTGTGGCATCTGCGACAATAGGAAATTTATCTCCATTTACGAGCATATCATCTATATTCAGAACAAAAATTCTTCCTTTTGCCAAAACCCTAAAAGCTTCTTTTGCTACTTTTCTTAATACACCTAAAAATTGACCATAACTTTTAAATAAATTCTTGTAATCAAATGGAGCATTAAAATAAGGTGGTGAAGTTACAATCAAATGGATACTTCCATCTGGAATTTCTTTCATTTCCATACAATTTCCAATTATTAATTTATGATGTGTTGCCATCCTATTTATCCCTATTGTTTTTCTTTAATTCTTCTCTAATGAAATTTTCAAATTGTTTAGACAAAATAATCCCCTTTTCTTCACAGAACTTCCTATATTTTTCATAAACTTCTTCATCAACGCTTAACGATATAACTTTTTTACCCATTCTTTTACCTTTTTATATATGATTATATAGGTATAAATAAAAACTTTTTATAAATTTATCGGACACCTGTCCTAGTCCTTCGGACATTTTGTCTGCTTCGCGGGATTTTTATTTTTCTTACCAAAAAAGAAAATTATTTAAAACAAAACTGTCTATTTTACTTTATCTAGAATGACAGAGGCAAAAGACATTAAGAAAGGAGCTTATATATATTACAATAATGAGCTCTTTAGGGTGATAAGAAAAGAAATTGTTGCTTTTGGTACGCATAGTCACTCAAAGACAAAATTGTTTCTTCAGAGTTTGTTTTCAAAGGGGGAGAAAAGTATTAATCTCAATAATCACGACCAAGTTGAAGAAGTAGATATTATAAGAAAAGCTGGGCAGGTTATTTCCAAACTACAAGACCGAGTACAGATAATGGACTCTGTAAGTTATGAAACACTAGATGCCAAGGCAGATGAAGATTTACTAAAAGAATTGAATGAGGGTGATGAAGTAACATTTATTGATTTCAAAGGCGATGTAAGAGTGATAGAAAAGAGATAAACTTCTATCATTTAATTCTCTTTAATATCTCATCAACAACCTCTTCTGGTGTGAGGCTTGTAGTATCTATGATGATATCATAATTTTCCCTCTTACGATAATCAACATTATAATATTTCCTGTATCTTTTATCTTCAGACTCCATCCTTCGTTTGATTTGTTCTATTGATTCCTTTACATCCTTATAGGTTTCATGTTCTCTTTTTTCTTTTAATATTCTTTTTGCAGCTTCACTAATATCTACTTCCAAAAAAACCTTTATAGATTTTGGGATAAAATGAAATCCTAATCTTGAATCTATAACAAAGTTATCTTCTGTTTTTCCTAGTTCTATCTGTTTTTTGTCCAACTCCTCATCTATGCACTTATCTGTTTCTGCGAGTTTACTTAGCTCTAGAAGGCTTATACCCCTTTCCTTTGCTATCTTCCTCATAAGATCCCCTATAGAATAGTGCTTATACCCTAATCTCTTAGCCAAGAGTTTTGCAACTGTTGACTTACCAGAACCAGCTATTCCAGATATTGTTATTATCATATATTTAATAAAAAGATTGATTCTATTTATAATTTTTTCCTAGGAATCAAAAATTTTATTAATAGTGATTATACTACATAATAACTATGAAACAGAATCTCCTTGAGAGGATTGGGTTATACCTATTAAAAGGTGGATTTACAATAAAATCACTAACAAGAACATCATTTGATATTATTGCAAGAAAAGGTAGCTTAATCTTGTTGTTAAAGATTCTTGAGGATGCTAACGCAATTAATGAGGAACATGCGAGAGAGATGGAAAGAGTAGCGTCTTATATTAACGGTAGTCCACTTATAATAGCAGAGAAGGCTGGCGATAGATTACAAGATAATGTAGTCTACTCAAGGTTTGGGATAAATACACTCAATTTTACCACATTCAAAAATTGTGTTGAAAAAAGGTTCCCTTTTGTAAAGAGGGACCATAGCGGCCTAAAAGCAAGATTAATAGGAAGGAAACTCAAGATGTTAAGGGAAGAGGAGGGGGTTTCTTTAGGAGACATAGCAAGAAAAACGGGTGTGTCAAAGAGAATGATTCTAAAGTATGAAGCCGGGGAGTGTGAAATAACTATCAAAAGGGCATTAAAAATATATAAGGTGTTTGGGAACAGTGTATTTGATAAGATTAATGTATTCCAATCTAGTGGAAGACTAGAACACTGCACTAGGTCGGATATAGCAAAAAAATACTCCGAACTCGGCTTTGATACCCTACAAACAAAAAAGACCCCATTTGACATCATGGCAAAGAGAGAAAAAGAACTAATATTAACACAAGTAGGAGACAAAACAAAGCCGGGATTTGAGGGCCTCTCTAGTCTTGTTGATGCAGATAGACTTGTCATATTCAAAAAGAAAAAACCAAAAGATATACCAGCAATGACAAAGGAGGAGTTTATGGAATTTGAGAGGGCAAGCGAATTGATAAAGTTTCTGAGAGAATTCTGAGCATAATAAAGTTTATAAACAAATAAGTTTATCTGCTAGGTATGAGAATAGAATCGGAGATAAGAAAATATGCTATACAGAACGCAGTTAGATACAAAGGAAAAGCAAATGTTGGTGCTGTTATCGGAAAACTCTTAGCCAAAAATCCAAAACTAAAAGACAATATTCAGGATATCTCAAAAAAAGTTAAGGAAATTGTAGAAGAAGTTAATTCTATGCCTATTGAAAAACAGATTAAACTTTTTGTAGAAGAAGAACCAAAAAGAAAAAAAGAAAAAAAACTGCCAGATTTGAAAAATGCTAAAAATGTAGTGATGAGGTTTGAGCCGTCACCATCTGGTCCGTTACATATAGGACATGCCTATGTCCTGTCCTTGAATTCTGAATATTGTAGGATGTATGGCGGAAAATTCATTCTAAGGATAGGCGATACAAACCCAGACAATATATATGAACCAGCATACAAGTTAATAGAGGAAGATGCAAAATGGTTGACGAAGAACAACATCAAAGAGGTTGTAGTACAGTCCGAAAGATTGGACATATACTATAATTATATGGAAAAACTGATAAAAATAGGAAAAGCGTACATATGCACATGCAATCAAGAGGAGTATAAAAAAATGATTATGGACAAAAAACCCTGTCCATGTAGAAATCTGCCAAAAGAAGAGCAGTTAATCAGATGGAAAAAAATGTTCAAGGATTACAGAAAGGGTGAAGCTGTAGCAAGAATAAAAACAGACCTGAATCACAAAAATCCTGCAATGAGGGACTTTCCAGTATTCAGAATTAACGATTCCGCGCATCCAAGGCAGGGAAAGAAGTACAGGGTATGGCCCTTGATGAATATGGCTGTAACCTGTGATGATATAGAAATGGGTATTACCCATATAATCAGAGCGAAGGATCACTATGACAATGCAATGAGGCAAAAATACATTTACGAGTATCTGGGTAAGAAATTTCCAGAAGCTATATTTGTTGGGAGAATCAACTTTGAAGGAATGCCTGTTTCTTGTTCAAAGATAAGACCTTTGGTCGAGAATAAAACATACTCAGGCTGGGATGATATAAGATTACCATTTCTGGCGGCTTTGAGAAGAAGGGGCTACCAACCTGAAGCTCTGATAAAATATGCCTTGGATGTAGGCATTTCATTATCAGATAAAAAAGTAACTAATGAAGAATTTTTTAAAACAATAAATGCATTTAACAAAGAGATTATTGAGCCTATAAGCCATAGATACTTCTTTGTATGGGAACCAAAAGAAATATTGATTGAGAATGCACCAGAGCAAGAGATAGAACTTGATTTACACCCAGACAATAAAAAAGGGGGAAGGAGATTCAAAACCAAGGATGTTTTTTACATAACAAAGAAAGACTACCTGAGCTTAGAAGAAAACAAGCTGTACAGATTGATGGACTGCTTAAATTTCGTAAAAAAAGGAGAACATCTAATATTTGATTCCTTGGACTATAGGAAATACAAGGAAAATGGGAAGATGATAATACATTGGTTACCCAAGAACAACGGATTAGTAAAAGTTGAGGTTTTAATGCCAGACAATAAAAAGATAACTGGGCTCGGAGAAAAAGGATTAAGCAGCCTAAAAGAAGGCGATATATGCCAATTGGAAAGATTTGGGTTTTGTAGGCTAGATAAAAAGGAAAAGGGTAAATTAATATTTTGGTATGCTCATAGGTGAGGGATATAAAAATGGCAAAAACATTAATTGTGAGGTCAAATATAAAGGAATATGCAAAAGTAGATAATACGCAGATGAGGGTTGCTGGTGATTTTGCAGATAGATTAGAGAAGAAGGTTATACAACTAATTCAAGAAGCTTGCAAAAGGGCGAAAGAAGAAGGAAGAAATACAGTCATGGGAAGGCATGTTTAAATCAACCTTAACTTTAATAAATCAATCTTGTCTTTGATAGGCTCTAGGTTATAGCCCTTATTTTTTAGTCTTTTGTATGCTCTCTCCAGTTCATTTAATTTTTTTCTTAGAGCTGATTTCTCTCTCTTTGATTTCACGCTGGCTTTTATCTTCTTCTCCAGCTCCTTAATTCTTCTCTCCCTTTCTGTCTTTGTTTCGATATATCTTTTTATTGTTTTTTCTATGCTTTCTAGAGTGTCTGCCATCTTTTTTATTTTTTCTCTGTTTTTTGTAACCTCTCTGACAAGCATTTCTGAAGAAATATCCATTTTTTGTTCTTTAAGAAGAAGTTCTGCCTCTTTCTCTAACACGAGGTTTATTTTGTTATTTAGTTCATCTATTTCCTTCTCTATTCTTAAATTTCTTTTTTTGGACAACCTTTTAAGCTTTTGTAACTGCCTTCTTAATTTAAGCCTAGCTTCTTTTCTGTCCTTTTGCTTTTTAGCAATAAGACAAACATGCCTAAGAAACCTCTTTAATCTCCTAGGATCTATCTGTGAAGAACTTACTTCCATTTCTATCTTTTGAACCTGGCGAAAAATCTTTTATTGCCTTTTTCTACTGGTGGAGGAGGTGGAAATGGAGCAGGCGGTTCATTTAAATTAGGTCTTGGTGGTGGCATAGGAGGGGGCATTCTAGGTGGAGGCATGGGTGTTGGTGGTTCCCTAACTTGTGGCTTAATCGGTTCAGATAGTGGTGGTTGGGGCCCTGGCGGTTTAAATGCAGCAAATGATGGAATCTCTGATTCCTTTTTTGGAGCTTCTTCCTTTGGCTTTCCTTTTATTCCTAAGTTTTCTTTTACTATATCTGCAACAGCCACAATCCCATCTGCTATTGTTTTGTTCTGTTCTATTAGCTTGTCAACCTTCTCAACAAGAGGATCTAATTTCTTTACAATTTCGCTTTCTGTTTTTTCTTCCAGCTTCATCTCCTCAGCCGCTGCACTAAAGAGATTAAACATATTGTTTATAGATTTTGTAAGATTCTGGATAGAACTTAGGAGTTCCTTAGAAGAAGTATCTCCAACCTTTTTTTGAAGTTCAGCTAGCTGTTCCTTTAGTTTAACTATCTCTTTGTATGGAACTATCTCATAAGCCCCCTCTTCACTATCTACCATATCTATCAACCTCTTTTTTGTATGTGATTAACTATCTTGGTGTTTTTGTATATAAATGTTTCGGAAATAGCGATACCATGTGTTATCCAAAAACTATTTCCCTACGGTGAATTAAATCAATGTATGAAACTCA
>CAZNZT010000043.1:0-6022 GCA_964577685.1 uncultured Methanosarcinales archaeon | reverse complement strand
TAGTCTTATGACTAACTGGGTTATAAATTTAACTGAGGATTTCTACTAAGCCCCAAAAGCGCAAAGTTTAAATATTACCTCTATCCTACAAGCTACTCTAAGGAGTTCTGAGGGAGGTAATGATGGCTGAAGAAAAGGATATTATGAAAACAGGTACAACAACAGTTGGTATTGTTTGTAAAGATGGTATAGTGCTTTGTGCTGATAAAAGGGTCACTTCTGGCTATCTTGTAGCCTATAAAAAATATGAAAAAATTGTCCAAGTCACAGAGGATATAGCTGTTACAGTCGCGGGGACTGTGTCTGATGTGCAATTATTAACAAAGTTGCTTAAAGCAGAACTTAAACTGAAAGACCTAAGAACAACAAGGAAAACAACAGTAAAAGAGGCCGTTAATTTGTTATCTGCGATGGTTTACAATAATATAAGAAAATTTAGTATGATTCCTGGAATAAGCCATTTTGTTGTTGGGGGAAGAGACTATCTAGGGTTACATCTTTATGACATAGGGGCTGATGGAAGTATAACAAAGATAGATGATTACACATCAAGTGGTTCTGGCTCAGTAATAGCATATGGTGTTCTGGAAACACTATACAGAAAGGATATGAAGACAGAAGATGGAGTAAAACTCGGAGTGAAAGCAATTAATGCTGCTGTTCAAAGAGATATAGCATCTGGTAATGGAATTGATATAGTAACTATAACAAATGAAGGAGTCAAAAAGGTTTTGAGTAAAACTGTGGCTAATAAAATTGAAATTTAATCATTCTTAAAAAATTGAGGGGAGTAATTCTAATGAGTGAGATAATTAAAGAAATCTTAAAAAATTTACCTGAAAACAAGATTAGCGAAGCTAGTTTTGAAGGGGCAAATATAGTGCTCTATACAAAAGATAAGGACTTTTTCTTAAACAACAATGGGTTGATAAAGAAGATAGTAGATGATATAAAGAAAAGAATAGAGTTAAGACCGGATCCAAGCATAACGATGGATATGGAACAAGCAGAAAAAGAGATTAGAAAAATAATTCCAGAAGAATCAGGTATAGATCAGATTTTGTTTGATCCTCAGAGGAGCATAGTTGTCATAGAAACAGAAAAGCCAGGATTGGCTATAGGAAAACAGGGTGCTTTTTTACACGAGATTAGACAAAAAACATTGTGGATACCACTCATAAGAAGGAAGCCAGCAATAAGAAGCAAGCTTATTGAGAATATAAGGGCAGTTCTCTACAAACACTCAGACTATAGAAGAAAATTTTTAGACAAAACAGGGCATAGAATCTATGATGGATGGATAAGAGAAAAAAAGCATGAGTGGATAAGGATTAGTTATCTTGGTGGTGGCAGGCAGGTTGGAAGAAGTTGTATCTTTTTACAAACACCAGAATCAAGAGTCCTACTTGACTGTGGAATTGATGTAGCTGCATCCGACCAGGAAGCATATCCATTATTAGAAGCACCAGAGTTTGACATTAAGCAGTTAGATGCAATTATAGTGACACATTCACACCTAGACCACTGTGGTTTTGTTCCATACCTTTTCAAGTATGGTTACAGAGGACCTGTCTATTGCACTGAACCAACAAGAGATGTGATGTCATTGCTTATGTTGGATTATGTTAAGATTATGCGTTCTGAAGGAAAAGAACCAATATACACCACAGAAGAAATTAAAGAGATGGTAAAACACACAATTACATTAGAATACGAAGAAGTAACAGATATAACACCAGATGTAAGAATCACACTATACAATGCAGGGCATATACTAGGCTCCTCTATGGTACATCTGCATATAGGAAACGGGTTGCATAATATGCTTTATACAGGAGATATGAAATTCGGAAGGACTAGGTTACTAGAGCCAGCTGCTACAGTATTCCCAAGATTAGAAACCCTAATGATAGAAAGTACGTATGGTGGAAAAGATAATATACTACCACCAAGACAAGAACAAGAAGAACAGATAAGAAAGATAATTGAGGAAACAATAAAAAGAAAAGGAAAAGTCCTTATCCCTGTTCTAGGTTCTGGAAGGGCACAGGAGGTTATGATTCTTTTAGAGGAGATGATAAGGACTGGAAAGTTACAAGATATAGACATATACATAGATGGTATGGTCTGGGATATAACAGCAATCCATACGGCATATCCTGAGTTTCTGAATAACTCATTAAGAAAGTTGATATTTCATAAGGACCAAAATCCTTTCTTGTCTAAGAATTTTAAAAGGATTGGGAGCCAAAAAGAGAGGATGCAGGTCATAGAAGAAAAAGGCCCATGTGTGGTATTAGCTACATCAGGAATGTTGGTAGGAGGGCCAAGTGTTGAATATTTAAGACACCTAGCAGACAATCCAAAAAATTCTTTGATATTCGTGTGTTACCAAGGGGAAGGTTCCTTAGGTAGGAGGATACAGAGGGGTGACAAAGAAATAAAATTCGGTACCGCAGCCAACCCAGAAATATGTCCAATAAACATGGAAATACACACAATAGAGGGGTTTACTGGCCATTCTGGAAGAAGAGAGTTAATCAACTTTGTGCACAGATGTGAACCTAGACCTAAGAAGATAATAATAAACCATGGTGAGAACTCAAGATGTCTTGACCTAGCCTCTTCCCTACATAAGCAGTTTAGGGTTGAAACACTATGCCCAAGAAACCTAGATTGTATTAGGTTAAAATAGTTAGACTGTTTTGCCACTCAAAAAAACTCAAAAATTTTTAAATAATATAGTGGGTTAGCGATTTTATATGAAAAGAGAGAAGATAAGATTTGAAAGTTCTGAAAAAGGGTACCCAGAAGTAGAAATGCCAAAATGGATGACAGCTAGTGAAGAAGCAGTTATAAATTTTGATTTCTAAATTTTGAGTTCTTTTCCGTCAACAGTGATTTTCGGTTTGTTAAATATCTGGTCAAGATGGATTATAGAATAGATCTTACCTCCAAACCAATAATTAGAGCCTATACCTATATGGGCTGTTCCGAGAACCTTCTCATCAACTAGAGTGCTTCCTATGATTCTTGCTTTAGGGTTCAGGCCAATCCCTAGCTCCCCAATCCTATATACGCTTTTTGGATGTTTTGAGCGAGATTCTGCCCATTTGAGAGTCATCCTTAATCTTTCAGCTTCCTCCTTTCCTTCAATAGACACTATACTTCCATTTTCTATTTCCAATATAATTGGGTTTTTAATCAGGGTTGTGTGTTTATGGTTTCTAGAACTGAGGTCAACTACTACCCTACCATTTACTTTTTTACCATTGCAAGGGATATAAACCTCTCCAGCAGGCAGATTGCCACCAGTTCCAGGTGCCTTATAATTTCCATCAGAAACAGCCGCCTTTGTTCCTTCAACATTATAGTAAAGTTTAGTTCCTACATTGGTTTTTACAACTATGTCTTTCGCCTCATCAAGAATTTCTTTTAGCTTAGTGTGTAGAACTTGCATTGGTTTGTACTCTATATCAATGGGTTTAACCACACTTGGTAATTTAGTGGTTGGTAAATCACCTAAGCTTAACGCAGAAATAAATCTATGCTTCTTTTTTTCACAGAATTTTCTAAAACTCTTACCAATATCTTTTAAGGCACCAAGTTTATCAGAAACAGTTACAAAGACAACATTCTTTTCTTCTAATGTTTGTAGTGATTCTATAACATCGTCTTCCGCAACTGTACCTCTTGTCCTAACAGCTTGAAGTACAAGCTTTGCATCTAAATTTAATGATTTAGCTGCTAAATAATAGGCACCTGCCATAACAGGAGCAATTCTTCTGTCTTTGAACCCTCTGTCTCCTATAATAAGAATTTTCTCATCAGTTATACCGAAACATGAAGAGAATATCCTCTTTAAGGTATGACTTGTTTCTTCTGCCAATTCATAAAGATTGTTTTCCTTCAACCATTGTATAGACTGCACTGTGTTCATTAAAAATAGAAATTTCCATAGATTATTTTTAAAACTTTTGATTTTTGGTTATTGTGAATTATAAAACCCTTAGTCAAAAAATTCAATAAATTTAAATAGAGAATCAAAATCTAGGTTAAGGATATGGAGCAAGAGATAGTAGAAAAATACAAAAAGGCAGGGAAGATAGCTAAAGATGTTCTGGGTTATGGAAAAGAGCTGATTAGGAAAGGAGCCAAGGTCTTAGATGTCTGCAACAAAATTGAAGAGAAAATTTTTTCATTAGGAGCAAAACCAGCTTTTCCTGTCCAAATTTCAATGAATGAAACAGCAGCTCATTTTTGTCCAGAAGATAGTAATGAGGATGTTTTCTCTGACCAAGTTGTTAGTCTAGATATAGGGGTTCATATTGATGGTTATATTGGAGATACTGCATGCACAATAGATCTCTCTGGAGATAATTCTGATTTGGTTAAAGCCTCGCAAGAAGCATTAAGGGCTGCTATAGAGACTGTAAAGATTGGGGTTAGGCTGTCTGAGATAGGAAAGATAATAGAAGAAACGATTACTAGTTATGGATTTAAGCCTGTAAGAAATCTGTCCGGACACGGTCTAGGAAGATATAATATCCATTCAGCTCCTACGATTCCAAATTTTGATACTAATGAAGAAGCTAAAATAGAGAAAGGGGCTATAGCAATAGAACCCTTTGCGACTAATGGGTTTGGGCTGATTCAAGAGAAAGGAGAGCCATCCATCTTTAGTTTAGTGGGAAAAAAGCCAGTGAGGATTGACTTTGTTAGAAAAATTCTAAAACAGATTGAGAACTATAATGGGCTACCTTTTACAACAAGGTGGTTAACTAAAAATTTTTCAGAGGTACAGGTTAGGTACGCTCTTAACCAATTTAAAGAACTGAAGATTTTAAGAGAATACCCCCCATTGGTAGAAAAACAAGGTGGATTAGTAAGCCAAGCAGAGCACTCATTATTAGTGGACGAAGAAGTTGTTTTATTAACAAGATAGCTAACCCCCAGAACGAGAAAATGGGACATTCCATCTCCTTGCTAGCTCTGCCGCAAGAGTTTCTATCTGTGAGGGTGTTAATAATTCAACCTTAGATGGCTTATTCTCGTTTGGTTCATCTTCTTGATTCAAGATACCATGAACAAAATCATCATTCAAATGATTAACCTCCACAGGAGAACCGTCTAATGCTGACTTTAATTCCTGTTCCCTCTCTGAAGGATATACAATTAATGCGTTGTATCGGTTATGAGGATTATAATGTGGCAGTTTGCACTCATAAAATGATATTGCTTCCTCAAGCGAATCAAAACTAGGTCCTCTTGTGAACCGATTGGCTCTGTTTTTTATAAATATTCTCTGGCTAGAATCATCCAAAACCAAGGCATTTCTAATTCCAACTGAAACAACTTGCAATAGGGGTGCAACAAGTTTTGGATCACTTAAACAGGTTTTGGAAACACAATAGCCCAGATATTTTATACCAGAAGAATAAGACTCCTGCATTTTACTTGGTTGGTCTAAACAAACCCCCCAAACCTCCAGAAGTTATAATATCTTGCTCTACTTACACTTGAATCCCTTATGATTCTGTTCAAGCTATTCAATCCTTTATTTGGTTGATTTGCAAGATAGGACATTCCTGGTGAGTATTCAGTAAATCCTCGTTTTTCCAATGCCACCCTCAGACTGCTAACCTCAACTCCATTATGTAAACAGAGAACCAAGCCGCTACTTGAATCATAATTATCCAAGATGCTTTCAAAAGAATCGTGTGGTTCTTGTCTAGTTAGGAAAAGCCCCCTCTTAACTAACCTTATACCACCTTCATCATACACTATAGCGCGTTTCTGATTCCACTGCCTCATTACCCTAGTAGCCTTTCTTGGACTAATAGGCCCTTCATAATGGACAAAAGCATATGTTCCTCTAGACATCATTTAACATCAGCCAATTTATTATATAATTTATATAAATATAAAGATAATAAAAAGAGGCGTTATATATAAATTTTTTCTTTATGTAAAGTAAAGTTATTAAGTATACAATTCACAAGGAATAGCATTAATCCCTCTA
>CAZNZT010000042.1:0-6195 GCA_964577685.1 uncultured Methanosarcinales archaeon | reverse complement strand
TTTTGATTATTAAATAAGAATTAATAAGTGTATACTTTTAAGGTTTACTTTACATGTTTTATAAAATAAAAAATAGGATTAATGGCAACAATAGGCAGCCCATAGCATGGCTTCTTCTTATATTAAGCAGGGCAGGCATTATACCAAGCAGACTAGATGTTATTAATATTATTAATCCAATAAATCCAGATATTGTTATGGTCATCATTGTAATAAAGCTGATTATAATCAGGCATAACATCTTATAATTAATTCTCCCAATAACTTCAGTAAAAAGTTTTGAAAAGAATAGGGCTAAGAAAGTAGCGATACATCCAGAGATTAATACCACAAATAGCAATAAGGCAAGTTGTCTAAGGTTTATGTTTCTGATTAACTCTTGGATTGCGATAACTGCTCCGTTTCTTGCTTTTTTTAAAGCATAAAAAGTGAAGAGCGAGAATGTAAAGTTTGCTGTGTTTACTCCCCCTAGAAGAATCATAAATGAGTGGATATTGATTTTCCCAACAATCTGTGTTGCTATAATTGCTGCCTGGGCAGCACCCAAGCCAGGGGTTAGGCCTGTCAAAGAACCAGAAAAAACAGCTGCAATTATTGCTTTTATCTTGTTCTTGTTGCCTACCTCAATTGTTTCGCTGACATATTGCTTTGGTATTTCAACATTTTTTGATAATGAAATAATCAATGTGCTTATCCCAAATAAGCCGCTTAAGAGAGGAAAAAGTGGTTGTTTTATGTTTTTCCATGTTAGTACAATTATACCTAAAAGTCCAGACAAGATAAATACAAGGCTTCCCCAAAAAATTCTATTTAAACTTTTTTCTTTCAGAATTATGTAGAGCGATATTGATATTAGGAAATAGCCCATATATTTTTGCAACCATAGGTATATGCTTGGGACAATTAGAAGTGCGAGTGGGATTGTTGCTATGACTGTAATTAAACTGAGCAAGCTTCCGATAACTGTTAGCTTTACTGCTTCATATGCCTTCCCTTGAAAGAGAAGCCTGTGGCCTGGCAAAACACCAAGAGCCATATCAGGATCAGGAGCACCAAGAAATATTGATGGGATTGAGTCTAGGAATGTGTGGGTAACTGCCATCGCAACTATAAAAACTGACAGGATGAACGGGCTTGTGATTTTGAATAAAAGATTTGAAAAAGTTAATATAGCAACTGAGATGAGGTTTACATGTATTCCTGGGATTAGACCCGTTATGACTCCAGCAAGGCAACCGCATAGGGTTGCTGTGATTATTGCAAGGAACATTATTCTATCACCCTGATTTTTGTTCCTATAATCCTTGGTTGTCCGCTGCTGGTTTTTCCTATGACTTCTACATAATCTCCTTTTCTTAGAGTTATATTTTCTTTGTTTTTCTTATAGAGTATAATCTCTGCTTCTTCGGATTTTGTTATTTTGATTGTTATATAGTTTTTTTCTTTTTTGATGTCTTTTATTGTGCCCTTCATTTTTATGTATGTGTTAGTATCTGCTCTTTCTAGTCCAACTAGGCTTTTTTCTTCTATCTTGGTATTTTCTGAAAGGATGTAGAGAAATAGTGTGCCGGTTAGGGCCCCTATGATTGCTATCTTTAACAGGGTTTTCTCTCTCATTTGCTGTGGCAGACAATAAATTATTTATATAAGCTTTTTTGTTATAACTTCCTTCGGTGGAGGTGATCTGATTATGGAAGAGCCATATGAAGAAGACTATGAAGAACCAGCAGAAGAAGACTTTATTGAAGGTGTGGAAGAAGCAGAAGACCGTGAATATGACGAAGAATTTGGAGATTCTGATGAAGATATGCCTCAGTGAGATGCTTTTATTTTTATTAAATTGTTAAATATTTTCCTTTAGTTCTTTTAGTTTTGATGATTTATAGCGGTCTGCTTTATAGGCTCCAACCCTAATTACTTTTGCTTTACATCCTCTCCTTTTAAGTTCCTCTTGGAGATTCTTTGTGAATGCATCTTGGTCGTACCCTAGGACCACTATATCAGGATTTATTTCTTCTATAATCTCATATTTGTCTTCTTCATATCCCAAAACGGCTTTATCAACATAGGGAAGTTCTCTTATGTATTCAAGCCTTTCTAGTTCATCATATTTTGGGAATCTTTTTTTTACTTTGTGTACTGTGGAATCTCTTGCGACTACTACTATTAGCTTATCTCCAAATCTTTTAGCTTGCTTTAGGTAATAAAGGTGGCCTGGGTGGAGCAAATCAAATGTTCCAAATGCCATAACTACTTTCATCTTAGGAAGCCAGTTTTTCTTTTTATTTAAATTTTTTTATCTCATGAAATTCCAGTTTCTTTTGGAGTATTTTTTTTTATATAATTTTTCTGCAAGCAGTTTTTCTTTCTTTGTCAGCCTACTCCTTTTGAATTTTATATCTAATGCTTTCTTAAAGCCCTTTATTGTTGCATTTTTAATGTCTCTGTAAGATATTTTTTTATTTAGTTCATTGTTTATTGATGTCATTCTGTTTTTGACTCTTTCAATTAATTTCTTATTAAAACCTGAAAATAAACAACAATATTTTTTAATGTCAATGTCTATTAAGATTGCACCATGCTGGAGTATCTTTCCGTTCATTCTTTTCTGGGCACTCCCAATTATCTTTTTATTGTTTACTATTATTTCATACCAGGAAGGGTCATTAAAGCATATGGCTGATTTTTCCTGTTTTTTTATGTCTCTGTTCATTTTTGCTTTGAGCCCTATCATTTTTAGGGCTTCTAATAGACCTTTGCTTATTGTCTTGTAACTCTCTATTATTGAGTCTGGCATATATTTTTCATTGATTACCACACAGTAAGTTAGTTCATTATCATGTAGCACGGCGTTTCCTCCTGTTGGTCTTCTTACTATGTCTATACCGTTCCTTTTGCATTCTTTTGTGTTTATCTGTGATATTGCTTGGAAGTAGCCAATGCTTAGGCATGGTGGTTTCCATCTGTAGAGTCTTAAAACAGGTTCTTCTGATATTATTAGAGCTTCATCTATTGCCATGTTCATTGCTCCGTTTTTTGGTCCTGTTTCTATTAACCTCCAATGCATTTTATCGCCTCTTCGGCATGATAAGAACTTCTAACTAATGGTCCAGAGAAGACAAGTTTAAAGCCAAGTTTATAGGCAATATTCTTAAATTCTAGGAATTCATCTGGGGTATAATATCTTTTGACCTCAGCTAAATCTTTTCTTGGTTGTAGGTATTGTCCTATTGTAAAGATATCTACTTTTGCCATCTTTAATGTTTTTATTGTTTTTATTATTTCTTTTTTTGTTTCTCCGAGACCTACCATCATTCCGGATTTTGTAATTTGTTTTGGGTTTAATTCTTTTATCTTCTTTAGGAATACAATAGACCTCCTGAAGTTGGATTTTGGTCTTATTGTGGGGAACAACCTTTCTACTGTTTCTATGTTATGGGCAAACACATCTGGTCTTATTGCGATTACTTTCTTTAAGGCATTTATATCAAGGTTGAAGTCTGGGGTGAGTATTTCTATTTTGGCATCTGATATTTTTCTTATTTCTTTTATTGTATTTCTGAATGTTTTTGCCCCATAGTCTTTTAGGTCATCTCTTGTGACAGATGTAATAACAACATATTTTAGATTTAGCTTCTTAACAGCGTTTGCTATCCTTTTTGGTTCAAGGTAATCGGTCTTAGCAGGTTTTCCGTGTTTTACATTACAATATCTACAATTTCTTGTGCATATGTCTCCTAGAATCATAAATGTTGCAGTTCCTCTTGAGAAGCATTCTCCTAGATTGGGGCAATTTGCTTCATGGCATATTGTATGCAATCCTTCTTTTTTTATTGTTTCCATTACTTTGTAAAAGTTCTCTCCAGAACCTACCTTTACCTTTAGCCAACTTGGTTTCATCAAAAAAACGGATTCATAGCTATTATAAATTATTTTTGAAATTTTTCAAACAAGATAGAGAAAGTTTAGTCAGAAAAATTTATAAATAAAAGTAAAATCCTTCTCATTATGGTTGTTTATCAAGGAAGGTCTAAGAGAAGCCCAAGGGGAAGTAGGTATAAGGCATACAGAAAGAAGAAGAAATATGAGTTAGGTAGACTTCCAGCTCTTACAACAGTTGATAAGAGAAGAATAAAAAAAATAAGGACAAGGGGGGGTAATCAGAAATTGAGGTTGCTAAGTGAAGAGCATGTTAATCTTTTTGACCCCAAAACAAGTAAGTTTCAGAAAGTAAAGATTAAAGGAGTTATAGAAAATCCAGCAAACAGACACTTTGTTAGAAGGAATATACTCACAAAGGGCTCAATAATTGAGACAGAAGTAGGGAAAGCAAAAGTAACATCAAGACCAGGACAAGATGGAACTGTTAATGCTGTTTTGATTTAATGAAATGAGGAGATTCTTATTATTAATAGGCGTAATGTTTGTGTTAATCTCAATTAGTTCAGTTTTTGCTATTCCTAAAAATTTTGAGGTAAGCAATGTTTATTGGGCTTCTGAAGGCACTATAGAAGGAAAGCCATTCTTGCTTGGTTTAGTTGAATTGTCTTGGGAAGGTGGAAAAGGAAAAACAAGTTCTCTTATCGTTTATTTGAATTATGGTGGAGAAAAATATTATTCTCCCTCACTAGGCCTTATTAAAGATACAAGTCAAATTAATATTGGAATTACAGAGTCTCAATTTTATCCATTAAAGATTTATGCTTCAGAAAAGAGCAGAGATAAAATTCCTGAATATACATTAGTAATTCCAGTTTCTCAGAATGGAGAAATAAACTTTGAAAAAGCGAGATTCTCAAAGTTGAATAAAGATTTAACAGTTCCTAACTCATTTAGGACAGAGCAAAGCGATGCAGATAATTTATTTCCAGATGTATCTAACTTAGTCTCATGCTCAAAATCAATATTATATGATAGTTCTTCTACTAAAGATTGTGGAGATGATGATGACTACACAGAAGAAACAATTGATGAATATCTTAAATGTATAGAAGAGAATAAAAAGATAAATAGCATAACTTTTGATTGTTCAATCTTATGTTTAAAGAATTATTATGAAAAATCGCTTACACAAAAAGGGGATTTTGGAAAATGTAGTATTTATAATATAGAGTTTACTAAAGTAAGTTCAGAAACCATAGATTTTAATGAACTAACCCAATTGAACAAAGATCTTGAGCAATTTAATCCTTGGAGGTCCAGACCATGAGTAAGAAACTATTTGTTATCCTTTTGGTGATAATTCTATTTGCAGTAATTTTTACAACTATTTTTCTTCTTAATAATGAAGACGGTTCTGATTATAAAGAGGATGAGAGTAAAACAGAAGATAATCAAGAACAAGCAACTATAGAAGAATTACAAACCAAAATAGAATCTGCAATTAGGGAGAAACTTTCTGAAACTATATCTTAAAACCTTCTTTTTCAGAAAAAGAAACAAAAAAAGTCATCCCTAGGTCTCTCCTTGATCAGATGAACTTATCAAGATGCGATATGTTGGTTTTAATCTTTTGATTGCTACTGAATGATATTAAAAAACAAAAACATTTATTTACTTAATAATTTACATTGAATATAATGAAAATAAATTTTGCACCAAAAACCGATCTGGGCAAATGGTCTGTTGGATTAATTATCATAGCTCCAATATTATTTTACACCGGCATGTCATTTGTAGGTTTTTATGAATCTGTTCCAGCTGGGAAAACAATACCGCATGACATCATTGCCCGACCAGGATTAGCGCTATCAATGTTGGGAGGGTTTTTTTCTGGTATTGCTGCTTTCTTTTGTGGTTTTATTGGTGTTATAAGGAAGAAGGATTATTCTGTTTTTGTGTTTATATCCACAATCCTAGGTTTTTTTGTTTTATTGTGGGTTGTTGCAGAGATTTTGTTCCCACACTAAAGGTGCCTATCGAAAAACTTTTTCGGCTCCTCCTAGACCACACTATTCTTTCACTTTGTTTGGGTCGGGTAGGCTAGGAATTATACTGGAAAATCACTCGGCTCGTGTTTTTCCCAAATTGCTCCTTGTGGTCGCAACTTTTGGTGATTTAGATAGCTTTTTTTGTAATGCTTAATACCCTCACACACTTTTAGAAACTGTGTTATCCAAAAACTATTTCCCTACGGTGAGTTAAATCAATGTATGAAACTCACCAAAAATAAGCTTTTAGAGACATTAAGGAGGA
>CAZNZT010000041.1:0-6403 GCA_964577685.1 uncultured Methanosarcinales archaeon | reverse complement strand
AGCAACTTCTTAATGGAAAAAGGCGTATTTAAGAAAACTATTGTAGAACCATTTGACAAATCAAAATTACAGTTGATAACAATAGATTTTATTTCATAGTTAAAATAATATCCCTGCGTAAGCACACTGTCTCTCCAAAGAACCAAAAACAAAAGCCCCTGCCCTGTCCTTCGGACATATTCTCTGCCTTCGGCAGTTAATAAAATATGGGATTTAAAATAGTGTATCATAACGATGAGAATAATGATATAGGTTCTCTTCAATAGGCTCTTTTATCACACATGCTACCAAAATCGAAGTGAGTTTACTAAATTTACTAAAGGACGAATATATCTTATTCTTCTTACAACTTGGTCCACTCTCATAGGTAAACAATCATATCTACGGTATCTTCCAGCCACCTTGAAAATATCTTCGCCGTTTTCTGTTTCATAAGACAACATTGCATGGAAATATCTGCTTATATTTTTTGGTCTTACTATTGTGGTATCTACCCCTTTTCTAGCAGCAAGAAGATGAACAATTGTGACTAAAGTTAAACAATCAGTCGAATCAAGCATTGTTTCATCAGAGAGGGGTTTCCATCTATCCCGCTCTTTATAAAGAAATAATTTTATCTTTCTTAATCGATCTAGTGAATCTCCTAAGTTTCTAGAATATTCACTCCTATCAAATTCTTGTTCAAGTCTATCAATAAAATTTTTTACACCAAGTTTTTCTTCTAGTTCAGTTGAATAACTCATAGACAATGGTATTAATAATGGTTTTAAAAATTTAGTGTATTCTTCAGTTATTGTTTCTCAAGTTAGGCGTATTATGACCGATAGTTTTATATATCAAAAGGATAGAGTAATTAAAGAATATCAAAAAAGGTGATTAAGAATGGTAAACAAAAGAGGATTTATAGCACATCCTGTTACATGGATTGTTGTGGCATTCATATTGGGTATGATAGTAATGTACCTTATAGCAAAAGGAGTTATACCAGCACCAATTAGTGTTTGCTAGTTAAAAATTAATTAAATTTTTATTTCTTTAACTTTGTAAGAAGAATTATTATCACTCCGATTAAGAAGATTATCCCTCCAACGACAATGATAAATAGTATTACCAAAAGCAAGAACAGAGGCGTTTTATCTTCTTTATATGAAATAGCAGATGTCTGATATGGGGTCTTCTTCTTTATTCCCTGGAGGGTATATTTTCTGCTTCTCTGTTTTGTTAAACTCTGCATTGTCTTTGATTTTGCTTTTATCCTTTCACATTGATTTACATTTAGGTTAATGGTTCTGCTATCTGCAAGATTATTATCATAGTAAACAGACAACTTTATGGGATAAACTCCTGGTCTTACTCCTTCTCTTAAGCCTAGACTAACTAAGGTATTATATTTTGCTTCATCAGGGTTTGTTTTAAGGTTTATATTATCATCAAGATAATACAAGCCAAGATTATTATTAGCTATCTCTATCTTTGCTTTTTCTTCCTCCCTGCCTAAATTTAATATTGTAACGCTAATCTTTATGTCCCTGTCACATGAAACAGATTGAGGATACAGATAGAATTTACCAATGGTTATTTTGTGTTTCTCTTTTCTTACTTGAAGCGTTAATTCCAACTCGGACTTATATTGGGTTCCATCTGTAGCTATTCCTTCTGCGTAAATCTTAACCTTGTAGTTTCCTTCATCAACCAAAGTAGGAACCCTAAAATCAAGGCCTAACTTCTTTGATTCCAGTGGGTCTAAATCAAATTCCCTTGATTCCTCTTTAAGATTATCACCATCATCAATATCTTCTATTATCACCTTCACATATGCGTCTTTGATTATTATTCCATCAGCAAAGGTATTCTTAATCTCTATTTCAAATTCAATATCTGAATCTGGTTTTGCTTTTTTGCTTATCCTTTCCCCATTTTTAAGATTAGTAGCCTTGCTTCCGTCTATGGTTACATCCACATCAACTATCTCTAGTCCTTGTTCATCTTTAGATGGTTCAACATCTATCCTAACATAGTCTGGCTGGGAAGAGGCTCCTTCTTCATTAGTAACTATAAGTTCAAAGATATATACTCCTGAAGAAGAAGGAATAAATGTCGGTTTCTCTGCATTATAGTTAAAAGAAACTGCCATAGGACCAGATACCTGAGACCAATGATAGCTTATCTCTTGGTTGTCGGGATCGTAAGATGAGGAGCCATCAAGAATAACTTGGGTGTTTAAGCTGACTTTCTGGTCTGGGCCAGCATTAGCAACAGGTGGATTATTTGTATGCTCTGAATTGTTCCAATCATCAGGCAATTCTGGATAGCCAGGAGGGTTTTCATTTGCAAAAACAGGTGTTAAAACTAAAAAGGATATAAGTAATATAAGCAAGCCTCTTATTACATTTAATATCCTCATAGTATCATACCTTGTTTAGCTTATTCCCATCAAAATACCAATCTGCGTTATTATTTGATTTCACAAAAATTCCAAATCCTGGTTCTAGTATTGTGTTGCTACCTGACTTTAGTTTGCTGAAAGAAGACCAGCTTTTATTGTGGCTATTGTAAATGAATATGGCTTCTATATCAGCAAGGGTATTACCAAAAAAGTAGCTTAGTGTAGTCCTGTTTAAGAGGGGATAACTAATCAGGTTCCATCCCTTTATTATTCTTACATTCATTCCGTTTATGGGATTTCCCCTAAGCGTAATTTTTTTAGATATATTTGGGTTAAGCCAATAGCCCTTAGTGTAGTCTACTGCCCCATCTAGTTCCCTCCATTTCCCGTTGTCAAGATAATATAGCGTGTTACCACAAAATACCCCACAATCCTTCAAGGATAAAGGAGCTGAAATAAGATTCCACCCTTTAGCAAGTGTCAGGTTAAATTCTACAAGATTGGAAGAAGAATTTAAGTGAGAATAGGTTCCATTAAAAAACCATTCTGCATTATTTTTTAATTTGACAAAGATACCAGTTCCTGGTTTTACATACAGGTTAGTTACCCCGTTTTTTTCCGGAGAATAAGAGTTAAAGTTATTATTTTTATAGAGATAAACTAATTCAATATCATCACTAACACCCGAAAAAACTTCGTCTAGTTTTTTTGTTTCTGTTGAAGGATATCCAATCATGTTCCAGCCCTTTGTCAAAGACATAATAGTAGCTTTTTGTTCTTGTTTTTTTTCAAAGCTTATGTTCAAGTCCTCTTTTAGCTTTATCCAGAAGCCATTTGTGCCATTTATCTCATAGAGATTGTTATAATGATGCTCCAAATCAAAGATTAGCCATCTTTTGTTCCTTAATACCAGCACCCTCTCACACTTATTCTTGAATAGGCCTAACAAAAACTCTATACTGGTATTCTCTATATTAGGTAAAGAAGCAAGATTCCATCCCTTAGCAAATGATATAGTTATATTATTATTAATACAGTTATCATCATCCATATCAATAAGTCCATCACAGTCATTATCTATATTATCATCACATATCTCTTGTGCTCTTGGATTTACTGCTGGATTGTTGTCATCACAATCCTCCTCCGCATATCTACATATATGGCTTGCTGGATTGCCATAACCATCCCCGTCATTATCAACACATTTATCCACCTTAATCATGACATCATCATTATCAGCATAGGGAGATGTTCCACATGATTCCAACAAAGATTTTGGTTGAAGCACAGTCCTAATTGTATGGTTACCAGGATTTTGGGCTAAATCAAATGAAAACGAAAGTTTCTTTATTCCAGAACCAGGACATTGTGCTGTTTTTTTTAGTACCCAACTTGGATTAATGGGATCTGTTGTATAGAATATGCTTAACCTATCCCATACTCCATGGCAGTTTAAGACAAGGCTAATGTTTATCGGCTTACCTACCTCAAAATAGCTTCCTTCTAAGCTTCTTATTGTTATTGAATCTATAGAGCCGCTATCAAAGTATGTTCCTGCTGTTCCATCATTACACCCATCTATAGTGTTTGGTTGGTTTGGTTCATTATTGGATGAATTCTTTGGGTTTTCATTATTGCCTATATTATCTCTTGAGCCTATCAGTGATTTTGGTATATTACATGGGGATAATATACAATACTTTGAGGCATTCATGTTTGGTGGAGCTTGGAACTGGGTATAGTTATAATCATCGGTTAAATGCACATCATCTTTACCTTGTATCAATTCTGGCGGTATGCTATCTCTTGATACCTCTATCCTTTTTATTGCATATGGTCCATTAACCTTATTAAGAAAAATCTTGGTTCCATCAAACTGCATATAAACATAACCAAACCCTGTATCATAGTAAACTCTTCTTGAAAACTCATTTATGTTTCCCTCTGAATCCTGCAATAATCCATAAAAGTAATAATACCCCCCTTTGTTTACTTTTATTCCTGCTTTAAAAATAAGAAACTCATATTTTCCATCATTGTTTGTATCATCTCCGTAACTTGAATATGGTCCAACGAATTCTACATCTAATGCAAAAGCAGCTACAGGCATCACTATAAACCATAATATTACTAGCATACCAAAAATTGACTCTTTCAAATAACTTAGCATTTTTATTTCAAAAAAAAGAAAAATTATTTTTAGCTAGGGTAACCTCGGAAATTTGGGTGGCTTAGACTCGCCAGGCAACTCTGGAAATTCTGGTGGCTTTTCCTCTGGTTTTTTCTTAGACCTATGGTGGTGGTGATCTCTGTTTATAGCCTTATATAACAACCAAGAACTTCCTGCAAACTCTATGATTAAGCCTGTATAACCTTTTTCTTTTAACATCCTCTGATAGTTATTCCTATCCAAGTTAGTAAATCCCTCAAACTTAGCCACATTAGTTGCCCATTCAAGAGGAACTAAGGCAACCCAGTCCACAACCCTATCTGCTTTGTCTTTGGATGCTATAAGATATGCAGGCTTTCTTAATAGGTTGGTTCCTGCTTGGGCGGTTTCCTTAACAGCTTCTACAACCTCATCTAGAGTCTTATATGCTGAACTTAAGACATTATCTGCAAGGCCAAGGGTCGGAATATTTGCAAGGTCTATCCCTGTCCTTGCCAAATCGCATATTGAACTGCCAGCAAACCTAAGTGGTCGCATCGGATGTGGCGTGTTATTATATTCCTCATTAGGAGGGTTTGGCAGAGCATCTAAAGTAACCGCGTCAAATATGCTATAAATTGCTTGCAATACACCACCAATTGTCCTATCAACATCATCTATCGTTTGTCTAAGGATTTGTCCTAGCCTGAAATCATTTGCTTTATAGCCCTGTTCTGCATCAACCCCGTAACCGAGAGTAAGAAGTTCGTATTCTCCTCCTCCTACATTTATTAGATGTTGTATTGCGTTCCTTAAACTTTGGGATGATGACCTTGAACCCTGTGTAACGGCATACTTCCTATAATTGTTAATATCCTTTGCTGTCTGCTTTGCTACTTCTGGTACACCTGCAAAACCAAGACTTGCCATAACACCAAATCCAGTAGTTCGTCCTAAACGATGCAAAAATCCTCTTCTTGTCACACCTTCTCTTGTTGCATTATATTTCCCATCATACATTTTTCTCACCCTATTTGTTTTATTTCACTCTTTTGTTTATTAGAGAGATAAATAAAATAATCACCCCATTTTTTAAAATTAAAAGATTAAAATAAAAAATCAGCCAAGCTGACAATCATCAGTTACCTTAATCCAATAACCTAGGCCTGGTTCTACATGGTTAGTTCTTACATATCTATTTGCTGCAGGGTCTACCTTCCAAGGACCACTTACAATATTACAATTACCCTTAAAGTGTGGATGTATGCTTCCGAAACTGTCAGAACCAATCATATTCCACCCTGCTTTTAGGTGCCCAGAACCAAGATAACCAACTATGCCATCACTAAACCTAAAGTTATCCCCAGCAACTACAAACGCACAATCATTCCTTACTCTTATGAAATATGCCTGTCCTGGTTGCAATATATCATCAGTTGTTATGTACTCATAACCCCCTACTTCATCTTTTTCTGGATTCCAATAAGCCAACATGTTACCTCCAACCTCGCAACCATCGTTAATGTCATTGAAGGTTACTGGATGATACGGGATTACAGGTAAGCTGAACATATTATAACCTTGTGAGCCTTTATATAATGGATACCTTACCCAATTCTGACAATCTATGTCATCTAAGTCTATTAGACCATCACAATCATTATCACGGCCATCCTCACAAGAAACTTCATTTATTTCATATGGGCCATCTTCCAGGTTATCATTCCCACAGCAATTTAGATTGCCACCATTGTTTGTCCAAACATATCCATTGTTTTCACATACATACTGACAGTTTTCATTGGTAAACCCTTCATCTATTTGTTGATTACAATTATTGTCTATGCCATCACATATTTCTTGTG
>CAZNZT010000040.1:0-7157 GCA_964577685.1 uncultured Methanosarcinales archaeon | reverse complement strand
TTTATGATCTAACTCATAGAAAAAGGAGGTATTAATTTCTTATCTTTACAGTATCCAAAAACAATTAAGTTTATATAAAAGAAGCCCACCCCATTCTCCAGAAAGAATGGAATATAAAGATTTACTAAAAAAAGTAAGAGAAAAACTTCCCAAATCTATTTTCGAAAGAGCTAGATTCGAAATCCCAAGAATAAGGGGACACATCCAAGGCAACAGAACCATCCTAAGCAATTTTCTCCAAATAGCCAATGTCCTTAATAGACCGCCAGAACACCTATTAAAGTTTATCTTAAAAGAGTTAGCTGCACCTGGAGAAATAAAAAAAAGTGGTTCTGTAATAATAGGCACAAAAGTAAGTGCCTCAAGGATAAATGAAAAGATAAAGGAATATGCTAATACTTTTGTGCTTTGTTCTGAATGTGGAAAACCAGATACCAAAATAGAAAAAGAAAAAAATTTCCTTTTCATAAAGTGCCAAGCTTGTGGTGCAAGACATCCAATAAGATCAAAGATATAAGGATTAACTAAACCACTGCTTTAGGGCTATTTGTTTTTCTTTTTCTTTCCCAAATATCCCCTCAACCCGCCTCTTAGTTAATTCCAGGCTTAATTTGAGATACGACGGGAGATTGTATTTTGTTGCTAAACTAATAGCCGGCTCTAAATATTTTATAATGGAGCCTTCGGAAATAGTAAATATAATCCGACCACCGCACAAAACACATTTACCTACCAAAGGGGGTCTCCTATATTTTTCATTACAATTAACACACCTAAATTCCTGCTGAGAAAACTTTCTTAAATTCCCCTTGATGTCCCTTAAAAAATGTTTTTCAATAACTAGCCTTGCAACATCAGATGTCTCAACTGCCCTTATCTTCTCTGCCAACTCCATCTGCCCTTTAAGTTTTTCTTCCATAGAAGGGAGTGTCTTATATGAAGAGCATCTTATTCCGCTATTAATATCACTGGTATTATGCGTAAATCCAAATTTCTCGTATTGAAGTTCTGTGTTCAATCTCTGGCCCATTTGTTCTATCTTTACATCCCAAGGAAATTTATACTCCAAACAAGCGTTATAAAACTCTAGAGGATAGTTCCAGCAAACATCCATATCAAAAACCATATCATCAACCTCAGAAGGTATTAGCCTTGTTGTTAAAACAAGAGGGGCATCTTGTGTTGCACCCCTGCTATCTGGCAAAAACTGTCTTGAAAAATTCAACAAAACGTCCATAAGCAGAGTAATCGATGCTTCATCGCCATCACAATCCCTTCTCGTGGCTGCATGAAACATTGGATGTGCAAAAAAGCCCTGTGTCTTAGAAAAACCAACAATTCTACCAACTATTGCAGCAGATGTATGGGGTGCTATAGCCACAACAAGGTGTCCTATTAAGTCCTCTTTTGAACGCAAGTTATAAAACGGTTTTAATTTATATAGTTTGACTAAAAGCTCATCAATAAAATTAGCCAACCTAAATAAAATCCTATCCGCACCCTCTTCAGGAGACTCGTCACATGAAGGCAATATCAGATCCTGTGGTTTCAACTCCAATATCTGATCATCTTCTATCAACTCGTTCCCATAAATATCTCTATCATAACCAAGCTCTTTTAGTTTTTCTACACTAACCCCAACCTCCCTTGGTTTAAAATGGGTAATTGCCATTTGGGTTGTATCATACCTCGTGGTTCCATCCTTATTTACATAAATCTCATGTTTAGCCCTAAGAATACCTTTTATTAAGTGTTCTGGAATATGGTCTCTATTTGAGGTTCCCCTTACCCCTTTTATTAAATCTGGCAAAGATTTATCCCCTATTTTTTCCATAAATCGACTAAAATAATAATTTATATCTATCCCCTTTTCTATATATGCTTTTGCATTGCCGTGTTTGCATTTATCCTTCTCAATGAGTCCACATATTTTACAAAAGTAAACCTTCTTTGCCTTCTCATCACAAGATTCACAAACACTAAATACAGTCTCTCTATTACATTTTTTACACTTATATATTGCAAACTCTGCCTTTATCTTTCCTAATTCCATAGCTGTCTGAAAACACCTTAATTTCCCTCCTTCTTCCCCTACAGGAAATAAAACATGTGGGCTACCAGTTAACTTCCTAATTTTTGCCTTCTCAGGCCTACCCATTCTTGCACCTATAAAACAACCCGACTTATCGCGAAGTTTTAACCCAGAAACAATAGATATCACATCCAGTGGCGATTTATCCTTATTCTCGCTAATTATTTTCTTTAGTTTCTCTGTGCTTTGTTCTCCAGACAACCCAAGACACTCTACCATAACTATCGCATCATCTTTTTCTATTAGAACGTATTCATTATTCACTACCTTATGAGGCAATCCAATGGCCTCAAAGAGCTTCTTTGACTCTTTCTCTAAAGGAAGAACAATTTTCTGTATTACGCCAGAATCAACCACGATCTTTGCTTTATCAAACCAAGTTGCAATTTTCATTAAATCGCTTGTTTTGATAAGATTCCAATGGTACACATACCGGGGATAGAGAGGGGTCCCAACCTTCTTTGATATCTGTAAGGCTGCAACTGCTGTCAATCTCTGACCTAGTGGCTCTTTTAACAACAACTGCAAAGCATCCTTGGAGATTCCAACAAGGTCTGATAGCTTATCTAACGCCAAGGTTCCAAAATAATCAACAGTGGCTTTCTCCAATTCTTGGACCCACCATTCCTCACAATAACCAGGAGGGATTAACCTATGTGCCCTATTAAAAAAATCCCCATAACTCAATAAGATGTCACCCAAAAACAAAATCTCTTTTATATCCTTTGATAATCTTTTAGCATCACTTTCTGACTCCAACCTTATCACATCACCATTAGTCAATTTAACAATGGGTCCGTCAATAGAATCACAACAAGATAGGGCAGCCGCCTTACCAGGTCTTTCTAATTTTATTTGTGTACCAATCGCTAAATAACCCTTCAATGCATACATCAACGCTGGATGTATCGCTGCGGATGAATAACCAGAAGCACGAGACCGACCGTACCTTAATCTAAATCCTCCAGAGGCGAGGGGGTGTGCTAACACTGGTCTGCCTGCTACTAAGTCTTTTATATAGGTAAAATCTGGTGTTATAGGTCCCTCTTCCGTCACTCCTTTTGACTTTACACTCCTCTGTATAACAACAAATTCTTCCAAAAAAAGCCAATTGTCAAGACCAAATTCCTTAGCTAGGGTTGGTATTTGTTTCAATAGTTTTTGTGCCTTTTGCGCAAGCCCTTCTCCTATTACCAGGCAAGGGCCGCTTCTTATCCTGTTTGTATCTATTCTTTCAAGGTCCTTATACCTAGAAACCTCTATCTGTTCTGATGGGTCTCCATCAATCTGAACAGGAAGGTTCTTTATCAAAAATTCTATCTCCTCCTTGCTCGGTAGGTACTGTAGGTTGGTTACCCGCTCATGATAATCGTATATTTCTGTAACCATCCTTTGAATCTCTTCTTCGGTGGGATCGTAATTGCTATAACCAAACTCTTTCCTTATATAATCAGCAAGAATAACCGAAACTGCCGCAGCTGTACCACCTGCACTCCGTATAGGCCCAGAATACATTAAACAAAAATATTCCTTGCCATCTTTTCTTTTTTTAATTCTTAATCCTGTGAACCCTTCAATAGGAGAGGCCACAATACCAAGGGTCAGGTACGCTATACCAGTCCTTATACCTACCTCCATGGCTTCTCTTTCATCCTTGAATTTACAAAACTTTCCAAGAGCAACCTCTAATGCTATAGAAAATGCCACCCTCCAATCTAACTCTGAAAATTTTTTTTCTAGCTCTTTTATCCTCTTAGGCAAACCAGAACCAGCGATTTCTGGCTTTATAGAAGAGATTAATCCCTCAACCCTCTCTGCCATGTTTTTAGCTAATGGAATTGCTACCTCTTCTTCGGGGTCGTAACCCCTCTTCCTCGCCTTTGTCGCTTTCTCATAGGCACATTTTACTTTTTTCTCTATCTCTTGAAAGTAATTTCTTATCTTCTTACTTGCAATTGTTTCTTCCATTTTAAATAAATTTCAAAATTTTTATTTCCCTTGTTTTCAGGTTAACCACTGGAACCCTTCCCGGCTCTGGATCATGACCTACCTTTTCCTGAAATAGGGTCTTAGACTGCCAACAAGAACCACTGATTAAAGTAATGTTCTTATAATTTGTAGCTACAGATTTATGAATGTGCCCCGTAACAAAAAAATCTGGAACTTTTTTTATAAGCAATGGGTCTTGCTTGGTGTCTGGAATATACAATGTAGAGGTGTGGGTTGGTGCTAGGTGTCTTCTTTTGAGCAAAAAACGCATAATCAAATCAGCCCGATTATAACCGCCTTTGTTTCTGATACTGTCAACATTCGCTACAAAATAATCAAAAGAATAGCCATGATACAACAGAACATCAAATCCATTGAAATTTTCTGAAGAATGGATATTCACTAAACTTGGGTTTGAAACAGAAACAACATTTTGTAAATCATATATTGGCTTGGCAAGGTCTCTATAAAGTCTAGGTTGAGGTTCTGCTATGCGCATAGCGTCGTGATTTCCTGGGCAGATAATGATAGGGATTTTCCTTGGAATCTGGCTTAATAGCCTAGCACACGCCTCATATTGCTGATAGATGTCCTTTATTTCCAACTCTCTGTCTTGTTCAGGATAAATACCACACCCGTCCACTAAATCCCCCACTATAAAAACATATCCCACTTTCTTTGCTATTTCTCTTTGGCTATCATTCCCAAGCTCTTGATTTATCCAATTAAGAAACTTGTTAAATGCCTCTGGCAAAAAATTTTTTGAGCCAACATGGAGGTCTGAAAGAAAAACAGCATAAACCTCGTCTTCACTTTTTTTCAATTCCTTTTCTTGTATATCTGGCCAGACAATGTTGTTTGCAAAAACTATATTCCTACCATTAACGCCAACCACGCCGATTACTTCATCTAAAACAATCGTTTCAGCTTTCTTAAACAAATCAGGCCGATTCTTATTCACCAAGACCTTTATAGATCCTGTAGGGTCTTCTAACTCTAAAATTAAATTCTTATTTTTTGTTGTTTGTTTGTCTTTTACCATACCGATTATACAAAGGCTCTCTTTATCCTCTTTATTAATTACCCTGCTAATGGATGTAGGATTACTCAGTTCTGACCTGTTCCTTAGAATATTTGCAAGATAATTATACCTTACATTAAAATATTGAACAAAGTCTTGAACATCTCTTTTCTTTGAATCTTCTTCATAAGAAAAAAGAACCTTCACTGGGCTCTTTTCTTCCTTGCGCTCTGCTTGTTGAGAGTAAATAAAAGACATAAACCTCTGATACGCCTTCGCATTCTTTCCCTTTTCTAAAAGGGCTCTTGCTTTCTCAAGATCAAGCCAATTTATATCTATCTGCGCGAGCTTTCCTATTGCATCATTTAAATCCTTGTTTAACACAAGAATTTCTTGTGATTTTATATTATCCATGATTCTCTTATATGTCGCTTCTAAGTCTTCTTTTGCGAACAAATCTACAACATCTGAGCTCAAGAGGAGGTTTTTTTTAAGAAAAAACTCTACTATCTCTCTTCTTTGCAATAATTTTTTTTCCATTTCCATCTTGTAGGTCCTACAAAAGAGAAAGGCTGTCTCTCAAAATTTTTTTTGCCCTTTGTGAGACAGCAGGAGATATTAAAAGAGAAACTTCTCTGGTCCTTCCATATCGTCCCTTAGAGATAACCTTCGCATTGATTATCCCCAACATATCTAGCTCTGCTATTATATCAGACACCCTCCTTTGCGTCAGGGGTCTAATGCCTATTTCACTAGATATTTTTTTATATAATTCATAAACATCGCCAGTAAAAATTTTTTCTTTTTTCTTTTCATCCAAAACAATAATAGAGTACAATGTTGCCTGTGCTTGTTTTGGTTGTGTTATTATTGTTTCTAATATCCTATCCCTCTCGATTTTCTCTTCGGCTAAATCTATATGCCCTATCTCTACCTTCTTTTCATTATTCCTTTCAGCAATCTCTCCCGCAACCCTTAAAAGCTCTAATGCGCGTCTTGCATCCCCATGGTCTCTTGCAGCATAGGCTGAACATTTTTCTATTACTCCCTCACCTAAAACGCCCTCTTTGAACGCTTCTTTTGCCCTACCCCGTAGAATATCCCTAATCTGGATAGCATTATATGGCGGGAATATCAACTCTTCCTCAGATAAAGAAGACTTGACCCTTGGATCAAGACTGTCAACGAACGAAAGGTCATTAGAAATTCCAATGATAGATATCAGGGAATTTTTAAGTTCCTCATTAATTCTTAACAAGTTATAAAGAACTTCGTCCCCTGTTTTCTTAATCAGTTGGTCTATTTCATCTAAAACTAACAAAATAAGTTTTTTTTCAGTTTCAACTATACTAAAAAAAGAATGGTAAACAACATCTGTTGGTAACCCTGTAGAAGCAATGTCCCGGCCAAACTCCCTAATGAGCTGTGCTATCAGCCTATATTCTGTATCAGCTATTTTTTTCATCTTACAATTTAAATAAACCACTTTTAAAGGCAAATTTTTTTGTCTTGCAACATCCAATATGTTGCTTGTTACATATCTTATTGTAAGTGTTTTCCCTGTACCAGTTTTTCCATATATGAAAAGGTTGGATGGTTTTTCTAGCTTTAGAGCTGGTGCAAGTATTTTAGCGGTCTTGTTTATTTCTAAATCTCTGTGAAATATGTTCTCAGGCATGTAATTGCTTTGTAACGCCTTCTTATTAAGAAATATGGAGTCTTTGTTTATAAATTCCTCAAAAAACAACTTCAACTCCTTGTTTACCATAATTTTCCATATGAAACTAAGGTTTTTAAAGTTTTATATTTATTATTTTATATTTAGGAGTAACTATGAACCCCTTTGTTTCCTGTGGAATATATTGTTTTTATAGTTTTTGTTTTAGAATCCTAAGAAGTATATATTTTTTCTATATTGAAAATAAATTACCAAACCAACACAAAAACGGAAAACTAAGAATCTCCAAATGAAATTAGGGGGTTAGAAGCAAGTTGTTTTTATATGTAAAGTAAACCTTAAAAGTATACACTTATTAATTCTTATTTAATAATCAA
>CAZNZT010000039.1:0-7312 GCA_964577685.1 uncultured Methanosarcinales archaeon | reverse complement strand
GCCATGCGATAACTGTCCTGGTGTGTATAACCCAGACCAGAAAGATAGCAATGCAGATGGTATAGGTGATGCTTGCTGGGACTGGGATTCTAGTGCTGATAGCTGTGAGAGCCTATTAGAAGGAGAGCAAGGGAATTGCAGCAATGATGGTGATAGCGGATGTTGGGATCCGTTCATCCAAGTAAACCCTGCAAGAGACAGAAGTTGTTGTGGTGATGATATGGAGGCAAAAGACCCAGACAATAAACCACTACCAGAGTGTTGGCTTGATAGCAATATGCATGGTTGTGCTTATAGCGAAGAGTTCAACAGGCCTGTTTACTATACTGACCCAGACAAACACTCCTGTTTATGCGAGTATGTTAATGAAGACGGAAGGCAAATATTCTGTGATGAGGAAGGAGAAGTCGGCTGCTGGTCTACGCTCTCTTCAATTGACAAAGATGGCAATTGCTGTGGTGACGAAAACGAAACATGGACATACACCACATCCTATATTTTAAGTGAGATAATCGTTAATGGAACATGCTACAATGGAGAATTTGTTTTAAGAGACAATAGAAGAATTACATATTATCCAGTATGGGTTAAAGTATATAATCCATAAGGTAATGGATGCTAAAAAATGAAAACAAAAAAGACAAACAAAAAAGCAGCAATTAACCTAACTGTAGGAATAATAATCATGGTCATAATAGGGATATTGATAATATATAGCCTTGTGGTGATTTACAAAAGCAGTTTTGTTAAAATTAGTGGGGTTATAGAAAAGAAAATAGTAGTCAAACCACCAGTCGCAATTATATCAAGTCCTATTGAGGACAAGTATCATATGACAAGGTCTATTTTATTTGATGGGAGCCAGAGTTATGATGAAGTATATAAAATTGAAAAATACTTCTGGGATGTAAACGGAGATGGAATAATAGACGGTGAAGGCAAGATTCTAAACTACAGCTATCCTGTTGCTGGCCATTATAATGTAACACTATATGTAATGAATGAAAAAGGAGCAATAGGAAAAGCAAGTAAAAAGATTCATATCTTTAGTAGTAATATCCACCCCATATCAAGATTCATACCATACCACCTTCCATACCCAAGAGGAGGTAGGAAAGGGGGAGAGGAAGGGGGAGGTGGAGGAGGACCATCTCCACAACCACCACCAAAATCTGGGCTACTTTTCATGATAAGTGACAAAACAAAAACAGCAGAAAGTAATTGGAGAGATATACTAAGGATGGTACCCATAACAAGATGGAACCAAATGGATGGAGAAAAACAATACCTCTTTGTGGTTTACCATTATACTTCCACAATGACAAATGATGATGTAGTTAGAATATTAGAGGATGTGGGAGCTACTGAGGCAAGAATATTTGGAGATCTTCCACCGGGTGTTGTACCAGGGCAAGAAGGCAGTTATTTAATAACACATGTGCCTATGGAAGAGTATTTTAACTATTGGGATCCTTATTTGGATGTGGTGATTGTAGATTATGACAACTATGAGTCTGGATTAATTTCTTCACTTTTTGCATCATTACTTAATGCTCCGCTTGTGTTCTTGAACAGCGAAAATCTGGACTATTATAAGCAATACATAAATGGAAAAACACTGTATGTTGTAGGAAGAAATGGGGATGACACTGATGTGGATGATGGGGTGTTGGAGTGGATAAATAATACCAACCAGACAGTAATACATTATAAAGAGAGTTCCTTAAGAAATATAACCATAAACCCATTCTATGCCCTAAGCTCTGAAGTTAGATTTATCACAACCGAAGCCAATATTCCTCAAGAAACAGTCTGTATTGATTCAGATGGGGGCAGAAATTATTATATAAATGGGACTACAATAGGGCCAAGTAATGACCCATCTTATAATAATGTTCTACTAACAGATTACTGTTTAGACAACAATGTAACAGAGTTCTATTGCAATAATGGAATGGTAAGCACCAGTTCTTTTGAGTGTAACAATGGTTGTCAGAATGGTGCTTGCATTGGAGAATCAGATAATAATATTGAGTTTAGTAGTTCCGAATATAACCTCAGTGCAAATCCTAAGATATTCAAAATTGATATCTCAAATATTGGGGAAGATAATCTCAGTCTAACAGGGTTTTTATTGTATATATATGGAAATGGTAGCCATACAGTAAAACTAGATGACTATGCTCAAGAAATAAAGGTTGGTGGGACATTAGAAATTATAAAACAAGACAACACTGGTTCATTTTTTAGTCAGGAAAATTGTGATAATGGGTTTATTGTAGGGATTATACCAGAAAGTGAAAATTTCACAGAAAAAATTGAAAACGCACTGATTATGAAAAAAGTGGAATTAAATTGTTTGTTTGAATAATACCTATGGGATTCTCCTAAGCTGTTTAGTAAAATAATCTTCCTCGTCCCCAAGAGAAGAGATAAAGTTGGTTTTTTGGGTTTCTTTTATAGATTGTGATTGTTTTTCTGTGCCAGAAGAACCAAAACCGAGCTTATCAATCTCCTCTTTTAGCTTTAGTTCTATTGTTGACATTTCTTCTTCATTCAATTGTTTTGGTTTCCATCCTAAGTTTATGCCGTCATTCTGACTTCTTGGTATTACATGAATCATAAAATGGGCTATCCTCTGCCCGGCTGGAATGCCATTTGCTACAAATATATTTGTCCCACTACATCCAATGGTTTCAAATATAGCCGAAGAAACCTTATTAGCCACATTAAACAGTTTAGCTACTAGATGGTTTGGCAGTTTCTCCAATATAGGATAATGTTCTTTTGGTATAACAAAAGAATGACCTAGATTAGCTCCATTAAAATCCAAAACTACAAGCACATCATCATCCTCATAAATATCCTTAGTTGGTATCTTCCCATCCACCAATTGGCATATGATACACTCTTCTGAATCCATTTTAGCTCATTTTAAATCAATTATTTTTGTTATATCATCAAGACTGACATCTAAGGATTCTTTTGACTCTGCTCCTTGTTTTTTCTTTGTTTTTTTCGTGCTTTTTTCTTTACTTTTATCTGTCTTCTCTTGTTTATCCTTTTTTGATTGCAATATCTTCTGAACCTTAGATAATTGGTCTTCCCTTCCTGGTTTGTTTCTCGTTCCAAGGCTTGAACAAAGTCCTTTCCTTACTTCCTCTAGTTCATCCTCTGATTGCTTATTCTGGGGTATTTCAAACCTAATCCCATCCTTCTTCTTTCTTGGGATTATGTGAACCATAAAATGTTGTGCCTTTTGCCCAGCTGCTATACCATTTGCTATTATTATATTTGTACCCTTAGCATCAAGAGCTTTCAATATAGCATTGCTTAGTGTTTTTACAACAACAAAAAGATGGGATACCTCGTCCTCAGGTATCTGAGGCATTATTGAATAGTGTTCTTTTGGAAGAAGCAATATATGTCCTGGGTTTGCTGGATTTATATCCAGAATAGCAATACACTTATCATCCTCATAAACCCGCCTTGATTGTATTTTACCTGCAATAATCTGGCAGAATATACATTGTTTCTTTTGAAACTCTTTTAGCTCTTCTGGAGACATATTCTTAATTTTCTCTTGTAATGCTTCAAGTTCTTCCTTAGAGAGCTGTTGTTGCATAGTTGTTATAAGAGAGCTATTTTTATTTAAATGTTTGTTTTTTATGCCAATATACCAAGTTATTATAGCAACATAATATTTAAATATAAAGCATATAGTTTAGCTCCATGTTATGAAAAAATTGAGATGTGGGATACTTGGCGGTACAGGAATAGTTGGCCAGAAATATATCCAGTTGTTAGAAAACCATCCCTGGTTTGAAGTTAATTATATAGCTGCTTCTGAAAGGTCTGCTGGTAAAAGATATAGTGATGCTGTTGCTGGAAGATGGCATATGTCCACAAGGATTCCTCCTAATGTAAGTGATATTGTTGTAGAGAGAATGGAGAGTATATCTAATGTAAAGGAAAACTGTGATTTTGTGTTCTCTGCTCTAGGTTCTGGGCCTGCGAAAGAATGGGAAGAAAAATATGCAGAAGCAGGCATTAAAGTAATATCAAATGCATCTGCACATAGACATACACCAGATGTTCCTATGTTGATACCAGAAATCAATCCTGAGCATATTGATATCATACCAATACAACAAAAGAACAGGGGATGGAGAGAAGGTTTTATAGTTGTAAAACCAAATTGTTCATTACAAAGTTACATGACTCCTATCTTTGCATTACATAAAAGATTTAGATTCAAAAAAGCGATAGTAACAACTATGCAGGCTGTAAGCGGTGCAGGTTATCCTGGGGTAAGTTCTTTTGATATAATAGATAACATAATCCCATTTATTAGCGGTGAAGAAGAAAAGTCAGAAAGAGAGCCACAAAAAATTCTAGGAAAGATTGAGGGAAACAAAATTATCTATAATGAGGATTTGAGGATTTCTGCGCATTGTAACAGGGTAGCAAGTATTGATGGACATATGGCTTGTGTTTCATGTGAATTTGAAGAAAATCCTACAAAAGAAGAGATAATAAAAATCTGGAAGGAGTTTAAAGGACTTCCACAAGAATTTAACCTGCCTATGGCACCTAAACATCCGATAGTGTACAGAGAAGAACAAGATAGGCCACAAACAAGATTAGACAGACACACAGACAAAGGAATGGCTTGTGTTGTTGGGAGGCTTAGGGAATGTAATGTGCTCCAATGGAGGTTCGTGGCTTTAAGCCATAATACCATAAGGGGGGCAGCCGGAGGGGGAATACTAAACGCAGAGTTATTGTATAAGAAGGGTTATCTGTAAAGAAAAAATATATAAAAGATTAATTCTAAAGATGAGATAATGGGAAAAAGAGTAGATAAAAAAGGACAGATTAGCATGTTTATTATTATTGGCTTGATTCTTATCTTTGTTTTTGGCTCCCTACTCTATTTGAAAGGAACAAAAGAAAAAATAACCGAAATCCCGAGTGGGAGAGAAAAAAAATATGAGGGTGAACAAGAAATCAATAGATTCGTTGAATCTTGTTTAAGGCCAATCGTTCTACAAGGACTTGAGATAATGAGGCTCCAGGCTGGATATATTGATGGCAACAATAAATATTATAGGATAATAATAAAAGACAAAGAGGGAAAGGAACAGGTAAAGACAGAAAATGGAAGAAAAAGAGTTGTAATTGTAGATAATGAAAATATAGAAGGGAATGAGGTACCATTCTGGGTAACAAAAGAAGGTCTAGAGGTTCCTAGCATAGAAGAGATGCAAGAAGAGCTTGAGAATTATGTTACTAGAGAATTAAACGGCTGTGTTGGTGATTTTGAGGCATTCAAAGAAAAAGGGTATGGCATAAAAAAAGGGAGTATCAATGTTAAAGCATTATTTGGAGAAAGTGTTTGGATTGATGTTCATTTTCCAATAAATGTTACAAGAGGGGATGTTAGTTATGTAATAGATAGGTTCAACCTAGAAGTGCCAATAAATCTAAAGAAAATACATGATGTTGCCAGCAGGTTAGCTGACTATGAAGAGATGTATGCATACCTTGAAGAATTTTCCCTGGATTTGATTGGCAAATACTCGTTCAGGGGTGGCAAAAAGGTACAACCTAGCCTATTGCCTCCAAAGAGATTTACTGATGTGAACTTTGATTGTAGCTATGAAACATGGGACATAAACGAAGTAAAGGGCTATTTGAAGGCTATATTCCAGAAAAATTTACCATATTTACATATAGCAGGAACAAGTTTCAAGAAAGAAGTAAGACAAAACGCTGTCCAGCAAGGGGCATTGGAGAGTTATGTATATGACTTCCTTGATAAAGAATATCCATCTTTGGAGATAAGGTACATATATGAGCCTGAATGGAGGATTATATTGGACATATTACCAAAGCAAGGAAAAACTATTAGGCCTGACAAAAGCTTTACGACTGGCATCCCGATGATGCCTGGGCTATGTACATTTAGGTATAGGTTCAACTACTTTATAGATTATCCTGTCCTGTTGAAGATAAATGACACAAAATCCGCAAAAATAGACCTGAGAAGCAACACAATAATAAAAGAAGGGGGCTACGAATTTCTTGTTCCTTTGTGGGTTAGGATTTGTGGCAATCAGAAAAGAGTTTGTAGAGAGAGGCCAATTACAAGTAGCATGTTGCCAATAGAGAATATAACTTTTTATCTTAACAAAAGCTATACGGTTACATACTTTTGTGAGCCATCGCAGAGGCTTAGTGGCGATATAAAGATAAAAGCGATTGACTACAATAGCTCAATGCCATTGGAAGGTGTTGATGTTTATTATAAAAATAACTTAGAAAGCTGTTTTATTGGAAGAACAGATAGCGAAGGTGAGCTAACAGCCAAATTCCCGCTATGCGAAGGATGTAGAATAGAGTTATATAAGAACGGATATAGCAAGAAGGAGAAGGTGTTCAGCACAATAGACAGAAAAGATAAGAGCATTGCTTTTTTTATGAGTCCATTATTTGCCCTTGATGTTGAAGTTAAGGCAATTAATCTACCAATATTTATAAAAAGCTGGTATGAAACAGATGGATTTAGCAACATTAGAAAGATGATTAATAGAGCCTATGAGCTTGACTATGACACAAGCAGCATAGAAATGAAAGCAAACAGCCTAGGGATTGATATCAATAATGTGAACAGCTCTGACAAACAAAAGATAGAACAATTAAAGAATAGCTATGAATTCAAAAGAATGATGCAAACAATTCTAGGGGAAAAGAGTCTAGATAAAAGTTATGGTGAAAGTGCAATCATTAGCCTGCAAGGAACAGAGCCAATAATTTATACCTATCCAGACCCAGAAAACAGAAAGTTAAGGATTAGCGATGGAAACTACAAGATAAGCATTACTATCCTAGGCAATGTTGATATAAAAGAAAAAACCTACAACTACGAAGAAAATGGAGAGAAAAAAACTGTAAAAATGGAAGGATTTAACGGTACATATGTGCTAGGAAAAAGATTAGAATACAAGTGGAGGGCTAATGCAAGCAGGATTAAAGGTAAGAAAAAGATAATCTTTTACGGCTTTGTGGAATATAGTTCATCAGAGCTTAATCCAGGCTATTGGGATAGGGTTATGGACATTACCATGGAGAATGGGACAATCATGGCTGAGATATGCAATGGTGTTGTTAGTGGTCTTAACAGGATTGATTGCAATAACCAGATAATAATAAAAAAGGATGAATATTCAAGGTACATACAACCAAAGATTGAATAAAAATGACCTCCTCTGAAACCTAAAGGTTTCAGTTTCCAGCAATGACATGATGG
>CAZNZT010000038.1:0-7397 GCA_964577685.1 uncultured Methanosarcinales archaeon | reverse complement strand
TATCATCTGTACAGCTGTATTCATCTGAACAATCTACTGGTATTCCTGCTTGGCAACCTTGTTGTGCATCACACCACTCAACGCCATTACAATATAAGCCATCATCACATAGTTGGTTGTTAGGTATATGTAAGATTACATCATTAGCTTCATCACAGCTGTCTTCTGTACAGTCTATTCCATCATCAAGGTTTGGTGGTGTTCCTGCTTGGCAACCTTGTTGTGCATCACACCACTCAACGCCATTACAATATAAGCCATCGTTACATAGTGTATTTCCTCCTTCATCTATTTGTTGATTACAATTATTGTCTATGCCATCACATATTTCTTGTGCTCCTGGATTTACTGATGGATTGTTGTCATCACAGTCTGGTTCTGGATTACATTGTTGATTTTGACTAGGACCGCAACAATTCCCTCCACCACTAAGACTATAACCATCCTGGTCATTATCTTGACATTCTGGTTGTAGGAAGTAATCCTGTGCCTGAGATGGATCTTCCCCTTGTGATTGGGCTGGTATTGAGAGGGGAGCAAATCCACTTACATAAATTGTTATTGTTGTGCCTTGTTTTACACCTATATTAAAATAAAGAAGAGTCTTACCAGTTCCTGAGAATACATCCCAAAAATATATAGGTCCATTGTTTGGATCTAAATTATTAATAGTGTCTATAGACCTTTGAATTGGGTTTCCGTTAGCATCTTCTCCTATATAAACTATGGTTGCAGAATGGGTGGTGGTATCTATATTATTTCCATTTTGGTCTAATAAATTGATACCTACGGTTATTGGTGTTTCAATTGCCATTGCAGAGCTAAGGGCAATTAAAAGTGTTAAAACCAAAATAGACATCCTAAATCTAATATGTCTAATATATGACATTATACTCCCCTCCTGTATTTATATATGATTCATAGCCTCCTCCTGGTGAAAAATCAGTAAGAGGGTTGAAAAATTGTTTTGAAGACCTCCAGTTATTGCCGCTAGTTGTTGTCCAAACAACGCTGTAATCTATTGGAGAAAGGATTTCTATTAATGGTAAGGTTTCAATAGATGGATAGCCAACTAAGTTCCATCCTGGAGTTACACTGATGGTTGTTTTGTATTTTGCATACCCTTCTACTACAAGATTACATTCTGAATTCATATATATTAAATAGCTCTTTCCATATTCTATTGTATTTAGAGGATTGAAAAATTGTTTTGAAGACCTCCAGTTATTGCCGCTAGTTGTTGTCCAAACAACCTCATATTTCCCTTCACAAGAGCTTAAAACATTTGAAAGACTATTATCTAGTGGGATTATAGGTAAGGAGAACAGATTCCATCCTGGAGTTAAAAGCTTAGAAAATCTTGTTATTGCAGAAATATTTTCTTGTTTTATCATGCCTTTGTTCCACTCAATATATGGCTTTGCTATGTGTCCATCCACTTTTAGTATAACTCTTTTCCCATCCTTTGGTCCCTCAATACAATAATCAGGTGAATTGGGATCAGTAGAACAAGGAATGCATGCTTCTGGAGGATTTCTATTCCAATGGTCAGAACAATCAGGATCATCAATATAAGTTAGCTCCCTATCGCCTCCGACTAGCAGGATGTTATAATAGCCGTCTTTTGTTGTAGGGGTTCCTTGTGAATAATCAACACCATTGACCTCTGCTATAATCTGCATGCCATCTTGTGCTGGTTGATTGTCTATTTCAATCTTGCCCCAATATTCAGAAGGAAGAGCAGGTGGTGCATTATCTCCAGCAGAAACAGTAAAAGAAAGCAGGATAAGCAAAATAAGTATAACCGTAAATGAATATTTCAAGCCTTTCACCCCCCTATGACTATCTGAGAGTAAAAACTTATTTAAATAATTTTCTCTTTTGCTTTTGAGCCTTTATCAAGTTTCACAGTCTCTCTTTATCTTTTATCCTTATATATTCCTTTTAAGCTGACTTTCTTTCTAAAAATTTTCTTAAACCTTCTGCTATCCTCCATATATTTGCCAGTTCAGAGTTTATTTGTTCTGTTATAAGTTTATTTCTATTGTTTCTCCTAAATCTCTCAAGGTCCCTCATTACAGCATCAATCTGTGCAAACAATTGAGGCAGCCCATCAAATCTATTATTTGAAATATTTTTTTCTGCTCTAGAGGCTAGGTCTCCTAGTGTCTTAATCCTTTCTAAATACAGGGCAGAGTCCCCAACAATAAAGCTACTATTAACAATCCCCCTTGCTGTGAAGTAAGATACCATATCTAATCTTGCTTCAATTTCTTTTATCTCATTCTTTCTCTTCCTCAGGATTTCCTTTACCCTCCTGAGATACTCTAGCCTTACTATTCTCATGAGGTCTTTCCTTCTTTTCTCAATATTGCTAACCTCTTCCTCAATAAATTGTCTTAGCTTACTAAGTATTGATTTTATTTCGTAATCAGCTTGTCTTAACCTAGACAAAATAAAACTATACAATCTCTTTGTTGCTGCACTTAGGTACCTCTCACTTTCAAGTTGTGTAATAAATCTTTTCCATCCTGGATACCATTCCCCAAGTTCTCTTTGTTTGTTTTCTAATTCCAAAGCGAAACTGGGATCATAGAGTTTAATTTCCCTAATCAACTTTGGAATTTCTTTCCTAAAATTTGAAGCAAAATAAGACCATTCTTCGATTGTTGGCCTATATTTTTCTAATATATGGTTCCAAAATTTAAGGAGGGCTACCCTTGCAGATACCCTAGCAGATATTAGACTTAGGAACCTGGAGAGTTCAGGATCAACAGAGTTAAGATTGTTTAATCTGCCCTCTCTAAACATAGGTATTAAACCTTCAATAGATTTTTGTTGCTCTATGTTTTGTCTTAGACTAGTTAAGGTCTGTTTTCTCCTAGACAATAAATCCAATTGACCTAGAAATCTGCTAAGGACATTTGCAGATTTGGACTCACCCTCAGCCATAAGATTCCGAATGGTTTGTTTAGCATAAACTATAAAACTACTAAGTTCTTTGTCAGAACCTACTGCTTCTAGCCGCTCTAGGATTTCAACCATGATTTGTTGTGCCATCTCTCCGGATGGTCTTCTTATTTTTGATAATCTTTCTGCAAGTTTTTTGTCTAGCTTATTTATATGGGAAAGCAAAGACGAAAAAGAAATCTTGCCGTTTTGCCAATCAATCAATAGCCTTCTAATTGCAATAATCTTCATGCCGTCTGGATGTGTGCTATAAAACCAGCTATCATTCTTTAAGTTACTAAGGTATCTTTTTACTCGTTCTAGGAAGCTAACCAGGTATCTATAATGTTCCTCTGAAAATATTTGTTTTGTCATTTTTATCCAGTGTTTTGATTTTGTGGTGTATTTGATGATGTAGTGGGTTCATTGTCTCTTGGAGTTATGGGTTGTTGACTTCTTAGGAATCTTTCTAAGAGTTGTCTTGCTTTTTCAATATCCAAAGTAAGTAGATACAGTTTTTGGACTAAACGAGATTTTATTTGTTTTATGTCTTCACTAATAAGGCTTCTTTGGGTATTATCCTGAGATGCTTCTTTTATCCTTTCTAAATGCTGTATCTGGCGTACCCATTCTGGGAAAGAAGCTTCTATCTCCTGAGGATTTTCAGTAGGTTGATTCCCATCAAGTGGTACCCTCACCTTTATTTTCATTTTCTTATTTGAAATACTCGTAGGTAGTCGTCCTCTTTTAAGCATCCTTAAAAGCAACCACCTCCTCCCAAGTTCTTCCAAATATTGCCCAAATTCAGATTTAACGCCCTTGAGGAGGCTCTTATCAACATATGTTAAGGATTTACCTATTGCAACAACAACAACCAGAATTGCAAAATAACCGAGGTATGATGTCGGGAAGAAACTGAACTCCTCTCCTTCTAGCAAGTTCAAGACACCAGCTGATATCAGATATGAGAGGTACCCTCTTAATAACAGGCTAACTGCAGATGGGTTTTCTCCCCCTATGAACCTTAATCCTCTCCAAACTATTAGGAATAGTACAAAGAAGGTGTAAGTAAACAAGCTCTTGAGCGTGAATCCATAATGAGCAAGGTTTGCTGAAACAAGGAAAACAAGCAACCAAGTAATCTGTTTTGGTAATGCAGATAAAGTAAAACCATTTTTCCTGTTCCTTAAGTAACCAATAAGGGTGCTAAACAAGACCATAGACCATATAAACACAAAAAGTCCTTGCTTTTTATTGCTTTTTGGGATTGAAAGGATACCATACCTCTCCTCTTCGTCAACAAGATATGGATTTTTCCTATCTTTCCACATAGAGAATCCTTTACCTGTCCTTTCTCCAAACAAGTATTTGTCCGTGCTCTCGATAATCCCGCCCTTGCTGTCCCATAGGAAGTGATTCCCTTTCAAGGAAATACCATGAGCCACAAGCATACCTGTGAGTATGCATACGAGTGGAACTATCTTGTTAAATTGTACCTTATTCATTTGCTTATAAAGGAGAAGAGATAAACCAAACCATACACCAATAGCCACAATAATTATGTTTACTATTGGTTTTATTGTGAATCTATTCCCATAAAAGAACAGCCATCCCAATAATTTTGTTTTCCAGATATAATCCTCAAATCCGGAAGAGATTATTATGGCTAGTAGCAGCAATAAAACATATGTTACCTTCTTTTTGCTTTTATCTCCTCCAAAAAGCCTAGCAAGAGGCTTGATAAATGATGAGAGGAAGATAAACAAAGCAAAGATGATTATAGAATTAACAAGCAATCTTGCTATTCTTGAAGCAGGGCTTGTGGCACCAACCGGAGCAATAGCTAGAGAAAGGGCTACTAAAATCATTGATATTAAATCCAATACCTTATTATTTCTTATGCTTTCCAACTTTTTTCCCTCCCTCTAGTTTTTTGAGTAGCATTAATACAGCCTTATCAACAAAGTTCTTAACAGAAGGATACCAGATTCTATTATCTCCTTTAGAAATAAATTCTTCTATCCGTTTCTTTAATTCTGCATCAATCTTTACTGGTACGTCTTTCAAGTTACTAATAGTTACTGATAGTTACTATATAAATTTTTCGGTTTTTTTAGAAGGAAAGGCCATGACAAACAGTTGTCCCCTGCTGTGATAGTAATAGTCTTTGGTTACTAATAGTTACTAAAAGTGACTAAAAGTTACCAGATATTTAAATCTTTTGGTTTTTCGTGCTGTTCAAGTTAAGGATTTTCAGAATACGCTGTTTTTGATATATGCCATAAAAAGAAGGTTTTGTGTTAGCAAAAAATTTGGTGAATAAGGGGTGAGCGTGGAGGATGGCGAATAAACCGCTTAACGCTTGTTAGGTTCTTTTTCCCATAAGAAGTGTGGGAAAACTGCATCCGAAAGGTAAAATTTGAGTTCCAAATAAATTCAACTACGGGGGGTGTTTAATTATAACTCCCTGCCCGTTAAAATTCATCTACCTGACCTTAGTTTTCTAATTGCACTATTCACATCTCTTTGAGAATATCCCCTTGATAGAAGGAATTGGACAATTTGTTGTTCAGAATACCCACTATTTTCATATTGTTCTATATAATTAGCCAATTGATTGATGTATTGTGATTGTGGAGTTGGTTTTGGTTGTGGTGCAAAATCTGATTTTTGCATTAGCAAGTAATGGGTAACCTCATTTCTTATTGATGGAATTATAACCATCGGTCTTGTTATTGAAGTATAAAATATTGTAAAGTAAATAACTTTAACTGATTCAACAATTTTTTTGAATATTCCACTAATCACAAATACAATATACATCATAATTAATACAGGGACCCATGAAAATGAAAAATTAGCAAGGGTTATAACTGTTGATTCAGTAACAAGCGATACTAGATATCCTATTCCTACCGATATTGCTAAGAACAAGAGATATATAGGAAAAAGCAAAGAGCCAACAACATTTCCAACAAAATCAATTCCGAAAACCCCCACAAGGGTTGCAGGAACATTATTCTTTAAAGCTTTCAGTTCTGGAACAATTTCTTTTAGAGGTCGTTGTTCGATAACAACTGCTGGAAGCATATAATGACTTAATAAATCCCAAACTTCGACAAGTGCTGTCAGAAAAAGATTGATTAAAAAACCCATAATCCCTTTTTTCCTTCCTCTCCGAGTTCCAGCATACTTTACTAAGATATCAACAAAAGCGATTAATCTTAAGTTCCTCTTTTGGGATTTGGTATATTCGTGAGCATCAGAATAGCTTATGTCTTTTCCAGCCAAAGCATTGTAAACAATCCAGCTTTGATCTGCTTTTTGGCGGATATCATAAAAAAACTTGAAAGGAACAAGAATAAAAAGTGTGAACAAAAGCAATAAAATCCCAACAAAAACAAATTGTTTAGAAAAAAATGTGTATAGTGATATAAAGATAAATGTTGTAATAAGGATTGAAAGAACAATCATATGTATTGTCGGTGTCTTTATGTCTTTGTCTTTTCCAATTATGGTAAACGAATTCTTGATTAAGAAACCCGTATCTTTTAGTCTGTCTTTAAACGGTTTTTTTATAAATCTTCCATGCATTTTAAACCTTTTAATAGTTAAGAAATCTAGTATTATTTAAATATTTCTTCTCTGTTTAGGAGGTGAAAGGCATGGAGTTATCTTAAAGGAACTCAAATTTTATTGGACAGAACATCGTAATTTAACGAAGTCGTGAGCGCAGTGAACGGTTTGGAAACCCGAAGTACAACTATGCCAAAGGCAAGAAATCAAATCTGTCGGCAATATTTTTATTTAAGTGAATTTTGATTTTATGGGTTTGTCGTCGCTTTTTTGCTTTTTTCTAAGAAAAAGACTAAATTTTTGAGGTGGAGAAAATTTATTATATAATTTCAAAAACAAAGTTTTTGACAGATTGTCCTAAAGACAGCGAAGACAAGATTTTTAAATAACATAAAGAGAACTAGCATTAGGAAACAGGTTCTTTTTTATTACTTCTGTAACCAAAAGAAAATAGGTTCTCAAAGAAGCTCCCAATAGAGTATATCACATCTGCTACCCCAGAAACAACAGGTTTTATTATAGAGCTATAAGCAAATTTTCCAATATGGTATCCAACATAGGCAAACGCAACTGTTGTAGCTAGAGTAATCCCACAACCAATGTACGAGAGTGGAGAATATCCTAAGAATGGAAGGACATAGTTCTCAGAGAAAACATAACCAAGACAACCCTCCAGACCAGCAGTTCCTAGAGCTACAAGCCCTTCTAGGCTATCTGCTTTCTTTGATTTATTTTCAGGCATATTAATTACTCGGAAGTAGTTTCTCCTATTTAAATATTTTTGTTTTTAGAGCCTTTTAAGGAACATTAAAGACATGTGTAAAGTAAACCTTAAAAGTATACACTTATTAATTCTTTTATTTAATAATCAA
>CAZNZT010000037.1:0-7683 GCA_964577685.1 uncultured Methanosarcinales archaeon | reverse complement strand
TTCTTCATTAGTGGACACCTCCGCTGTCCACCCCCAGTTAGTCTTATGACTAACTAGGTTATAAATTTAACTGAGGATTTCTACTAAGCCACAAAAACAAAAATTTTAAAAATAAAAACCCTTTACTGTTTATATGATTTTAATAATAAACTTTGGTGGGCAGTATTGCCATCTGATTTCTAAAAGGATTAGAAAACTCAATGTCTATTCTGAGATTTTGCCCTATAATGCCTCTTTGGAAGAGATTGATAGGTTAAAGCCAAAAGGGATTATACTCTCTGGGGGGCCTAGCTCTGTTTATATCAGAGATGCTCCTATGCCTAAAAAAGAAATTTTTGGCTTGGGCATTCCTATATTGGGCATATGCTATGGACAACAATTAATAGCTAAACAATTAGGTGGAAAGGTAGTGCCTAATAAGATAAAGGAGTATGGGAAAAAACTCTTGAGAATAAAAAATAGAAAAAGATTGCTTAGGGGTTTAAAGAATAGGGAGATAGTGTGGATGAGCCATGGCGATGCTGTTGAAAAATTACCAAAAGGATTTGTTACTTTAGCTTCAACAGATAGCTGTAAAAATGCTGCTATAGGTGATTTTAGGAGGGATATATATGGGGTACAATTTCATCCCGAAGTTACCCACACAAGGAATGGCATGAGGATTTTTAGGAATTTTGTTTTTGATGTATGTAAAAGCAAGAGAGATTTTAGGATAAAAGATCTAGCACAACAATTAATATATGATATTAAGAATAAGGTCGGGAAGGAGCATGTTATTATGGGTGTATCTGGTGGGGTTGATTCAACCGTAGCCGCAACTTTGATAAATAAGGCTATTGGAAACAGATTGCATTGTATCTTTATTGACCATGGTTTAACCAGAAAGAATGAGGTTGAAGTTGTTAGGAGAAGGTATAATAAATTGGGTTTGAATGTTAGGTATGTTGATGCATCAGAGTTGTTTATTAAAAAACTGAGAGGTGTGATAGACCCAGAAAAAAAGAGAAGTATTATTGCCAAGACATTTATAGATGTTTTTGAGAGAGAAGCTAAATTGTTAGAAAAAAAATATGGGAGAATAAAGTTTCTAGCCCAAGGGACCATTTATCCAGACAGGATTGAGTCTGCACAACCCTCTAAGGAAGCAGATAGAATAAAAAGCCATCACAATGTCATATTGCCGGAAAGAATGAAGTTGAAGGTAATAGAACCAATAAAGGATCTGTATAAAGATGATGTTAGGGAGTTGGGGAGGGAATTAAAAATTCCCTCCGAATTACTTAATAGACATCCGTTTCCAGGTCCTGGCTTGGCTGTAAGAATACTTGGAGAAGTAACAAAAGAAAGAATTAAAATCTTACAAGAGGCGGACCATATTTTTATATTGGAGTTAAAAAGGAATAATCTTTACGATAAGGTTTGGCAAGCTTTTGCTGTTTTATTGCCTGTTAAGTCTGTTGGGGTAATGGGAGATACAAGAACATATGAGAACATAGTTTCATTGAGGGCTGTGACTTCAAAGGATGCTATGACTGCAGATTGGGCTAAGTTGCCAAATTCTTTTTTGGAGATGGTATCAAATAAAATAATAAATGAGGTTAGAGGGGTTAATAGGGTGGTTTATGACATAACTCAGAAACCACCCGGAACAATTGAATATGAATAGCTAGGTAATGCTAGGTAATAAAAATATAAGAAATATATAATTAAAATATTATATCCTAAAATACAAATCTTTTTAAATTATGATAAATCTGTTGTTTTTTTAATATGAATCTAGAATTTAGAAAACTATTTTCTTTTTTGTTGAGGGGGTATTATTTATGTATGCAGTCTTGGCTTTAAAGGATGGAACTATTTTTGAAGGTAAGGGCTTTGGAGCAGAGGCAGAGGTAAGTGGGGAGGTTGTTTTTAATACATCTTTGGTAGGTTATGAAGAAAGCTTAACTGATCCTTCATATAAGGGGCAAATACTAACTCTGACTTATCCCCTTATAGGAAACTATGGCGTAAGAAAGGAAAACTTTGAATCAGATAGAATCCAAGTGGAGGGATTTGTGGTTAGGGAATATCAGGAATTTTATTCTCACAGAAGTGCTATAAGGAGTATTAGCCAGTTCTTGAAGGAGTATAATATTCCTGGAATTTCCGGAATTGATACGAGAATGCTAACAAAGAGGATTAGGGAGTATGGTGTTATTAATGGAACTTTGGTTACATCAAATGAGCCAATAGATAAAGAAGAGATTTTAGAAAAGGCAAAGAAGATTCCTGATTATTCAACACTTAATCTATTGCCGAAGGTTTCTGTAGAAAAACCAGAGCTTATTGATGCCAAAGGCAAAAGGACAATTGCTTTAATTGATACAGGTGTGAAGCTAAGTATTATAAGGAATTTTATAAAAAGAGGAGTGAATGTTTATAGACTCCCGTATAACACAAAACCAGATGAGATTATTGACTTGAAGGTTAGTGGTTTGTTTGTGGCTAATGGTCCTGGTGACCCTGAAAGAGCAGTTGATGCTATTAGGCTTGTGAGGGAGTTGCAATCTGAGTTACCGATAACCGGTATTTGTTTGGGTAATCAGATTGTTGCCTTGGCTCTTGGTGGGAAAACCTACAAATTAAAGTTTGGGCATAGGGGTACTAACCAACCAGTTAAGGATCTAGAGGAGGATAAGGTGTATATCACTTCTCAGAATCATGGATTTGCTGTTGATCCTGGGAGTCTTGATGGTACTGGGTTAAGTGTGAGCCACATAAATCTCAATGATGGTAGTGTGGAAGGCATGAGGCATAAAAGATTACCAATTCAGACAGTTCAAATGCATCCAGAAGCAAATCCTGGTCCTTGGGATATTGAGGATATTTTTGATAGGTTCATAAGGGATTTGAAAAATGCCTAAGAGGAAGGACTTAAGGAAAATCCTGGTAATTGGTTCTGGACCAATCATAATAGGACAGGCTGCGGAGTTTGATTATTCAGGAACACAGGCATGTAAGTCTTTAAGGGAGGAGGGATATACTGTAGTATTGGTTAATTCGAATCCAGCAACAATAATGACCGATTTAGATATGGCAGATATCATCTATATAGAACCACTCACTGCTGAGGTTCTTGCTAGGATTATTGAGAAAGAAAAACCTGATGCTTTATTGGCTACTATGGGAGGTCAGACAGGACTTAATCTTGCTGAAGAATTACATAAAGGAGGAGTACTTGAAAAATTCAATGTTGAGGTATTGGGAACATCAATAGAAGCTATAGAAAATGGAGAAGACAGGGAGAAATTTAGGGATTTAATGGAGAATATTAAGGAGCCAATACCAAAAAGCACAACAGTAAATAATCTGGAGGAGGCAAAAATCTTTGTTAGGCAAATAGGTTATCCAGTAATCATAAGACCCGCATATACTTTGGGTGGCACAGGGGGAGGTATTGCAAGGAACGATGCAGAGCTTGAATATTTTGTTAGTAGTGGCTTGCAGCAGAGCTTGATAGATCAGGTTCTTGTTGAGGAAGCAATTCTAGGTGTTGATGGTTGGGGAGAGTTTGAAATGGAGGTTATGAGGGATAAGAAAGATAATTGTATTATTATATGTCCTATGGAAAATTTTGATCCTATGGGGATTCATACTGGTGAGAGTATCGTTGTTGCACCGACACAGACATTGAATGATAAGGACTTCCAGAGATTAAGGAGTGCAGCAATTAAGATTATACGGGCTTTGAAGGTGGAGGGTGGTTGTAATATACAGTTTGCTCTAAATTATAATACTGGGGAATATAGAGTTATTGAGGTTAATCCAAGAGTTTCTCGTTCCTCAGCTTTGGCTTCAAAGGCTACAGGCTATCCAATTGCAAGGATTGCTGCAAAAATTGCTGTTGGTATGACTCTTGATGAGATACCTAATGATGTAACAAAGAAAACAAAGGCTTGTTTTGAACCTACTATTGATTATGTTGTTGTTAAGATTCCAAGATGGCCGTTTGATAAGTTTGAAACAGCTGATAGGAGAATAGGTACACAAATGAAATCTACAGGGGAAACGATGGCTATTGGAAGAACCTTTGAAGAAGCATTGCAGAAAGCAATACGCTCTTTGGATGTGGGAAGGCTTGGTTTGGGTTATGATTACAAGAATAAGGTTTGTAAAGATAAGGATGAGATAGTAAAGAATCTTAAGGTACCTACACATAAAAGGCTTCTTTATATTAGGGATGCTATAGCCCTAGGTATGAGCATAGATGAAATTCATAAGCTTACTGGTATAAATAAGTGGTTTTTGGACAAAATAAGAAATATTTATGAGAATGGTAAAAGAATAAAACTTACTAAAGAGTCTATTCTTGAAGCTAAGAAAAAGGGATTTTCAGATATTCAGATTGCTAAGATAACCAACAAAACTGAAGAAGAAATAAGAACATTTAGAAAGGAACATGGTATAGTACCAACCTACAAGATGGTTGATACCTGTGCAGCAGAGTTTAAAGCATATACTCCTTATTTTTATTCTACTTATGAGACTGAAGATGAGTCAGATCCCTCAAGCAATAAGAAGAAAGTGATTATTTTAGGGAGCGGTCCAATACGAATTGGACAAGGGATTGAATTTGACTATGCCTGTGTTCATTCTGTTTTTGCATTGAGGGAGATGGGTTATGAGGCAATAATAATAAATAACAATCCAGAAACTGTTTCTACCGATTTTGATACATCTGATAAGCTTTATTTTGAGCCATTAACATACGAGGATACCCTTAATGTTATTGAGAAAGAAAAACCGATGGGTGTTATATTACAATTTGGTGGACAGACGCCTTTGAATATAGCAGTTAGATTGAAAAAAGCAGGTGTGAGAATACTTGGTACCCAACCAGAGAGTATAGATATTGCTGAAAATAGAGAAAAATTTGGAGCAATACTAAATAAATTGAATATTCCTTCTGCAGAGTGGGGTACGGCAACCTCTTTTGATGAGGCAATAGAGGTTGCAAATAAAATAGGTTATCCTGTTTTGGTTAGGCCTTCTTATGTCTTAGGCGGGAGGGCAATGCAGATAGTTGATAGTGATGAGGAGTTGAGGAGTTATATGAAGGAGGCAATAAATGTAAGTCCGGAACATCCAATCTTAATTGACAAGTACCTTTCAAATGCGATAGAACTAGATGTTGATGCTCTTTGTGATGGAGAGGATGTTTTTGTGGCTGCGATTATGGAGCATATTGAAGAAGCAGGTGTTCATAGTGGGGATTCTGCCTGTGTAATTCCTCCCCAAAATATTTCTAATGAAATAAAGAAAAGAGTTATTGATTATACTAAAAAATTAGCATTAGCTTTGAAGACCGTTGGCTTGATTAATATCCAGATGGCTGTTAAAGATAATGTTGTTTATATATTGGAGGCTAATCCTAGGGCATCGAGGACTGTTCCTTATGTAAGTAAGAGTATTGGTATTCCATTAGCTAAGATTGCAACAAAGATTATGCTTGGAAAGAAATTAAAAGAACTATTGGTTACTAGTTATAAAGAACCGAAATTCTGCTCTGTAAAAGAGGTTGTTTTTCCTTTCATAAAGCTTCCAGGTGTTAATCCAGAACTCGGTCCAGAGATGCAATCTACAGGTGAGGTTATGGGGATTGATGAAAATTTTGGTAAGGCTTTCTTTAAAGCACAGATATCTGCAGGGAGCAGGTTACCTTCCACTGGTAATATACTAGTAGCCATCGGTAAAGATAAGCACAAGATAGAGGCTCTTCCTATCATTAGGGAGTTGATTGATATGGGTTTCAGGCTCTATTGTACCAGGGGCACGGCCCTTGTCTTTAAACAGCATGGCATAAACTCAACTGTTGTTCCTAAGATAAGGGATGATCCGCTAATATTGGACTTAATGAAGAGTGGAGAGATTCAGTTAGTAGTCAATATACATAGAGGAAGCCACCCAAAGAGTGATTCAGCTATTATAAGAAGAACATGTATTGACTTAGGTATTCCGTGTATTACAAGAATGTCTTCCACAAAGGCTGCTTTAAAAGCAATCAAATCTTTGATTAACCAGAGGCTTTCTGTTATTTCTCTGGAGGACTATTACAAGAAGTTTGTTTAATTTTTAGTATCCTTTGAATATAATCTTTTTTTTGTTCTTTATTAGGATTGTTCTGTTTTTTCCTTTTTTGACATAACCAACAATCTTTGCTTCTTCTTTGAATTTCTCTGCAATAGATATTGCTTTATCTGCTTCTCTATTATCTGTAATTAAGAAGAAGCCCATTCCCATGTTGAATGTCTCATACATCTGTTTATCCGAAAACTTTGATTCTTTTTGCATTAGCTTAAATATTGGTTGTGGTTCTATTGGGTTGTTGATAATAAAATCAAAATTTCCTTTGATTCTATTAAAGTTCTTTAGACCATAGCCTGTATTGTTTATTCCAATTATTCTACATCTTGAGGATATAGCTGCTATTGTTTTTGAGTAAATCCTCGTTGGTTCTAATAGAATCTCTCCTATCGTGGAATTGTCAAATCTATCGTCAAGCCTAAATTTTCCTTTATACCTTTTCTTAAACTCTTTTCTCTTTTCAAATTCTCCCTTCAGTAGATTTAATCTTAAGTCAGTATAGCCATTTGAGTGTGGACCGGAGCTTTTTAGTGCTATTATCCTGTCTCCTGGTTTTACTTTTGTGTTTAAATCATCTTTTCTTATAAAGCCTATCATTCCTCCTGCTATATCAAACCCAAACCCCGGGTTTATACCAGTTACTAGTTCATCAACTGATGCTGTTTCTCCCTTTCCTAAATTTATGTGTATGGAACTCCTTAGTATATCACCCACATCACATAAGTTCAATCCTTTAACTATGCCTTTTATTATCTCTCCTGTGATTTCTTTTTCTTCTATTTTTGATTGAACTGCAAAATAATCTATGAACAGAAATGGAGAAACCTTACCTAGGGTAGCTAAATCATTAGCCGACATTGCTACAAGGTCTATTCCTATTGTGTCGTATTTTTCCATAGCTTGTGCTAGCAATATCTTAGTACCCACACCATCAATAGCACATGCCATAAAATGTTTCGGGAAAAGATTGTTCTCGTATAATTCAGCAAACATTCCTCTTGATAGCGGGTGCATGTTCTTCTTTAGTTCTTTAGGTATGCTCTTCTTAATAGCAGAAACAGCTTTTGCTTCTCTTTTCTGGTAGCCTTTTCTTTTCATCTTTCTTTTTAGTTTATTAATTCATTTATTAAACTTTTCTTTTTAGGGTTCTGTAAACATATTATTGGTGAGTTCATAAAAATCAATCCTAATAAGAAATCAAAGAAGAAGTTTTAATCTTCTCAGATAAATTCTTGACAATTCAATTAAAAATATATAGGTAAAAGGAGGGAAAAGAAAATTAAAAATTGGAAAAGATTTAATATCTCAAAGCAACTTAGCCAGCTTTTTTATATCCTTGTTTGCAATATGAGTATAAATCTGTGTTGTCTGCAGGTTTTTATGCCCAAGAAGTTTTTGTATATGCCTTATATCACAACCAGCTTCAAGTAAATGTGTTGCAAAACTATGCCTTAATGTATGGGGAGTTGTTTTCTTTTTTATTCCTGCCCTTTTGCTTGCATTTTTAACTATTTTTTGAATTGTTTCTTCTGAATATTTTCTGCCTCTGTTTGATTC
>CAZNZT010000036.1:0-7799 GCA_964577685.1 uncultured Methanosarcinales archaeon | reverse complement strand
GCAAGGCAATTCATCTCAAAGCTAAAGCTTTGAGTTTCCTTGCCTGAGAGAATGAGAAATAATCAGATTATAGCATTATTTATTGTGTTCCTCTTAGTTGTTATACCTGTTGCTCTTTCTCAGGAATTTAGCGAATATAATGAGCTTTATGCCCCAGAAGAGTCTTCAGGGGAATATATGCCATTTGAGCCGAGTGACCTAGATGATGCAGGCATGGCTTGTTATGAGCAGCACAAGAAAACAAGGAAATGCATTGAAGCGTTAGATAACGGAATACTCTCAGTTATAGAAAATATTTTTGCTGTGATGTCTGCTATATGCACTACTATGAGTGCTATTGATTTTGTTATTAGTGGATTTTCTATGCTTATTGGAATGTATGGTAAGCCCCCTTGCTGTCACTCAGAACCCACCACATGCGGTTTTGCAACAGGGGTATTTGAAACATGGTCGCCAATCTACAATATAGCAATGAAAATATGTTGTTTTTCTAATTCTTTAGGTTTATGTGGTAATTGTTATGGTCTCTCTCCAGATAATCCTTTTTTAAGTTTTTTGGATTTATATCAATGGGGATTGAGTCCCTATGACAATATATATACAGCTGTTATTTGTTTATCTCCTACAGGGATATTATATAACATAAGAAAGCTGAGAACAATATACTCTGTATATGATTGCTGCATACAAGAGGCTTGCAGAAATGGGCTAAGCACAGAGCCATGCGAGAAAATGCTGGATGAGACAACATGTATCTATTGGGAAGGTAGCCTATACAAGAGTGGAGCAAAACTGGTTGTAGGTATTTTAGCTCGGTTGATTGTCAATACTGTTTTAAAAGGATTAATCCAGAAGATGGTTGAAGGTGCAATTAGTCCATGTTTGTTTGGCTTACTTAAACTTGCTCAGATACCAAATGTAATTCAGGGGGTGATGGCAGCTTTTGGATGGGTTGGAAAATCATTTAATGAGCCATCATGTTCTGACCTTGGTTTTGAGAAAATAAAAAAGGAGATGAAAATCAGCTGGGGGGCGCTAAACCTAAAGGATAAAAAACTTCCTGAGGGCATCCAGATAAGTGATAAAAAAATTAGTGCAGATGACCTTAAGGCAATTGAATTATTAGAGATGGATAACAATATGTTTAAAACAAGCAAGGAATATGACAGATACATGATCAAAATGAAAGATGGAGAATGGGCAGTGATATACAGAGATAAAAAAAATCCAACTAATTTATGGTTTGGCACAGGCAAGGACAAAGGGAGAGTAGACTATATGGTATATTCAAACATTGGGCAAGATGAGAAAAAGGTAAACATGAAAAAACTGCCTAGGGATATTAGAAATATCATAGATAGACTTCCAGATTATGTTAAACTAGTAGAAAGAGAGGAAAACTGGCAACTCGGAGGTAAGCAATACAAGATAACATGGATAAAGATAAGAGATTCCAATAAGATGATAGGCATCGCTGAGGATGATAAGGGTAACAAGTGGGTTGCCGAGGGTGGTGGTCAGGAAGAAATAATTAATATGCTTGGGGAAAAAGTAGAAAAGGAGAAAGGCGTAAAAAGACCAATTATTGGGAAAGATGAAGAAGAGGAAAGAAGACTAAGAGAAAAAGCTACTAAGGAGTTTATGTATGAGTTTACGTATGAGATTCTAATGGATTTGCTTAATGCTATAATAGATATTCCAGTTAACAAACTTATAGAAGATAGATGCAAGGAAGAATATGAGTCAAGCTATCCTGATTATGACCAGCCGGTTGATATAATAACTGATGTTAGCTCTGCTACGCAAGCTCAGGCTGGAAGCGGGCAGCCAAACATATACACAGCACAGCTCGTTTCTAAGCACCAGACAGACAGACTATGGTTCTATAATTACTCGTACAGCATAACAGCAAACAGCAATAGCGTCTCCTACAGGGTTTATCTAAGTAATGGAAGGCTAAATCAAACTATAAACATGGGTAATTTAGGAATTGGAAATACTGTATCCAACAAAGGAGTATTAAACACAACGGTAGGTACGCATAACCAGATATGTATAAAAGCAAACAGGGTTGATTATTGTTTTCCATCTCCAGAGGAGTCCTAGGCAAAAGAGTTAAATATTATTAGGAATTCTGAATGGCTATGAGTAAGAGAATTTTATTTTTAGTTTTCATATTAATCCTTACAGGCTGTAGTCCTCTTAAAAAAACAGAAAAGACAATAGAAATAATGGGAACATTCGCAACAATTACTGTTTATAGCAAAGACAAAAACATAGCAAAGGAAGCAATAGAAAAAGCATTTAATGAAATAAAAAGAATAGACAAGATAATGTCAATCTATAAGAACACCAGTCCAATATATAAGCTTAACAAGGATGGTGAAATATACAATGTCAGCAATGATATAATATTTGTCATAAAAAAGGCTTTAAAATATGGAGACCTAACAGAAGGAGCATTTGATATTAGTGTACAGCCGATATTAGAACTGTATAAGCATACATTCAAAGACCTGAATAGGTCCCCAACAGAAGATGAGATAAAAGACACGCTAAAGCTTGTAAACTACAACAATGTTATAATCCAATATAAGAGTATAAAATTAAAAAAAAGGGGGATGAAGATAACACTAGGGGGAATCGCCAAAGGCTATGCTATTGATAAAGCAATTGAAGTGCTAAAGGAGAATAACATCAAGCATGCCCTTGTAAATATAGGAGGAGATATGAGAGCGATAGGGAATAAAGGAAAGGAAAACTGGCAAATTGCTCTACAAAACCCAAGGAACAGGAAAGAATATATAACAATAATTAGGATAAATAATAAATCGGTCTGTACATCCGGAGACTACGAAAGATATTTTGATGCTTCTAAAAAGTTCCATCATATAATAAATCCAAAAACAGGCCATAGCGCAGATGAACTTATTTCTGTAACAATCATAACAAATAAGGCGATTGATTGTGATGCCTTGGCTACTAGTGTTTTTGTTCTAGGAAAAGTAAAAGGGTTAGAGTTAGTAGAAAGGTTAGAGAATGTTGAAGCTCTGATAATAACAAATAACAGAAACATTATAAAAAGTTCTGGTTTCCAGTATTGAAATCCTAAAAAATGGTGAAAAAATATTGGTCCAAAATAGAGAGTTTCTTTGAACTCAGCTTTTCTATAGCAAAAGCAGAATTTAAAATGAGAAATGAAGGAAGCTATTTAGGCGTATTCTGGTATCTGCTTAACCCCCTGTTTATGTTTGCATTGCTCTTTTTTGTATTCTCAAGAAAGCTAGGATACCACATAAAAGATTATCCTGCATACCTATTCTTGGGAATAATCCTCTTTAATATCTTCCAAAGAACAACTATTGACTCAAGCAATATTATAATCAGGAATAGCAGTCTATTAAAATCAATAAAGTTTTCAAAGGAAGCCCTTGTCTTTGCTAATATCCTTAAAAATTTGTTTTCCCATCTTTTTGAATTAGGGTTATTTATTATTTTACTCTTAGTGTTAAAGATACCACTCCTTGGTTTAATTCCATATGCCCTGGTGCTTTTTGTATTCTCAATTTTCATTTATGGCACCTCATTAATTTTATCTGCCTTAACACCCTATATTGTTGATTTAGAAAATGTATGGCTTTTTCTTTCTAGAATCATATGGCTCGCAACACCCATTTTTTACTCAATTGAAGGAACAAGGATAGCATATATTAATTTCTTTAATCCAATCTATTATTTTATTACCATTGCAAGGGATATTATGGTTTATACAAAAATACCTGAACCCTGGTTGATTTTTGGTTCACTGTTTTGGGCATTATTGTCTCTGGTTATTGGCCTACTGATTTTTAATAAGTTAAAAGTAAAATTTGCAGAGTTAATATGAAAAGGATTATTCTAGCAAAGGTATGGAAGAAATTTAGGATAGGCAGAAGAAGAGATGGAGCTCTGGCTAGGCTTATCTCTTTCTTTTCTGGGAAGGAATACAAAAAAACAATCTGGGCTCTTAAGGATATCTCTCTTGAGATTAAAGCGGGAGAGACTGTTGGGATTATTGGAAAAAATGGAAGTGGAAAATCAACATTGCTTAGAGTGATTGCGGGCATTTACAAACATGATAAAGGCGAGGTTAAGACAAAGGGCAATATGGTTCCTCTAATAAATCTAAATGTTGGATTACAAGCAAGATTATCAATGAAGGACAATATAAATCTTTGTTGTTCTTTGTTTGGCTTACCAAAGAAAAAGATAAAAGAGAGATTTCATTCTATCGTGGAGTTTTCCGAGTTGGGAAGATTTTTGGATACAAAGATATACCAATTCTCAGAAGGAATGAAACAAAGGTTAGGTTTTTCTATTGCTATCAACTGCAATCCAGAGATACTGTTGCTTGATGAAGTTTTTGAAATAGGAGACAAAAACTTTAAAATAAAGAGCGCAGAAAAGATTAAAGAGTTAGCAAAAAATGGGGCTTCAGTTATTCTGGTTAGCCATGAGGTAGAAATGGTAAAAAAATACTGTAGTAGAGTTATATGGCTTGAAAGAGGAAGAATTATAAGAGATGGGGAAACAAAAGGTATCCTTATAGAATACCAAAAAAGCAGAAATGGTTTTATTTAAAAAATTTGAAAACAAGATTTTTCTTATACTTGCCTTGTTCAAGATATTCAAAGCCAGAGTTAGTAGAAAATATCCTTTTTTCAAGGTTAGACCTTATTGCTGCCTTAATAGGGGCGTGGAATAATAAGATTAGGATAGAGATAAATAATTTATGCCACGACCAAAAGTATTTTGGGGAAAATATTCCTCTGAAACTATCTAATTCTGCAATTAGTCTTTTTGGTGCATTAATCTTTGTTTCCTTTCCGAACAATAAAACATTAAAAAATATTTTATAATAGTCCATAATTTTGAGTGATTTAAGGTATATGTAGCCACAATTAACATTCATGCTGAATTTCTCATTTTTTCTATATTTTGCTGGTTTGCGAAAATGCCAGACTACTGCATTAGGATTGTAAAAGATTCTAAACTTATCTTTAATCCTAAGTAATATGTCTGATTCATCGCCCATAGAACCAAAATAGCTTACACCTTCATCAAAAACAAATTTCTTGAATATTTCTCTTCTAAAGGACATATTACATCCAAGAATAAGACCAAACACATCTCCTTCCTCATTAAATGTCTGTTTCGTATTACCAATATATGCCTTGCCTCCAACAGCCATTATATCTGGTTGTTTTAAATAAGGCCTGACTATTTCTCTCAACCAATATCTGTCAACTATGCAATCATCATCAGTAAATGCCAGTATTTCTCCATTTGAATGTTTAATTCCCAAATTCCTAAGGTAAGACAAACAATGTTTTCTAGTGGATTTTACATATATAAGTGGCTTTATTATTCCCTTATATTTCTCAACAACCTGACTTGTATTATCAGTAGAATTATCGTCAATAACAACAACTTCATAATTATCATATTCAAGATTAGATATAGAAGCCAAACATAATTTGTTTAGAGAATCAGCTCTGTTATGGGTACATACTATGATTGAGACCATTGGCTGATTCATGTTAATCTTTTATCTTTTTAATAAAAGAGTATATTCCAGGAAAATTTTTTTTCAAGAATATTCCTATAAGACCAAGGAATCTATCAATTGGTACCAAAAAAAAGAAAGAACGGTAGACTAAATAAGCAAGATAATAGAATACAATCCTAACCTTAGTTAATCTTCTTACATTTGGTTTTTTTATTCCAATTTGCTCTGCCTTCTCTAGATTATTCTTCCATTCCTTAAAAAATACGCAATCTTTGTGCCAGAACTTAGGACAAGAGGCACTATGCAATATTACACATCTTACCCCTATATTAAAAAGCCTTCCAAAGATGTTATTGTATCTAAAAAGATAAGGAGGACACAGATTATAGATACTAGGCAATCTTGTCCAGTTCTTATAAAAGAAAAGGTTAAGAGCACTTTGGTCCGCGTAAATAGAAACACTATTATATTGTTCAAATAATTTTACAATTTGGGAGAAAGTTTTCTTTTTTATAATCCTAGTATTAAATACAAAGAAGCCTGAATTGAAGACAGTTTCATGTAAATTGTAATTATCCTTTAGTCTATTATAAAGACTATTACTCCTAGATTCTTTGAAAAAACTTTTTAGATTGTATAAAGAATCCCTAACAGCAGCAAATCCTTTTATTTTTTTCAAATTATCAAGAGACGCCCTAACAATTATATCAGAATCAAGATAAATTATAACCCGCCATTTCTTAAATTCTGGAGTAAAGAGATAAAACTTGGTTATGGCGGTTTCATAAAAACTAAAAGAATAGTCGTCTGACAAAGCACTTTTTTCGTATAGCTTTTTTATTTTTCTTTTTGGGTATATTGGTTTACATTTCTTAACAAGAATATTTTTTTTCCTGAACCAGTGCAAATCTTTTTCTGGAATGTCATAAGCAAGGAGCATAAAATCCCCATCCCAGCCTGCGTTAAAGTACGCACTTGAAAATAACTGTTTTGCTTGCTGCACATAATCCTTATTAGCAAGGGTTACAAGGAGGTTTTTTCTCATTTTATTGAATTTTTTATTTCTCTTTTTATTTTTTTAATAAAAATCTTTGTATCAAACTTCTTCGCTCTTTTTATGCAATCTTTCTTATATTTTTCAGGGTTTCTTCCTATTTCTTTTATAGCCCTAACAATCTTTTTTGGGGTGATATTATCAATTAGTTTCCCAGTTACCCCATCAATAATGGTTTCTCTGTAGCCACCTTCATTTGGAGCAATCACTGGCTTTCCAGATGCCATTGCCTCTACAACATTCATACCGAAATCCTCATTATGAGATGTTGTTATAAAGCCTTTGCAGTTAGCATACAATTCAACTAGCTGATTAAAGTCAATCCAGTGAAGTAGCTTAACATTTCTTGGTTTAATCTTCCTTATATAGTTTGTATATGCCACAAAATGTTTTGATTTCTCGTAAGAGCCTACAATAACAAGCTTCTCATTTGGAAGCTTTTTAAAGGCTTCTATCTGAAGGTCAACCCTTTTGTGTGTTATTAATCTGTTTACGCTCAACCAATAATCACCATTTTTTTTGTAATGAAATTTTGTTGTTTCTATTGGTGGGTTTATTACTACAGCATCTCTGTTTAGGTACATTCTGACTCTGTTCTTTGTCAATTTAGAATTACATACAATCCTATTAATATGCTTGACATATTTTCTGTTGAGGTATCTGTTAAGATAAACCCAACAATCAAAAAGAGGTCTTTTGAAAAAGCTAACATTATTTTTTCTTGTATATTCGTATAAATCCCATATCTCCCGGATAGGAGAATGAACGTACCACAGGTTAGGTTTGTTGTTAACAGCTCCAGAAACTGCCCAATCACCATCAATTATAAAAAAGTCATAGTCTTTACCTAGGTTAAGCATTCTAAATCTGAATAAAGAAAGCTGTTGTTTGAAGGGTGCATTTATTGGGACCCAGCCAATAGTTTTTACATCTGTGTTAAAACCCATCTTTTTTATTAATTTTTTATTAACAACAGTAGAGTATATATCCGCTTTTAGTTCTCTGGCTAGTGTAAGTCCTACTCTTTCAGCTCCACCAATATTGTCCATATAATTATGAAATATAGCTACCCTCATTATGTTAAATAACCCAAAGATTTTAGTTGCTTAAGTGTTTCTTTATCAATATTTTTTGTTTTAAAATTTTCTCATTTTATTGAATTTTTTATTTCTCTTTTTATTTTTTTAATAAAAATCT
>CAZNZT010000035.1:0-8788 GCA_964577685.1 uncultured Methanosarcinales archaeon | reverse complement strand
TAGAGGGATTAATGCTATTCCTTGTGAATTGTATACTTAATAACTTTACTTTACACAATCAAAAGCTTTAAATACTATTAAACTTTATATTTTAAAAAATAATAAAAATATAATTAAAAAAACTATTGAAAATAATAGTATAATGGTAAAGATACAAAAACTAAACTCAGGACAACTGGTAATAACCATCCCAAAAAGGATAGCAGAATATGAGGGGTTGGAAAAGGGCATGGAGATTGAATTCAAGAAGCACAAGAGGGGTATTATTCTAGAGGTAAAAAAATAAGATGCAAAACATTTTTTTAGATATCGGAGCAATAATAATCATTGCAACTGTTTTTGCATTCATAGCCAATAGGCTAAAACAACCATTGATCCCTGCCTATATTGTAACAGGATTGGTTCTAGGCCCTTTTTTTAGCCTTATTACAAACAAGGACATAATCATCTTGCTTTCGGAGATAGGGATTGCTTTTTTGCTTTTTATTGTAGGATTAGAGATGGACTTCAAGAAGCTAAAAGATGTTAGCCTGGTTTCTGGGTTGGGTGGTTTTATCAGGAGCCTATCAATGTTTACTCTAGGTTTTATTGCGGCATTAGTGCTAGGTTTTATTACTAGGGAAGCAGTCTATATAGGAATAATAATAGCTTTCAGCTCAACAATGATTGTAGTAAAACTATTGTCTGATAAAAGAGAGCTAGACACACTCCATGGGAGGATTGTCGTAGGTATCCTCCTATTAGAAGATTTTGTAGCAATAGTGGCCCTTTCAATTCTTACTGGACTGGATTCTCCGTCTATAATTTCAGGCATCTTTAGGGTTATTGGTGGCTTACTCATTTTCATTATAGCCCTAGTAACAACTAAGTTTTTCTTTCCACCATTGTTTAAAATCTCTGCAAAAAGCCAGGAACTTTTGTTTCTTACATCCCTCTCTATTTGTTTTCTGTTTTCTATAATAGCATATTACCTTAATTTCTCAATTGCTATTGGAGCCTTTTTAGCAGGATTAAGTTTAGCTAATTTGCCCTATAATCTTGCAATAATCGGAAAGATAAAATCTCTAAGGGATTTCTTTGCTACAATATTTTTTGTATCTTTGGGTATGGAACTAGTGATAGAAAAGATTACAGCTATAATACTCCCTTTGATAATACTACTCGCTTTAGTTATCTTCATAAAACCACTAATCACTACCTTTTTATGTTCTTTCTTTGGATATAAAAGAAGGGTAAGCTTTCTAACAGCTATCTCATTGGCTCAAATATCTGAATTTTCACTGATTATTGTAGCCCAGGGTCTTACACTAGGTCATGTTTCTCAAGAAATTTTTACTTTAACCATCCTAGCCGCAATCATTACAATCGGTTTAACATCATATTTCATACAATTTGAGAGTTCAATATACAATAAAGTCAAGAAGCACATAAAGTTTTTTGACATGTTCAGTGAAGGATTCAGCGAACTTGAGTATATCCCTAAGAAAAAGAGGATTGATGTTATATTGTGCGGCCACAATAGAATAGGTTACAGCATTTCAAGAACCATAAGGAAGCTTGGAATGAGCCTGCTAGTAGTGGACTATAATCCTGAAATAATAAAGGAGATGATAGCAAAGAAAATTCCTTGTCTGTATGGGGATATCGGTGATTTAGAGGTCCTAGAGAGATTACCTCTAAGGAGAGCTAAGCTTGTTATTTCCACTGTACCAAGTAGCAAGGTTAATAAGCTTTTGATAGAAGAAGTAAAATCAGTAAATAAAAAAGCAATTGTTTTTGTGACCACCTCCCAAGTTGAGAAAGCCCTAAAACTATATGAAGCAGGCGCAGACTATGTAATCCTGCCACACTTTTTAGGGGGAGAGCATGTTTCATTGCTGATTGAAGAATTTAGCAATGATGCAGCTAAGATAATAGAGAATAAGATAAATCACATCAATGAACTAAAGATAAGAAGAAGTTTAGGCCATGAGCATCCAGCTCACCATTAAACTTATACCTCCCAAAAGCATAAATTATAAATACTCAAAAAGGGAATGAAAAGATATGGAAATATATAATATATAGATATATAAAATGGCACAAAAGAAGGAAGAAAAAGAGGTGACATTGTGAAGGACATAAAGGAATATCTGAAACAGATTGGAGATGGAAAGGAGGACATGGATGAAACAAGGGATGGTAAAAAAATACCTACTGGTTACCCTAAGCCCCTAGGAAAATACAGGCTTTTTATTGAAGGTTACAATATATCCATAGAAGAGCCATACTTCTGGTTGCTTCATTATCTGCGGTGGTTTCATTCCTTTCATCATATTGATAAGATAACAGACATATTTGCTGCTGCTGAAAACTCATCATTCTTTGGAACATCTCAGCAAAGACTTGGGATACAGCAAGATAAGGTCAGTCAGTTCTTGGCAACTATTGGTAAGATGGTTAAAGAGTTATTCCAATTGGTTAGGGAGCTAAGAATCCTTGATGAGCGGTTGGGATATTATTATGATAGCTATACAGACTCTCCGAGTTCAGAATCAGCAGAGATTACATTAAAAGGAATATGGATTGACATGGTGGAAGGAGGAGCAAAAAATCCTGCAAGTGTTTATGGGATGGCTAGAGAGGTCCAATTTATAACACTGCCTGATTTGTTCTTCAGCACTCATCCAAAAAAACAAGAGGATGTTGATGAGGTTGTGGAAAGAGACAGGGGCGAGTTTAATAGGAAGGTAAGAGAAGTTCTAAAAAGAAAGCTAAGGACATTTCTGGCATGGAAGGAAGCAACCTTTGAGGAATTGAAGAACAGGAGGAAATTCACATTAAAATATCTAAGGCAGCATTACGAGATTATTAAGATGTACATGGCTTGGGTAAGGCCATACCTTAAAAACATCCAACGCCTCCATATGGACCAGAGCAAAATGGAAACCCCTGATATACTTGTTGCCTTTGAAACTTCTATGATAGAGGTGGAAATACTTGCAAAGAAACCACAAAAGACGATTAGGATTGCCAATAGAGATGTGTCTGTGTATCAGGTGATTCTGTTACACTTCTGGTTTAGAACAAGACCAGAGATGAGTTACACTCAAGAAGGTTACCAAAAAGGACCATTGCATGTTGGCAGGGTTCAGATGCACTTTAGGGCATATGCATGGACAGATGATGAAATAGAGACATATAAAAAAATGAGGGAGCAAGAAGACTTTAATCTCTTAGGGCTTATTGATGCTTCAGTAAAGGCAGCAATGGAAGCACTAGGAGACGAATTAATGAGATATCTTGAAGAGGCTGGTGAGGAGGTGAAAGAAGAAGAAAAAAAGAAAGAAGAAGAAAAAGCTAAAAATGTAAGTGCTATAAAGAGAACATATCAAAGTTTCTTTAACATGTTTAGATTATACAAAGATGTAAAAAAAGAGCAAAAACCAAAAAAGCCATCAAAGAACGAATTATTCAAACTGGGCTTGATAAGGGCTGAAGCAAAGAAGAGTGTTTTAGGTTCAATGTGGGGTATTTATCACCATTTTAAGAAGCACCATGGGATGTTGAACTGGTAAAGAGGTAATAAAAATGGAATTTAGATATTATACATATCATCCAATGGTTGATTATGCAAATGCAATGGACCCTGAGCTTTATGGACAGAAACTAGATAATAAACCAAGCTTAAGTGTTAAGGATGTTGGAATGAGTGTGCCAATGGGTATATCAGCCCAGAATGTGGCAGGAATTTATAGCAAGATAAGAATGGGTGCTGGTTCTATAGAGATAGGATTTCCTGGACTTTATAGTGGACAAAGAGGATTACACACGCCTGGAATGTATGGAGAGGACCAAAGACAAGCAATAAGGGAACTTGCAAATATTAATGAGATAAAATTAACAACACATGCGGCATATAACATAATGGGATTGATGGGCAGAGATGCTAGAGATAATTTCTCTGTGAACAATGCTAATAAGGACTTGCGTGAAATACAAAGGGCAATAGATTTTGCTGCAGATACTGCTGGTGGAGGCTCTGTGGTAGTGCATACAGGAGAATGGGAAAGACCATTAACCGATATGACTGTCGAGGACTATACAATGGAAAAAAATTATTCTTATGACCCAAAAACAGGGAGGCTATTGTTTAGGAAAAGGCACTCAGAACCATGGGACGCTAACTTTGTTCTGCTTGATGACAGGACATCACAAAAAATGGAAACAGTGCAAAAGGACAGGCTTGTTTCTGTGCCAAAGTGGATTAGGGTTTCTAAGGATGACCCAAGAACAGCCCACCTAATAGGAAAAAAGGGACGCTATCAGACAAAATGTGATGACAGATTTGCAGACCTAAAGGGAAAGGAGACGATAATAAAGGAAGGTGATTATCTTGATTATGAAGGAAATGTCATAATAAACCCATACGACCCAAGATACGGGAGGGTTCCCTGGTTCGATGAAGAAACAAGAAGATTCGAGGTAGAATACAAAAACTTTAGGGACTTCAAAAAAGAGGCAATTGAACATACAGAATGGAACAAGAAACACTGGAAAAGGCTTACAGGCAAGGAATGGTATGAGGATGAGGAATTCTATTATGATGGAGTTGTATATCCGGATGAGGCATTTCTCCATGCAACATTAGAAACAAATGAAGGGCATTCAAGGGGATGGGCTGGTTACTATGCACAGGGTGCAAAAACAGAGTTTGAAGCGTTAGAGAAATTAAAGAAAGCAAAGGAATTTTATGAGAAGCTGGATAAGAGCCTGCCTGAAAATGAGAAATGGAGGATAATGATGGAAGACCCATCAATAAGCAGGCTTGTTGGAGGCATTGTACCACCTGATGTAAAAAACCCATTAAAGATAATAGAAGAGCATATAAGAGAATTGGAATCAAGAATAGAATTCTCCAGACAATCCTCGGCAGCACAGGAGCAGCAGGCAGAAGACACAGCAGAAACAAAGAGACATATTATAACACCAATCAAGAGATTCAAAAAGCACATTGCTAGGCTTTATGCCGAGGCAGGATTGAGGGCACTCCAAAAAACAAAAGACCCAAATAACCCACTCTTTTTGGCTATAGAAAACCTATTCCCAGAGCGTTTTGGAGGACATCCTCAGGAATTAAAATTTGTTATTGATGAAGCAAGAAAATGGTTTGTTAAGTTTTTAACTGAAAAGAAGGTAAGAGAAGGAGTTACCAAAAAAGGATATGATGTGTATAAGGAGTTATTGGCTGAAAATCCATACTATAATCCAAATATAACCAAAGAAGAAGCACAAAAACTAGCTGAGAAGCACATAAAAGCAACCCTTGATACAGGACATTTAAACCTATGGAGACAATTCTGGCAGATAGACCCAAAGAAAAGCTTGGAGGAGAATGAGGAGGAATTTAAGAGATGGTATTTAGAAAATTTTGAAGATTTAGTGAAGAATGGCTATGTAGGTAATGTTCATCTGACAGACAATTATGGTTTTCAAGACGATCATCTTGCCCCAGGGCAAGGAAACACACCTATAAAGGAGGTTGTTGATATCCTAAAAAAATATGGCTATGATAAGGCTATTACCGTAGAGCCAGGTGCAGATGCCTCCACCGATATAAGCGATTTCCATGGTTTGATGAAGGCATGGAGGCATCTAGGAAGCCCCATATATGGTCTTGGGCTTGGTCCACCAAGAATGCACCAGACATGGACAGACATCCAGCATAGCTATTTTGGCCAGAACAGACCGCCTTACTATATATTTGGTGCTTATGCACCAAGTAATGACTGGACATTATGGAGCCAAGTTCCCTTAGAGTAAAAACAAAAAAAGAATGCCAAAAATAAGCAAGGAGGAGTTAGCTAAATTACCTCCAGAGGAGAGACTCAAAAGATTAAGAGAGCTAGAAGAAGAAACAAAGAAGGAAATAAAAGAGGCTGAGAGGCTTATAAAAGAAACAGAAGAGGAAATCAAAAGAGAAAAAATCAGCGAGAGCGTCGCAATACCTGAGACAAGGCCTATCAATATAGGGGATATATTTAAAGAAGAAGAGGGCTTAGAGAGTGCTGTAAGGGAAGAAGGAGTAACAGAACAACCTTCCGAAGGTGAACAAACTACACTCTACCAATTAATACAGGATTATAATGAAGCCAAAGAAATACTGTATAGCCAAGAGCTCATAGATGAAAAAAAACTAGAGTGGCTTGATGAACTTGGTGAGAGGATTGAAAAAGCAAGATATGTGTCAACAAGCGACAAGATTGCGAATATTGTTGTTGCAACAAGGTCTCTTATCTACAAGATAAGGAAATACCATCAGCAATAAGTGGGAGTTTATGAAGCCCAGAAAATATAAGGTAATAAAAGAGGAGTACGAGAATTTTTATAGGGAATTTTTAATAAATGGAAAACTTCCAATGTACTCCACCAGACTTGGTTTTTGGAATGCAGCAATAAGTGATGAGGTTTATGAGGCATTCAAAAAATTAGAACTTCAGAAATATAGGAGGTTTATTGACCTTGGTTCTGGTGATGGAAAGGTTGTTTTAATTGCGAGCTTATTCTGTGAGGAAGCACATGGTGTAGAGATAGATGAAAAGTTATTTGATAAGTCTATTGAAATGCAAAAGAGGCTTTTTATTAGGAATGTTAGATTTACAAACAAAGATTTTCTTGAACACCCCATACATGATTATGACATTATTTTTTTGAATCCAGATAAGCCACTTTATAGGGGCATTGAAAAGAAATTATTAAGGGAGCTAAATGGGAAGTTAATCCTGTATGGTCATCATTTCCATCCAAAAGAGTTAAAATTAGAAAAGAGTTTTCTTGTTAATAATACATTAGTATCCCTTTACTCTAAAAAAAGAGCATAATGCCAATGTTGTTTATCTCTATTTTTCCTATTGCTATTGAATTCTTATTTAGGATTTCTATATATTCAGCATTTCTTAATAGCTCATAAATCTTATTGTTTCTTGTTGCCATGATTCCCTGGTAAAATATCTTACTATCTTTTAATCTTGGATATCTTAACAAAAAAACACCTCTATCTTCACTATATATAACTGCTCCTTTCATTATCCCCTCAATCAAATCTGCTGTTTCTTTTGAATATTCTTTTATTAATTCAAGACGCTGTTTTGCTATTTTTATAGAACAACTGCAATTAAATCTGCATGGGAAATGGCTTAAAAGACTAATATCAAAATGCCTTGTAGCAATATTTGTATAGAATGGAAAAATGAAACCATTGGAGTTCCTTAGTGCTATTAATGTAAAATCATTATTTCTTTTTGATTGTTCTTCATAGTTTCTCTCAAAGAATTCAGAACAACATTTTGGATAACCCAAAAGAAGACCAAGCTCCATATGTTTTCCTCTACTCTCAAGTTGCTTGGCTGCTTTTGCAAGTTCTTTCTTCTTAGATACATAAACAAAGAAATATCCTTCCTCTTTTGATTTGACATCTATCTTAATACCCTTGTCTGAATAAGCTCCATTGTCCTGCTTTTTTATCTTGAAATCAGATTTTAGATAACTTAGGTTATTCTTGTTTAAGAAGCTGAATAGCCCCTTATCTTTTTCATGCACCATTATCCTTGTCACTGGTTTTATGTCTTCTAGAAGATAAACTATCTCCAAGGACTTTATTAATGAATTGAATATGTTTTGTATCTCATTAATTTTAAGATTCATCAGTGACCATTTTATTACCATCAATGTTGATATTTAAATTCTTTGGTTTAATTTTTTTAACACCATTACAAAATAGTCATAAATATTTATATAAATGGCTAATTGATATTCTAGTTGAGTAGGAATGAAAGTTCAAATAGATAGAAAGATTAATCCTAATCTTGAGTTGTACAGAAAAGAAGACCTAGAAACTGCATATAATTTTACAAAAGATATTCATGCGGAACTTGGAAGTTTCGTTAAGGCTGTTGTTCTGTTTGGTTCATCTGCAAGAAAAGAAAGAAAAAAAAGTGGAGATATAGACATATTAGTAGTCTTGGATGACCTTTCGGTTAATTTTTCACCAGAACTAGTAGAGGCATATAGGCTTGTTGTGCAAAGATTGATTGCAAAGAATTCTACAAGATTACATGTTACTTCATTAAGGTTTAGTTCTTTTTGGGAGTATATAAGAAATGGCGATCCAATAGCTATTAATATACTAAGAGACGGAGTTGCCATGATAGATTCTGGTTTTTTTGAGCCATTACAGGTGCTTCTAAGGAGGGGAAGGATAAGGCCAACAGAAGAGGCAATATGGACATATTATGTTAGGGCTCCTAACACCCTGCATAATAGCAAGTGGCATTTGTTACAAGCAACAATAGACCTATACTGGGCTGTCATTGATGCTGCACATGCTGTTTTGATGAAGCATGGCCATATTCCACCATCACCAGAGCATGTTGCTGACCTAATGCAAGAAAAGTTGGTTAAAAACAAGATAGTTGAGCAAAGATATGTAACCATAATGAGAAACTTTTATAGACTATGTAAGATGATAACACACAAGCAGCTAACCGAAGTGAAAGGTGAGGAATTTGATAGATATTATAAATATGCTGAAGAATTTATCGAAAGGATGAAAAAACTTATTGAGTGGAAGTATCCATAGTTGCTTAGTTGCATTTAATAAGCCTTTGAAATATGTAAAGTAAACCTTAAAAGTATACACTTATTAATTCTTATTTAATAATCAAAAAAGAGTGTGAAGGGGGGTGGCACACTCCAAAAAGGAGGTGACACCCCATGAGGCTAACAATTGAGGAACGCCGCCTCATAGGTA
>CAZNZT010000034.1:0-8962 GCA_964577685.1 uncultured Methanosarcinales archaeon | reverse complement strand
AGAGGGATTAATGCTATTCCTTGTGAATTGTATACTTAATAACTTTACTTTACAACATGGAAAGCTTTAAATATAGAAGGATAAACCAAAGGGTCAAGCAAGATAGAAAAACAGCAAGGAGGTAGTAAGAATGACTATTGTAGGTTTCAATTTTAACAAAATAGAAGTTAGTAAAAAAGAGGGAACAAAAGGAAAGGTAAACATAAAGAATAATATTACAATAACAGATATCCAAGAAAAGAATATTGAACTAGGAGCCAAAGACCAGAATGCTCTTAAATTCTTCTTTGAGTTTACATCCAGTTACGAGCCTGCATTAGGTAGAATTATGTTGGGTGGTGATTTATTGTTTATAGATGAAGCAAAGAAAACAAAAGCAATATTAGAAGAATGGAAGAAAACAAGAAAAATAGCAAAAGACCTTATGAGAAGCATATTAAATACCGTGCTAACAAGATGTAATATAGAAGCCTTGATTCTAAGCCAGAAGGTAAATCTACCACCACCGATACCGCTACCTTCAATAAAAAAAGAAGGAAAATAGGATTCACTAAAATTCTTAATATAGATTGGGACCAGTTGATAAGAGACAGAGAACTTATCACAGGAAACGAGGCATTTGAGATATTTCTTGAGAAGTAAGAAAGAGAAGCTGAACAAATTTTAATACCTAAACAAAAGATTTATAAAAAAGAGAGGGTTATCTCTTCAAACAAAAATGGAGAAAAAGAAACCAAAAAAAGAGCTAAAATTGAAGGTAGCTGAAGCTATACAAGATGATGTAAACAAGGGGATAGTAAGGATAGATAGTAGTTTTATGCAAGAGATAGATGTCAGGGTAGGTGATATTGTTGAGATAGAAGGGGAAAGAAAGACTGTGGCTATAGCAGATAGGGCGTATCCTGGTGATTTGGGACTGAATATTATAAGGGCTGATGGAATCATAAGGAAAAATGCAAAAGCAGGCATAGGAGAACTTGTAACTGTAAGAAAGGCTGATGTTAAGGAGGCAAAAAGGATAATAATTGCTCCAGCAAGAAAAGGCATTATGATTAGGGCTTCTCCTGACATATTCAAACAGGGTTTGCTTGGTAGGGCTGTCGTTAAGGGAGACATAGTTGCCCTAGGAGGAAGCAGAAGAAGAAGGACAGCGATGATAGATAATCCATTCTTTGAGGAGGTTTTTAATATTCTTGACGAGAGCATGCTTGGTTTCGGATTTGGTGATATAAAGTTCATTATTGCTGATGTCCAGCCAAAAAACACACCAGTAATTATTATTGACCAGACGGAGATTATATTTAACCCTGAGGCTGTTGAAGTAGAAGAGGCTATACCTGAGGTAAGCTATGAAGATATTGGTGGTTTAAGTGAAGAAATCAAAAAAATAAGGGAAATGGTGGAACTACCTTTGAAGCACCCAGAGATTTTTGAAAGATTAGGCATAGAGCCACCAAAAGGAGTTTTACTACATGGCCCTCCTGGAACAGGCAAAACACTATTGGCAAAGGCTGTTGCCAATGAAACAAACTCCCATTTCATATTGATTAATGGTCCAGAAATAATGAGCAAATATTATGGGCAAAGCGAAGAAAATCTAAGGAAAAAGTTTGAGGAAGCTCAGAAAAATGCTCCATCAATTATATTCATAGATGAAATAGATGCAATTGCAAGCAAAAGAGAGGAAACAAGAGGGGAAGTTGAAAGAAGGGTTGTTGCACAGTTACTAGCAAATATGGACGGACTGCAAAGCAGAGGGAAGGTAGTTGTGATTGCAGCAACAAATGTACCAAATCTGCTAGATCCAGCACTAAGAAGACCTGGAAGGTTTGATAGAGAAATAGAAATCGGTGTTCCAGATAAGAAAGGAAGATTAGACATACTGAAGATACACACAAGAAATATGCCCTTGGCAAAAAATGTAAATTTAAAGGAACTAGCAAATATTACATATGGTTTTGTAGGAGCTGATTTAGCTGCATTAGCAAAAGAAGCAGCTATGATTGTACTAAGGAGGGTTCTTCCAGAGTTAAAACTAAAAGAGGAGGAGGCTATACCAAAAGAGCTTCTTGAAAAATTAAAGATAACTCAAAAAGACTTTAAGGAAGCTTTGAAGGTTGTAAGACCATCTGCTCTAAGAGAAGTGCTAATAGAGAAGCCAAGTACAAAATGGGACGACATTGGAGGACTAGATAATGTTAAGCAGGAGTTACGAGAGGCTGTTGAGTGGCCACTAAAGAGTCCTGAAGCATTCAAGAGAATGGGTGTGAGAGCACCAAAAGGAATACTATTATACGGGGCACCTGGAACAGGCAAAACACTTTTGGCAAAAGCTGTTGCCAACGAGAGTGATGCAAACTTTATATTGGTAAAGGGACCTGAGCTACTGAGCAAATGGGTTGGTGAATCAGAAAAGGCTGTTAGGGAAGTTTTCAAAAAAGCAAGGCAGACTAGCCCAACTATTATTTTCTTTGATGAAATAGACAGCCTAGCTCCAAGAAGGGGAGCAACAAGTGATTCGCATGTAACAGAAAGGGTTGTTAATCAATTACTTACAGAGATTGATGGTGTAGAAGAAATGCAAGATGTTATAATCCTTGCTGCATCAAACAGGCCAGATATAATAGACACGGCATTACTAAGGCCTGGGAGGTTTGATAGGATGATTCTGGTTCCAGCACCAGATGAGAAAGCAAGATTAGATATATTTAAGGTTCATACCAAAAAAATGCCACTAAAGGGGGTAAAGCTAGAGGAGTTAGCAAAGAAAACTGAAGGTTATGTGGGAGCTGATATTGAGGCAGTGTGCAGAGAGGCTGCGATGTTAGCTCTTAGGGAAAACATAAAGGCAAAGGAGGTTACAGCTAAGCACTTTGAAAAGGCGCTTAAGAAGATTAGACCTTCAATAACAAAAGCGGTTGAGTCTGCATATGAGGAAATAGGCAAGCAGTTTACTGCTGCTAGAGGAAGGCAGATGAAGGAGGATATGCCAAACTATTTTGGTTAACTTAAATTTTTAGTAAAAATAAGAAAGTTTCTTAAAGTACAGGGGGTAATTAAATAAAAGAGCCAAAAGATGGTAAATCCTGGAGACAAGATAAGGATAATAACAAAGGAAGGAGTAGTTGAAGGAATACTGATGCCAAACAAAGAAACTAGTTCTGTGGTGATTAAGCTGGATAACGGATATAACATTGGGATTAGCAGAGAAAATATAAAAAAAATAGAATTAATAAAAAAATATACCCAAAAAAAGGAAGGAAAAAAAAGCAAGATTAAGGTCAATGGGAGCCTCCCATTTATAAGTATACTCCATACAGGAGGCACAATTGCATCAAGAGTGAATTATGAAATAGGTGGTGTTGTAGCAAGCTTTAGCCCAGCAGAATTAATTGAAATGTTTCCAGAGATAAAGCAAATAGCAAATATTGATAGCAGATTAATAGAGCAGATGTTCTCTGAAGATATGAGATTTGAAAACTATAAAAAAATAGGCAAGGCTATTAAAAATGAAGTAAAAAGAGGGGTTGATGGGATAATAGTAACTCACGGGACGGACACACTGGGTTATAGTGCAGCTGCTTTATCCTTCATGTTAGAGGACATTAATATCCCGGTAATACTAGTAGGTGCTCAGAGGTCATCTGACAGGGGTTCAAGTGATGCTGCTATGAACCTAATCTGTGCTGCAGAATTTATAGCCAAAACAGATTTCGTTGGTGTTGCGATATGCATGCATGAAACAGTAGATGATAAGAATTCTTTAATCCTGCCAGCAACAAAAACAAGGAAGATGCACACTTCAAGAAGAGATGCCTTTAAGGTGATAAACGATATACCTATTGCAAGAGTGTGTTATGACACAAAAAAGATAGAATTCATAAAAGATAGATATCCAAGAAAGGACAACAGTAAACTCAACAAGCTTATTGTAAAAGATAATTTTGAGGAGAAAGTTGGCATAATAAGATGTCATCCAAATATGTTTAAAGAGGAATTTGATTTTTATAAAGGCTATAAGGGTTTAATTATTGAGGGTACAGGTCTGGGGCATGCTCCAGTAAATCCCCCACATAAAGAGAATATCGCTATCCTTGATAGCATAAAGAAATTAGTAGATTCTGGCACAGTTGTTGCCATGACAAGTCAGTGTATATATGGAAGAACGCATCCGCATGTTTACAGCTCAGCCATTAATCTTTCTAAAGCAGGTGTTATATATTGCAAGGATATGATTACAGAAACAGCATTTATAAAACTTTCATGGCTTCTTGGGAATTACAAAGACATAGAGAAGGTCAAAGAGCTAATGAGGGTAAACTTGAGGGGAGAGTTTAACGAGAGATTGTTACTTTAGGAAGTAATAAAAACAAGTAATGAAAATAATAAATAAACTAATCATGATACCAATAAGAGAGCTGATTAATAAGATAAAGTGGGATAACAGAGAAAAAGAGGATGCTTATTCTATTGGATATTTTGATAGATTGAAAAAAAAGATTTTATTTATCAGATTTAATGAGATAAAAAATATAGATGGAGGCTTTATGGTCTTGAACAGAGAAAAAGAAACATATATACCTTTACACAGGATAAGGGTTGTTAGGAAGAATGGCAGAGTTGTATGGAGAAGAACTAACTAACTCTGCAAGAAAGCCTGTATGCTATTTCAGAGTTTTTATATCTCCTTAGCCTATCTTTCAGCCTTGGATTGTTATTGCTAAACTCTTCCTCTAGTTGTAGAATTATTCTAGCAGGTTCGTCAAGAGAGGAATGTGGGGAGCTATAATCCGAATCTGTAGGTAACACATGGCTTTTGTTTCTGCTCATCCTTATAATGTAACCAACAAGTCTATTATCATAATGGTCAAGGTTATCTTGGTAATGACAAAGTACCATCTTTGTATTTACAATAGCCCTTAGAAAGTCCATAACCAATCTAGACAAATCAAACCTTGAGGATAGACAAATATTAAATCTGTTACCATATATTAACTCTCCATCTGCCGAAATAGAACAACAATAACTTACAATAAGGGGCGGACCATTTCTCATCATCTCATCTATTCTCCTTTGCAGTCCTTCATGTAACATAACAAGGTCAGACAGAAAAAGATCCCTAGAACTTTCATCTACATCTATCCTTTCTTCTTTTTGAATTAAGGGGGTGTCCATGTAAATCCTTTTATTCTGTGGATTCTAGCTTTATACCTTCATATGTCCCAAGTGATGGTTTTTTGGTTCCAAGTATTTCCCTAAATAAGGGAGCCATATTAAGTGAATTAGTTTTCTCTAGATAGCCAAGGCAGGTCTCTCTAACCCTGGCAACCCTATATAAATCCCTACCAGTCCCAACAGCGGATTTTACCCTATTTTTTATTCCTTCTTGGTGTTCCTTAACCCAAGAGGCATCTGCAGTAGTGCCTGTATGTAAATATGCTGTGTTTATATTGTACTTTCCGACCAAACCTCTAAGAATCTCTGAGGAGCCGGTTCCACCATGTTGTGCAAATGGAATATGCCTCCCCGTTCTCTCGTAAAGTGCCCATTGAATGTCCATTAATTTTTCTTTGTCTGGCTCATGCGCAACTCCTGCTTTTGCTGCGTGTTCCATTCCTATCTCATAGGATATTGCATCTGCTCCTACATACCCAACAAAAGCAAGCACAAGAGCTATTTCTCCTGCTCTTTCATCTTCAGAAAGGTCCCTCCAATAAGTATACCTGAGTTCCTCTCCACTTTGACCGGTTGCAGCTATCTCGGCTTCAATCATTACATCAAGATTATTTAAGCCACTTCGTATTCTACTAGCAAGGTCTCTTGAGGTTGCAAAGTTTAAAACAACTGGGAGATTGCCTGTGTCCATCATTGCCCAAGCAGGTCTGCCATACCTGACAGCAGATATAAAATCATTCCTATATGCCCTATACTGAGGGGATAACATATATGCTATGTATGTTTTAAGTTGGTCATCAGACAATTCTGCTCCATCACCAATAATTGGTCTTAAAACACGAGAGGCGTTAATAAGCTGTGTTCTAGCAAGTTCATAATCGGGGGTGCCTTCTTTATCCTTGAGGAAAGAGGCTCTATCTTCAAGAACAGGTATGTCCTTTTTGTCACATTTGGGAGAGGTAAAATGATCAAGAGACATAAAGACCATATCAGCACCATAAATAGAAGCATATTTATGCAATAAAACATTTGCTATCCATGCTCCAAGGCCAAATGGATTTATATCAGAAACCCTATCAAAATCAAGCTTCATCTTTCCTTGGTCTCCGCCCTCCATCCCAGTTGAACTATAGCTGTACTGAATTATTTGTGGACTTCCTTCTCCCAAAGCAGAAGCTTGCATAAACGCCTCTGTTTGTATTGTATTTGGATAATTTGAATTAGATGCTAGCAAGGTTATTAAGGAATCTCCTGGTTTTAGTTTTCCTTTTTCTTCAAAAGGAAATATTTTTTGGTATATTCTTCTGAGTTCAGAACCAGATCTTGGCCCTAGAGGAAATTCAATAGGCATTACTAAAACCATTTTCATCCCCCCTACTTTGTTTGTTGATATATGATATATAGATTATTATAGACTAAGATAAAGCAAGATATTTAAAGATTTCCCTTATTTTATATATCTCTTTATATTTTTTATATTTTTATTCTTTATATTTTTTACATGTTTTATATTTTTTAATGTTTTAATATTGATTTAATCTCTTCAACTAAATCTGATGCCAGATAGGTAAATCCCTTCTTTTTCTTTAGCAAAATATCCCCTGCCAATCCATTAAAATATGCTGCGTTTATTGCTGATTGAAAAAGACCTAGTCCTTGGCCTAGGAAACCTAAACATAAACCAGCTAGAACATCGCCTGTGCCAGCCTTTGTCATGCCAGCATTTCCTGTTTTGTTGTAAACAATCCTATTTCTTGAAATAATTGCATCAATCCTGCCCTTTAGAAGTATCACTATATTTTTATTTTTATATTTTTTTAATATATTTTTTATTATAACTGATTTCTTTATTATTGATTTGGTGTTTCTTAGGTTATTTATTATTGACTTATCTATTCCAGAATTCTCCAGAAGAATAGAAAGCTCAATAATATGTGGTGTTAAAATGGCATTTTTTATTATCTCAAGAGAAATATGTTTGATTGCATCAGCATCTATAACCAATGGTTTCAAGCTTTTTTTTACATACCCTCTAACAAATGCCTTAGAATTTTTTCCAATTCCATTGCCGATAAGAACGGCATCAAAATCATTTTCAAGACTCAAAAGTTGGTTTATATTTGCAGAAGAAAAATTATTTCCTTTGTACTTTTTAACCACAAGGTCAGGAGTTAGTGAATTAATTGCCCAACCAACCCTCTCTGGCACTGCAAGGGTTACCCAGTCTACACCAGAGCGTAATGCAGCTAAGCCAGCTAGAGCAACAGCCCCAACATAATCCTTAGAGCCACCTATAACTAACACCTTACCGTTATCTCCTTTGTGGCTATCTGGCTTTCTTTTTGGAATTAAAATATCCTTTTTCTTGATGAAAACCATATAGGAGTATATGTAGTTCTAATATATATTTATTGTGGTATGTAGGGTATGTGGGGTATGTAGAACTCAAAGAGAACTCTTGGTGGCTCTCCAGGAATGTTTCTTGCTGTAACTTTGCCGCCATGTAGTTCTATATTTCTTTTTATAATCCAACATCCTAGACCAGTACCTCTTTTTGATGTTGTGTAAAATTTATCAAATATCTTTGAAGGGTCTAGTAGCTCGCCATCATTTATAACAGAACAATAGAGTTTTCCGTCCTTTATTTCTGTTTTTACTTCAATCGGTGAATTCCCATAGCCATGGCTGATAGCATTACCAATAAGATTCCTCAATATACTATCCATAAGCCTTGGATCTGCTATTATTTCATCTGCCTTTTTGCTTAGGTCATAGGAAAATTCAACTTTCCTGTTTGCTCTTTCTTTTAGAGTGTTGCAAATAGTCTGTAATCTTTCATTTAGGTTATACGGTCTGATTTGGGGCGTATAACCAGATTGGATATCGGCGAATGCTACAAGCTCATCTAGGAGACGCTCCATAGATTGTGCTACCTCACCGACTATTCCTGCGTACCTTTTAGTGTCCTCAGGGCTTTGGGCTAATTTTTGGATTCTCCTTGCTAGTCCTCCGATAGTAACAACGCTATTTCTAATATCATGACCAAGCATAGAAACTATGCCCTTCATCCCCTCTATAAGCTCTGACACCCTATTTATTTCCTTCAGCAACTTTGTATGTTCTCTTCCGCTGTATATCGCACCAGCTGTTATATCTGCAATTGCATGGAAGAAATGATACAACTCTGGGTCTATGGCTCTTCCACCCTCTTTGTTGCTTACAAATATAGTTGCCTGGTAAATACTATTTGCCACACAGGGCACTATTAACTCAAGATGGCTAGGTCCTTTTGGGTCTAATCTGAAGTGTTCTCTGAACGAAGCTATTTCGCTATCTGGTGGGAAATAAGCTGGTAGATTGCCTTTGCCTCTTACTAAGCTTAAACCTCCATCTTCATTTGGTATATACAAACCAACAGCATCAAATCCTAAAATTGGGCTTGATAGACCATCTACTATAATCTGGTATCTATCTTCCAGAGAAGGGTTATCTAAAATCTGATGAGTAATTGAATAGATAAGATGTGCCCTATCTCTTTTTTCAAGAAGCAAGAGAGCTAAGGTTTCTTTTAATCCATCAGGTAGGGCTCTAAATAATTTAATCCTCTCTTTAGTGGAAAGGTCTTCTGAGAGTAATTCTTCTAAACGCTCATTCCTCATTTTAAAACCTCTTTTAGAATTTCTAATTCTAAAGCAAATTCCTATATTAATAATTCAACTTTATTTAAAAGGTTTTTGTTTTTGTAAAGTAAAGTTATTAAGTATACAATTCACAAGGAATAGCATTA
>CAZNZT010000033.1:0-9373 GCA_964577685.1 uncultured Methanosarcinales archaeon | reverse complement strand
GCTGGAAGAACAATTAAAGATTTTATAGATTTCTTAAAGGATTTCTACAGAGCCTCTAGGTACAGTCAACTTAAGCATGGAACACTCCCAAGTGTTTCATGGTAACGATTCCAATTATACCATAATCCTCCCCATGCACTAATTTTCTGTTTTACTTTCATTAACACATTGCCCTTCCTAACTCTAAAATTAACCCTAAAAGGCCTTACCCAGTCTTTAAAGGTTAAATTGAATCTCTCAACATAGTTCCTCTTCCCACCATGTACTTCTTTGTGTTTTATATGCAATATCTTACAGGCCCAAGGATACCAACCAGCTCCATCTGTTATTATTACTACTTGTTTCTCATTCTTGCATTTCTTCAATACATCCTTGATGCACCATATAGCATGTGCACCATTCCTTAACCAGCTTACATCTAAAGCTATAACCTCTCTTGTTTTCACATCTATAGCAACCCATAAGAAAGCCCATTTGCCATTTATTTTAATCTTAACTTCATCCATAGCTATTTTCTTTCTTGCTCTTCTAGGCACAGTATTGATCCAATTCGTAACTTCTTGCCACTTTTGCATCCATTTACTTACTGCTTGTTTAGTTATCTTTACCCCTTCAGCATATAATGCTTTTACTATGCTTCCTTGAGATGCTCCTGCCCAAATTCTTATGCAGCAGTTTATCTTTTCCTTAATACTAATTTTTCTTTCTCTTACAAAAATATTTAAACTTTGACATATATAAGCTATATTGTTATATACCAATTTAATCACCTCCTTTTCTTTGGAAATTATTTTCCTTAGAAAAGGAGGTATTTATTTCTTAAGTTGACTATACCGAGCCTCTAAATAGTAATCTTTAAATAGGATAAGTTTCTCCTAAGATTCTGGAGAGAGAGGAAAGATGGCATAACAAAGGTTGATTTCTCTCATAAACGCTTTTAAGATGAAGAAAAAAACAAAGATAAAACCAAGTAAAAGGGCAAAAAAAAGATATATCGTCTTCGAAACATTGTTGGATATGGATGTGTATACTGCTAGGAATGTTATTCTAAAGAATGCTCTAAATATGTTAGGAAACAACTATCACAAAGCAAACATCATATTTTTAAAGAATAAGTATAGACCCTTACTTAGGAGAGGTATAGTAAGGGTAAACAACAAATTTGTTGGAGATACCATAAATGCCCTAAATGATGGAAAGAGAATAAAGACCATAGGAATATCTGGAATACTAAAAAAAGCAGAGAAAAAATATTTTAAAATAGCTTCATAAAGGTGATAAAAAATGGAACCTGTACCACACCAGTTAATGGGTTACGATAGGACAATAACTATGTTTAGCCCTGATGGAAGATTGCTGCAGGTAGAGTATGCAAAAAAGACTGTAAGGCAAGGCTCTACTGCGATAGGAATGGTTTGCTCTGATGGTATAATCTTTGTAACCGATAAGAGGATAGTAGATAAGCTCATTGTTCCAGAGTCGGTAGAGAAGATATGGCAGATAGATGACCATATTGGAGCAACTGCTTCTGGCATACTATCTGATGCAAGGGTTTTGATTGAACGGGCACAACTCAAGGCTCAACAACACAAAGTAACTTATGACACTCCTATTGATGTGATAAGTATTGTCAAAGATATATGTGATTTAAAACAGATATGTACTCAATCCGGTGGCTTGAGACCATTCGGAGTCTCAATATTAGTAGGTGGAATTGACAAAGACAAGCCCAGGCTTTACGAAACAGATCCTACTGGAATATTTTTTGAGTATAAGGCAAGCGTCATAGGAGAAGGGGAGATAGAAATAGAGGAAATACTAAATAAAGAATATAAACCAGAAATTACCATACAAGAAGGGCTTAAACTTTGTTTATTTGCTCTAAAGAAAGTCCTTGGAAACAAGTTCTCGATAGAAAGAATAGACGCAGCTTATGTAAGGTCAGATGAAATGAAATTCAAAAAGTTCTCAAAAGGAATAATAGAAAAGGCACTCAGCGAAGGAAAAACAAAAAAGGCTAGAGGCAAGTAAGGAAAAATGGTAACAGTAGAAGAAGCAACAATATCGAGGCTTAAGACGCATGGACAAACCTTTGAAATTCTAGTAGACTCAGAAAAGGCTATTGCATTTAAAGGAGGTGGAGACATAGATATAAGGGATATAGTTGCTGTGCAGAATATTTTTAGTGATGCAAAGAAAGGTTTAGAGGCACCTAAGAATGCTCTCAAAAGCATTTTCAAAACCGATGATGTTTTGGAGGTAGCGAAGGCAATAATAAAGAAGGGTGAAATATCTCTAACAGCGGATTACAGAAATAAACTCAGAGATGAAAAAAGGAAACAGATTATAGACTTCATTCATAGGAATTCTGTTGATCCCAAGACACATAGACCGCATCCCCCAAACAGAATTGAATCCGCACTTGAAGAGGCAAAATTTCATGTTGATGAGTATAAACCTTTACAAAAGCAAGTGGAGGAAGCTGTAAAAGCGATACGCTCTGTATTACCTATTAAGTTTGAAATTAAAGAGATAGCAGTTAAGATTCCAGCAGAGTTTGCAGCAAAGTCTTATAATATATTGAATTCATTTGGAAAACGGCTAAAGGAGGAATGGCAGAATGATGGTAGCCTAATTGCTGTAATAGAGCTACCAGGCGGATTAGAAGAAGACTTTTATGCAGAACTGAATAAACTCTGCCATGGTGATATAGAAACAAAGCTTTTGAGGACAAGATAAAAATGGGAAAATTTTTTGTGAAACAAAAGGATATCGTAGTTCCAGGAGAGGAGTTGGCAGAAGGGATGGACATATTACCTAGCGTTTGGACATATCGTGAAGGAGACAAGATTATAGCAAGAAGAGTTGGTCTAGTAGATATAAAAGGAAGGACAATAAAACTTATACCCTTGTCTGGTAAATATATACCAAAGAAGAATGATGTGATAATCTGTAAGGTCACTGATATTAGTTTTAATGGTTGGAGGGTTGATACAAACTCTGCTTATCCAGCCATGTTGTCAATACGAGAAGCAACATCTGATTATATCGCAAAGGGTACTGATCTAACACAATATTTAAACATTGGAGAATATATAGTAGCCAAAGTGATAAATGTTACCTCACAAAAATTAGTTGATATAAGCATGAAGGGTCCAGGTCTGCATAAGCTGAGAGGGGGAAGGATTATTAGGGTATCTCCCCATAAGGTTCCAAGAATAATCGGGAAGCAAGGAAGCATGGTTTCCATGCTAAAGAGAGAAACAAAATGCCAAATTGTTGTAGGGCAGAATGGGCTAGTTTGGATTAAGGGCGAACCAGATAAAGAACTTCTTGTTGAAAAAGCAATAAGAAAGATAGAAAAAGAGTCCCATACAACCGGGCTAACTGAAAGCATTAAATCATTTTTGGAGAAGGGGTTATAAAGATGTATGAAAAAAGATTAGATGGAAGGGATTTTGATGAAGTAAGGAAAATGGAAGCTAAAGTGGGTGTAATCAAAAGAGCAGATGGTTCTGCATATTTCAAATTTGGGAACACATGGGCTTATGCTGCTGTCTATGGCCCAAGAAATCTTTATCCTAAGTTTTTACAAGACCCATCAAGGGGAATATTAAGATGTAACTATAATATGATGCCGTTTTCCTCTTCTGGTGAGAGAGTAAGACCAGGAGGAAGCAGAAGGTCAAAGGAAATATCTCTGGTAACTACTAACGCTCTGCTACCTGTTTTGGACCTTGATGAATTTCCAAACTCGGTTGTTGATGTCTTCATAGAGTTGCCACAAACCGAGGCTGGTTCAAGATGTGCTGGTATAAATGCAGCTGCTATGGCTCTTGCAGATGCTGGTTTAGCCATGAAAGACCTTGTCAGTGCAGTTTCTGTAGGCAGGGTTGGCGATAAACTACTTGTGGACTTAGATTATAGCGAGGAGGCCTACGAAGAGGGCCCTGTAGCAGACATCCCGATTGCAATAATGCCAAGTTCCGGGAAAATAACTCTCCTTCAGATGGATGGCCTACTACCTAAAGAGGACCTAAAGACTCTAATAGGGATGGCCAGAAAGGCTTGTAGACGAATTTACAATCTACAAAAAACGGCATTAAAGGAAAAATACAAGAGTGGGGAATAAAATGGATAATCTAAAAGAGCATGTGGTAACCCTTCTGAAGCTAAACAAAAGACTTGACGGGAGAAAATTGTTAGAGTATAGGAAACCAATAAAAATAGAGAGAGGGTTTACAAAAACAGCAGAAGGTTCAGCATGGGTAAGAATAGGCGAGACAGAGGTAATGGTTGGCGTTAAGATGGATGTTGGTGAACCATACCCAGACAAACCAGATGAAGGGACCATAATAGTAGGAGCTGAGTTATTGCCATTATCAAACCCAAACTTTGAAGCTGGTCCACCTGGGATCCAGGCAATTGAATTAGCGAGAGTTGTTGATAGGGGAATAAGGGAAAGCAAATGTATTGATTTTAAAAAGTTGTGTATAAAGAAAGGGGAGAAGGTATGGTTGATTATGCTTGATGTAATAACATTAAACGATGCGGGTAATCTTTTTGACGCAGCAGCATTGGGAGCTGTAGCAGCCTTGCAAGACACCGTCTTTCCAAAGTATGAAGGTGACAAAATAGATTATAAAACAAAAACAAATAAAAAGCTTGAATTAAATGATAGCCCAGTATCTGTTACTGTGTGCAAGATAGGTGATAGCTTCATAGTTGATCCTACAATCGAGGAAGAAAAAGTCCTTGATACGAGACTAACTGTGGCCACAAAAAGTGATGGCACCCTGTGCGCACTACAAAAAGGAGGTTCAAGTGCTGTAACAGAAGAGGATATAATGAAGATGATTGATATTGCTCTAGAAAAGGGAAAAGAATTGAGGGGTGTTCTAAATGGCTGAAGAAAAATTCTCAAAATATGAAAAAGCAAGAATAATAGGGGCAAGAGCACTACAAATATCACAAGGGGCTCCGTTTCTTATTAAAATAAGCAAAGAGGAATTAGAGAAGATAAAGTATAACCCAATAGAGATTGCTAAGCGTGAATTTGAGGCAGGAGTTATACCAATTACTGTAAAGAGACCTTTCCCAACAAGTGAGCAATATAAAAAGCAGAAGAAGGAAAAGTCTTCTTGATATGAAAATCCTTGAAGAGAGGTTGGAAAGGTATTTGCTCTTAACAAAAGATGCTATTGATAAGGTAAAAATATCAAAAGAGAAACAGATTAACTGGAAAGAAAGTGCTGAAGATTTTTTGGATATGGCAAAGAGATATCTTTCTGATGCTGTTTATTTTAAAAAGAAAGGAGATTTCGTAAGGGCATTTGCATGTGTTAATTATGCTCATGGTTGGTTGGATGCAGGTGCAAGGTTAGGTCTTTTTGATGTAGGAAAAGATAACAGGCTGTTCAGTGTTGATTGACCTGAATATATATAGTTCCAGTAGGAGTATAGTTTATAATCAAGAAATGTCTGCCATTTTTAAGAGAACCTGAGTAAGCTTTTAAATTGGTTGTATTTATTTCTTCTCCACCTTTAAGCCTATCTACTATCTCGTCTAGAATACCTTGTCTGTATAGCTCAGTTGCATCTTCTGTTAACAAGTTTGATTCTTCTATGACTTGATTTAATCTGGAGATAATCCTTCCATACAAAATAGAAGAAGGCACTAATCTCGGCATTTTATCATCTCCTCTGTAACTGAGCATATGAGGGGTTATACAAACTAAGAAACTATCGTCTGGGATTTCTTCTAAGCCTACGACACTAAGAATTCCATCCAATATATCGTCTATAGTGACTTTCTCTAGTAGGGCTTGTCCGTTCATTTTATTAACTGGGTTTCCTTTTCTCTTTAAAAAAATTTCTGAGATAGTTCTTTGTGAACATTAGAAATAAAAATATTTAAATAACTATCTGCCCCACTAGTTTAGCTATATGTGTCGCCTAGCAATTATAGGGGGTTCTGGTATATCTGCACTACCATTTCTAAAAGATAAAAAGGTATTCTTTCTAAATCGCCATGGAAAAAATAGAAATATCCCACCACATAAGATTAATCATAAAAAAAATCTGTTAAAGATAAAATCTATGGAGATAAAAAAGGTTATAGGAGTTAATTCTGTTGGTTCTTTAAAGCTTAACATCAAGCCTGGCTCAATCATTGTTCCTGATGACTACATAAACCTTAAGAATATTCAGACCTATTACGATATCAAAGCAAAGCACATAACACCAGGATTAGATGAAACTTTAAGAAAAGAGATAATAAATGTTGCAAAAAGGGCAAAAATAAGGGTGATAAAAAAAGGAATTTACATTCAGACAATAGGGCCCAGGCTTGAAACAAAGGCAGAAATAAACATGTTAAAAGACTACGGTGATATTGTGGGAATGACTATGGCTAATGAGGCAACTTTGGCAAAAGAGTTAGGCCTAAGATATGCCAGTATTTGTATGGTGGATAATTATGCTAATGGGATAATAAAAAAACCACTAACCTTTGAGATGATAAAAAAGACTCAAAAAAGGAATCAAAAGAGAATAGCAAGGTTACTAAGGGAGCTAATAAAATGAGTATCCTTATTAAGAATGTCTTATTGGATAATAAGAGGAAAGATATTCTTATAGAAGAGAACAAAATAACACAGATTAGCGACTTAATCAGTACTGAAGCAGAGTTCAAGATTGATGGAAGCAAAAAAGTGGCAATACCATCCTTTATTAATGCTCATACACATGCTGCAATGACATTAATGAGGGGCTATGCTGATGATATGGTGCTACAAGAATGGTTGGAAAGGAAGATATGGCCTTTGGAGTCAAAACTAACAGAGGAACATATTTACCATGGTTCAAAATTAGCCTGCTTAGAAATGATTAAATCTGGAACTACATTTTTTAACGATATGTATTGGCACTATCACGGAACAGCAAGAGCTGTTGAAGAAATGGGAATAAGGGCTGCTATATCTGCTGTATTCATTGACTTATTTGATAGCTCAAAAGCTAAAGAGCAGATAAAGTTAAATAAAAAATTATTTGAAGAAACAAAAAGATACTCTGATAGGATAACATTCACTTTGGGCCCTCACGCTATTTATACAGTATCAGAAGAGAGTTTACACTGGGTAAAGGAATTTGCTGATAAAAATAATTGTTTAATACACATACATTTGTCTGAAACAAAAAAGGAAGTGGAAGACTCGCTTAAGAAATATGGAAAAAGACCAGCTGAGTATTTAGAAAGTATAGGCTTTCTTAGTTCTAATGTAATAGCATGTCATTCTATATGGTTAAATGATAAAGAGATTGAGATTCTAAGGAGAAACGGTGTTAAGGTTGTGCATAATCCTACCTCAAATATGAAACTATGCTCTGGTGTTTTACCATACTATAAAATGAAGAGAGCTGGGATAATTATTGCTCTTGGAACAGATGGTTGTGCCTCAAATAATAACCTAGATATGTTTGAGGAAATGAAATTTGCTTCACTTTTACAAAAAATCAGTAACAGTAGTCCTACCATAATGCCAGCGGCAGAAGCTTTTGAGTTAGCAACAATAAATGGAGCTAGAACATTTGGTCTGGAGTGTGGGAAAATAGAGGAAGGAAAATTGGCAGATCTCTTATTGTTAGATTTAAACAATATAGGACTTAATCCAAACCATAACTTGATATCTAATATTGTGTATTCATGCAATGGTAGCTGTGTAGATACTGTAATATGTGATGGTAAACTATTAATGCAAAATAGAAGGGTGGAAAGTGAGGAAGAAATCCTAGAAAAGGCAAAGAAAACAATAGAGGAGCTAACTAATAGTTAGGAGGCTAAATAACTGTAAACTGATTATGGGACATCACAAGTTATTGAGATAACAAAACCTTTAAATATATCTTATTTTTCTTGTGGGTTAGGAAATGAATGAAGAAGATAAAATTAAAAAAATAAGAAGGCATATAGATAGAATAGACCTTGTTCTAATAACTGCATTAGCAGAAAGGATGAGTTTAATCCCAGAAATTGCAGAGTATAAGAAGAAGCATAATATCCCTATATTCGATGAAAAAAGGGAAATAGCTATTATGGATAGGCTAAAAAAAATCGGAAGAGAACATGGTCTTGATGAAGGGTTTGTTGAAGAGATTTTTCTTTCAATATTTAACGAAGCAAAAAGAATACAGAATGATATCATAAATGGATAAACACTTTGTTAGTTCTTACACAGATTCCTTTTACATTCTCAATAATTTCTTCTGAATTTTTAATTGCTGTTCCTAAACCAATCAATTCGTTTTTTAGAGTCATTAATGCAACAGTATCTCCTTGTTTAATCCCAGTTTCCAATTTGCTAACACCTGGTACAGCAAGGTCTCTGCCATTTGATAAAGGCAATACTGAAGAATCTAGAACCCAAATCTTAGGAAGATGTGCAACCCCAACCTCTACTGGTTGGATAATCTTTCTTAGGTATTTTTCGTTTTCCTCATTTTTGTAGTAATAGTATGCATCAACTAGGTCTTGTAGTTTAACAGCTGTTGACTCATTAAAGTTTCCAACTTTAGTTCTTCTTAATTCAACCATATGAGCCCCTGTACCTAATCTTTGTCCTATTTGATGGCATAAGGTTCTTATATATGTCCCAGCTTGGCAGCCTATCCTAAACAGGACATACTTTCCTTCTGTCTCAAGAATATCTATATAGTAAACTTTTCTTATTCTTTCTATTCTTCTGACAGCGCTTTTCAGAGGAGGTCTCTGCTTTATTGCTCCAACAAAACTATTCATCGTGGCAAGCAGTTTCTTTTCTTCTACCTCTTTATGTAGGTACATCAAACTAACGTACTCCTTACCCACAGGCAAAAGTGCTTGTACGATTCTTGTTGCTCTTCCAAGTGCCACAGGTAAAACACCTGTAACATTCGGATCCAATGTTCCAGAATGTCCTGCTTTTTTTATTTTTAAAATCTTCTTTACATAATCACTTATTTGGTGTGATGTTGGTCCTCTTGGTTTATCTATGTTAACGATTCCGTAATTGATTACCTCTTCTATTGGTCTCTCTCCAGGACCAACTCCAATAGCACCAATAGAGTCTTTTCTTATTAGTATTTTCCTCTTTATTTTTTCGTATGGAAGTTTTCCCATTTTTTTGGATTTAGAGTTTTGGGTAAGGATATTTAAAATTATTGTTACTTATAACTTATGTAAAGTAAACCTTAAAAGTATACACTTATTAATTCTTTTATTTAATAATCAAAAAAGAAGTGTGAAGGGGGGTGCACACTCCAAAAAGGAGGTGACACCCAATGAGGCTAACAATTGAGGAACGCCGCCTCATAGGTAAGGCGGTGGACAGAGGAG
>CAZNZT010000032.1:0-10373 GCA_964577685.1 uncultured Methanosarcinales archaeon | reverse complement strand
TTTGATTATTAAATAAGAATTAATAAGTGTATACTTTTAAGGTTTACTTTACAGTGTTTATACTAAAAAAACTTTAGTAATCTTTTTAAAATAATCTAGCTTCATTTTCATTATGGTAAGAATAAAACTAGACATAACAAAATCTGTTGAAGAAAATGCATCAAGGTATTATGAAGAAGCAAAGAAATATAAAAAAAAGATAGAAGGAGCTAAAAGAGCTCTAGAAGAAACAAAATTAAAGCTTGAAAAGATTAAAAAGGAACATAAAAAAGAAAAAGATAAAGAGAATAAAAAAATAATAATCCCATCAAAAAGAGAATGGTACGAAAAATTCAGATGGTTCTTCAGTTCAGAAAAGTTTTTAGTAATAGGGGGTAGAGATGCAACAACAAACGAACTTATAATCAAGAAATATACATCACCCAAGGATATCGTCTTCCATACAGACATGGCTGGTTCTCCTTTCTTTGTTATAAAAGTAGAAGACAAAAAACCATCTCAAAAGACACTCAAAGAAGCCGCAGATGCTACCGTAACATTCTCTAGGGCTTGGAAGTTAGGTCTATCAACTACTCCTGTATTCTATGTTAAACCTGAACAGATAACCAAAAAAGCAAAACCAGGGGAATACCTACAAAAAGGGGCATTTATGATATACGGAAAAACAAATTATATAGAAAACATGGTAAATTGTGCTGTTGGTCTATTTAATAACAAAATAATGGCTGGACCCGTAGAAGCCATAAAAGCAAATTGTAAAGAATATGTAGTCATAGAGCAAGGTAATGAAAAAACAAGTTTAGTAGCAAAATATATTCAAAAAAGAATCGGTGGGAATATTGATGATATAATAAGGGTATTACCCAGCGGTGGATGTAAAATAAAGAAACCAATGAGAAAAAAAGATGAAGAAATTTAGATGTAGAAGGTGTGGAAAGTGTTGTAGCCACATAAGAAGTCAAAACACTGAAGATGAGGATTTCCTAAGAGAATATGCATATGGTAAGTTACCCCTAATTCAGTTGCTTCCCGTGGATAAGACAAGTTTTCCTCTTTGGGATTTTGAAGCAAAGAGATTTAAAATGTGGCAAAGAGATGTTAATATTGACGCAAAAATAGAGCCATCAAGAGCTATCTTTGATTTGAAGAGGAATAAATCAATAATAGTTACCTATTATATGGATTATGATGCTTGTCCTTTCTTGAAGGATGGGTTATGTCTAATCTACGACAAAAAAAGAGCATTCATTTGTAGGTCATTTCCGTTCAACAAAGGCCCATTCCTGAATATAGGAGAAGAAATAGAAAAAGAAAAATTCTTTGGAAGTTGCCCAGCTTTGAAAGAAATACTTCCTTCTCTGGATGACAAAGATAAGATAAAATTTGTAAAACAATTATATGAAACATTCGGTGAAGAATTCCTAAACATAGTGGAGTTTGACTATCTGCAAGAATGGACAAACAGGATGATTATAAAGTTAATAAAAGAGAGAGTTATAAGACCTGCAATAGGTTATCCGTATAAGTATTTACTAAAAAGGATAAAAAACTCTGAAAAAATAGATTTCACTGATTTTTTAATTGAAGAAAAAATAAAAACCAAGCAGGAAATAAATGAATTAATAGAACGACTTGATAACAATACTGATGCAAAAGAAAAGATAAAGAATTTCTTAGAACAACCCACAGAATAACAAATAGAAAACATTTTTATAAAATAAAAGATTAACAAAAATAAATAAGCTAAAATGGAAAAGAGGTTTCCCTTAACAAAAGAGCAGGTATTAGAGATAATAAAAAAAAATCCTACTCCGTTCTATCTCTACGACGAAAAGGGGATACTAGAAAACACAAATAAATTCAAAAAAGCATTTGGAATACTTAGTGGTTTTAAAGAGTTCTTTGCTGTTAAGGCCTTGCCAAACCCATTCATATTGAAAATTCTAAAAAATATAGGCTTCGGAGTTGATTGCTCATCATTACCAGAATTGCTATTAGCAGAGGAAGTTGGGATTACAGGAGAAGACATAATGTTTACTTCAAATGACACACCTGCACAAGAATACATCAAAGCAAAAGAACTTGGTGCAATAATAAACCTAGACGATATAAGCCATATTCCATTTCTAGAAAAACATGCTGGCTTACCTGAATTGATATCATTCAGATATAATCCAGGTGATACAAGGAAGGGCGGGTTTATAGGCAATCCCAGAGAAGCAAAATATGGTTTTACAAAAGAACAGCTATTTCAAGGCTACAAAATATGCAAAGAAAAAGGAGTAAAAAAATTTGGCTTACATACAATGGTGGTATCAAACGAACTTAATGAAAACTTCTTTATTGAAACAGCAAACATGCTTTTTGATTTGGCTGTTGAGATATCAAAAAAACTAGGTATAAAACTAGAATTTGTCAACCTTGGAGGAGGGATAGGCATTCCATACAAACCTGAAGAAAAGCCTGTCTCGTATGAAAAAATAGCAAATGGAATAAAAAAAGCATACAAAGAAAAGATAGAAAAAAATGGATTACACCCTCTAAAAATATTTACAGAATGTGGTAGGGCTATAACAGGGCCATATGGATGGTTGGTAACAAGGGTGCTTCATATCAAACATACATACAAAGATTATGTAGGTTGTGATGCAAATATGGCAAATCTCATGAGGCCAGCTATCTATGGAGCATACCACCACATCACAGTTTTGGGAAAAGAAAACCTTCCACCAACACATAAGTATGATGTCACAGGCAGCCTATGTGAAAACAATGACAAGTTCGCCATAGACAGAATGCTACCAAATATTGAAATCGGGGATATATTAGTGATACATGATACAGGTGCACATGGACATGCCATGGGCTTTAATTATAATGGGAAGCTAAGATCTGCGGAATTATTGTTAAGAAAAGATGGAACAATTCTAGAGATAAGAAGAGCGGAAAAGACTGATGATTACTTTGCAACACTTGATTTTGAAAAGTTAAAAGACTTTACGCCTTAAAAAAATAATAAATTAATTATTAATCAGTAGTAACAAACCGAAAAGTTTAAATATAAGTTATGTTTTTAATATTATTATATGGCTTACAAACCAAATCTTTTCACTAGGATTGGAGCAAGGATGAGTGGAGGATATACTATTCCTACAGCCCTGACTTTAGTTGTTCCAGCAGTAGTATCTAGTTGCGCAACCGCACCAACAACACCAGCAACTTTAGACGAACTTATAATAAAACAAGACATTCCCAGAACGAACGAAGGACCAAGAAGATTTTTTGGTGAAACAGAGATAGACCTAAACAAATTCTCGCCTCGCCCGGAGGAAGCAAGAGAGGTTCGGTACGATGGAGCAGACATAATTATAGCACGCTACTCTGATAAGGAAAAGGGAATATTAGAACAATTCTTAGATGCATATGTAGAAAAACAGGGAAAGGAAGAAGACCCTATAAAAGAAATCAAAACAATTGATGGAAGCAAGGTCGTGAGAACACGTCATTTTGTTATTTGGACGCAAGACAGATATCTCTTTGTGATTTATAGTGACATAGCAGTTTTACCTATTAAAGAATACGAAGATATAATCTCAGCATATAAACAGAAGAAAGTAAAAGGCAAGCAACATTAAACCTCCCCCTACTCATTAACTAGGAAGCATAAATAAATCAATAGCTTCAATAATATTCTCTAAACTAACACCCCTTCCATCAATCCATAAACCAAAATAACTTACCAGCTCTCCTGTAGTAATATTTCCATCACAATCCAAATCTCCTAGAAAACATTCTATCGCCCTTATACCATCAATATAACCACTAATAAAGTCGGAATAATCATTCGGAGTTATAAGGTCCTCTTCTATTAAAAAAATAAATTGCTTTTGATGCCAGAATAACACCCTGCTATATTCATTATAAACAGCATAGATGTCTATTTGATTAATACTACTAACATTAACAGAATAATTCCCACTCACATTCAAGTCAATTATAGATAATAATTCATTAAAATATAACCCTACTAAGCTCTGATTAAGATTTATTACATTCAAGATTACATCAGAATACAAAACTATAGTTACATTATTCACTTCATACTCTGTCAAACCTATATAAGGACTATCATTAGCTACAAAATGATTAATATAGAGATGCTCCCCAATATCCCTACTAAGAACACCATCACTGGCAGATATAATAGGGATTAGAATAATAAAACCTAAAATGAACAATACCAGTAATAAAAAGCCCAACCTGTTTTTCATTGTTCCTTACACATTAACTCCGAATTTTTCATTTCATTCCATTTCTTAGCATTAAAACCATCCATCATACGAGTATATCGATAATCATAAACAGTATAATGTATATGCCAGAGAACATGTATAAATTCGTAAACAAGCAACCTCTCATAAGGCTTTTCCATTTTCGTATCATAAATAAAACCATCATGATGGTCACGTAAACTATCCATCCTCAGTATGTTCCTAAAGCGCATATTCAACCTATTCCTATCAAGAGAAAAATCAGAAAATACATCAAGGGCTTTTATTAGCTCTCCATAAGACAACTGCTCTCTACCAAGCTTAATTTTCCTCCCGAAGATTTTCAAGGTAATTGTTTTAGTTAAGGCGTCGGTCTGTACTTCAACCTCGGCTTTATCCTTACCGTTATAGGGCATCTTAAGCAAATAAATATGACTATCCCTCCAGTCCTTTTTGCGGACTCCTGTAATATACTCGGGTAATGGTTTGGGATTATCTTCTGAACCAATATCTGGTTCGCTAGCCCATTGCGCAGCACATGGTACCACAGTGCAAATAGATTCAAGTGTAACGCCCTTTATAATATCTGGACTTATCTTTTGCAATTTCTTCAAAGCCAACACAAGAAGCTGATAGTTTTCTCTATGTGCGTACTTTATTGCATCTGAGTCAAAATAATGACCAGTAGCAGACCATTCAAACTGCGGAGTAAAACAATTATTTTGTTTAATATACTTTAATTTAACATTCTTCAGCTCTATAATATTATCTCCCATTCTTTTCTTTTTTTGTGGTGGGATAGAATTAAATAGTTCTAAAAAATTTCTATCATCATTTGGCGTCTTTGGAAAATATGCTTCAGGAATCTCATAACCATGCTTCATCCTTGTTCTAATTCCTAAGTTTATATCTTTGTCTTTGCAAACATCTTTACATATTTCACACTTTGCAGCAGCTGCCCCTGTAATTAAATTGTCAACTTCAATAGGTATGCACTCAGCGGGGTCGTAAGTTGAAGAACATGTTGTACAATCCATTACTCCCTCAGATACCCTATCAAGCCCACAAGAGTCACAATTATTGTTAACCCCATCGCAAACCTCTTCCGCTTCTGGATTTATACAAGTTCCGCATGCAGAATATTTGCCCAAGTTAGAATCAGAACACATATATTCTTTTCTTGTTAGTCCTGCAAATCCAAAAACTGCTCCAAGCTCGCTTGTAAAACTTCCTTCTCTTTCAGCTTTAAAACAAAGATTTATTCCCTCTGTATTATTCATGAATGTTCCATCACATTCATCTTGTGTAGCAGCCCATGATAACTTCCATACATTTCCTTCAGGTTTTTTACAGCATCCAATATTGCAAACATCATCGCCAAAAATCTTTTCTGGCATTGAACCTTCCTTTGGCCCAATTTCATCATAACAATCTTGTCTGCATATTCTTCTCAGTTCAGATTTTAAAGGTTCTGGATAATCATCAGGATTAATTTTAACATCAAAATAATCATCTAAATCTTTATCTTCTCCGCACTTAATTTCAGATTCTGGTCCTGCTTGACATGTTCCTGTTTCAGGATATTCATATTCACGCGAATAATAACAATATGCCCACTTAATAACTCCTTTTTCTTCAGATATGTTTGTAATTGTCCATTTTCTATTGCAATTTTCAATTACAGTTGGCTCTGTTATTTCGTAAGGAGCTCCTCCTTCATCATAGTCGCCACATCCAATATCCCCTGGATCTATTCCTTCTATACACCAGTCAGGCTCCTCATTAAACCATCCACAACCAATCCATCCCCACCAAGCATTATATACATTCCCTCCAACATCATAACCTGCTTTTTTACAAACTGTGCAAGGAACATTTTCATTGTAACAAGAGCAACTATCAACATAATTTTCTTCTGTTATTGGTTCCTGCTCTCCTCCACCACAATCACTCTCATCATAATTACAAGCTTCAACATTACAACCCTCCTGACAGACACCATCTCCTAAATCCTCAGGAAGACATTCAGGAGAACATGTATGAGAAAACTCAAACTCTGCTCCACCACCGCCTTCATCATTTCCCCTATAAGTTACATATATGCTGCTTTTTGTATTTCCTAATCTCTGTGTCTTATTTTTTTCTAACAAATATCCTGTACCAGAAAAAGAATCAAAATATTTTATTCTTGCATTTATATCATTATAATTAACTAACTCAAAATAATTTGCAGAACCATTAACATTAAATGCTATTCTTTCTCCAGCCCCAATAGTGATTTCTAAAGGGTCGAGAATCCACCACCAACCACCCCACCCCCACTTCTTCTTATTAAAACCTACAGAATAATGAAGAGGTTTGTTAGATTTAATTTCAGACAAATGCTCGTTATTCAAACCTTTTTGATATAAATCTTGAATCTCTCTATCTGACAAAATACCGTTGTAGATAGCCAGTTCATCTAGTATATAATCCCCATTGTAATAAGGAACCCATCCCAAAATCATTTCAAAAGTCAAATTATTCAAAGAGGTGTTGCCATAAGCAGATGCTCCATTGCTGGCTAACACACCATCCACATATATTTTTGAATCATTATTTGGAATATCAAACACTGTGACAATATGATGCCAGGATGTATCAGTATGAAAATCTGATTTCTTTTCTGTAGCAGTAATAATCGTGCCAACTGGCGATGATTGCCATACTATTGTCTGATGGTCGTATGACTGTTTTCTATAAATCGGAAAAAGATATCCGCTTTGAGTGCCTTTGCGAATCCAATCTATAAGAAAAATATTGTAAATGCCTCCTGCGTAATTTTCTAATATCAATGGGGTAGGCCCGAGTGTATAACCATCGTAATTGCCGCCAATATTATTTATTTTAAGCCAGAAAGAAACACTAAATTTGGGACCAAGTTTTATATATGGTGAGATACCTTCTGAATTCTCACCATTTCCACTAAATCTTATGGCTTTTCCAACTTTTCCATCTGTCCAATTTCCATTGATAAGATGAATAACTCTGGCAAGATTCATATCAGCAGTTGCATCCCCACCTCCTTCTTCAAAGGGCCAATAAGAAATTAGTTTAGAAGTTAGAGAAGTTGCTTCTTCAGCAGAAACTGTTTTTATACCAAAATTTAAGATTATGAGAAAAGTTAGAATAAAAACAATACCCAAACTTATTTTTTTAAAAGGTTTATACCGCATTTTTTATAAAAATATTCTTCAACCTTTTTAAATTTTACTTCTTTTTAAATTTTTACCTAAAAGTCAGGATGTTATCCAAAAGTTAATTGCTATGCTTTTTTCTTCTTCAGTATAGTCTTGAGAGATAAATATGATTAGTTCTTCTAAACTTATTTTTCCATCTTGATTTGTGTCTAATCTTTCATGCACATAATAATAAAGATAATAGATAGGGCTATCAGATTGAACTTCAGATAAATGCTCGTTATTCAAACCTTTTTGATATACATCTTGAATCTCTCCATCTGACAGAATACCGTTGTAGATAGCCAGTTCATCTAGTATATAATCCGCAGCAGAAGTCCGCCCTAGAATTATTTTATAAGTTAAATCCCTCAAAGTAGTGTTGCCGTAGGTGGTATAAGTATCAGCATTTAACACGCCGTCCACGTATATTTTTGAAATGTTGTTTGGAACATCAAATACAGTAACAATATGATGCCATGAGGTATCTGTGTTAAAATCGTTTTTGTTCGTGTAGCTATAAAGTACACCAAACGGATAATTTGCCAGGCTGTCATGCTTATATTGTTGTTTTGTGTAAAATGAACCAAGCATACCAGTATTATTGTTAATCCAGCCTACAAGAAAAATATTATAAACATCTAGAAGACGTACACCATAAGAATCTGAAATATTTTCTAATGAAATATTTTCTAATATCAATGGTGTTGACCCAATCATAATAGGACCTTTATACCAATGAGTAAAACCAGCATCATTTATTTTAAGCCAGAAAGAAACACTAAACTTAGGACCAAGTTTTATATATGGTGATATACCTTCTGAATTTTCACCATTTCCACTAAATCTTATGGCTTTTCCAACTTTTCCATCTGTCCAATTTCCATTGATAAGATGAATAACTCTGGCAAGATTCATATCAGCAGTTGCATCCCCACCTCCTTCTTCAAAGGGCCAATAAGAAATTAGTTTAGAAGTTAGAGAAGTTGCTTCTTCAGCAGAAACTAATTTGATATTTCCTGGTAAGTAATTTTCAATAAATAAGCTACCCAACAGCACAGAAACAATTAAAGCAATGACCACAACAACATTAAACAAACATTCTATATTCTTAAGTTCAAACTCCCAGTCCATAATTCAGACCTTGACCTCTCTTTTAAAAATTAAAACAATCCACTAATCTTTCCTTCGTCATCAATATCAATCAACTCTGCATTAGGTCTCTTAGGCAAACCGGGCATCGTCATTATGTTGCCTGCTAAGGCAACCACAAAGCCAGCACCAGCTGATATTCTCAAATCCTTTATTGTAATAGTAAACCCAGTTGGCCTACCTAAAAGTTTAGGATCATCTGACAACGACATCTGGGTTTTTGCCATACATATCGGAAGTTTATTCAATCCAAGCTCTTCTATCCTCTTCAAATGCCTTTCTGCATCTTTGGAATACTTCACTTCGGAAGCTCCATAAATCTCCCTTGAAATTTTTTCAATCTTTTCTTTTATAGACTCATTAATATCATACAAGAATTTAAATTTTTCCCCATCTACCATCTTCAAAACCTTTTCTGCTAAATCTATACATCCTTCCCCTCCCTTATGCCAAGGGTCAGCAATACTAAATTCAACGCCTAACTCCATGCATCTGTTTTTTATAATTTCTATATCACTATCCCTATCCCCCACAAACTTATTAAGAACAACAACAAGAGGAAGGTTAAATTTCCCTATGTTTTCTATTTGCTTTTCAAGATTTGGTAGCCCCTTACTAACATCACCACCACCGTGCATTGCTAATGCTTTAACAGTAGCAACCAAAACAACGCAATTTGGCTTTAAATTTCCAATTCTACATTTAATATCAAAAAATTTTTCTGCTCCCAAATCAGCTCCAAAGCCTGCTTCTGTAACTACATGGTCCGCAAGCTTCAAAGCAAGTTTTGTTGCTATGAGGCTATTACAACCATGAGCTATATTAGCAAATGGGCCTCCATGAACAAACGCCGGAACCTTTTCAACAGATTGCACTAAATTAGGATTTATTGCGTGTTTCAATAAAGCTGCCATTGCACCAGCTGCCTTTAAATCCCTAGCATAAACTGGTTTTCCATCATAAGTATAGGCAACAATAATTCTACCCAACCTCTCCTTTAAATCTTTAAGATTCTCAGCCAAGCACAGTATAGCCATAACCTCTGAGGCAGCTGTTATATCAAAGATATCCCTCCTCAAACAAATCTTCCTATCATCACAACCAACATATATGCTTCTTAGAGTTCTATCATTCATATCAATGGCCCTTCTCCACACGACACTATCCGGATTAATATTAAGTTCGTTACCTTGTACTATATGGTTATCTATCATTGCTGCTAACAAATTATTTGCAGCCTCTACAGCTGCCAGATCACCAGTAAAATGTAGATTAATATCCTCCATAGGCAGAACTTGGCTATAACCACCACCACTAGCACCACCTTTAATCCCAAAACATGGTCCCAGCGAAGGTTCTCTTAAACATATCATTGACTTTTTACCTAATCGTGATAATGCTTGGGCCAATCCAACAACAGTTGTTGATTTTCCCTCTCCAGACTTAGTAGGAGTAATTGCAGTAACAAGAATAAGCTTCCCATCTTCTTTGTCTAGTTCCTTCAAGAGTCTAGCATTCACTTTGGCTATATAGGGCCCATACAGAAACAAGTCTTTCTCGCTAAGATTAATCTTCTTTGCAATGTTTACAATCGGTTCTAGTTTAACCTTCTGAGCAATAGAGATGTTTGTTTCGGCCATTTTAGTTAAAGAAAAACAAAATACTTAAAAAAGTTATGGTTTTGTAAAGTAAACTTCTTAAGTATACAATTCACAAGGAATAGCATTAATCC
>CAZNZT010000031.1:0-12423 GCA_964577685.1 uncultured Methanosarcinales archaeon | reverse complement strand
TGAGTTTCATACATTGATTTAATTCACCGTAGGGAAATAGTTTTTGGATAACACAGATTTTTAATTCTACAAAAGCTTTTGTTCTTATACAACACATAATTACTGTTCTAATCAAAAAGTACTACCTACAATCTGTTTAGAAATAAAGGATAAGATATTTAGTAAAAATGCCTTCCAATCCCTTGGTCGTTATTTTTAGGAGTCATTTTATTTTTTCAAAAACAGACACAGTAAAAGGTTCCTTTCCGCAGTAAACTGTTCTCCCCCCTATAACAATGAAACCATATTCACTCGCACATTTTTCTAGTAAATCAAAGCTTTCTTTTTTCCTAAAAATAATAACAATTTTTCCATCTCTTTTCAAAATAAATTCTGCTTGATAAAAAAACTCTCTGTATATTTTTTCAACAGCCTTGACATCCTTGTTTTTGGAAAATTCTATAGGGTGTGTAATAATCTTATCTATGCTTCCCCTACTTAGTTTTGTATCTAGCCATTCTAAATCCAATCTAGAAAAGTTTATTATTTTATTTATACCAGCAATTTTGGCATTTTTTTTTGCAGCAGTGATATTTCTCAAATCAGAATCAAAACAATTAATAAATGTTTTTTTTAGTTTTTTTATTTTGTTATCAACTCTGGAAAAAAAATTTTCAAAATTAAAATTTTTGAATGGCCTGAACCTTAAGAAAAGAAGTTTATTTTTAGAAAAATAATTGACTGGAAAACTAGTTAAAAAAATAGCAGATTCAATAGGTATTTCTCCAGAGCGACAGAATGGGTCAAGCAATACTTCATTTTCTTTAACTTTAGCGATTCTTACCAAAGAATATGCAATAGTCCCCCTTAACGAGCCCCTATGGGAAAATATTTTGTAGTCTCTTTTATTTAGCTCTGTACCAGAAAAATCTAGTCCAAAAAAACAGGTATCCTTGCTATTTATGAATACGAAAAATATGAGATCTGGGTCTTCTAAATCCACTTTTGGTTTGAATTTTTTTGTTTCCTTTATTTTATTTATAATGAAACTTCCGGTCTTTGACAAGATTTCTTCAGAGAGAATGTTTTTATTTCTATTTGTTTTTTTACAACTAACCCTAAACCTCGTTTTTTCATCAATCCAGTAGCCAATATTTGCTTTTTTTATTGCGCTCTCCAATCTTTCAAAAAGATCTTCCTTAAATCTAAAATAATCAAATAACAACAAAATTTTATCAACAGATTGTGCCTTATAGCACAACAAAAATAAGTCTTCCCATTTATTAAAAGAAAAAATAACTGCCCCCTCTTCTAGTTTGGTTCTAGCATTTATTAGTTCTTTCAATTCTGTTGCACAGATATCTTCTATCCCTTTTGAACATATAGCTAATCCCTTCATCGGGCCAAGTTAAACTATTTATTCATTATTCATCTTTTATTATTTTTGCAGCAGCAACTACAAGGTCATTATCTCTAAGTTTCATTAGCCTTGCTCCTTGCGTCGATCTCCCAATAACAGAAACATCTTTTGCAGGTATTCTAATCGTGATTCCGTTTCTTGATATAAGCATCAAATCATCTTTGTCATTTACAGACTTAATAGTTACAACAGAACCATTTCTCTCTGAGCAGATAATATTTCTAACACCAACTCCACCCCTACTTATTAACCTATACTCACTTACTCTAGTTCTTTTGCCATATCCATTCTCTGTTATAGTTAAAAGGGATTCATCATCATGCACAACAACCATTCCGATTACTTCATCATTTTCTCTGAGGGTTATCCCTCTTACCCCCCTAGCACTTCTCCCAGTGGCTCTGATATCCTCTTCCCTAAATCTTATTGCTGAACCCTTTTTGGTTCCGAGGATTATTTCTTGTCTTCCGTTTGTTTTTTTAACTTCAATCAGTTCATCTCCTTCATCAAGAGTTATTGCGATTATCCCACCTTTTCTGGGATTAGAATAAGCCATCAATTCTGTTTTTTTTACAATTCCTTTTTTTGTAGCCATAGTCAGGTATTCTCCAGAATTAAAGGAATCCACTGGGACGAAAGCAGTTATTCTTTCGTCTTTTTCCAGTTTTAGTAGATTAACTACCGCTTTTCCTATTGCTTGTCTAGAACCCTCTGGTATCTCATATACTTTAAGCCAATGAACCCTACCCTTATTAGTGAAGAATAGTATATAAGAATGAGTATCAGCAATAAAAAAGTGTTCAATGAAATCTTGCTCTCTTGTCCCAGCAGCAAGCATGCCTTTCCCCCCTCTTTTTTGTTGCCTATATGTTTTTAGTGGTTGTCTTTTTATATAACCTGCATGGGTTATAGTAATTACTACCTTTTCTCTCTTAACTAAATCTTTTATTTTAAGTTCTGCTGTTTTTTCACTGATAAGGGTCCTCCTTTCATCTCCATATTTCCTTTTTATTTCTAAGAGCTCTTCTTTTATTATCATTAAAATCTTATCTTTAGAATCCAATATTTCCTTTAAGCTTTCTATTAACTTTAGCAATTCTTCATGTTCCCTCTTGATTTTTTCTTGTTCTAGAGATGTTAGTTTTTGTAATTTCATATCTAAAATGGCTATTGCTTGCTTTTCTGTTATATTTAAAATACTTTGTAAGGTCTCCTTTGCTTGTTGTATAGACTTGCTTTCTTTTATGATTCTAATTGTTTTATCAATATCTTCTAACGCAATAATCAAGCCTCTTAGAATATGTGCCCTTGATTTTGCTTTTTCCAAGTCAAACTCTGTTCTTTTTCTAATAATTTCTTTTCTGTGTTCTATAAAGCACCTAATCAATTCTTTTAGATTGAGTAATTTCGGCTCATTATTAACCAGAGCTATCATAATTATGCCAAAGGTGTCTTGCAATCTTGTATGTTTATAAAGTTGATTCAGTATGATGCTAGAGTTAGCGTCCTTCTTAAGTTCTATTACAACCCTCATCCCCTCTCTGTCCGATTCATCTCTTATTTCTATTATGCCTTTTACCTTATTATCCCTAACTAAATTTGCTATTTGAGTTATCAATTCTGATTTGTTAACCATATAGGGAATTTCTTTTATAATGATTCTATTGTTTTCTGGTTCTATCTCCGCTTTTGCTCTTACTATGATTCTCGCCCTACCAGTCTTATAAGCATGTTTTATACCCTCAATACCACAAATTATTCCACCTGTTGGGAAGTCTGGCCCTTCTATGTGCCTCATTAGTTCTTCTATTTCTATATCTGGATTATCAATAAAGGCTATTATTCCATCCACGACTTCTCTTATATTATGGGGTGGGATGTTTGTAGCCATTCCTACTGCAATTCCAGAAGAACCATTTATTAGTAAATTAGGGACTTTACAAGGTAGAACAGTTGGTTCTTTCAAACTTCCATCAAAATTTGGTACGAACTTTATAGTGTTCTTTTCTATGTCTTCCAGCATTTCTTCTGATATTTTATTAAGTCTTGCTTCAGTATACCTCATTGCTGCTGGAGCGTCACCATCTATACTCCCGAAATTACCTTGCCCATCAATTAAAGGATATCTTAAAGAAAAAGGCTGGACCATCCTGACTAAGCTGTCATATACCGCAGCATCTCCATGCGGGTGATACTTACCGAGAACCTCTCCTACAATCCTAGCGCTCTTTTTAAAGGGTTTATTATGAAGCATTCCCATATCATTCATTGCATATAGAATTCTCCTATGTACTGGTTTTAAACCGTCTCTGACATCAGGTAAAGCTCTACCTACAATAACAGACATAGCATAATCTACATAGCTCTGTTTCATCTCTTCTTCTATAACCCTTGATATGACTTTTTTCTCTTCTTTTATTTCCGCCATAAGAAGATTTCACCTAGGACTTAGAATGTATTTTTTTTTATAAATGTTGCTATTAGGTTATTTCTAACACTAAATTTATGCCCGCAATAAACACACACCTTTACCTTCCTTTTTAATAGATTATCTTTAGGTTGGTAATTCATCATATTTTTACATTTTGGGCATTTAACTAGAAATACTTTCATCTTTTTGGCTATTAATCATTTCATTCGCTTTTGCATCTCCTTTGGCTTTTTCTCTTATTCTCTTTAATTCCTCTTCTTTTTCTTCTATAGCTTTTGCCAATCCTTCGAAGTTCTTAAATTTCTCTTTCAGTTTCTCTGGTGGAAGATCGAAATATTCAAAGAATTTTGGTGTTAGTTTTATTAGTTTTGTTCTTCCATACTTCTGCCTTGAAATATAACCTTTTTCTTCTAGTTCCTTTAAGTGATCATATGCTTTATTAGTTCTTATTTTTATTAAATCACTTTGTTTTATTGGATACTTAAAAGCTATAACAGCCAAAGTTTCCATTAAACTTTTACTTAATTCTGTTTCTTTAACGATTTGTTGAACTAGATGAAGATACTGTGGTTTTACATTAAACTTAAAAGAACCCCCCCCATCTATCAAGATTATGGAGCTACTTTTTTCTTCATAATCTCTTCTTAATTCTTCAAGTTTCTCTTTAACTTCTTCTTTACTAGAATTGGTTAACTGAGACAGTTCTTCTATAGTCATACTTTTAGCTGAAGAAAAAAGCAATGCTTCTAGTTGGTATTTAAGATCAAAATTTGACATTTTAAATTAGAGTATATTTATCCTCTTCTTTCTTTATCTTCCCTTCTTTTAGTAGTTTGTCTAAAAAAATTCTCATCTCTTTTTTGTTTATCCCTGTATATTTGGAAAGCTCTTCCAAGGTATTTTTGTTTATCTTAATCAAGACAGCGATAGCATTGGTTATCATTGTATTCAGGTTTCTTTTTAAAAAATCTCTTTCAGCTCTTAATTTCTTGGCTACCATATCTACATTATGTAACTTTGCTTGGAGGTCATTAAATATGTTTGATAGCTCATGATTCTTTATAAATATTAACTCTGGTTTTTCTATGTCTATTGAAGAAGGCATAAAGTCAAAACAAAAACCAATTAAGGTGGTTATACCCTTTGCGATAATCTCAAGTTCTACAAAAGTACTCCACAAACTACCTTGTGGTTTTAGCTCAGCATACTCTTCATTCAATATGGACATCCCTGGATTTTCTTTTATTTTTTCGACTAAAAGCCTGATTGTGTTTTGAACATGCTCTTTTGGCTTACCAAGTACTTCTAGAATTGTTCTAAACCTAATGAGGTCTTTTCTTTCTTCTTCCATTTATACCATCAGAAATCATAGCAAATTATAAAAAGCTTTCTATAGCTGGTTTATCTCTTTATCGTCAGAATAATTGAGTAAATAAGTAAGAGCCCCGTAAACAAGAATATTGCTAACCTCTTTGCTTTTATTTCTGGTGCCTCATAGACTATTCTTGCTTTTCCTGATAGGGCTTTTGGACAGTTAATTTGCCCTTTTTTATTAAACAATATTGTGTTTCTACTTTTATTGATAACAAAGATATTGTCTTTAATGCTCTTTTCTGTTTTTTTATTTTCTTCTAAAATCTTAACAACAAGATTGTAGTTACCTTCCTTAGCCCCATAAACCTTGTTTTTTAAAGTAACTATCTTAGATGTCCTTTTCCTTATTATAACTTTCTTGAGGTTTAGTTTTCTTTTTCCAGAATAACATCTTGGCCCCCTGTAGATATAACTCCATATATTTACGGTATGGTCCGTGTTATCAAGGTTGTCTATCCTTACATCCACTTTGAACTCTTTATTATTTTCTATAACCAAAGGATAGCTTTCTATTTTATATTCCAATTTATTTTTAACTTCTTCTTTTCCATTTAGATTGCAAAGATTATCATCAAACCCCTCTATTCTTATAGCCTTCTCTGATGTTGTGCCTAGCCCCTCTACTTTTATTTTATATTTGCCTTCAGGGTACTTCAAATCGCAATTCGGATTTATTTGCAGAGGGATGGTTATATCAGAACTCATGAACTTATCATGGATACTTATTTTAGATTGCTTGGTTATTTTATAATGGTTATTAGCTATCCAAAGATAAACTGTTCTCTTATTAGTATCTCCTTTGTAGATTTTTAATTTGACTCTTATTACCTGCCCAAATTTGGCTGTGTTATCTTCGCTTAGATCATAGATTTCATCTACATAAATTGATGAGGTGTTTTGTTTTGGTTTTTCATTAATTGTTATTATCTTTTTATCAAAATTGTTATTAATATTTTTATCTTTACAGAGTGTATGCAAGCTAGCATTAATTATATATGCTTTTCCGCTTTCTAGTCTGGGTGAATATTTACTAGAGCTTCTTCTGTAAGTCGCTTTTTCATTAGTCCATGGCTTATACTCCCGTATAAGGATTCCACTTAAACCACTTATATATGCCCTACCAGATATATTTGTGGTTCCTCCATAAAGTTTTGTGGCTCTTAATCTGAACTCAAATTCGTCCTCAGTTTCAAAATTAGTTTTGTTTATTAATATCTGGATTCTCCAATCACACTCGTCAGAGGTTAAATTATTGCCTATTGTTGGGCTATTTCTGTACCCTGGAGTAGGATTAGATTGCAGCCATGATCCATTAATGTAAGAAAAACTTTTTCCTAAATCAGTTTTATTGTAGATTGCTTTATCAAGAAAATTACCAGAAGAATCATAGAGATAAAGAACCCCACCATCATTTCTCAGTCCAATTCCAATGGATTCATCATCGGTGTATAGCTTGGTAACATTTTGATTGTAATTAAAATTGTTATACACCCTTGTAGCCTTATCTGTCACCATGCCATAGCCTTTGGGGGGAATTGTTGCCCCTTGACCAAAATAAAGACCACCAGAGAGAGTATCATTATCTACACCATCACCAATTACAAAGCCGTACAAATCTATTTCTTCACTGCCATTATTGTATATCTCGACCCACTCGTTTAAGGATTCATCTGCAATGGGGTTTGCCATTATTTCATTAATGATCAAATCTGCATAGCTAGAATAAGATACCATAAAAAATAATAGAGAATATAATGGCAATCTCTTAATTTTAACCCCCAATTAAAAGTTCTTTTTTTATTGCTTAAACTTTTTGATGTTCTCTATTTCTGTATAAATCTTTTTACACTCTGATTGTAGGGTCACTTTTTTCTTCATAAGCTTCTTTGACTTTTCCTTTAAGAGCTTTTTATTATTAAAGTAAAATCTTAATGCGTTTTTTATTTCTTTTACTTCAGGCTTTTTAATCAATACAGAGTCCGCAGGAGACAAAACTTCTCGGATAACAGGTAAATCTGTAGTTAGAATAGGAACCCCAGAGTTTATGTACTCAAATGTTTTTCTAGGAATAACCATGTTATTAATTCTTATATTCTTACGAGGCATAAGAGCCAAATCTGCCTTGGAGAGATATGAGGGAATCTTCCTGTACTCCACCCAACCAGTAAATAGAACCTTATTTCTGAGATATTTAGCAGCAAATGATTCACACTCTCTTTTTGCTAGCCCATCTCCTATGATTATAAACTTAAAATTGTATTCCTTAAGTTGTTTTAATGCTTTTAATACAATTAGAAGATTATCCCTCTTTTCTATTCCACCATGAAATATAAGGTTAAATCCTGCATGCTTTTTTTTAATTTTTTGATTGAAAAGTTGCTCATCTGCTCCATCATAAACAACAATTGAGTCTAGATTATATCTTTCTCTCAAAAAGGTTTTTATGGCTTTGGTTAAAACAAAAACCCTGTATGCTTTTCTAAGAAAAAATCGATTCCAAATCTCCGCAAATTTCAATATTGTTTTTATAATAAGATTTCTAGGATCTCTTAGTTCCGGGAAATCTACTTCATAATAATCTACAAAGATAGGGCATCTTCTGGAGAATTTATTTGCCAAAAGAGAACCTGCAATGCCAAAACAATAAACTAGGTCATATTTATTTTTTAATTTTTTAAACAATCTTAGAGATTTCAAACCGAATATCAGATGTTGAATTTCTCTAGTGTTAAGGAAAGTCTTTTTAGTAACAAATCGCTCTATTTTTCCAGATGGAAAAAACCTTATTTCTTTCGGAAATGTGATTTTAGACTCTGGAGCAACCAAGTCTATATTGTGTCCTTGCTTGGCTAATAAATCTAAAATATATAATGGTCTAATATTCTCTCCGCTTATTGGCCAGAGAGGACATGAATGGATAAAAAGAATGTCCATTTTAAAACAAGTTACGGTTTTTATTTATCCAATCAACCAATTTCTTAACACCTTCTTTTGGATTTATCTTTGGTTTCCAACCCAATGCTTTATTCACGTTCTCTATGTTAGAAATATATACCCTCTGGTCAGATGGGCGCCAATTACTAAACTTTATTTTGCTTTTTTTGCCTACCAGTTCATAAAGCAAGTCTATAAGTTCCAAAAGAGATAGGGTATTAGTTGGTCCACCACCCACATTAAAGGTACCATGTTTTAATTTGCTTTTTATAAATTTATCATAAAGTTCAATTAAATCGGAAACATACAGAACATCTCTCACTTGTTTACCATTGCCATATATTGTTAGGGGCTTCCCTAGAATGGTCGCTATTGTAAACCAAGCAACCCAGCCCTGGTCTTCTACACCAAATTGTCTTGTTCCATAGATACATGACATTCTGAAAACTCCTGTTCTAATACCATACAATTGGGCATAATCTTGTGTATATATGTCACCAGATAATTTAGAACAGCCGTAGGGTGTGTGTTTTGACAAATCAATGGAAAGTGTTTCCGGCACCCCTTTCCTGTATCTTTTTTCAAAAAAATATCTTTTCTTTCCTTCTAATATTCTAATTTTATTTACATTCTCTCCATAGACTTTATTAGTAGAGCAATATAAAACAACAGAAACATCATTTTTTCTTGCTGCCTCTAGTACATTGAAAGTACCAACTGCATTAACTCTAAAGTCCGTTAGTGGGTCTGTAATGGATGTTGTAACTGCAGTTTGTGCAGCAGTATGAATTATCACATCTACACCGGCGGTGGCTTTTATTATTTGATTTTGGTTTGTTATATCTCCCCTGATTAATCTGATATTTTTTAATTTTTTCAAAAAATTCCAGTTATAAAGTTTACCCTTTATTTTCTTCTTCAATAACCTTTCTCTTGAGATATTATCAAAGACTAAAACATCTTCTTTTTTAGCAAAATATTCTGCTGCATGGCTGCCTACAAATCCAGCGCCCCCCGTAATTAGTATGGTCATTTTTATCTATTTTATTTTAAAATAAAGGTATTTCTGAGAAGATATATAAAAATATTTGTTTTTATATGGGCAATGAAAGAGCATGTTTCATACTTTGCATATTTTTTCATTATAAACCGGAATTATCACGCTTAGCTTCATTTGCTTTATTTCTTCCTAAAATAGCTTATTGTCTCCTTCAGTCCATCGTCCAAGCCAATGAGTGGTTCCCAACCCAATTTTTTTCTTGCTAAACTTATATCAGGGCATCTTCTCTTTGGGTCATCTTTGGGTAACCCTTTAAATAAAATTTTAGATTTAGAATTTGTTAGACTAATTATCTTTTTAGCTAGTTCTAAAATTTTGACCTCTTCTGGGTTTCCTAGGTTGATTGGTCCAATAAGTTTTTCTTGGTTCATCATTCTTATTATTCCATCTACCATATCCGAAATATAACAGAAGGACCTTGTTTGACTGCCATCCCCATAAACAGTTATGTCCCTCCCGTCCAATGCCTGTGTTATAAAATTAGAAACAACCCGACCGTCATTCTTAGCCATCCTGGGTCCATATGTGTTAAATATTCTAACAACTCTTATATCCACCTTATATTGCCGATAATAGTCAAACATCAATGTTTCTGCACATCTTTTTCCTTCATCATAGCAAGCTCTTGGCCCTGTGAAGTTTACATTTCCAAAGTAGCTCTCTTTTTGGGGGTGCTCAAGTGGATCTCCATAGACTTCTGAGGTTGATGCCTGTAAGATCCTTGCATTGTGTTTTTTCGCTAACTCCAACATATTTATTGTTCCTAGTATATTTGTTTTTATGGTTTCTATTGCATTTAGCTGGTAGTGAACTGGAGAAGCAGGACAAGCTAAATTATATATTTGGTCTACCTTTTTTTCTTTAAGTGGGATGGGTTTTGTTATATCTCCTTCAATGAAAGTAAAATTACTATTATTTAAAAAGTGCCTGATATTGTTTCTTTTTCCGGTAAGGAGGTTGTCTACACAGATGATTTTGTTTTCCTTTATCAGCCGGTCGCATAAGTGGCTGCCGATAAATCCCGCCCCCCCAGTGATTAGAATATTCATTTTAAGTTAGCTTGGTGTAAATTCTTCTTTTGCTTTCTTTAATTGCTCTAATGAGCCGATATCAAACCATTTTTTATTTGTTATGTAACAATAAACAGATTCCTTTTTATGTAGCCATTCTAAAAAGTTCCCTGCTTTATCGCTATTTTTATATTTTTTTACAAACTCCTTCAACATCGGTAGAATGTCGGGGGGGTAAATGTAAATTCCCGTTGATGCGAGAGTGGATTCTGGTTTAGATGGTTTCTCTTTAAAGTCAATCATCTTGTTTTCTTTATTTACATCTACTATACCGTACAATTTTGCTAACGCCTTATCCCGTACATCATACAATATGACCGTGCTTTTTTTATGTTTTTTATATATGTTTAGGAAAGGCTTTAAAGAAAATTCAAATAGGTTGTCTCCTGCTACCACCAATATGCTCCCATTAATATTTTCTTTCTCCAAGACAAAGACAACATCACCTAATGAACCAAGCCTGTCTTGGTTTGAGTTGGTCATATCATTGACAATTTTTATTTTCTTTTTTGAGCTAAACCCAGACAACCACAACTTAAAGTTAGAATAAAATTTATTATTTGTTACTATAAATATCTCATCTACATCCTTTAGTTCTTCTATTTTTTTTATTATGTGTTCTATGATTGGTCTGCCTGCTATCTCAAGCAAGGGTTTTGGTTTGTTCTTCGTCAAAGGATAAAGCCTTGTTGCATATCCTGCTGCAAGGAGGATTGCTTTCATTTTTATTTGAGTAAAATCACCTGCCTATACAGATGTAATTAAATCCAAGTTTCTCCATTTCCTTTGGTTCATAGATGTTTCTTCCATCTATGATGTTAGGTTCTTTTAGTAGTTCCCTGATTTTCTTTTTGTCTAGTTTTCTGAAAACACCCCACTCAGTAACAATAACTAATGCATCACAGCCCTTAATAGTATCGTATGGGTTTTCTCCATATTCTATATTACTAAAAATCTTTTCTGCTTCTTTTATTGCAATGGGATCAAATGCCCTTATTAGCGCGCCTTCTTTCTGCAGTTCTTTTATTATGGTTATGGCTGGTGCTTCCCTCATATCATCTGTGTTTGGCTTAAAGCTTAATCCCCAGATTGCAATTTTTTTACCATTTAGGCTCTCAAAAAGAGACTTGACTTTTTCTACTAATAAAAATCTTTGTTCTTCATTCACCTTTTCTACGGCATCTAGAATGTGGGTGCTACAATCGTGTTCCCTCATTATTTGGATTAGGGCCCTTATATCTTTTGGAAAACAAGAACCACCATATCCCACACCAGCCCTTAAAAATTTAGGACCGATTCTCGGGTCAAGGCCCATCCCCTTTGCGATAGACTTTATGTCTGCCTTGGTTTTCTCTGCTAAACGGGAGAGTTCATTAATAAAACTAATCTTAGTTGCTAAAAAGGCATTTGAAGCGTATTTTATTAGTTCTGCGCTTCTATTGTCTACTACTAGTATGTGCTTGTTCTTACTTTCTAGCGGTTTATATAAAGACAACATTATTTCCTTTGCTTTTTCTGATTCTGTGCCTATGATTATCCTAGAGGGTTCTAAAAAATCATTTACGGCAGAGCCCTCCCTTAGAAACTCTGGGTTTGAAACTACATCAAATGGTATCCTTTTCGTTTGATTTTCCATGATTATTTTTTTTATTCTCTCTGACTCACCTACAGGAACTGTGCTTTTTATTACAATCACCTTGTAAGAGTTAATGTATTTCCCAATGTCCTTTGCTGCTGCCGTTACGTAACTTAGATCTGCTTTATTGTCTTCTCCCTGCGGTGTACCAACAGCAATGAAGATTATATCGGAATTTGTAACACAATCTTTTAGATTTGTAGTAAAAAGAAGTCTTTTTTCTTTTATGTTTGTTTCAACAATCTCTTTTAACCCGGGTTCATAGATAGGCAATATTCCTTTATTCAGGTTTTGGATTTTTTTAGTATCTATGTCAACGCATATTACTCTATTTCCGAGTTTGGATAAACAACTACCAACCACTAAACCAACATAGCCAACACCTACAACCCCTACTTTCATTTAGTGCACCTTTTTAAACTAAAAAAATAGAAAAATGAAAATCTTTAAAAAACTTATTATAGTGTAAAGTAAACTTCTTAAGTATACAATTCACAAGGAATAGCATTAATCCCTCTA
>CAZNZT010000030.1:0-13040 GCA_964577685.1 uncultured Methanosarcinales archaeon | reverse complement strand
GATTATTAAATAAGAATTAATAAGTGTATACTTTTAAGGTTTACTTTACATATTTTTATTTATTTCCACTCAGGGATGTCATGAAAAACAAAATTCGATTCAGGATTAAAAAACTTTTTAAATGGAAAATCACTCTTAAGTCATTATGAAAAAAAAGATTAAGAGAACTATAACACAGGGAATAAATAAAATACTAGAACCTGTGGAAAAAAGCTATTCATTATTAAGGAAGATAATAAAAAAAACACAAGACAACATCCCATATCTCTATGAAGAAATAGAGAGAATCATAAAATCCCAGCTTGTATTACTAGAAAGAGATGCGACATTATTACACAATCCAGATATAAAAGAGTTCAGCAATATCATAGCAAAAAATATTGCAAAAAAACTACCAAACATTGATGAAAACAAAATAAGCAAAATAATATCAGAAAAATCATCAAAATCATTTCTTGACATGCTAACTCGGGGCCTCTCTCAATCCCAGGAACCAGAAATAGAATATACAAGTCTAAAAAAAGAAAAACTCTTCAAAAGGATTTTAATAGCGAATAGAGGAGAAATCGCACTAAGGATAATAAGAGCCTGTAGAGAATTAGGAATCGAAACAGCTATTATCTACCAAAAGCACAATAAAAACACATTAGAAGTAAGATTTGCCGATAAAGCATATCATCTAAATTCAAAAAAAGGGTATCTTGATATTGAAAAAATAATAAAAATAGCAAAAAAAGCAAAAGTTGATGCTATACACCCTGGCTATGGTTTCTTAGCTGAAAATTCAGAATTTGCAAGGCTCTGTGAAAAGAACAAAATTAAGTTCATAGGTCCATCCCCTAAAACAATAGAATTAGTAGGTAATAAAGAAAAGGCTAAAAAAATAATGGCAAAAGCAGGAATACCAGTTATACCAGGAACAACATCAATAAAAAGTGAGGAAGAAGCCCTAAAAATAGCAGAAAAAATTAGATTCCCAATAATAATAAAAGCCAGCTTAGGCGGTGGTGGAAGAGGAATGAGGGTTGTAAGAAACAAAAAAGAACTAATAAAAAATTTCAAAGGTGCGCAAGCAGAAGCAGAAGCATCATTCGGAAATAAAGCAGTATATATTGAAAAATATATTGAAAACCCAAGACATATAGAATTCCAGATACTAGCAGATAAAAGTGGAAATGTAATTCACCTAGGGGAAAGGGAATGCAGCATTCAGCGAAGACACCAAAAACTAATTGAAGAAACTCCCTCAATAGCTTTAAATAGAAAACTGAGGGAAAAAATGGGCAATGCAGCAATCAAAGCAGCAAAAGCAGTAAAATATGTGGGAGCTGGAACAGTTGAATTCCTTCTTGACAAAAAAAATAACTTCTATTTTATGGAGATGAACTCAAGAATACAAGTAGAACATGGAATAACAGAAATGGTCACAGGAGTAGACCTAATAAAAGAACAAATCAAGATAGCATCTGGTGCAACCTTAGCATATAAGCAAGATGATATAAAAATAGATGGTGCTGCAATAGAATGTAGAATTAACGCTGAATCGCCGTATGAAAATTTCTCTCCTCAAACAGGAACAATAACAAACTACCTAGTGCCGGGGGGCCCAGGTATAAGGGTATGCAGTTCATGCCATACAGGACATAATATAAGTCCCCACTACGACAGCCTAATAGCAAAACTAATGTGCAAAGGCAGAAACAGAGAGGAAGCTATTGCCAGAATGAAAAGAGCATTAGATGAATTTATAATAAAAGGAGTAGAAACAACAATACCATTCCACAAGGCGGTCCTAAATAATAAGAATTTTATCAGAGGAAAGATATCTACAAACTTCTTAACGGAGAATAGAATACTAGAAAAACTAAAAGAAAACAAAAAGAAAAAAAGTCTTTCAAAAAAAGAAAAGATAATCATTGTAACAACTGCTGTTTCTAAATACTTTGAAGAAAAAGGACTAAGGGAAGAAAATGCATGGGTAATTTCTGGAAGGAAAGAACTAATGAAAAAAAATGTTCCAAGTTTTCCATTTTAAAAGATTAAATTCCACAAACGAAAAAGCAAAGGAGATTGCAAAAGAAAATATCGTCATAATCGCTGATGAACAAACAAAAGGGAAAGGAAGATTTAAAAGATATTGGAGCTCTAAGAGAGGTGGGATATACCTTTCTATAACTGTAAGAATAAGTACAGAAGACATAAAATACTTAACATTCATAGCCGCAATATCTGCCTGTAAAGCAATTGAAACCACACTAAACCTAAAAACAAAAATAAAATGGCCAAACGACCTGATATATAAAAATAAAAAAGTATGTGGGATACTAACAGAAACAACAAATAATAAAAAAACTTTGGCAATAGTGGGCATAGGAATGAATACAAATAATTCACTTCCAAGCTCTATAAAAAAAGCAACATCGATAAAAGATATAATCAAAAAAAAAGTTAACAACAAGGAAATAATAAAAAAACTACTAGAGTACTTTAGCGAGTATATTAAACTGTTAAAAAACAAAAAATATCATAAAATAATAAAAGATTGGAAAGAGAATTCCTTCTTAGGTTCAAAAGTAAAAGTAAAAACTATAAAAAAGGAATATCAAGGAATAGCCCATGATATAGATAAAGACTGCTTTTTAATTATAAAAAATAAAAAAGATAAAATAGTCATAAGAGAAGGGGATATTACAATTCTAAATAAACAATAACTAATGTAAGGCTTCTTTTAATTTAGTTGGAATTTTGACTGGTTTCATCCTCCTATCAACAAAAACATTAATAGTATAAGCAACTGCCAATAATTCTCTCTCTTCATTATAAACCCTATAATCAAATCTAATACTAGAATTACCAATTTTTGATACGCTAGTCTCCAATAAAATAATTTCATCATATCTCGCGGGCTTTTTATAATTTACCTTAATCTCCACAACAGGAGCAAAAAATCCATCTCTCTCAAGTTGTGCATATGAAATGCCTCTACTTCTTAATATCTCAGTCCTACCAATCTCAAACCAATCAAGATATCTAGCATAATAAACAACTCCAAAATGATCTGTATCAGAATAGCGTACTCTATGCTTTGTTATATTTTTAATTTCCATAACAGATGAATAAAACAGATAATATTTAAAGTTTATTTATATTTTCTCAAAAATAAATAAGAAATAAAAACAATTTTTTTCAATATAATAAACTTTAAATATCGCCTAATACTACCAAAATCATGACGATGGGGGTTTTAAAGGATATCCCAATATTAAAGAAGATTCTAGAGATCGGCTATACAATGTTACTAATTGCCATCTTATCTGCTCTTGTAGGGCTTATTTTAGCTTTTCCTGTAATGTTATTATGGAACTATGTCTTTAAAAGTTTTCCAAAACTTCACATAAATGTCTTCCAAGCCTGGGCTCTAAATGTCCTAGCAGGTATCCTATTTGGAAAAACATCTGGGGGGAATAAAAAATGAAACTAAATGAAGAAATGCAAGAGTTGATTTTTTTAATACAAGAAAGAGATATGCTGAGGTTAAATAAAGAAATTGCTAACCACCTTAGAAAAGTAGGTGTAAGGTTAAGAGAATTCAGATGGGATGAACTAGAAGCATCATAAAAGCAAACCAAAAACTATCTTACTATAGCTAAGACGTCTCCTTTATTCACACTTTGGCCTTTCTTAACCCTTATTTCTATTACCTTCCCATCCGCAGGGGAAACAACTTCATTCTCCATCTTCATAGCTATAAGAGTCATAAGCCTTTCTCCCTTTTTTACGATACTCCCTTCTTTTACATCAATAGAATAAATTGTACCTGGTATTGGAGCTAAAACAACCCCCCCTTTTGATTTTAATTTTTTTTCTTTTATTTCATACTCTTGTTGGGTTGGTTTTATTTCTACATCATAAACACTCCCATCGAAATAAACCCTCAGTTTACCATTACTTTTTTCAACTTGGACACTATATTCCTTACTATCTACTACTATCCTTAAACGCTCCATTTTTAGACTGGTATGTTCCCATGTTTCTTTGCTGGTCTTCCTTCTCTCTTAGTTAATAGAAAGTTTAAGGCTTTTATTAACTCTATCCTAGTATATTTTGGGTCTATTATCTTATCTACTTTTGCTTGTTTTGCTGCAACATATGGATTCAGAAATTTATCTGAGAATTCTTTTATTCTCTGCTTTTTTATTTTTGGCCATTTCTTTGAACCCATCTCTTTTTTATAAAGGAGGTTAACGGCTTGTTCAGCACCCATTACTGCTATTTCTGCGATAGGCCAAGCCAAAACATAATCATAACCCATATCCTTGCTTACTAATGCTATATAGGCGCCCCCATATGCCTTCCTAGTAATTAATGATATCTTAGGAACAGTAGCTTCTGAATAAGCATACAATATCTTAGCTCCGTGTCTTATTACCCCATTATGCTCTTGATCGGTACCAGGTAAATAACCAGTTACATCAACAAAGTTTATTAGTGGAATATTAAAACAATCACAAAATCTTACAAACCTGGATATTTTATCCGAAGAATCGATATCCAAACAGCCAGCTAAGAACTTTGGTTGATTACCAACTATCCCAACAACATAACCATTCAATCTAGCAAATCCCACAATTGCGTTTTTAGCATATTCGCTATGAACCTCAAAAAAAGAATTCCTATCTACAACTTCTTCTATGACTTCTCTCATATCGTAACTCTTTTTTGGTTCAATTGGAACAATATTAACCAGATTACTATTTAATCTGTTTGGATCATCACCTAAATCAACCCTTGGTGGTGTATCTAGATTATTTTGTGGTAGATAACTTAATAACTTCCTTATTTTGATTATACATTCTCTCTCATCACTAGCAAAAAAATGTGCAACTCCGCTTTTCTTGTTGTGGATATCTGGACCACCCAACCCATAAAAATCTATGCTCTCTCCAGTAACAGTTTTAACAACATTAGGGCCGGTTATAAACATATAACTTACATTATCAACCATAAAAACAAAATCCATCAAAGCAGGTGAATAAACAGCTATACCAGCACAAGGACCTAATATAGCAGAAATCTGTGGTATAACGCCAGAAGCCATAGTATTCATCCTAAATATATGCCCACCCCCATCCAATCCATTAATACCTTCTTGAATCCTGGCTCCTCCAGAATCAAAAAGACCTATAAGAGGACAACCAGTCTTTAAAGCCATCTCCATTACCGTTGCTATCTTCTTATTATGCATTTCTCCCATAGAGCCGCCCATAAATGTAAAGTCTTGAGCATACACATAAACGGGTCTACTATCAATCGTTCCATAACCAGTAATAACCCCGTCCCTAGGCCTCTTTTTTTCTTGGAGATTGAAATTATAAGAATCCAGCTCTACAAACTCATTTATCTCTGTAAATGAACCTTTGTCTAAAAGAAGCCCTAAACGTTCTTCTGCCGTCAGCTTTCCTTTCTTATGTTGTTTTTCTACTAAACTTTTATCTATCGCTTTCTTTTTTTTCTTCTCAAATTCCTTAATCTTTTCTTTGAAGGACATAACCACCCCATCCTTTGTAAATAAAGTCCTATTTAAAAAGATTGCTATCAGAGAACAATACTAGAATAGCTTAAACCCTTTACTTTCTTTTGTTCCTATAATCCCACCTTCTACAATCTTAAATGTAATCTCCTTCTCCTGCTCAATACTCCTGTGTTTTCTAAGAATACATTTTCTATTACCTGCTGGAGTAATTTGCAATTCCAAGAGACACTTGGATGTATATTTTAATAAATCTCCACCAACCATCCTTATAGAACCCCTATTCTCAAAATCAGAGTAAACCTGGTTCGTAATTAAAACGGGGATATGTTTTTTTCTTGCAATTTCATTCAGATAAGCAATTTGTTTTCCAAGCTCCCTATTGATATCGTAAACATCACTCGTCCTACCTAATTCAAGACGATACAGCATGGAAATAGTATCAACAACTATCAGACCAAACTTTTTATCAACAACCTCTCTCAATTTTTCAAATGCTTTTTTTTGTTCTTCAAATGATATTGGCCTAAAAAAAACAATGTGGTTAAGTACTTTCCTATAGTCTAAAGCTATTTGTTGTAATCTCTCAACGGAAAAGTTATTCTCTGTATCAACATAAATTATCTTTTTTTTATTCCTCGCCATATTTATCGTACAAAGAAGGCACAGGGTAGTCTTCCCAGAACCAGCGGGACCATATATAGTGGTTATAATATCTCTCTCGTAACCACCATTCAACATCTTATCCAATATCTTTGAACCTGAAGGGACCTTATTATACATTCTAAAAAGAGAATAGATAATAAGATATATAAAAGTTATTAGTTACTCTAAGACTATTGCTGGTTTAGATGGGAAAGCATTAATAGCCTTTTTCTCTTTACTTTCTTCAGCTTTTTCTATTACAATTTCACAAGCAAATTCCTTAGAGAGCCTATCTATGTTCTCATCAAAAGCCTCAAATTCGGTATCTTGGCTTAAAACAACAGGAGGTACCTTACTACTATTTTTCAATAAATATGGAACAAGCCTAGCAATATCTCTAATATGCCCTTTAAATCTTTCATCACTAGCAAAAATTTTTATTAACTTACCACTATCTTTTGTATTTTTGAGTTCTTCCTTAAATCTCGCCACAAAAGAATATTTCCACTTTTCAGCCAAAATTATCTTAACTCTCTTAGGCTTTTCTATTTTTGCTAACTTAATAACACTAAATATGTCAGAGATTGTCTTATAAATCAGATTATCTATTACATCCAATTTTGGATCGATCTTACTTGCATCATATTCTGGCCATTTCTGTAAAGAACAAAATGGTTTATTCCCTAACCTCTCCCATAATTCCTCGCAGATGTGTGGTGTAAACGGGCTCATCATAAGCACAAGTTTAGAAACAGACTCCATACTAATAGAAGGTCTATTATTCAACCAAGTAGTAAACTGCATCAAACTAATTATAGCCTTATTGAATTCCATTCTATCAAAATAGTCAGTCACATCCTTAATAACTTTGTTCAACTTACTTTCTTCTTTCCTCTCTATTTGCTTTGTAATCTTCTTCTCTGTTATTAGATTATAAAACCTGTTTAAAAATCTAAAGCTACCTTCAATCCCTTTATCGCTCCACTCCATATCCTTGCTTGGAGATGCAACAAAAAGTAAGAATAATCTTGCAGTATCTATCCCATATTTTTCTGCTACCTTTTCTGGTACAACAACATTGCCTTTACTTTTACTCATAACAAAACCATCCTTATGGAGCATGCCTTGATTAAAAAGCTTTAATGCTGGTTCATCAATTTCTAATAAGCCTATATCCCTCAAAAATTTAGTAAAAAATCTAAAATATATCAAATGCATAGTAGCATGCTCCTTCCCACCTATATACAAATCTATAGGCATCCAATATTCTGCTTTTTCTTTATCAAATGGTAGTTTAATGTTTTTTGGGTCACAATATCTTAAAAAATACCAAGAAGAATCAACAAAAGTATCCATTGTATCTGTTTCCCTTCTAGCAGAACATCCACACCTTGGACACTTTGTATTAACAAATTCCTCACAATGCTCTAGGGGGTTTCCCTCACTAATAGCAAACCTATAATCTTCCGGAAGCCTTACAGGTAACTCATCTTCTGGAACAGGCACAATTCCACACTTATCACAATATACTATAGGAATAGGGCATCCCCAAAACCTCTGCCTACTTATTAACCAATCTCTCAATTTGTATTGAACGGTTGCCTTTCCACAATTATTTTCTTCAAAAAACTTAATAAACTCAGGGATTGCATCCCTGTTATTCATACCATCAAACTGCTGAGAATTTACCATTACTCCATCCCCAGTATAAGCCCGAGTCATCTTACCTGGATTTAATTCGTAATCTGGGGGATTAATAACTACCTTTATGGGAAGATTATATTTTTTAGCGAACTGAAAATCTCTCTCATCATGAGCTGGAACAGCAATTATAGCACCAGTTCCATATTCATAAAGAACAAAGTTAGCAATATATATTGGAATCCTCTCTTTGGTTATAGGATTTATAGCATATCTACCAATAAACATCCCTTCTTTTTCCCTATCTTCCGCTGTTCTTGTGAATCTATCTTCTAGAACTACTTTTCTTATAAATTCCCTCACAGGCTTCTCATACTCCGTTCCTTTCACAAGCTCTATAACATCCGGATGCTCAGGAGCATAGACAAGAAAGGTTATACCAAAAAATGTATCTGGCCTCGTTGTAAAAACAGTAATTTTTTTCTCAGAGCTCTCTATAGGAAAAAATAAATTCACTCCTTCACTTTTGCCTATCCAATTCTTTTGCATAATTTTAACATCTTCAGGCCAACCATCAAGTTTCTCAATATAGTTCAAAAGCTCTTCAGCATAATTGGTAATCCTTAAAAACCATTGTTCTAACTCTTTTAACTCAACATTTGTATCCTTATGACGCCAACACTTTCCATTATGAACCTGCTCATTAGCAAGAACTGTATTGCACTTGGGACACCAATTAACAAGTGCTTTTCTTCTATAAGCAAGACCTTTTTCATACATTTTTAGGAATATCCATTGATCCCATTTATAATAATCCGGATTATGAGACATTATCATCCTAGACCAATCATAACTAAGACCAAGAGCTTTCTGTTGCATTATGAAATTTTTTATTGCTCTTTCTGTGAATTCTTTAGGATGTGACTTTGCCTTGATTGCCGCATTTTCTGCAGGTAAACCAAAACTATCATAACCCATAGGATAAAGAACATTAAAACCTTGCATTCTTTTATATCTTGCAAATGCATCACCAATGCAATAATTTCTAGCATGACCCATATGCAAACCATGGCTACTTGGGTAGGGATACATCTCCAAAACATAATATTTCTTCTTATTTGGGTCTATCTTCACTTCAAATATCTTGTTATTTTCCCATCTCTCCTGCCATTTCTTGGCTATACTATTAAAGTCTACCATTTTCCTATTTTAGTTCAAAGGTATGTTATGTCCTTATTAAATATTTTTTGATTATTCAATTAAAAATTAAGAACTAGAATTTTTTAAATTGAGCGGTTATGTCAATCAAATCAACATGCCCTAGGAACAATGTTCTACAACAATACCTCTCCAAACCCAAATCATCAAGAATCTTTTTTCTTTCTTCTCCTTTTTCAACTCTTTCCTTAAACTCTTCCCATAAGTGAGCTACAGGCTTACCACATGAATAGCATCTTATTGGAATTATCATTTTATCACCTTACCTATAAGACTTTTGTTTCTTAGCCCTTGCCTGGCCTCTTCGATTGGGCTTCGAAGGTTCCTTCCTCCTTACATCAGCCACAAGCAACTGTCTATCATATTTCAAAAATTTCTCTTTTAATCTCTCACTTTTTGTATACTCTACTAAAGACTTTGCCATAGCTAATCTTGCAGCCTCAGCCTGTGAGGCAATACCTCCTCCTTTAACTTTTATATTAATATCCACCTTATTCACAACATCACCAGCCAAAATCAAGGGCTCACGTAACTTTAACCTATAAATCCTAGGTTTATAGTAATCTATCAGAAGATTATTAATTCTTATTATCCCTCTACCATCCTTTATTGTTGCTCTTGCAATTGCCCTCTTTCTTTTACCAGACGAAACTATTACCTTCATATCCTAGCACCTAATTGTCTACATAAATCTTTAAGTTTCACATACTTAGTGATTTTTAATTTTGATATGCTCATCTCTTTTAAATCTTCCGTTTTTTTATTAATCAGCTCTTTAGGAACACCAACATAACACCTGATTCTTTTAAATGCCTTTTTTCCATTCTCTTTTTTATAAGGCAACATTCCCCTAACTACCCTTTTAATGAACCTATCAGGTCTTCTATAAAAAAAAGGTCCTTTCCTCATTGAACCCTTCTCAAGCTTATCCTTATACTTCTCAAAAATATAATTCTTATTTCCAGTTACAACTGCTTCTTCACAATTGACAATATTTACTTCCTTACCTAACAAAGATTGTTTTGCGGCAAAACTTGCTAATCTTCCCAAGATTAAATTCTTAGCATCAATTATCATTTTAACCGATAATCTTTATCCTCTTTCCTTTAGGGCTTTCGTTGCTTAATTCCAACAAAGGTATCATTTTAGCTCCTGCTTTCTTTATTTTTTCTTTTGCACTATTTGAAAACTTATAAGCTGCAATAGTAACCTTGTGCTCTAAATTTCCGGAACCCAAAACCTTTCCAGGAACAACAATAATATCGTTTTCTTTTGTATATCTGTTTATTTTTGATAGATTGACAATTCTTCTTTTTCTTGTAGGCTTTTCCAAATCAAGAGCAACCCTTTTCCAAATATTTACTTTTTGTTCTATGGATTTCTTTTTCAATTCAACTATTAGCTCTTTCAAAACTGGATTTGTTGGTCCTGTAGGCTTCATTTTTTCTCATATAATTTTTTATAAGCAATAAATCAATGCGAGGGACGAGATTCGAACTCGCGCAGGCACTAAGCCACAAGGCCCTCAACCCTAGGCAAAATATTGCCCGTTTGACCATTCCGGCCATGAGCCCGCAAGCTCGAAGGACTCCGGCACCCTCGCAACATTATTATTTTTTTTCTTCCAAAGCACTTATGAAATCATCAAGCTTTTTATCAATAATCCTAGATGCCTCTAACAATATATTTCTACACTCAAGTTGTCCCCAAGACTCAAGATAAAATATAAAATCGTTAGTATCCTCTAAGCTTATTGCACCTTTATCACAAGAATCAACACAAGCCCCACACAAATGGCATTCGAATAAATGCTCTTTGGAGACTATTGCTTTACCCTTATCTATCTCTAAAGTCTTAGTTGGGCACTGTTCAATACATTTGCCACAGCCATTGCAATTCTTAATATCTATTTTTATCAAAGGCTTGTTTTTATAGTATATATGACCTGGGGACCACTTAACATGTTCTTTTCCCTTACCCAAAATAGCTATAGCCTCTAATTCCAGACTTTGGTTTTTAAGTAATTTTACAATAGGTGTTTTTGGATAAACAGGCTTTATTGCTGCATCTCTGGTCTTAATTTGGGAAGCATAAACCATCCCCGGTCCCTTTGCCTTCAAACTCATTTTCAGTTGGCACCTAGCACACCCTTTGCCACCACACTTGCACTCCTCAGGAAGGTTATAAGACTTTAAATCAGTAGTTAATGGAATTAACCCAAGCCTATGAGCAATAATTTCATCATATAATATCGAATTATTTTTCCTAAACTCAACATCCTCTATAGCCATTACCGGTACTTCCTCTATAACAACCCTCCTTATCAAATTTGCGAAAGAAGGGGAAGAATCTAATAAAAGAAAAGAAACCTTCTTATTTTCCTTATCAGTTTCTAATAACCTTACTTCCATTCATACCCGCCTCCCTCTTTTACCTCCTTTTTTTCTACATCCATCATGAGGTATAGGAGTAACATCTTCTATTATTCCTATTCTAAGCCCCACCCTAGATAGAGCCCTAACGGCTGCCTGTGCTCCTGGACCTGGATTTTTTGGACCGTTGTGCCCCCCAGGTGCTTTTATCTTAACATGTATTGCATTAATCCCCTTATCCATAGCGATTTCTGCTGCTTTTTTTGCAGCAACCATAGCCACAGATGGTGAACTCTCCATTCTATCAGACCTAACAATTTGCCCTCCAGATGTTCTTGCGATGGTCTCTGTTCCAGTGATATCAGTAATATGAATAATAGTATTATTATAACTAGAGTAAATATGTGCAATTCCCCACCTAGTAGTATCATGCTTCATTTTTTATTTGCCTTTGTAGTGCTTCCTACTATCACGGCACGCTCAGGATGATTTTCATCAAAAAGAGGTGACCCTCTTGTAAAAGAGATTTTATTTTCCAATTCTATTGGTACTAAAAAAGAGGGAACAGTAACTTTCCTATTATCTACGGAGATATGTCCATGGGTGATAAACCTCCTTGCCTGTCTAACCGACCTAGCCAATTTATTTTTATATACTATTGTTTGTAACCTCCTATCAAGGATATTCTGTAAACTTATTGCTAAAACATCCTCTATTTTAGCACCTTCTTTAATTAATCCTAACCCCAACAATTTCTTCAAAAGCTGAGATTTCTCTGCCTCTGCTTGAGGAGTGGTTAATCCAATTAGTTTCTTGGCTTGCTTTGTGTATTTTCTTAATAAAGAATTTGCTTTCCATATCTCTTTCTTATTCTTCAGACCATATTCTTGCATAAGTTTCCTTTCTTCCTCTATCCTATCCTTTTGCCAAGGATGTTGTGGTTTTTTGTATGTCTTCTTCCTTAACTTTGGATCTCCCATTTTCGCCCTATTTATACCTTACCAGCTTTTGCTCCAGCCCGTTTCTTCACTCCGAGATGTACCCTGCCCTTGTTCTTTCTGAAATTGCTCCTTGTTCTTTGTCCTCTGACCGGCTGTCCAAACATGTGTCTTACGCCACTATAACACTTTATCTTTTTCATTCTTTTTGTATCACTGTCCACTGTGAAAATTAAATCTGCTCCAACTAAATGCTTATCAACCCCAGTCTCTATGTCCTTCCTCCTATTCAACATCCAATTTGGGGCACCAAATTTCACAGGGTTTCTTATTATCTCATCCAATCTAGAGACTTCCTCATCTGTAAGTTCCCCTGTCTTCTTTTCTTTGCTTATATTGGCTATATGACATACCATATTAGAAAACATAAAATCAACTCCTTTAATCTTCCTTAAACTAATATAAATAGGCTTTGCTCCGTCTAAGTCCGTATTTGCTACTCTTACAACGTGTTTAAAGTCTTTTTCTACCATTTTTTATCTCAAACCCAAGAATATCACTTTTTAACCCTAAATACGCTCATTAAAAAGTGAACTCGGGCTAATCATTCTAGGAAATAATATTTTATTTAAAAAATCTTCGGTTTTGTAAAGTAAACTTCTTAAGTATACAATTCACAAGGAATAGCATTAATCC
>CAZNZT010000029.1:3775-13404 GCA_964577685.1 uncultured Methanosarcinales archaeon | reverse complement strand
CTGGAAGAACAGTTAAAGATTTTATAGATTTCTTAAAGGATTTCTACAGAGCCTATTATTTTCATAATCTCAAAAATTCTCAGTAATATTTAAATAATACAAAGCAGGATAAAATAAAAAGAATAATGTTACTATCAGATTATATAAGGGAAAAACTTAGAAGAGGAGAAAGCCTTAGTCTAATAAAAAATGAATTGCTGGGATACAGGTATAGCCCTGAGGAGATAGACTTAGCTATTAACGAGGCATTAGTGAATAAGAAGAAACCCCTTAAGAGTTATCTTTTATATCTTTTATCGGCTGTCCTAATAACCTTGGCTGTATTATCTCTTATATTTGCTTTACATAAAGAGGAAACCAGCTTTAGTTTGATGGTAGAACCAGAGCTAAAATCAATAAAAAGAGGTGATAGTCTGTTATTCCAGATTACCCTATCATCACCTAAGAAGATACCTATAGAGGTAAGCTACAGGATAATAAAGGTTGGTTCTGACATAAGTGTGTATAGTAATAAGAAAACATTTCTTGTAGAGGATGTAAGTAAAAACACATTACAAATACCTTCTGAGGACTTTGAGCCAGGTAGCTATTTTATTAAGCTTGTTGCTGGTTATGGGGAAAATAGGAGAACAGCCATAACCCGATTCAGTATAGAAGAAGAAAAACCAGAACCAAAAGAAGAACTAAGGCTAGAGGAAGCATATTCAGACAAAACTGGGGTATGGGAAAATAAAACTCCAACAACTTCTGAAATAAATCAATCAGTCAAAAAAGTACAAAAAGAAAGCATAGCAAATGAAAAAAACCTCACAGAATTAGAGACAAAAATAAACGAGTGTAAGAAACTTGAAAATGGACAGGCGTTATGTATTACAAATATAGCACAATCAGAGAACAATAGCCAAATTTGTGATTTTATAGAAGGAAAATCAGAAAGAGATGGTTGTTATGCCACTATCGCATCAATGGGGAACTCTTCTGTATGTGAAAAGATTAGTAGTGATTTTCAGAGGAGGGGATGCTATGCTTTGTTTAACAGGAAAAGTCTTGGTGATATAATCAGGACTCTTGAAGATAGTACTATTTTTATTAGAATAGATTCACCCAAGAATGGGGACCATCTTAACAAGAGCAGTGTAGGACTAGTATTTAGCTTGCTACAAGGGAACAATAAGAATATCTCTTATGTTGTTTATCTGGATGATTCCATTGTAGCTGAAGGAACGGCAAAAGATAGACAAACAATCACACTGAATCTTAAAGACTTGTCTGATGGGAGGCATACCATAAAAGTTAGTGGGCTTACTTCTAGAAATGCAGTTGTATCGAAAGAAGTGAATATCACCATAGATTTATCAGAGCCAGAAATATTTTTTATAACTAACAATAGAACAATATTTAACGCTTCTCCTGAAGTAAAGTTCAAGATAAATGATAATCTTGCAGAAAAGATAAGGTATGTGGTGTATTTTGACAATCTTAGCTTTTTCAGAGGGAGGGCAAATGTAGGGGGCATAGAAAATATAATTTTACCTTCAATAACAGGGGACCATAAAGTTTACATAGAGGCAGAAGATTATGCAAAAAACAAGGCATTCTCCTTTATAGAGGTTAGTATAGAAGAAACAGAGTATTTTTCACCAAGCCCAGAGGAGCCCACATATTCAATAACACTTATCTTCCTTCTAGTAATCTTTTTTGCTTTACTCTCAATTTTCGCTGTGTTCTATAACTATAATAAACCTCATCCATAAATCAAACTTACTGCTTCTTTAATAAGCCTCTTGCTCTTTTTTCTTTCATTAGAATCTGCAATTACTCTAAGGAGGTTTGATTCTGTCTTAGAAGCCCTAAACCATACAAAACTATCTTTGTCAATCATGACCTTCAAACTTCCTTCTTTGCCGCCCCTCATCTGGATTTTAAATTGTGAATAATAGGTTTTTATTTTTCTTTTAAGTTCGTCTATATCCCCCATGAATTTTATATTTTTTTGTATTGTATAATATCTTGGTAACTTCATTATTAATTCCTCAATAGATGTTTTCATGGATATTATCTTTATTATGTAAAGTAATGATAGGATTCCATCCCTACACCTGTTTGGGTAGATTATAACTCCTCCATTTGAACCCTCGCCACCAACAACACTACCATATTCCAACATAGCATTAACTATGTTTGTTTCTCCTACTTCTACCTCTATTACCTTTCCATTATGCTTTTCTACGACCTTTCTCACCATATTAGATGTTGCATCATTTATTACTACTGTCTTATTTTTCGCTTTACTTAGAACCTCATTCACTATTATCGCAAGTATCTGATTGCCATTCAATAGAGAACCATCCTTTAGCAGTATTTCTAGTCTATCTGCATCACAGTCAAAACCAGCTAAAAAATCAGCTTTTTCTTTTTTTATTATACCCCACATTCCTGCTAGCGATTCCTTCTTTGGTTCTATCTCCCTTAGGAATTTTCCTGCTACTCTGTTTATTACCTTAAGATTTCTAATCCCTAGTTTTTTCCTTATCTTTTCTAAAATAATTCCTGCCCCTCCATTTGGATCAACAATAACTTTGCTTTTGTTTTTTATTTTACCAACCCTTCCTTTAATAAACCTGATATATCTGTTTAATAAGTCTATGTTCCTTTTTTCTATCTTTTTTATCTTCAGTCTTGATTTTTTGTTATAAAGTTTTTTCATAAAGTCTTCTTCATCCATCTTGTTTATTTTATGGAATCTGTTTATTACTTTTCGTATCTCATCTTGTCTTAGAATACTACCATCTCTACCTAAAAATTTGAGCCCATTATGCTCTGGAGGATTATGCGAAGCAGTAACCATAATGCCACCATCTGCCCTATATTCTCTAACAGCCAATTCAACACATGCTATTGGCATTACCCCTACATCAATTATATCAAAAAATACATCAGAGATAGCATCTTTTAAGCAAGAAGAACTCTTTCTTGTATCCCTTCCTACTACAATCCTTGGTTCTTCTTTTGTCCCTCTTGTCTTACTCTTTAGAAATTCCCTAAAGGCATAAGAGTATTTTCTAACGACTGCTTCATTTATCTCCTTGGGATATACTCCCCTAATCCCTGAAAATGATTCAACTAGCATTTGCTTTGTATGAAAAAATTATAACTATTAAAATTTATGGTTTTTATCAGTGATTAAATACAATTCTTGCTCCTCCTATCCCAAAAAATAACAAAAATTAGAAAAATTAATATATAGCCTTAATATTTTTTTAACTATATAAAAAAGAGGTGAAGTATTATGGAAAATACATTCTTAAAACTCCTTCCTATTATCTTTACTATCTTAATACTGCCTTTTTCTTTTGCAGAACTTGGACAGCTTAATCTTGATGTTATTACAGAGGATATAACCCCCAGCACAGTTGAACCAGGTGGAGATGTAACAGTTACTTTAAGTTTGATAAATAGTGGAGAGAAGCTTATAAAGAATGTTGAAGTGTCACCTAGAATTGAAGGCCCTATCTTACTGAAAAGCAAGGATATAACAGAAATTGAAAAGGATATATGTGTAGGTTGCTCAAAACAGGTAACATTCTATTTAAGGATTAAAGAGAATGCTATTTCTGGTACCTATCCAATAACCTTTAAGATTTCTGCCGCAGGGAAATTATCAATAAAACATACAGTCAACATAAAAGTGATTGGAAAGCCGGATATCTTGTTTTTCTATAATTCAAGCAACAGCGAGGTTTCGCTAGAGAACAACTTTGTTGTTCCATTGGTATTTAAGAATGTTGGTACAGGGAAAGCCAAGAACATAAAAATCTCATCAACAGCAGAAAAGTTTGTTCTTGCTGGCAGTAATACTCTGCTGATAAAAGAAATAGAGCCAAATAAAGAGCAGGCTGTTAATCTCAATTTTTATCTAAGCGAAGAAACAGTGCCTGATTCCTATTTTATTCCATTAAGTATCTCATATCAAGATGAAATGATGAACGATTATTCAGTATTGCAGAATATAGGAATCAAAGTAAAAAATATTGCAGAGCTAGGTATCCAAAAAATAAAATTTGAGCCAGCAATAATAAAAGAAGGAGAAGAGGTTCTTGCTTATATTGTAGTGGAAAATACAAAGAAAGGCGAAGCAAAGGATACAAAAATTACTTTTACCATTGATGACTACACACAGGAAGCATATCTTGGTAAGATTAAAGGTGATGAGGATTCGCAAGCAGCATTTACTTTTATACCTAAAAAGGGTGGTAAAAGAAAGGCAGTTATCACTCTTTCATTTAGGGACGATGAAGGCAATCATGAGATTTCAAAAGAAGTTGTTGTTTATGTAAATAGGAAGTTTAGTTTTGGTATTGTTCTACTGGTAGTCATTCTACTAATAATCTTTATTTTGGTTTTTTTATATTTTTTTAGGCAGAGGGTGTAACTTATGACTTGGGACGAAATAAAGCTTGCTCTTTTTCTTTCTTTTAGGTTCTTAACAAGGTCTAAAATAACAAGTCTCATTTTAATAATACTCATTATCTCAGCTGCCTTTACTAATGTGGTTTTTGTTTTTTCATTTTTTGAAGGAGTCCTTGAAAGGGTTGACTTAAATATAAAAGAGTATCTTACATCTGACATAAAGATTGAACCAAAAGAAGATGGGGAACTTATAAGTGATGTAAGAAATCTGAAAAATAAGATACTAAGCATAGATGGTGTTTCTGGTGTAACTAGCTTTTATCATATCCCTGCTTCTGTTACCTATAAAAATATAACAAGGTTTTTTGATTTAAGGACAGTAAGTGACGAGGATGAAGCAGCGGGCATAAAGCTAAAAGATACCCTTGTGATAGGAGAGTTCCTTGAAAAACTAGATAGAGACAAGGTAGTTATAGGAAAGGATGTGGCAGGTAAGTATGGTTCCTATTTAAAAGACTATTCACTAAAGACAGATGTTGGAAAAAAGATAAAGGTGCATTTTAGTAATGGCATAGAAAAAGAATATCAGGTTAAAGGGATACTTGATGCCAAAAATTATGATGTTGATTTGGAGATATTTATCAGGGAGGAAGAGATTGAAAATGTCCTTGGTGTCAGGGATAAAGCATCTGCAATATTGATAAAAGTAAATGACCCTGCTAAGATAAACCGGGTAAGAAGGGATATAATGAATCTTGATATCGGCGAGAATGTCTATCCGTGGTGGAAAAAAAGGGCATTGAGCATGAGTTTGTCTTCAAGTTTTTCAATGTTAAAGATAATAGTGGGAGCAATAAGCACCATAGCCGCAGCATTTTCAATAATATCTGTTCTGTTTTTAAACCTGATTCAAAAAAGAAAGCATATAGGATTGATGAAAGCGATAGGGGTTAATAAAAGGAGCATAATAATTTCTTATATATTTCAATCTATTTTTTATTGTCTAGCAGGAGTGAGTATAGGCGTATTCATTCTTTTATTTATTATGAAGCCATATTTTTCAAATAATGCCATTGAGTTTCCTATCGGAATGGTAACTCCAGTATTTAAAATAAAGTTCATAATCCTTTCTTTTGTCATATTTATTGTAGTTTCTGCCCTATCAGGATTTTTGCCATCAAGTGCTTTACTAAAGAAAAAAACAATAGACTTGCTCATTGGTGAGAGAATGTGATACAGCTTAGGTCTGTTAGAAAAACATACAAGATAGGAGAGGTCTTGACAAAGGCGCTTGACAATATAGACCTTGATATATATCCTGGGGAGTTTCTTGCAATAATGGGGAAATCTGGCTCAGGTAAATCTACGCTACTAAATCAGATTGGCCTCATAGATGAACCCGATTCTGGTGATATAATTTATAATGGAAAAAACATAGTTGAGCTTGATGAAGAAACTAAAAACGAGTTTAGGCTTAGGAATTTTGGTTTTGTTTTTCAAGATTATATCTTGTTTCCAGAGCTAACAGTAATAGAAAATGTATGTTTACCTGCAATAGCCATGGGTCTAAGCTTAGATAAATCAAAGACAAAGGCATTAAGTATTCTAAAAATACTTAATATGGAGCATAAAGTGCTTAATAGGCCGTACCAACTGTCGGGAGGGGAAAAGCAAAGAGTTGCTATTGCGAGAGCAATAATAAACAACCCTCTTGTTGTGCTATGTGATGAACCAACAGCTAACCTTGATTCTAAAAATTCAAAGGAAGTTCTAAGCTATCTAAGGGAAATAAACATTAAATTTAACAAAACAGTGGTTATGGTCACACATGATAAGGAAGAAACAAAGTATGCTGATAGGGTCATATACTTGGAGGATGGAAGAATAATCAGGACAGAGATAATCAATAGGGCTAGATTCAATATTGTACTAAAAAAGAAGAATTCTACATTCATCCAAGATAAGATAGAAAATATAATAAGATACTTTAATCTAAAGAACAATCTCAAAAAACCGAATCTACAAAGGTTGCTTTATTATTATAAGTCATTATGTTCACTATACGATATGCTTGATATAAAAGAAAAGAAAAACTATCATAGGGATATATTGAGGGTGTATTCCATATTAAAGAAAATAAGAGCCAGCAAATAATCTGTTATTCCTTAAGTGATTTCTCAAGTTCCTCTATTTTTTTCTTAATATTTTCAATTGTTTTTGAGTTGTCCTGCTGGTTTAGTAAACTTCCACATTCTGGGCATTTAAATTGGTTTTCTACTGCCTGCTCAAAATCTAGCCGAGCACATGCCTTAGAGCAAATAAAGAAATTGCCTTTATTAGATTCTTCTTTCTTCAGCCTTCTTTTAAGCTGGTTTATCTTTTCTTTCTTTAGCTTTATTATAAGCTCTTTTACTCTCTTTTTGTTGAATGTCCAATAGCTGATATACCATCCCTTTTTTCTGTCCTTTCTTCTTACATATGTAGCAACATTATAAGAGTTTAGCGTATATAATATATTCCTTGTGGTTTGCATGTCCATCTTTACCTTATCAGCTATTATGAACTCAGAAACATTTTTCCTATCTTTTAGATATTCAACTATTGGGATTGCCCTCTCTCCTGCTATTTCATTTATTAGCCGGTATATCTTTTTGTTTGTTAGAGCCATTTAGACTTTTACCTCTGTATGGTTTTTTGGATTTTTAGTCTTTAGACAGGGACAGCTTTTTCTAGTTGTATGGCCTTTTACACCCCCTAGAAAAGCTATTTCCCATCATATCTTGGAATTAGCTCATATATAAATCTTTCGTTTTTTTGTTTTTATTACTCTAAAGTTGTTAATACTACTTTTTTATCAAAATAGCAAAATTTAAATAACATTTACAAAATCTTTGTTTCTAAAATAATAGTAACAGGGGGTGGAATAGTAATGGAAAAAAACACAGATACTATTTCTCTTGGTGGTAATATAGCTCTTAGTGGTTTCAACAACATAGAAAAGGCAAAATTGTTTGTTATAAGGAAAATAGTTGGCAACTATGTTAAGCAACTGATGGAGAAGAGAAATGACTATGAAAAGCTTGACATAACCTTAGAGGGAGATGAAACTAATCCAAAGCTTAAAGTAGAAGCATCATTTGCAGGAAATCCTATTACTGAGGAATCCTCTGGGACAAATCTATTTGTTACCTTAAACGAATGCCTAAATAGGATTTTAGAAAAAGCCTAATTTTTTTTAACGAGCTTATCCTTAAGCTGGATTAACTGTACTAGCTTTAGTACCTTTATCTCCTCTTTTAATGATTCTATTTGGTCCTTTAGTTCATATATAAGCTCATAGTTATGTTGGATATTGTTTACATTTTCCTCTACAATGCTGGAAACATCAGTTATCTGACTGAATTCAGACCTGATTTGTTTTATCCATGAGTCCACATTTTCCATAAATTTCTTCATTTCTGGCTCCATTTTTTTATATTTCCAAAAATATACTAGTATACTAATGTGTATATTAGTAGTATTTAAACCTTTCGTTTTTAGTATATCATGGAATATATATGTTACAAGATAATTTGGATTGCTTAGAAATATTTGATTTTCTTTGAAGAGGTATTAACACCCTGTTATGCTCTGATAACTCGTGTTTATATAGCAAGATTTAAATATAATCTATTCTTTATTAGAAACAGCAGCTAAAATGGGAAAAAATCTTGGAAGAAAGGATACAGACTTATTTTCAGCTACAATATTTGCCTTCTTTGTATTGTTGCTCTTTGTTTTTTCTGTTAATGTTGGAGAAAGGATAACAACAGGTATGGCACCTCATGCCCAATATGAAAATCTTGAGCTATTAAGTCCCACAGGGGAATGTAAGGACTCAGATGGTGGTAGGGATTATTTTGATAAAGGCAGTGTTGTTTTTAGCAGCATTGTAAAAACCGATTATTGCCTAAGCCATAGCACCCTAGTTGAATATTATTGCCATAATGGAATTGAAAGTGAGTATAGAGTATGTGAAAACAGATGCCTAGATGGTAGATGTGTGTAATTTAATATAGTTCTACTGCTATCTTAGCCCCCACTTTTACTGTCATTCCATTTATATCCCTTTTTGGATTTATTTCAACTATGTCAAATGCCCTTATATTCCTTAATTTCTTTAGCCTGTGTAGAAAGAAAAGTAACTCTCTTGTTGTTAGCCCACCTGGTTCAATATATCCTGTTCCAGGAGCAAACGCTGGGTCTAGAACATCTATGTCAATGCTTATATACAAGGCACTAAAATTCTTTGCTACCGACATAACAGATTCAGAAATTTCTTCTATACCTTCACTAATGATTTCTTTCATAGGAAAGAATTTTATCTTGTTATTCTTTATGAACTCTACCTCGTTTTTGTCCCAATTCCTTGTCCCTACCAACACTATATTTTCCTTTTTTATTACTTTATTATTTACGATTCCGCATAACAGGTCTTCTTGCGTAGGAGGCATAAAATCATTTTCAGCATCAGGGTGTGCATCAAATATAATAACCCCTGGATTTCCATGATAGACCTCAGAAAATGCCCTTATTATAGGATAGCTTATTGAATGATCACCTCCTATAAACAATGATTTTGTATTTTTGCTTAGGGTTTCTTTTGCTTTATTGTAAATGTTTTTGTTTGTTTCCTCTATATTGTCTTTAATAATATCTACTTGGTCCTCATCAAACAAAGGCAGACAACCATCTTCAGATAAAAACAGCTCTTTTGTTTTCTTTATTATCAGTTCTGGAGCTAATTCAGTACCTGTTGAGTTTCCTAACCCCCCCTGTGAAGATGGGACCTTAACAATCTTCATATTGCTTTGGTTTTTTCTGTTACTATTTAAACTTTGTTTTGTAACAGCAAACTATCAGTATTCCAGCATTTATCTGATAATGTTTAAGAAGAAAATATGAGCTTCACAATAAAATCAAACAATTATTAAAAATCATAACCGTAGAGCTAGTTCTTCAGCCACTCTACTGAGTTCGCTTCTTGCCTTTTTCCTTACTACCTCAAGAACTCTTTTATTTTTTGCTAATTCTTCAAGATTTCTATACATACCTTTTTCAAGATAACCTTTAACAGCATCCATCCCGGCTTTTTCCCTTACCTTTTCAGGAACTCTTTCATTTGTTGCTAATTCTTCAAGATTTCTATACATACCTTTTTCAAGATAACCTTTAACAGC
>CAZNZT010000029.1:0-3675 GCA_964577685.1 uncultured Methanosarcinales archaeon | reverse complement strand
ATCCATCCCGGCTTTTTCCCTTACTTCCCTAGGAACTATTTTATTTGTTGCTAATGCCCCAAGTACACCATACCAACCTTTTCCAACATAGCACTTAATAAGCTCCATCCCCGCTTCTTTCCTTACTCCTTCAAGAACTCTTTTATTTTTTGCTAATCTTTCAAGATCTTCATACCTACCTTCTTTAGTGTAACCCTTAACAGCCTCCATCCCCGCTTTTTCCCTTACCTTTTCAGGAAGTTTTTCGTCTTCTGCTAATCTTCCAAGTGGTTCATACCGACCTTTTCCAACATAAATCTCAATAGCCTTCCTTGCAGCCCTTATTCTTTTTTCTTCATCAGAACTATAACTCATTACAACACAAAGTTCTTCTAAATTCAGTTCTCCCATTTTATCCCCCCGTAGGACAGTGTAATATCAATCCTTATAAATCTTTCGGTTTATTTACTACTCTTGAATAACTATCTGAACAACACCTAGGCACAAACATATTCACTCCTTTTAGTTGCTTGAGGATGTTATACTTTTGGATTTTATCCTAGCCTCGTATAGCAATGGAGAAACAGCTCACTTCATTCATTCGTAAGATTTTCTTACTTGTTAAAAATCATAACCGTAGAGCTAGTTCTTCAGCCACTCTACTGAGTTCGCTTCTTGCCTTTTTCCTTACTACCTCAAGAACTCCTTCATCTGTTGCTAATCTTTCAAGTTTTTCATACTTACATGTTTCAACATAACCCTTAATAGCTTCCATCCCTGCTTTTTTCCTTACTTCTTCAGGAACATCTTTATCTATTGCTAATATTTCAAGTTTTTCATACAAATCTCCTCCAACATAAATACCAATAGCCCTTCTTGCAGCATCTCCAATCCTACTCCTCGCTTCCTTCCTTACTTCTTCAGGAATTTCCTCATATCTCATTAAATTTATAATACCTCTATACTTACCATCTCTTACACAATTCTCAATATCCCTCCTTGCAGCCTCTCCAATCCTACTTCTTGCCTCTTCCCTTATTTCCCCAGAAATTTTTTCATATCCTGCTAACTCTATAAGTTCTCTATACATACCATCTCTTACACAAATCTTAATAGCATTCCTTGCAGCCTCTCCAACCCTATTCCTTGCCTTCTCTTTTATTTCTTTAGGAGTATCTTCATATTCTGCTAATCTTTCAAGACTTCCACAAAAACCTCTTTCAACACAAATCTCAATAAATTCCATTCCAGCATATACTCTTACTCTTTCAGGAAGCCTTCCGTCTAATACTAATCTTTCAATACGCCCGTACAACCCTCTTTTAGCATAAATACCAATAACTTTCTTTCCAGCCTCTTCTCTTTCTTCTTCAGGAACATCTTTATCTGCTGCTATTCTTTCAATACACTTATACAACCCTCTTTTAGCATAAATCTTAATAGCCCTCCTTGCAGCCTCTCCAACCTTATTTCCTGCTTCCTTCCCTACTTCTTCAGAAATCGTCCAATATTCTTCCTTTGAATCTATAAGATCCCTATACCTACCATCTCTTACACAAATCTCAATAGCCCTTCTTGCAGCATCTTCAATTTTACTTCTTGCCTCTTCCCTTATTTCTCCAAGAAATGTTTCTTCATCTATTATTACTTCTTCAAGACTTCCACAAAAACCTCCTTTAACACAAGCATTAATATATTTTCTTCCAGCACTTATTCTTGTTTCTCTACTGGAAGCATGTTTCATTATAAAGTAAAGTCTTTCCATCCTCCCATCATATTCCACACCTTGTTTATGACTCAGCATTTTTTACCCCAATATTTATTTACCTAATAGTAGCAACTTACTATATTAATTAAAAGTTTTTATCAATTTTTTTACCTTTTATAGAAAAATTTATAAATGAATTCCTCATAATGTAAGAATAATATAAAACATATAAGACAAATGGAAAAACTTGATAAGAAAGACTGGCAGATACTTGAACTTTTGTGTAAAAATGCTAGGTTGAGTCATAAGCAAATAGGGAGAAAAGTAAAATTAAGTAAGAATGCAGTTAATTATAGAATTGAGAGGCTGAAGAAAAAAGGAATTATTTCTGGCTTTTTTACAGTTATTGATTTTAGTTTCTTTGATATAAGTTTTTATGAACTTCTTATAAGTGTAAACGGAAGTCAAGAAGAGATAGAAATCTTTGTTGAGTTCCTAAAAAAACATCCGAATGTTCTTGTTTTAGATAAGCTTTCTGGGGAATGGGATTTTGTTTTGGAACTTGGATGTAAAACTGTTCAAGATTTTTTTAAATTCATTAAGCTTATGGAAAATAGATTTTCCACTTTAATCTATAATTATGAGGCACATCCAATTTTAAAGGTCTATAAAATAGAACAATTGCCTAAGACATCTAAATTTTTAGAAACACCACCAACTCTTAAACAAGAAACTAGAAAAATTGAAAAAAAGAAAATTAAAATAGACCACACAGACAAGAAATTATTGTTAGAGCTGAATAAGAACTCTGTTGCTCCTCTTTATGAATTAGGAGAAAAATTAGGAGTGACTTATGAAACTGTTTCTTCTCGGATTAAAAAACTTAAAGAAAGAGGAATAATCTTAAAATTTGTTCCGAAAATAGTGCTCCGTTCTTTAGGTTATGATACTTTTTTGATTATAACTGACTTGAGAAACCTCTCCCAAGAAAAAGAGAAAAAACTAGAATCTTATATCTTAGTCAATAAAAAAATAAGGTATTGTTTTATGAGCGCTTCAAAGCCACAGTTATTTATCTATTTTGCAGCAAAAAATTCTGACGAGTTGGACTTATTTATGGCTGATATGAAAAAAAGTTTTTCTCAGGAAATCTTACATCAGCGTTTTTTACTTTCAAAAGAGCAGTATAAATACGAACTTTTTACAGAAGCTCTTTTATGAGGGCCTTGATTTGGATTTGTAGCATTAAATGGCACCAAATATTTTAGAAATATTTAAAAAGATTCAACAAAGTTAATAAGGAATAGGGAATGATAACAACCCAAGAAATGAAAGAATTAGAAGAGAGCTCTGGCATACCAAGGATTCAACTAATGGAGAATGCAGGTAGGGGCATTTTTTCTGTATTGAAGGATAAATTTCCGGAATTAAAAGATAAAAAAATTCTTGTTGTTTGTTATCATGGTAATAATGGGGGGGATGGATTTGTTGCAGCTCGTTATCTAAGTGAAGAATCAGGAGTAGATGTTCTATTTATTGGAGATGAAACAAAACTAAAAGAAGAAGCAAGAATAAATTTTAGGAAGATAAAGAATAATGATAGGATACAGGTGTTGGTTGATCCAGAGCAAGCTGATTTTGATGATTACGATATCATTATTGATGCCCTTCTCGGAACAGGCACAGAAGGAAGCATAAAACAACCAATAAGCCAGATTATAGACCTAGTAAATAGCTCAAGTGCTTATAAGGTATCTGTTGATATTCCTACTGGGCTAGACCCAGATACAGGAGAAATTCATGATAAAATAATCAATGCTGATTTGATTATTACGATGCATGATATAAAGTCTGGATTAGAAAGGTACAAAGACAAAACAGTGATAGTTGATATAGGTATAAGGAAGGACTAGAAATTGTTTCATTCTTAAAAAACTGTAAAGTAAACCTTAAAAGTATACACTTATTAATTCTTTTATTTAATAATC
>CAZNZT010000028.1:0-13612 GCA_964577685.1 uncultured Methanosarcinales archaeon | reverse complement strand
GTTTTTTCTTCAATTTCCTTAACTAACTCTTTAAAAATTACATCAAAATAAGCTGATTTTATTTTCATTAAATTGATAAAGCCAGATTCACCTTCTATTTTAGCACCTATAAAAATATCTTTCAATTTGTCGAAAAATAATTTTTCTTTTTGGTTCATTTTTCTTTATTTCCAACCACAATTATAACTGATATATCAATAATATATAAAAATAACGATTAATTAATGTATATGCTGTTTTATGAGAATTTTGTTAGATTTAGCATATTCAAAACAGATTTTCTTAAGATTTTTGGAAAGAATTTATAGCTCAAAAGCCAATAGATTTATCGATTTTACTGCCTAATGTTTTTTAAAAAGAAAGGGCATAAATGATTAAAAGAAAGTTTTAAGCTGCTTTTTTGGTGTCATAGACTGGTTTTCTTACTCTTGAAGCATCACTTGATAGCAGAGCATCAATTGTATGGTAATGTTCTCCAGCTGCGGAATGAATTTGTTCTGGGGTTTTTAAACCCTCTATCCCTTTTCGGTATTTCTTAGCGGTTTCTTCCCCACCTGCAAGTGTATAAAGGTCAAGCAAAACTTTTTGTGCTGGTCCTACTCCTTGTTCGTATGCAAGATTAGCAAGAGCTGCTGGATGATGGCTTACTAATTCACTACGGACTCTTGAAACTAGTTCATTTGCTATTGCTCTAAGTACATCATCTGTTATAGAGTCATAATTGCTTAGGATTCTTTTTATTTGGTGCTTTGGCAAGGAGTATCTTGCTAGAAGTTCTTGGTCATCAAGGCCTTGTGCCCTTGGGCCAAGGACCTCCTTTATCATTTTTGCAGCCTCTCCAGAGTGCAAGGCATTAACAACATCATCAATTGTTTTTTCATCAGTTGGTTTACCTACTAGTCCTCTATTGAAAATATGGGCAGACAATTTGGCTGCATAATTTTCTGCTAACTCATGTGCCTTCTTGTACTGAGCTATGAGAGGATGTTCTTCTTTTTCTGGCATAAGAACCACCTTTTTTTTATAAGTATTTAATTAAATATAAATCTTTCGTTTTTTTACTATAAAATGGTTATACCTTTATATCTATCATATAAGTTATACCTGTATAGGAGGTATAGCCAATATTTATAAATCTGTTTAAGTTACTAAGTAAGTTTGCCAAGACAAAATGGAAAGGTTGGTTGTTCATTATAGTGAGATAGGAACAAAGGGAAAAAACAGAAAGGTATTTGAGAGAATACTAATTAAAAATATAAAGAGGGCTATAGGTGGTGGTATTTCTAGGGTTTATAGGGATTACGGAAGGATTGTTCTTTATTTAGACAAAAATATAGATTCTGAAGCGGTAAGTAAAAAATTAGAAAAGATTCCTGGTATTGCAAATTTTATGTTTGCTACTAGGTCTTCGTTGAATATTGAGGAGATTAAGAAAAAATGTATTTGGGTTTTGAATAATATAACCTTTAAGAGCTTCAGGATTTCAAGTTCTAGGTCTAACAAAAGATTCAGTGTCAATTCTCAGGAGCTTAATAGGATAGTAGGGAGTTATGTTATTGAGAAAATGGATAAGGTTGTTGATTTGGAAAATCCTGATGTTAATGTATATGTAGAGATTTGTGAAAGAGAGGCGTTTATAGGGATTGAAAAGAAAAAAGGCGTTGGTGGATTACCTGTTGGAAGTTCTGGAAAGCTTATATGTTCTCTGTCAGGTGGCATAGATAGCCCTGTTGCTTCTTGGCTAATGATGAAAAGAGGCTGTAAGATTGTATTTGGGCATATATATAATTCAACACAAACAAAAGAGGTACTATTAGAGAAGGTCAATAGTATTGTTAAGCAGCTCTCAAACTTCCAACTTGAGTCCAAGATTTATGTTATCCCATTTGAAAGAATCCAGAAAGAGATAATAATTAAAATTCCTGCAAAATTTAGGATGATTATCTATAGAAGGTTTATGATGAGGATATTAAATGAGATTGCAAAAAAAGAGAAGGCAAAGGGAATTGTTACAGGAGACAGCATTGGACAAGTTGCTTCTCAGACAATAGAAAATTTAAATTGTATTTATGATGCCTCTAAACTGCCTGTCTTTGCTCCATTGATTGGTATGAGTAAAGAAGAGATAATAAGGCTCTCAAGAGAGATTGGAACATATAAGTATTCCATTATAGATTACCCTGATTGTTGTTCTTTTATGATTGCTAAACATCCAGAAACAAAGGGAAGAATAGATATTATAAAAAAGCTTGGGGAATCAATAGAAAACCATAAAGAATTGATTAAAATGTGCCTAGGTAGGGCTAGTGTAAAGAGCATTAAATCGGAAGATTTGTGAAAAAATAATCAAAAGTTTTATATATTGTATAATAACAATTTAATAGCATTACAAATAAAGAGGAATTAACCATGGCAAAAAAGAATAATAAAAATAAGGAGGGCAAGGCTGCTGGTTATAACAAGGACAATCAGATTTCTCCACAACAAATCAAAGGTGATTCCGGTATTAGTGTAGGAGGTGTTAATGCTCCTATTTCTATGCCACCAATTCCTAAGCTTACAAAGGAGCAAGAAAAGAGGGTAAAAGAACTAAAAAATAAACTTGAGAAGTTTAAGAATAAGGTTTTAGAGAAGTTTGACAAATATATAAAAGGTATTTCTTTGGTGCCACCACCAAAGCCAAAAGAAGGAGAAAAGATAGATAAAGATAAAATAAATGTCCTTGTTTTAGTTGACGATTCTGATAGCAGGAAGATGACTAAGTATGAGTTAAAGAAAAAACTTCTTGCAATTATGGACAAGATTGCTATAGATATTGACAAGAATATATATCCTGATGTTTTATTACTAAGTGAGCTATGGCAGAATTGCTATGATGGAAAATATGAACTATTACAGTTGATTTCTTTTTCTGCTCCTATTTATGATACCGGCATATTAAGTGCTATTAAGATAGCAGAAGTCCATAAGAATATGGTGTTAAAGAAGTTTGAAAGATACATTGTTAGTTATGTTCTAGCAGGTTCATTGATACAAGGTAGAGCAACAAAAACAAGTGACATAGATGTATGGGTCGTTATAGATGATACTGATGTAAAAAAGATGACCAGAGCTGAATTAAAGGACAAACTGAGAGCCATAATAGTAGGAATGGGTATTGAAGCAGGTGAAATAACAGGAATAAAAAACAAGCTGAATATCCAAGTTTATATACTAACTGACTTTTGGGATAGCCTCAAGGAAGCAAACCCAATAATATTTACATTGTTAAGAGACGGTGTGCCTTTCTACGACAGAGGAATATTCATGCCATGGAAACAATTACTTAAGATGGGTAAGATAAAACCATCCCAAGAGGCAATAGATATGTTTATGGCCAGTGGAGAACAGATGCTAAAAAGGGTTAGGAACGAACTAAAGGCTATTGGCATGGAGGACATATATTACGCCATACTAACTCCATCACAAGCAGCATTAATGTTGCATGGGATTCCTCCACCAGCCCCAAGAGAAACACCTGAACTGATGAGGGAGATTTTTGTTAAGAAGGAAAGATTGTTTGAAGAGAAGTTTGTTTCAATATTAGAAAGGGTAATACAAATAAGAAAGGACATAGAACATGGAACAAAGAAGGGGTTAAGTGGTAAGGAAGTTGATGAGTTACTAGAAGATGCTGAAAAATATCTAAAGAGAATAAGAAGACTATTCACTCAAATAGAGAAGATAAAAGAAGAAAAAGATATGCTTGAGGTTTATGATAAGGTTGTTACAATAATAAGAGATGTCTTAAAGCTTGAAGGGATAGAAAGGGTTGCTGACGAAGAGATATTAAAATTATTTGAGGACGAATTAATAAGTGAGGGTAAGATACCTGCCAAGTATCTTAGAATACTAAATGAGATAATCAAGGCAAAGAAGGATTATGATGAAAAGAAACTAACAAAACCAGAGGTTGAAAAGGTCAAAAAAGATGCTCAAACCTTTATAAAGTTCCTTATTGAATACATACAAAGAAAGCGAGGAAAGGAAATAGAAAGGGCAAAGATTAGGGTAAAGCACGGAAACAGGTATGGTGAGGTCCTACTATTAGGAGACAAGGCATTTATAATACATGATATTGATAATGAGGAAAAAGAGATAAGTAAAGCAAAGATTACACAAGATGGTGGTTTGGGAAGTATTGAAAAAACAACATTGGAAGAGATGGAGAAGATAGTGGCAAAAACAGAAATCCCGCCAAAGACATTCATTAAGGAGAAGATATTTGAGGACTTAAAAACCATATTTGGGAAGGATGTTGAGATTTTGATTAACTATTGATTCTAGGGTTTAATTTTTCTGTACTTGAATTTCTTTTTTCCTTCAATATAGTCTTTTACTATATGCCCTTTACCTGTTAAAATATACTTATAGATTACCAAACCATCCAATCCAACTGGGCCTCTGGCGTGTATCTTGTTTGTTGAAATTCCAACTTCTGCTCCTAGACCATACCTGTAACCATCAGAAAACCTTGTGGATGCATTCCACATAACCGAACTTGAATCTACAAAGAGTAAAAATTTATTGGCATTTTCCTTATTCTCAGTTACAATAGCATCGGTATGGCCAGAACCATATTTATTGATATGGACTATTGCTTCATCAAGGTTTTTTACAACTTTTATTGAGATTATTAAATCGTTGTATTCTGTTTTCCAATCTTTCTCAGAAGCTCTTTTTATTTTTGATTTCTTCTCCTTCAGTTTGTCTCTTATATTTTTTATATCCTTCAATATGTCCATTGTGGCTTGGTCTCCTCTAATCTCAACATTATAATCAAGATATTTGGATACAATTTCTGGCAGAAACTTTTTTGCTATTGATTTATGAACCAATAGTGTTTCGCAAGCATTACAAACTGCTGGGTATTGGCATTTTGCATCAATGGCTATAGCGATTGCTTTCTTCATATCCGCATCTTTATCAATATAAACATGGCAAATACCCTCTGAATGACCCAAAACAGGTATCCTTGTATTCTTAACTATATATCTCACAAGCCGATTAGAACCCCTAGGAATTATTAAATCAATAAAATCATCCATCTTCAGTATTTCTTTTATCTCTTCTCTTGTTTCTATGAGTTGTATTGCATCAACAGGCACTCCTTTGTTGTCCTTGATTGATTTCCTTATTATTTCTACCAGGGCCTTGTTGGTGTTCAGTGCTTCACTGCCACCCTTTAACAGAACAGCATTTCCAGATTTTATTGCTAAAGCAGAGATTTGGACAACAACATCTGGTCTTGATTCAAATATAGTGCAGATTACTCCTATCGGGACTGTAACCTTCTTTAATATCAAACCATTGTCAAGTTCAATCTGGCCTAGAATCTTTCCAACAGGATCTTTGAGTCTGGCTACACTTCTTATCATCTCTACCATGCTGTCAATCTTCTTCTCATCCAGATATAGACGCTTCAATAGTGCTTTTGATAGTTTATTTCTATTTTCTTTGATGTCCTTATGGTTTGCCATTAGGATTTTGTTTTTGCTTATTTTTATGTCTTCAGCAAGTTCATATAATGTGAAGTTTTTAGTGTCTGTGCTAAGGGTAGCTAGTTTTAGGGCTGCCTCTTTTGCTCTCTCGCATTGTTCCAATATTTTATGCTTTAGCTTCATTTTTTTATTTTCTCAATCCCTATACCTTAAACTATTAATTATTTTGCTAGTTCTTTGCTTCTTTTAACAGCTTTTTCAATTGTTTTTTTTATGACCTCTTTGTAATCTGATTTTTCTAGGAAATCGATTCCTGCTATTGTTGTCCCTCCAGGAGAACTTACAAGTTTTACTAGCTCATCTGGTGTCATTCCAGATTCCTGCAATAACTTAGATGTACCCTTAAAAGTTTGAATTGTCAATTCTGAAGAAATATCCCTGCTTAGGCCAGATGAAACTCCTGCTTCTATAAATGCTTCTATTAGCTTTGCTACAAATGCCGGACCGGAACCACTCAGCCCTGTTACAGCATCAAGCATCTCCTCATTTAAGTAGAATGCCTTTCCACTAGAGTTTAGTATCTCCTCAACAGCTTTTATATCATCATCCTTAACACTATCACCGACAGCAAAACCTGCTGCCATCTCTCCAACTAGGCAAGGGGTGTTTGGCATAACCCTAATGACTCTCGCTTCTTTTAGCTTCTTTTCTATTCTTTCTATTTTGACTCCAGCAGCGATTGAAACAATTAATTTTCCCTTTGAGACATCCTTTATCTCATCTAAAACCCCATCAATGGATTGAGGTTTTACTGCTATAAAGATTATATCCGCTCTTTTAACAACCTCCTTATTGTCTTTTGTTGTTTCTATACCTGTCTTCTCTCTAACAAACCCAAGTCTTTCATTATCAATATCAGAAGCTATTATATAGTGGGGCCCTAACTTTTTTACTGATTTAATCAAGGCGAATGCCATGTTCCCTGCCCCTATAAAGCCTATTTTATATTTCATTTTGTGTCCCATAAGAAGGGTGATTTTTTATTGTTTATATTCTTTTTTATTGGTTTTGCTTTAATGGGGCTGCTGGGATTTGAACCCAGACCACAAGCCCCCGAAGCTTGGATTCTAGCCAAGTTATACTACAGCCCCAAAAATAGAAATTATAATTATCTCTCTATAATTATCTCTCGCTTGCTAAGGAATAAATTGACTCAAGAGCAACAACTAAGGCTGCAGGAGCTATTAGTATTACAAGGTTATTTATAATAGAGCTTATATAGTTTCCAATATTGTACCAGACTATAAACTGAAGGTTTGCTGTTCTTATGAGGAATAAGGCAATAGCAGCTATCAGAAATGATTCTCTTTCTTTTAGCCTAATATTAACTATACCAATAATGATTCCTATGAAAATAAGAGTCAAACCTGGCTTTAATGTTAATCTTTTGTAGTCAATTATTGCAAATAGTATTGCCAGAAAGACTCCAACAAAAAAGGCTATCTTCCCTACCAACCTTGTATTCTTTCTTCTTATCAGATATCTTTTTGTTATTTTTTTTATGAGGTATTTTTTTAAGTTCATTTTATAGGACATTCTAGAATTGTTTATTTAAAGGTTACTCGTATTATAAGCTCATAATGAGCCCGGGAGGATTCGAACCCCCACAATCCGGTCCGAAGCCGGAGGCACTATCCATTATGCTACGGGCCCATTAGTATAGATTAACCTATTGATATATAAATATTTAGGGATTGAATTTAATAGCACCCAGAATAGATGACTAAATACTAAAAAAATAAAAAAAGAATATGTCTATATTTTCTGCAAGGTTATTTCTATTGTAGAAACTCTAACATCCTTTCCTTCCTTATTCTGGAATTCCTCAGAATCTATCTTTATGTCCTTAACTGCAACTTGCCCGTTAAGGAACCTCTTTGATGCTACCTCTGCAACATCTACTGCCCTAGATATGAACTTCCCACGTGCCTTTACAACTACTTCTTGCGCATTCTTGGTTGTAAACTGCATCACTAAGGCAGTTACATAGTTCATAAATGGTTTTCCTCCAACAAAAATGCTGTTGTCTTCAGCCATTTTTACTACCTCCCGCGTTGTTTTTGTTTTTACTAAATGTTGCCTGTGGATTAGGAGATTTGAAGGTTATTTAAATTTATCGGAAAATTTAAATATAAAATAATCTTTCCTTTAGTATGGTTGTTAAACAAGAATATAAGATTGCAACCTTGGGTTCTCATTCTGCACTTCAGATATTGAAAGGTGCGCAACTGGAGGGATTTTCTACAATAGCTATATGTCTCAAAGGGAGAGAAAAACCCTATGAATTATTTGGGGTTGCTGATAAGATAATTACAATAAATAGCTATGATGAATTTGAGGATGTACAAGGTGAATTAATAGAAGAAAATGCTATCCTTATCCCACACGCATCCTTCATAACCTATATGGGACCAAGAAGGATAGAAAAGCTTAATGTTCCATATTTTGGTAATAAGAAAATTCTCAAATGGGAGTCTGACAGGAGCTTAGAAAGAAGTTGGCTAAAGAGAGCTGGTCTGAAACTCCCTAAGATATTCAAAGAGGCAAAGGATATTGACAGGCCAGTAATTGTAAAATTTCATGGAGCAGATGGAGGTAAAGGATATTTCCTAGCAAAAAATTATAAAGACTTCAAGGAGAAGATTAAACTCCATCCAAAGAGCAAGAAATATGTGATACAGGAGTATATATTAGGGGTACATATGTATGCCCATTATTTTCATAGTATTTTGAATAATGAAACAGAGCTTATGGGATTTGACAAGAGGTATGAAAGCAATGTTGATAGCTTAGGGAGGATTTCAGCTAGGGACCAAATGGCTTTACCAAAGGAAAGGGTTGATCCTAGTTATGTTATTGTTGGAAATATGCCTGTTGTTGTAAGAGAATCATTTTTACCAAGATATATTAGTATGGGTGAAAGGGTTGTTAGAGAGAGCAGAAAAATTGTTCCAAGAGGACTATTTGGTCCTTTTTGTCTTGAGACTGTTTTAACTCCTGATGAAGAGATTGTTTGTTTTGAGATTTCTGCAAGGATAGTTGCTGGAACAAACCCATATATTAATGGTTCTCCTTATACATGGCTTAGATATAATGAAGCAATGTCAACTGGTAGAAGGATAGCAAGGGAAATAAAGCTTGCAATTCAGCAAAACAGGATAAAGGAGGTCCTAGACTAAAATGGGTATAGATAGGACAAAGATTAAAGAGATTTTAAAGAGCTATGATAAGAACAATATAACTATTGGTGTCCTAGGCGGTCATTCTGCATTGGATGTATGTAGGGGTGCAAAAAAATATGGTTTTAAAACCGTGGCTGTCTGTCAGAAGGGAAGAGAGCTTACATATACAAAATATTATAGGAGGAGAAATGGAAAAGGGATAATAGATAAGGTGATTATTGTAGATAGGTTTAGGGATATAGTAAAAGAGAAAGTTCAGAAAGAGCTTAGGGAACTTAATACAATATTCATACATAATAGGTATTTCTGGGTATATTGTGACTTTAATAGGATTGAGAATAGATTTAGGGTTCCTATATTTGGAACAAGGACTATGTTAAAGTTGGAAGAAAGGGATATTCCAAAAAACCAATACTATTTACTGAAAAAAGCAAAGATAAGGACACCAAAGATTTTTAATAATCCCAAGAGGATTGACAGACTTGTTATTGTCAAGGTTGCTGAGGCCATCAGGGGTTATGAGAGAGCTTTCTTTTTTGCTGATAATTACGAGGACTATAAGAAAAAGGTAGAGGGGATGTTAAAGAAAAAGATAATAAAAAAAGATGCTATAGAGAAGGCTGTTATTGAAGAATATATAGTAGGTGCACAGGTTAACTTTAATTATTTTTATAGCCCAATAACAAATGAGCTTGAGTTAATGGGGACAGATACAAGAAGGCAAACAAATCTTGATGGAATCCTAAGGTTGCCTGCGGATGTACAGCTTGAGGTTTTGAAATATATAAGGCCAAAACTGATTGAAACAGGACATATAGCAGTAACAACAAAAGAGAGTATATTGGAAAAGGCATTTATGATTGGGGAAAGATTTGTCAAGGCATGTAAAAAAGAACATCCACCTGGGATTATAGGCCCATTTGCTTTGCAGGGTGCTATTGCTTCTGAAGAAGGCAGAGAGGAGATTGTAATATTTGATGTTTCTATGAGGATTCCTGGCTCACCAGGAACAAGGTTTACGCCATATTCTGGATATTTATATGGTGAATCTATAAGCTACGGTGAAAGAATAGCTATGGAGATTAAAAAAGCAATAAAAGATGACAAACTAGATTTAATTTGCACTTAATTTAATTAAACTCGTAACTTCTTTTTACTTTTTTTCTCAGTTTAAAATCGTTTAATGCTTTTATATACATTCTCCTACCACAGGGGGTTGGGTACTTACCATTTAAACAAGCAAGACAGAGATTATTTCTTGGTAAGCCAATACTTTTTATCAACCTGGGAATTGTTTGATAGATTACTGAATCTGCACCTAAACTTTTTGCTATTCTTTTACATGCCTTCTCTGAGATGCTATCAGAACCAATATTTTTATCATACTTTGGAACAAGTAGTTCTTTTACTGTTGACATATCAATCCCATAAAAACAAGGAGCTCTTATTGGAGGGCAACTTACTCTTATGTGTACTTCCTTTGCTTTTCCAACTCTTTTTAGAAAACTAACTATCCTTCTTGAAGTTGTTCCACGAACTATGCTATCATCCACAAGAATAACCTTTTTGTTTTTTATTATATCCTTTATCAGTGTATATTTATTAAGAACTTTGTTGGCTCTTCCGGAACCCTCTATGAATGTTCTCCCAACAAACCTATTTCTTATTAGGCCTTCTACTGCTGGAATGCCTAGTTCGTAAGCCATAGCATCTCCTGCTGCTTTTGCTGTATCCGGAACAGGAACAACTATGTGTTCATCTGTTATGTTTTCTGTTTCTAGTTTCGCTAATTCTTTTCCTAACCTTGTTCTTACAAGATAGACTGACTTATCATCCAAAACAGACCCAACATTCGCAAAGTATACCCACTCAAACATACAATGGGCCTTTCTCTGGCTTCTTGCAAATCTTTTTATTTCAATTGTGCCATTCTCTATTGTAATTACCTTTCCCGGCTCTAGAGATTTATGGTTGTAAATACCTATATTGGAAAGTGCATTGCTCTCAGATGCAACAAATATGTTTCCATCCCTTATACCATAACACAACGGCCTAAAGCCCAACGGGTCTCTGGATATTGCCAAATCACCATAGGCATTGATAAAGGCTATGTTATATGCACCATCAAACTTTCTGCTTAAGCTTGAGAATACATCTACCAAACTGGGTTTTCTTCCTCCCTTTAGGGCTCTTGCAAGATAATGCATTATTATCTCCGTATCATTATTCAAAACAAAATGGTACTCTGTTTTCTCTTCCAAAGGTTTTCTTAATTCATTAAAGTTTACAAGATTACCATTAAAGCAGAAAGAAAACCATTTCCATTTTCTTCCATGTTTTCTTTCAAATGGCTGAGCATATGTCTTATCTTCTGCTCCGAATGTTGCATAGCGAACATGCCCAATTCCTTTATTCCCCGAATATCTCCTGAATACCTGCATGCTCTTAATAAGATTGCTTGTTTTGAAGACCTCATTAACAGTTCCAATACCTCTATAGGTGTCTATTAGTTTCGCCCTTCTAGGATTATAGGTGGTAATCCCAGCTGATAGTTGACCTCTGTTTTGTAGGTTTAGAAGAAGCCTATAAAGGTAAAACAAAGCCTTGTTTTTTCTTTTAAGACTTACTGCAGCTATTCCGCATTCCTCTTTTATTTCACCACTCATAGCCGAGTATAATTCTGGGGATTATTTAAACTTTTCCATTAACTATTTTTGATATTTTTTTAGGTTTTAAAGTGATTTCTTTAATTGTTGAATATTCAAGTAAATATTCAAAAAAACAAAAAAGAATAAGATAACATAAAAATATATAAATATGAGTAAGATTTTTTTCCTTATACTGGGGTGGTTTTTATGAAAATATTGCTTATTGGAAATGGAGCAAGAGAACATGCTATTGCTGAAGCACTAGTGGCTTCCCCTCAGAAGCCTATTCTATACTCTTATATGAAAATCAATAATGCAGGAATATCAAGGCTTTCTGAAAAGGTAGAGGTAGGAAGTTACAATGACTTAGGCAAGATTGAGGATTTCGCTAAGTCTATGGGTATTGATTTTGCTGTTATTGGTCCGGAGGATCCATTGAATAATGGAGTTGTAGACGCATTAGAACAGATTGGTATGCCTTGTGTTGGGCCAAGGAAAGAGTTAGCAAGGCTTGAAACATCAAAATCATTTACTAGGTCATTAATGCAAAAGTATAATATTCCTGGTCTTCCTAGATTTAAGGTTTTTAATAATGAAGAAGGAATCAAAGAGTATTTAGATGAGTTAGAAGAAGTGGTTATAAAGCCGGATGGACTTACAGGTGGTAAGGGAGTTAAGGTGCAAGGGGACCATTTCCAGAGTAAAGATGAGGCTTTGGCATATTGTAAAGAGGTTCTGAAAAGCCATCCAGCTGTTATTGTTGAAGAGAAGTTAGAGGGAGAGGAGTTCTCGTTACAGAGTTTTACTGATGGGAAGAGTTTACTTGATTGTCCACCTGTCCAGGATCATAAAAGGGCTTTTGAGGGTGACAAGGGACCAAATACTGGGGGAATGGGTTCTTACTCTTGTGAAAATCACTTGTTACCATTTATGACAAAAGAGGACTTAGAACAAGCACACCAGATAACAGAGAAAGTAAGAGAAGCTATTTTCAAGGAAACAGGTGAACTCTACAAGGGGGTTATGTATGGCGGTTTTATTTGTACAAAAGATGGGGTAAAGCTTATCGAATACAATGCGAGATTAGGGGATCCAGAAGCAATGAATGTATTGCCTATAATGAAGAACGATTTTGTTGATATATGCAAGGCTATTATTGATGGCAACTTACATAAGATAAAGGCTGATTTTCATAAAAAGGCTACTGTTTGTAAGTATGTTGTGCCTGAAGGATATCCAAGTATGCCAAAAGTAGGTGAGAAGATATCTTTAGGTGATATACCAAAAGAGGCAAAGATGTTCTATGCTTCTGTGGATAAGAGAGATGATGGACTATATATGACAAAATCTAGGGCTATTGCTTTTGTTGGAATAGCTGAGAGTTTGTGGGAGGCTGAAGAAATAGCTGAAAGGGCTATAAGTTCTGTTGAAGGGCCTGTATTTCATAGGAAGGATATTGGAACGAAGGAGCTCATAGAAAAAAGAATAAAACACATGGAAGAGCTAAAAGAAGGGGAAAAGAGTCATACTTAATAGAGAAGTCACCGTCGAGGTGGCTTATGCCACATTTAGCCTTGCTTCACAAGAGATTATTATAAATCTGCTAAACTTCCTATATTAAATTAATTCTCTCCAAATCTTTACTTATTTCCTTAACAACATCATCGCAAGATAAAAACTGGACAATATCACCGAGATAATCATTAATATCATAATCTATGCCAGAAGACTTTATTATTAATTCAGCTGGAATTGGTTTTATTTGTAACAAATCTTTATCTACTTTTTTAATAGTTTCTAAAATTTTCATAACTACTTTTTGTAAAGATTTCTCACTTTTATCAATTTTAAATTTTCTAATTTCTGATAATAGCTCTTTACTTTTCACAATTGTTATGATAAAATTGTTTAACTTTTTATTTTTCTTGAAATTTTGGTCAAGAATTGCTCTCTCACTCAATGTAATTATCTGACCTAACCATAAATCGTCATATAGCATAGCTTCTAATTGTTTTTTGAAATGTGTTATATCATATTTTTGTTCACCAGCAAATAAGCTCTTTATGACCTCATTACCATAAACAGCAACAATGTAGATGTTAATATTATCTATTTTAAATTTTATAACAAATGCTTTTTCATTACTGCTGTTCTCATTCATTTCATACTCTACATTAGAATTTTCTAAGGTTCTGATAATATCCTGTTTTCCTCGTAATAATCCATTATAGCATATTCCCCA
>CAZNZT010000027.1:0-13783 GCA_964577685.1 uncultured Methanosarcinales archaeon | reverse complement strand
TAAAAATGGTAAAGCAAATTAAAGTGTCGAAGGGAAATAATAAATGGATAACACAGGAAATAGCGATACCAACATAGTTGATAAAAACTGGTTAAAGGTTTATTGTTTAATTTGTCAAAACAAATAGAAAAAATCCATCGAAAGATTTATAAATAATCATGGGCTTCAAGGTAGTAGGGTAGTTACCTTAATCTTAAATATTTTATCTCCCAAAAAAGCAATGATTTAGTCAAAAATGGATAATCAAGAAAAAAGTGAATATGGAGCAAAAGACATCCAAGTGTTAACAGGATTGACAGCAGTAAGAAAAAGGCCAGCTATGTATATCGGTGATACAGGGATAAACGGTTTACACCATCTTGTTTATGAAGTGGTGGATAATTCTATTGACGAGGCTATGGCAGGTTATTGTAAGAACATATCGGTTAAGATAAACAAAGACGGTTCTATAACAGTTGAAGATGATGGAAGAGGCATCCCTGTTGATATAATGCCAAAGTTTGGTAAACCTGCTGTTGAAATTGTATTAACCAGGTTGCATGCAGGTGGAAAGTTCGACAGGAAAGCATACAAGGTAAGTGGTGGGCTTCATGGTGTAGGAGTGTCTGTTACTAATGCACTGTCTAGAAGTTTAACAATAAATGTTTACAGGGATGGGAATATATACGAACAAAGATACCTTCAGGGAAAACCAATAACTGATTTAAAGATTATAGGAAGAACAGAAAAAAGAGGGACAAAAATAACATTTCTTCCAGATGAAGAAATTTTTTCCGATATAAAATTCCATTTTGATATATTAGCAAATAGGCTAAGAGAGCTAGCATTTTTAAATAAAGGATTAAAAATATCTATTGAGGAGGAAGAAACCGGAAAAAAAGAAGAGTTCTATTATGAGGGGGGAATAATAAGTTTTGTTGAATTTTTAAACCAGAATAAGCATCCGATACACAGGGTTATATATTTTGCTAAACATAAAAATGGCTGTGATGTTGAGATAGCTATGCAATATAATAACGGCTACCAGGAGAATGTGTTCTCTTTTGCAAATAACATCCATACAATAGAAGGAGGGACCCACTTGAGTGGATTTAAAACAGCATTAACAAGAACATTGAACAATTACATAGATAGGAACAAAATAAAAGATATCAAACTGAATAGCGAAGATGTAAGAGAGGGACTAACTGCAGTTATCTCTGTTAAGGTTCTTGAACCACAATTTGAGGGACAAACTAAGGCAAAACTAGGAAACTCAGAAGTAAAAGGTATAGTAGATAGCATTGTAAGTTCACAGCTAGGACTGTTCCTAGAAGAAAATCCGAATATAGCTAAAATAATAGTTGAAAAAGCAATCAATGCCGCAGAAGCGAGAGAAGCAGCAAGAAAAGCAAAAGAATTAACAAGAAGAAAAAGCGCATTAAATAGCCATAACCTTCCAGGCAAATTAGCAGATTGTAGTAGTAAAGATCCGTCTTTATCTGAGCTATACATAGTTGAAGGGGACTCAGCCGGTGGTTCCTGCAAACAAGGAAGAAACAGAGAGTTCCAAGCAATTTTACCTATAAGGGGAAAGATACTCAATGTAGAAAAAGCAAGACTCCATTCTATTTTCAAATCTCAGGAGATAACAACAATCATCTCAGCTATAGGCACAGGGATAGGTGAAGAGTTTGACATAAACAAAGCAAGATACCATAAGATAATAATAATGACCGATGCAGATGTTGATGGAGCCCACATCAGGACATTGCTATTGACTTTTTTCTATAGGTACATGGAACCATTGATAGAAGCAGGATATTTATATATCGCACAACCTCCATTGTATAGGGTAAAAAAAGACAAGAAAGAATATTATATCTATAACGAGAAAGAACTAAACCAATTGCTTAATCAGATTGGAAAAGAGAACACATCAATACAAAGATATAAAGGCCTAGGAGAGATGAATCCCCATCAGCTTTGGGACACAACAATGAATCCTGAAAAAAGGACACTTTTAAGAGTTACAATAGAAGATGCCATAAAAGCAGATAAGATATTCTCTATATTGATGGGGGAAGATGTAGAACCAAGAAGAAAATTTATAGAAGAACACGCCAGAGAGGTCACGAATCTGGATATATAAAAGCAAAAACAAAACTAAGAAACAATAAAAACAAGGTACAAATAAAAATATTTATAAACAAACTCAAGTTCCAAAACCAAAAATGCCCGAAACCAAGATAAAAAAGAAGAAATGGTATAGCATAATAGCACCAAAACTATTCAATAATGCCATAATAGGAGAAGTTCCATTGTTAGAAACCAAGTCAATCATTGGAAGAAAGGTAAAGGTTAACCTCATGAGCATAACATCAGACATAAAAAGACAAAACATAAATGTCACTTTCTTAATAACAAACTTTGAAAATAACAGGGCAACAACAGAACTGATAGGATACTCACTAACTAATTCTTCAATAAAAAGGATGGTAAGAAGAGGGTTAACAAGGATAGACACAACCGTTACTTGCAAAACATCAGATAAAAAAGATGTAAAACTGAAGTTTATTGTAATAACCTATGGGAGGGTAGTCAAGAATGTTTCAAATTCTATAAAAAAGTTAATTAGTAGCGAAATCACAAAGTATTGTGAGAAAGGAACTTACGAATCCTTGGTTAAAGAGATAATCTCAAGCAAGCTCCAAAAGGAGTTAAAAAACAAAGCAAAGAAGATCCACCCGATAAAAATCTTAGAAGTTAGGTCTATGGAAAAAATATAAATATTTTTATAGCGTCTTATATTTTCTCTTTTTGTTAGCCCCGTGGTGTAGTTGGCCAAGCATAAGAGGTTCTGGCCCTCTTGACGACAGTTCGAATCTGTCCGGGGCTATTATCCTTAATATTTGGCCTATCCAAAGATGAAAAAAATAGCCCAAGGTGCTGAAGCAAAACTGTATTTGGAAGATAAAAAAATAATAAAGAAAAGATTTAGCAAGAGCTATAGGCTAAGGGAGATTGATGAAAAGTTAAGAAAGTTTAGAACAAGGAGGGAAGCAAAGATACTCTCCAAACTAGCCCAGATAGGTTTTCCTGCTCCTAGATTGATTGAAAGTGATGACAAGGAAACACTAACCATAGAATTTATTGATGGTCCTAAGATAAGGGATATATTGGAAAAACAAGATTATGAAAAGCTCTCAGAAGAGATTGGAAAAAAAATAGCCATAATACATAATAATGGAATAATCCATGGTGATTTAACAACCTCAAACATGATATTAAAAGATGAAATTTACTTTATTGACTTCGGTCTAAGTTTTTTTTCAAATAAGATTGAAGATAAAGCAGTTGACTTACATCTTCTAAAACAAGCACTTGAAAGCAAACACTACAAAATATGGAAAAAATGCTTTGATATAGCAATTAATGCATATAAAAAAACAGGGAATGATGCCCTGTTAGTTATTAAGAGGCTAACTAAGGTAGAGTCAAGAGGAAGGTACAAAAGAAAATCAGATAATAGTAACTACATAGAAGTAATAAAAAAAGAAAGATTTAAATAAGATACTGAATTTCTTGTGAAAATGGAACCCTACTTTAAACAAGATATCGTTACTATTGGACCAGGTAGATTTTCTGAGTTGGTAGAACAACTTGAGAGAGTTTATACTGCATCCCAGATCCAAACTGATAGACTAAATGATGAAACATTGAGGTGCATAGGGTTAATAACTGGAGATGGTGCTATTTATGGTTTAGAAGGAGATGATGTATTTCTTTATCTAACAAATCCAGAAAATAATCCTGCATTAAATAATCCTGAAGAATTTGAATCCCAACTAAGAACAAGCCATAATTTTCTTATTGGCCCAACTCAAGCAGTTAGCCTGGAAGCAATAGCGAAAATAGGAAATCAAGGTATTGTACCATTTAACCTCTCATCTCTAGAGAGAAAAGGCGCCTTAAAAAATGATAAAAGCAAAGAAGGGGAAGAAGGCAGAGAGACAGCATATATAGACATAGTAGTGAGAGACTTGCTGAACAGAAAGGACGGATTCCAAAAAAAATATGGGAAAGGCATTACTATGCTTGTTGAACATTTATGCGGAAGCATGGATGATGAAGATGGTATTGGAAGCTTACTAACAAGGATGGGTTGGGGCACAATCAAGCTCTATACCTTGGCTCCCAGTTATGTCAGAGAAACCCTAGAAATGAAAGAACCTGTAACAATGCTTGCAAGAGCTACTTATGTCCATCATCTTAGAGGTGACCCATATATAAGTCTTGCGGACAGAACAGCCATCCAGGGAGATGTATACTTAAGAGGACTAAAAGAATCTGAAATAGATTATGAGGCCATAGCAAAACTAGTAACACACAGGAGATTTGACCCAAGGAAGCTTGGAGAAGTTCTAAGTCCAATAGGAGCAAGAAGGCTCTTCCAAGCAGTAACAGCATATCAGAGGAAACAAATGGGTGGATAGTTACTCTCCATAAGTTACAAAAAAAGAAAGATTTAAATAAAACTATATACTTTTTGTAAGATGATGATTACAGGAAAAAAAACATCACAAGAGGGAATATTACTCCAAGAAGGAGAATTATCTGATTTATTGACCAGATATAATGGTAAAATCCTGTCTATGCCGGAAATCCAAGCTGAAAGGGCGCAAAATGGTAGTCTTAGAGCAAAAAGAATAGTGCCGGGAGATGGAATTCTGTATGGATTAAAGAATAATGAGGTGTGGCTGTATATAGTGGCTCCAGAACTTAATCCAGCAAATCAAAACCCTACAGAATTTGTAAAAGAACTAGTTGGTAGAGGAAGATTCTATATCGGGAAAGAAGAAGCAAGCAAATTAGAAGAAATAGCAAACTCTACAGACCCAAGAGTTGAACCCTTTAATCTTTCCTCATTATTTAATTTTACCTCATTAAAGGGGTACATTGGTACAAAAAAAGACGGATTAAGCAACTATATTCTTCTCCCGGTAGAGCAATTAGTAAAGGGTAAGCATGCCATTGAAGCGGTTTATAAAGAAGCGGGTAAAACAGTTACGAGACTAGTTGACAGGGTTTATGGTGATGCAATATATGGGCGAGATGGTCTTGCCGCTTTATTGCATAGGCTGGGCGGCAAGAGGATAGCAATCGTTTTTCCAGGGTTTCAGGTCATAAAAGGTAAACTAGGAAAAAGCAAGCATCAGGGAGAACTCTTGGCAAGAGCCCCTGTTCTTGATAGTTCAACTAATTCTCTCACAACCTACCTTTCAGACAGAAAATATGTTAAAGGCCCAGTAACAGTTTTAATAAGAGAAGACGGTTATACCAGAAAAGGAGAAGCAGACCTTTATAGAGCCGCTGTACAAGCTTTTAATCAACCAAATTTTGATCCAAGAGGGATTTTAGACCGCCTAACCCCTCTAGGCAGAAGAAATTTTTTGAAAGCAATAGAAACTGCCTATAGGCAAGGAATTATTGAGAAACCAGAGTTAACGAGGATTACAGGTAGGACAGGCATTAGATACCAATAAGCATAAGACAGGCAAATAACAAATACCTAACCAAAAGATATTTATAACAGGATTCTAACTTGTTCTACTATGGTTTATGTTGGGGTAGATATTGGAGGCACCAATATTAATTCTGGATTAGTTAAGAAAGGAAGAATCATTAAAGAAAGCACAAGAAAAACTAATGTAAAGAGAGGAAAAGAAGCAGTCATTCAAAACATCCTAAAGTGTATAAAAGAAGTACTTAGTAGCGATACAAAAGCAATAGGGATAGGCTGCCCAGGACCAATTGACCTTGAGAGAGGAATAATAAAAAACACACCCAACCTACCTCTTAATAATGTTAACCTAAGGAGCATAATAAATAAAAAATTTGGTATCCCTGTCTTCCTTGATAATGATGCAAATTGCTTCACCTTAGGGGAAGCAGTCCATGGTGTTGCTAAAAATAGCAATATTGTGCTTGGGATTACCCTTGGAACTGGAGTTGGGGGAGGCATTGTCATCAACAAAAAAATATTTCATGGAAAAGGTAATGCTGGGGAACTCGGACATATAACAATAAACTTCAATGGACCAAAATCAAAATGTGGAAACAATGGTTGTCTCGAAAGTTATATTTCCGCTAGAGCCATAATGAAAAGAACAATAGGGCTTAATGTAAAGAATCCAAGAGAGATATATGAACTGGCGGAACAAAAGAATAAAAAGGCATTAAAGATACTTGAAGAAACAGGATTTTATCTTGGAGTAGGACTAGCAAACCTGATAAATGCATTCCATCCAGAGATAATAGTAATAGGAGGGAACATCTCTAACTCTTGGAAATTTTTTAAGAAAAAACTAAAAGAAACCATAAAGAAAAGAGCCTTGTTCAATGATGTTAAAATCATAAAATCAAGATTAAATGGCAGTACAATATTAGGGGCAGCAAGTTTGTGTTTAGGATGAAGCTAGAGCAGATAAAAGATAAAATACCAGGGAGCCTGTTTAATATATTAAGCAAAGAAATAAAAGAGCTAAGGCCAGCACAAGAAAAAGCAATAGAAAACGGGCTTCTTGATAACAAGAATCTTTTAATATGTACACCAACAGCGTCTGGAAAAACATTAATTGCTGAAATAGCGGCTATTAAAAATATTCTTGAAGGAAAAGGAAAAGCAATATACATAGTTCCGTTAAGAGCATTAGCTAATGAAAAATTTAAGGAGTTCAAAAGAAAATACAGTAATATCCTGAAGATAGCCCTCTCTATAGGCAATCTTGATTCTGCAGACCCTTATCTATTAGACTATGACCTAATTATATGTACATCAGAAAAACTAGATTCATTAATAAGACACCATTCTCCATGGATTAGCTTAATATCAACTGTCATAATAGATGAGATACATATATTAAATGACGTTAGCAGGGGTCCAACACTAGAAATCATAATAACTTTACTAAGACAATTGCTCAAGAAGATGCAGCTAATAGCTCTTTCTGCCACTATTGGAAATCCAGAGGAGCTTGCAAGATGGCTTGGAGCTGACCTAATCCTAGATGATTGGAGGCCTGTAAAGCTCCACAAAGGGATATATCTTGATGGAGAAGTAGAATTCTACTAAATGAATTTTGAGGGAGAGAGTACCTTAGAAAAGAGGAGAAAAACTAATAAAAGTCCAAAAAGAAACATAGAAATTAAAATAGCTGTTACAAGCACGCCTACAGTTTTAGCTTTGCTTAGATTGTGTACCTTTTCTATTACAACAAAATTTACAGCAATGCCCCACACAAATACAACTAATCCTATAAGCATCCTAAGTATTTCGTTAAAACCTAAGATATAAGCCCAATTTAAGACATAAGCATGGGACAAAACCCTAAAGAGTTCCACAAATTTTGCCCTGCCACCAAATACCCTTGAGAGTATATGCAAAAAGCCAATAGACACAAAAGAAGATACCAGGGACAAGATAGGTGCAACAAACAAAAGAGGCCATTTTCTCATTGAAATAGCTGTAACAAAACCAGAAAGTACAATAATAAGGATACCATAATTCATTGATTCCTTGTCCTTTGCTACTTGCCTTATTATCTTCTTTTCTAGTTTTATAATGCCAACCGCATTTTTTAGTGCTTTTACAAACTCCATATAGTTGTTTCCATTGCAAAGATATATAAAACTTTCTAAGGAAATCAAACAAAAACAACACCTTTAAATACTCAAAAATATAATCAAAAAAAGATGAGAAAGATAAAAGCAAAAAGAATAGTCATAAAAGTAGGCACGAATGTATTGACAAAGCAGAATGGTACCCTAAACACAGAGAGAATTGGGAACATTGCTAAAGAGATAGCGGGACTAAAAAAAGAGTTTATCATAGTAACCTCTGGGGCAATAGGATGTGGTTGTAAGGAGTTGTCCATAAAACAAAGGCCAAGGGATATAATATTAAGACAAGCATGTGCTGCGATAGGCCAGAGTATTCTCATGAATGCCTACAACAACATGTTTTCAAAAGAAGGCATAAAAACTGCCCAGATATTGCTCACCTATGATGATTTCTCAGATAGAAAGAGGTACCTTAACCTAAGAAACTCTATTAACAAACTAATAAGCCTTGGAATTGTTCCAATAATAAACGAAAACGATGCAATATCAACAGCAGAGATTGATATGAGTTTTGGTGATAATGATAGGCTATCAGCACTAGTAGCCTCTAAGATGGAGGCAGATTTGCTTATAATGTTAAGTGATATTGATGGCTTATATAATAAAAATCCAAAGACAAACAGAGATGCAAAGGTAATAAAGGAAGTAAGAGAAATAACAAAGGAAATAGAAAGAATAACAGCAGGCAAAGGCTCAGCAATGGCTATTGGTGGTATGAAAAGCAAGATAGAAGCAGCAAAAATAACAATGCAATCAGGATGTAGTCTTGTTATCATAAACGGGAAAATAAAAAAACCTATAACCAGGGTTCTCAAAGGGGAAGAACTTGGAACATTATTTATTCCTAAAAAGGCCCTAAAGAATAAGGAAAGGTGGATAATACATGCAAAAACAAAGGGGCGAATAATAATAAATAAAAGAGCAGAGGAGATTCTCCTAAAGAAAAAGGCGAGTCTTCTTTCAGTAGGGATAGAGAGAATAGAAGGTAGTTTTTCTAAGAGAGATGTTGTAGAAATAAACAACTTCGCAAAGGCAATGACAGACTACTCATCAGAAGAACTAAAAAATTTGAGAGGAAAGAAAGGTATCGTAGCAATAAAACACGAAAATATTGTTATAATCAACAAATAAAAACGCAAGTCCGAAACATTTTTAAATAAAACTCCTTTCCAAAAAAAGAAAATGAAAAGAATAGGCGGAATAAGAAGAAAAACAAGGTCCATTTTCAGAAAGGACAGGAGAACAAAGGGTAAAATCTCTGTAAGTAGGTTCCTCCAAAGCTTCAAGATAGGTGAAAAAGTAAAACTAAAGATTGAACCTGCTATTCAGAAAGGGGCTTACCACCCTATGTTCCATGGTAGGGTCGGAGTTATTAAAGGCAAAAGAGGAAGATGTTACGAGATTGCAATAAATGATGGCTCAAAGCAAAAAACATTAATAGTACACCCAATACATCTGAAGAGGATATAAAATGGCTCAGATAAATATAATATCAGAAAAACCAATAAACCTTAGTGAACTGAAGAATGAGATAGAAAAAATAAAAAAGAGAGATGGAGAACTAAACTTTAGATGTGCTAAAACAGAAGAATACCTTAACCAGTTTGTTACACTAAAAAATACTGAAGAGTTAAAAAAGAAGATAGAAGAATTAAAAATACCTAGACTCAAAGAAACCCACATAACAAAAATCATAGACATACTACCAAAAACAACAGAAGAGCTAAAAGCAGTGCTTCATGGATACACTGTAAGTATAAGCAACGAAAACCTAAAAAAGATTGTAGACACTATAAATTCTTTTTTAGATAAAGCTTCGGATAAAAAATAATAACCTTGGTTGTTCTGAGTAATCGCAATAATCACAATATTTATAAATTTCAAAATTTAACAATTTTATATGGTGGGTGTGGAAAAGGGAAGAATAGTATTGTTAGAAAAATTAGCGGATGAAATAAATAGGGCATCAAAAAGGAGTGGTAAGTTAAAGAAAAAATCAAAAATAGTAAGCTTGGATAGGTATAAAAAACTAATAGGAAAAAAAGATACAACGGTTGAAAAAAAGAAAAAAGAGCTTATAGGTAAACTGCATAAGCTACTAATAGACACTGTAGTGAATAAAGAATTGATTGAAGAAAACATAGAAATAATAAAAAAAGTAATCACTAAGCTTAGAGATATAAACTATTATTTAAGAGTAATATTTTTAAGGGAAATTGGTTTAAAAAAGAAAAAGACAAAGATAATTGAAAAAGAATCAGATGAAATAAACAAAAACGAGCTAAACAAATTAGAGTACATGGTTTATAAGCTTATAAACAGAATAGTGTTTATTGATAACAAGCTTATAAGGGAATACAAAAAAAAGGAAGAAAAAATAATAGAAGACAAGAAAGCAGAGATAAAAGGACTAAACGCAATATTAAAAAAACAATCAGAGTTGTTATGCCACTTAGAAGCAAAAATGCCACCAAAGAGGGTGGTTAAGAAGCTATTAAACAAAAGGAAAAATCACGCGTTATGGACAGCAAGCACAGTAGCCTTATTAGCAACACTTGAACACTTATATAAAAAAGAAATTTCCATTTTTAGACAGCTAAAGAAAAACAAAAATATATATAAGAGGTTATCATTAAAGATATCCCACCTAGTAAAAGAGAAGAAAGAGGCACTAAAGCTTAAAGAAGAGAAAATAATGGCATCGGAAAGGCTAAGAAGATTAGATGAAAGGTGGGAAAAAGCCCTGCATGAAATGACTATAACTGCGAGGTTATGATGGAAAGAGAAGAAAGAGCAATAATATTGGACTTTTTGCCAAATGGGTATCCATTTGACACAAGACCAACCCATATGAGGACTCCTATAGCGCAAGCTATAGGCAAAGACCACTTCATTTTATTAGAGCTAGCACCAAAGAAAGGTGTTATTCTGCAACCCCATGAAGAGGTCTATATTGGTGACGGAAAAAGAGATAAAATACACCATATTATCGGAAAACTAACTTTAGACAAATTAACAAGTACTGCTCGTTCAGAATTAAACTATGTGATAGAAGATATAGTCAAAAAAAATGAAAAACGCTTTATTGATTTCTTTAACAAAGCCCAACCTTTAAGTACTAGGATGCACCAGCTTGAGCTTCTTCCTGGTCTAGGAAAAAAACACATGTGGGAGATATTAGAAGCAAGGAAAGAAAAAGAATTCACAAGTTTTGAAGATATTAAAAAAAGAGTAAGGCTAATGCCTGACCCAGAAAAAGCAATAATAAAAAGAATACTAAATGAGTTAGAGGGCAAAGAGAAGCATAGGATCTTTGTAGAGGTGTAAGTTTTTTATATCCTTGTAATTCTACCTTCTAAAGATGATAAAAAAAATAAAAGAACTAATGCAGATTAAAGAACTAATTGATAGCATTAACAAAAGGCTAGAAGAACATACCAACTCTATTGAAACATTGAAAAATGAATCAGCAGCTCTAAACGATTCTTTAGAGAAAATCAAAGATAAACAAGAAGAGTTTCTCAATAATTTCAATCAAGATTTAAACATCATAAGGGAATCAAGAGAGGCTTTAAAAAAAGAGCTTTATGATTTCAAGATAATAAGATCCCAATTGCAAAAGAAGATTATTGAGAAATTTGAAGAAGAACTCAGCAAAAAATTAAATCTCTACTCAGAAAAATTGGATTCCGATACAGAAGAATATAAAAAAACCAAAGAGAGTATAGCAAAGATAACAGAAAGATTGGCTAACTTCTCAGAAGAAATTAATAAATTCTTAGAAATAAGCAAAAAAATAAAAAAAGAGGATTTTGAACTAACAAGATATGCAAAGAAAATTATGGAAGCAGACAGAGAAAAACTAGAGTTAATGAAAAAGATAGATACCCTAGAAAGATTAATAGCAAAGATGAGGAGGCAAGGGAAATGATTTACAGACCTTATGGAGAGCAGATTAGAGTTGGGCCAGTTTCAACATCTAGGACCGAACTTATTGATTTGATAAAGGCATGGATTGCAATCTCGTTGGCATTCTCCATTGTTATTAGTAGCTCAGTATTTTCATCAAGATTTATGGCTTATTTTATAGTCTCCTCTTTGACAGTTGGTTTGGGGTTTATTGCACATGAACTTAGCCATAAGATAGTAGCACAGCATTATGGTTGCTTCGCAGAGTTCAGAAGTTTTGATAGGATGTTAATCTTAGCAATACTTATGTCTTTCTTTGGTTTTATAATAGCTGCTCCTGGAGCTGTAGTTATCTCTGGACCAGTAGGAAGAAGGAGAAACGGAAAAATATCTGCAGCAGGGGCGATTGCAAACTTAACTGTAGCTGCAATCTTCCTGGGCATTGGACTTACCATAAAACTAGATAGCATACTATTCTTAGCAAGGTATGGAGCTATGATTAATACCTGGCTGGCACTTTTCAATATGATTCCTTTCTGGAACTTTGATGGGAGAAAGGTACTAAATTGGAATAGAAAAGTATATGTTCTTATGCTTTTATTAGGTATTTCATTTATGATTCTTAATGGGATTGTTTTCGGGGGATTTAAATAGCTCCTTAAGCTCAACAAGCGTTTCTTGTCCTGTTACCATGTCTTTAATCTTAACCTTACTTTCACTTAACTCGTCTGGTCCTACTATTATAACCCTCCTTGCTTTTATAGAATTTGCATATTTAAACTGATTCCCTAGATTCCTCCCCATCAAATCTATCTCCACCGTATAGTCCTTTCTAAGCCTTGATGCAATATCTAATGCCTCATCTTTTACCTCCTTATTGACTATAGCAATATAATAGTCTGGAGAAAGGTTAATCTCCGGGATTAAAGCCTTTTCTTTTAACAATAGGAGGAGTGTCGCATAACCCAATCCAAAACCAGTTGCAGGGGTTGGTTCGCCATTAAACAATTCCACCAATTTGTCATATCTTCCACCACCTGCGAGAGCCCTGTATTTCTCATTTGAATCATATACCTCAAAAACAGTACCTGTATAATAAGCCAGTCCCCTCGCAGTAGAGAGGTCAACTTTCACAAATGATTTTTTCTTACCTAGTAGCTTGAGGATTGATTTTATCTCGTTTAATCCATCTCTTGATAGCCCGTTTTTACAATATTTTTCTATTTCAGCTAAATTATTTTCTTCTATTATTCTCTTTATAGACACTATCTTATCCTCACTAAGATTTGCTTTCTTTAGCTCATCAAAGAACTCCTTTTCTGTTATTTTATTCTTCTTATCAATTACAGTTACAATTTTAAGCACCACCCCATCATCTTCCTCTTTAGTAATATCCTTCAACAGGCCAACTAAAAGCTTCCTGTTATTAATTTTAACAAAAAAATCCTCCTTAGTCAAACCAAGAGACAGAAGACTATCAATCAGTAAAGATATTACCTCAGCGTCTGACTCTGGTTTAGAGCTGCCAAAACACTCCACTCCAAACTGATAAAACTCCCTTAGCCTTCCTTTTTGAGGCCTTTCATAACGCCACATCCTAGTTATATAAAACCACTTAACAGGTTTTGGCAAGGTTTTTTGCTTTTCAATAAACATCCTTGTTGCTGGAACAGTAATGTCAAACCTCAGACCAAACTCTTCACTGCCTTTCTTCTCAAGCGTAAATATCTGTTTTTTTATCTCTTCCCCTTCTTTCTTTGTTAATAACTCAAGTGTTTCAAAGGCAGGTGTTTCTATTTCCTTATAGTTATATTTTGCTGCTGTTTCTCTTAGTTTATTGAATATCTTATTTCTTATTGCCATATCTTCTGGAAAGAAATCAATAGTACCTGTAGCTCTCTTAAAGGCTCTTTTGAGTTCCTTTCTGACCCCCTCTTTTATTAATTCTACTTCCTTAGTTGTTATCGGAACATCAACACCAGTAACAAGCCTCCTAACAGAGTCCCTAACAGCCTCAGAAATAGACGAGTATATTCCCTTACCTACAAGTACACTAATCCGCTCAATTAATTCCTTTGTAAGCCTTATTTGTATAGTTTGCATTACCATAGTAATTATTTAGTAATGCTAACTAGTATTTAAGTTTTTCTGTTTTATGGCTCTGTAGAAATCCTTTAAGAAATCTATAAAATCTTTAATTGTTCTTCCAGCA
>CAZNZT010000026.1:0-14333 GCA_964577685.1 uncultured Methanosarcinales archaeon | reverse complement strand
TTGATTATTAAATAAAAGAATTAATAAGTGTATACTTTTAAGGTTTACTTTACACTTTATAATCCTCTTTGAAACAAGCAGTATTCAAAAATCCCTTTATAGAAACCAAAAGTTTTAAAAAAGAATTCCAACTTCTAGGTTTTTGCGTTATTAAAAAGATAACGCTTCTAATGCCGAAAGGCATGACATGATTAAAATGGTAACAATGTACGATGTTGATCCAAGTGAACTAGTAGAGGCTATAGCTGAAGAGCTAAAGAAAAACGAGAATATTAAACCACCAGAGTGGGCCAAATTCTGCAAAACAGGTGTTCATAAGCAAAGGCCTCCGGTTAGGGAGGACTGGTGGTATATAAGGGCAGCTTCTGTGTTAAGAAAGGTAAGGTTACTCGGACCAATTGGTGTTTCTAAGCTAAGGACAAAATATGGTGGAAAACAGAGCAGAGGCTATAAATCTGAGAGGTTTATGAAAGGTTCTGGTAGCATAATAAGGAAAATATTACAACAACTTGAAAAAGCAGGATTTATAGCAAAAGGAAGCAAAGGGATACACAAAGGAAGAATAATAACTCCTGAAGGGATAAAGCTTATAGATAGAATAGCCAAAAAAATAGGGGGAAATACAGGAAATAGAGTAGGCAAAGTAGAAAAAGAGAAAAAAAATGGATGAATTAGAAGAAATAAAAAAAAGAAAGTTAATAGAGTTACAGAAACAACAAGAAGAACAAATAAAAAAAAGCATTGAAGAACAAAAACAAATACAACAACAGATAGAACAACTCGAGATGCTTGTAAAACAGTTTTTTACGAAAGAAGCTCTGGAGAGATATGGAAACCTAAAATCAGCCCATCCTGAGAAGGCAATTAAGCTACTAATGATTGTGGGAGAAGCAATCCAACAAGGAAGGGTTAGAAAAAAGATTAGTGATAGCGAGTTAAAAGAAATATTAAAAAAGATGGAGGTTCCAAAAAGGAATTTCAAAATTATTAGGAAATAATTAGAATGGCAAGATACAAACATCCAAGTAGGAAAAAGAGATTAGCAAAAAAACATGAGCAAACAAAGTGGGCTCCGTTTTGGACAATACCAAAAAAATATGGCAGAGGAAGGAGGGTCCATCCAAGTAGACATACAGCCATTAAAAGAAGCTGGAGAAGAACAAAAACTAAAGCATAAATCAAGTAGGTGTTAAATAATGGCTGAAAAAAAAGAAAAGGAAAAGAAGGTTATACTGGAAAGGGTCTATAATATCCCACTCAGAAAGAAATATATAAAGGTTCCTAGATGGAAAAGAACAAACAGAGCAATAAAAGCTGTAAAAGAATTTGTTATGAGACATATGAAAAGTAATGATGTGAGGATTAAGAAGGCACTTAATGAAGAAATATGGAAACATGGTGCAAAAAGGCCTCCACACCATATCAAAGTTAATTGTCAAAAATTTGATGATAACTCTGTTCTTGTAGATTTGTATGAAGTAGAAAAAAAGGAAGAAGAAATAAAAGTGAAAGATGCCTTAGGTAAAGAGGAAGGAAAAAAAGAGATAGAAGGCAAAGCAAAAGAAAAACAAAAAATAGAAAGAGAAACTACTAAAAAGAAAAAAGATGTCAAAGAAAAGACTAAGCAAGAAAAACAAAAAAAGGATGAAGAAAAGAAGAAGCAAGAATAAGAGTTCTTTTTCAGATTTGTGTCTTGAATGTGGATTAACCAAAGATAGTTGTTGTAGCTTAGGTGTACCCCTAACAATAAGAGACATTAGGATAATAAAGAATCTGGGATTTAAGCTTGAAGATTTTGCCTATGCTGAAGAGTGGGGGAAAGAAGACTTTGCAGATGGTGAAGAATGGTGGAAAGGAAGCATGATAAAGGTAAATAATAGATTTTATAGAGTAAGTTGTAAAGAAAAGAAAAATGGAAATTGTTTTTTTCTTAGGGAAGGTTCGGGTTGCATACTAGGGGAAAATAGGCCGCTCCAGTGTAGAATGTTTCCTTTCTGGGTTGAAAAAAACAGGATAATTTATGACGGTTCTGCTGATGGTTTTTGTATGCTAAAGAATAAAAGATTACCATTAAAAGAGAAAATCAAAATAATAGGGGAAAGCGAAAAAAGCTTAAAGAAATATTACAGGATGATAAAGGAAGACTGCATAAATAATAGAGAAGAGCATAGAAAACTTGTTTTAAGGCTATTAAACCAAAGGTAATAGCAAAGATATATTTATATATCTAATTGTTTTATAAGCAAATACTAAAATGCATCTATTGACATTAAAGGACTGGAGCAAAGAAAGGATTATAGAGCTTATAGACTGGGCTGAAAGAATCAAGGAAGATTCAGAGGGGTATTATGGTATTTTAAAGGGAACTAATATGGTTATGATTTTTCAAAAGCCCTCTACAAGAACAAGGATAAGCTTTGAAGTAGCTATGGCTCAACTAGGTGGACACGCTATATTCTTAGATTGGAAAAAAACCCATTTTGAAATATCAGACATTAGAGATGAGATAAGATGCATTTCAAGATATGCAGACATTATAATGGTAAGATTAATGAGACATGATGACTTAGAAATGATGGCAAAAGTTTCAAGTGTTCCTGTGATTAATGGTTTAGATGAGAAATATCATCCATGCCAAATATTATCTGATTTGCTTACAATAAAAGAAAAAAAGGGAAGGTTGGAAGGACTCAAACTTGCCTATATCGGAATTGCAAATAATGTTTCAAACTCTTTGGCTCTTGGTTGTGCTAAGGTTGGCATTAAATTTATCCTATGCTCCCCAGAACGCCATCCACCTAGTCTAGACAAAGAACTGGCTGCTATGTTAAAGAAAACTAACCTATACAAGGAAGAAATGGACCCAAAAAAAGTGGTTAATAATGTTGATATTATCTATACAGATACATGGATAGACATGGAACTATTTTCTGATTCAAAATTCAAGGGGGAAAAACAAAGAAGGATAAAGAAATTTATGCCATACCAGGTGAATGAAAAACTCCTGAAGAAGAGTAAAGCACTAGTTATGCATTGTTTACCCGCACATCCCGGATATGAAATAACAAGGGGTGTTATAGAAAGTAAAAATTCAATTATATTTGATCAAGCAGAAAATAGACTACATATGCAAAAAGCAATTATTCTAAGTCTTTTAGGTAAAATATAAAAAAATTATTTTTTCAAAATTTCAACAAGTCTTCTGAAGAACCCTGTGGAAGCCGTTTTTTCTATTTCTTTAAGTTCGCTATCAAGCCTTTCATCATAATTCTCTATTCGGTAGTTTATTTCTTCTATTTTCTTGTTCAATCTTTCCAAGTCAATTTTAAAAAGTCTTTTATTTGTCACTAACAATATCTTATCATATGTTCTATTTACAAATATGTTGTTAAGCTTACCAAATTCTTCCCCCTTCTTTATCACTCTATCTAAGAAAGGTTTCCAATTCCTAGAGAGATTTTCATGTATTGCTTTCAATCTAAATACAATCCCTATATTTTTGTATCTTGTCAAAAAGGTATCTATCATTGTGCTATCAAAACCAAATTCTTCCAAAAGCCTCATGTTATCCGCTGTCAGTTTAGAGTCAAACAATATCATGGTGTAGATGTCCTTCTTTTTAGCTTCTAGCTTTTTTATTGTAGATACTTTTTGTTCCATTTTTTCACCTACCTATAATAATTTTGTTCCACATTTTAGACAAATGTGGCATTTATACTTGGTACTGTATTTAGTTGATATACCAAGAACTATTTTAGTCTCACATTTAGGACACTTTGGTTCTAATATTTCTATATTATCAAATATGTTAATATTATCCCCCACCATACTATAATTTAATAGAACAAAAGTTTATAAATTTTTCGTAAATGTCGTTCCGTTCATGCTATTTGCTTTAGGTTAAATTATTGGAAAAGAACTAATCAGATAAAACACCAGCCTTGATGTTTTTCTTTGATAGTCCCTTGTGTTTGAAAAGGGAAACCCTTTTATTTTTGTATATTCTCTGACCATTGCTTATTGAACAGCTGTCTTGTCTGATTGTATCCTGTCAAACCCTATATTCCACCTGTCTATCAAATACGAAAGAACAAACGGGATTACAATAAAGAGAAGTTGAGTGCCGATTAACACAGAATAGATGCCTGTTCCTATAAGATTGCCTTCAACAAGAAGTTTTAATATTACGATGCTTGTGCTGAATCTTACACATAGACCAATGCCCAATAAAATTGCTTTCTTTGAACCAAGTTCTTTTCTGGTTATGATATAACTACTTATCGCTTTAGCTAGATAAGTAGCGAATGCAAAAAGCAATACTAATGTAGGATACTTCAAGATGTAATAAACATTTACACCAAGCCCAACCCACAAGAAGAATATTGGAGCCAGAAAACCATATGCTAAAGTTTTTATTTCCGACTCTATAACAGCTAAGATTTTCTTTGGAACTATGTTCTTCAAGGAAATTCCAGCCAATAGTGCACCTAATGCCGCAGATTCAGCAAATTTCCCTAATCCAACAAACAAAAAGAAGAAGAATATAACAATAAAGAAAAAGGAAGGTATATCCTTATACTTAAAAGAAGAGAAATAATTTCTAAATCTAAGTAGTAGAAAAACAAGAGCTAGCAAGGAGAACAATATAAGCAAATTTGTCCAAATATTAAAATGGGTATGTCCTATAGAGTAACCCAGAATCACAACAATAGCAATGACTGTCAAAACCTCAATAACATCGTCTAGAACACCAACGGCTAAGATTGTTTGTCCTAGTTTTGTCTTTATAAGATTAAACTCTTCTAGTATGGGCAACAAAACTGCTTCTCCTACGGTAGCAAATGATAAAGCCAAAACAACTGAAACTAACCAAGGCACATTAAATACAAAATGAACTAAGATAGAACCAACTATGGCTTCTGAAAATATGATAACAAAGGTTGTCTTTAATATGAACTTGCTGCTTTTTAATATCTTTTTAATATTTAATTCAAAACCAATAATAAAAAGAAGAAAATACATTCCTAGGTTAGCTAACAATAAAAAATCGGATGAAGAGGTTATGCTTCTAAATGGGTTATAGGCAGCTAAGCCAAGACCAATCAGTAATGCTGAAAAAATCCAAGGAATTTTTATCTTTTCTAGTAACCTTCCTACCATAAAGGTCATTATGAATATGCCCGCCAAAAATAACATTAATCCCATTATTTTCTTATTATAGAACAACCCTATATAAAAATTTATCTTTTGTTATTGTCAAAAAATATTTAAATAATGCAAGAAGCCCAAAAATTAAATGGTATACAAGATATTTGACCCGTGGGAGAACCCAAAAAGAGAGTACAGAAGAAGAGAGACAGGCCCCCTAGGATATAATACTGGAGGAAACTATTCTAGAAATGAAAATAGAGAGTTTAATAATTATATAGCTAATGAAGCTCCAGAAGAAAAAAAGCCTACAGGGATTGAGGAAGAGATAGAAAAAGAGGAGGGAAAATATAAATCTAAAGAAGAACAAGAAGAAATAAAGATAAGCACTCCAGATTCTTCAAAGTCCGAAGAGAAAATTGAGGATTCCAAGGAGGATTCTGAAAAACAGAAGAATAAAAAGAAGGCAAAGCGGTCTATAGAAGATGCAATAATAGATGCTATTAAAGAAGAAAAAGAGATTATCCACATGTGATACTAGCATATTTATTTGCTATACATGAAATCAAAAAACATAAAAAAGTTAATAATGTTTTGTATTTTATTTGTTTTAATAATTTTTGTGTCTATTATCTTTGTAATAAACAGCTTCAATACTATTGCCCTAGATAAGCAGTTCTACAAAAAAGAATTTGAAAAATATGATATTTATGAAAAATTTCCTGGGGAAGATATTGATAAAATAAACTCAATTTTATTAGAGTATTTGTATGGTATTAGGAAGGATTATGATTATACATTATTTGACAAGAAAGAGAGGGAACACTTATCAGATGTGAGAAGTGTCATTGTAAAATTAAACATCCTGAAGAATATTTTGTTTATTATAATAATCCCTCTGGTTTCTATAATCTATTTTTTAGATAGGACCAATTTCCTCCTAAGAGTTTACAAGATATTCTTTTATTCTGGGTTCTTTACTTTAGTAATAAGCAGTGTTATGATTTTGGCAATTTTTGTAGGATTTGATATTCTATTCACAATATTTCATAAGTTATTTTTTGCTCCTGGAACATGGGTTTTTGATTATTCTGAAAATATAATAAAAATATATCCATTAGGCTTTTTTTACGACATATCAAAAGAAATCTTTATAAGGATAATATACAACGCAAACATTCTTATAGCAACCGGAATTTTAATGTTCAGTAAAAAATGATAGATATCATTTCAGATTTTATATTTAAAAGGACACTAGAATTTATAGTAGTGTTTTTCCTTTCTTTCATCCCTCTTTATCTCTTAATAAAGCTAGTTGGCGGCACTGCGGGAGTAGTAAAGACAATACTGATTAGTATTGTACTTGGTTTTTCGTTCATCTCAGCTTCATATTTTTTGAATATTTATGCCGGGCTTTTTGTGTCTTTTTTGTCAGTTTTAGTTTACATGGTTGCTTTTCAGATATCCTTTTTTAGGGCAACTGTTGTATGGCTCATACAATATTCAATTATTGCTTTATCTTGTGGAATTATTGCCTGGTTAATCTAAAAATCAACAAGATTTTAGAAATATTTATAAAGAGATAAACACTTCAAAACATATATAAAAATAATAAAAATAATAAAATGGTAGGAGTACCAATTCAGGATAATAGGGCAGGAAGAGTTCCACCATTAAAGAAAAAAAGGACAGATGGGTACTTCGGACAGTCTAACTATTCGTTTAGTTTAGAAGGAATAGCTTATGTGCATGAAGATTCCCCAGGCAAACCCCTCATAGAAAACCCAGAAAATCCAAGTCTGGATAAATTATTACAGGTAGTAGAAGCAATTGGAGAAAGATACCAAATCAGGGAAGCCTACGCAGGTGAATCTTGGAATAGAAGGAGAAAGCTATATGAAATTAGGGAAAAAGAAGAATTCCCATATTTTGCTCTTGAGTTTCATCCAAAAACAAACGCTGGATTAATCTCATTTGAAATACAAAGAGATAAGGAAGGGTACCCAAAAGGTTGCTTCCATTACAGGGTTATATTTGATGGTAACGTGCCTCTTTTTATTGCAGAAAAGATTGGAAATGAATTAGCTCGGATATTGTTCTCAGAACTAAAATTGCTTGGAAACAATACAGAGTATGGTTTCTCAAATAGGTAAAAAAGGTTAACCAGAAACTAAAAATCGTCTATAAAATCGATACCTTTAAATAAATTTGTGACTTTCTAATAGTAAAAATATTAGTTTAAAGATGGGAATACAGGATATAATCGATAGGCTTACAAAAAATCCTGATAAATTTGTAGAACTTTTAACAGGTGGAAGTATAGACTTAGAAGTCTTTCTGAAGGATAGGGCAACTAATTGGGGGTGTGCTATAATAGATCCTGAATCATCTCGGAGAACACCTACTCGCCTAGGAATAGAACAGCTATTAGTGAATCTATTTTATAGAGATGAAAGCTCATATAAATTCTTTTCTTATGGCTCATTAGAAGATTTTCTCAGGGAAAACAGGCTAGAGAATATAAATAAGACTAGCCCCATCATATATTGTGTTATTGTAGGTCCAGATGTTTCTAGAGAGGATGTTAGGAAGGGGATTGAAAGATATAATGAAATAGCAGCCCAAAGAGCAAAAGACTCAAGGGGATTAGAAGAAATTCCTTATCATGGATTTAACATATTAGGGTATGAAGACATTGAAATGGTTGCGAAAGAGCTACCAGATTTCTCGGATTTCATGTTGCCCCCACCAAAAAATGATGGAAGAAGCATAACAGAAGAAGACATAGATAAGTTGTCAGGAATTGTGCCAAAGGAGTATCTAGAAACAGATGTTCCTCTTGGTCTTTGGACTACTTTAGGGATAGGGGGTGTTGGTTCTTGTTTAGTGCAACCACAGACAGGGCAAGAGTATAGCGAGCTTGTGCATTATTTAAGGGAAAATGATTTGCTCTATTTTGTAGTAGGTAAAGGTTCCAATACCATTTATGGCAACTTCCCAGGCGTTATTATAGAAACAAACAAGATAAATGGTTTGCTAGGCCTTTGGGTTGGAGATGATTATTATCCCCTAGAAGGAAAGGAGAGGAAAGAAGCAGTAAGGTTTATCAAAGAAAAAACAGAGGGGCTTGATGAAGGAGCCGAGGTAATGATAGAAGCTGAGGCTGGCTTATCCCTACCAGAGCTGTCAAGAATCGCCGAAGAATGCAGTTTGTCCGGAGTAGAATATGTTTCTTATATTCCTGGCACAGTTGGGGGAGCTGTAGTAATGAACGCTGGTGCTGGTATTTATGAAACAGCTGACATATGTAGGAAAGTTAGAATAATAGGAGATGATGGAAGTCTAAGGACATTAAATCGAGATGAGGTTGAATACGAATATAGATATTCATCATTGCAAGGCAAGGGGGTTGCAGTATATTCCGCTGTTCTTAGTTTGACCAAGGCAGAAAGAAACAAGATAAAAAGCGAGATAGAACACTTTAGGAAAGAAGGACAACCGAAGGGATTTTCAGTAGGTTCCTGGATATTGAGAAGGGGTATCTGTGGGTTGTATTTGGCTGAAGATGCCCTAGTCAGCGCTTTAGAAGGTATAAGCGCTTCCAGTGGGAACATAGTAGTACCAAGATCAAAACAGTATTTATCATGGGTAACAGCAAAGAAAGGTAGAAAAGTGCGTACAAAATTAAAGGTTGGTTGTATAAGCTCTGCCACGATATATGATTTAGCAGAAGTGGGTTATAGGCTTGTTGCGCTAGTTAGGCATAGAAAACCTGAAGCGAAACTGCATCTAGAAGCAAGAATTCCAGGATTCACCCAAGAAACTGGAATCAGAGTAAAAGAACCACTACAACCATTGATTGAAAAAGTCCTTTCAGGTGAGATTAATCCAGAAGACATAAAGCCAAAGCTTGAGATAGGTGGAGAGTATCTGCCAGAATCTGTGGTAAAAAGATAATTAAGATATATGAAGAACTGTTCTAGCAATATATCTAGTTGAGTTGACTATTGCTTTCATATTGTCTATTATTCTTGTTGTAGCTCCACAAGCATATCTAAACTTACAGATACCTTTCCTTGCACCATCTTTGTATTGCAAATCTCTGTGATTGTGAAGATTAAAAAAGTTATTACACTCTACTAATAATTTTTTATTCTCTGTTTCTATTTTTAGTGCAAGGTTTTTATCATTTGTATAATATGCTTTCATTACATCTAGATATGCCCACTTAATGCTAGCAAATAATTTTTTTATTTCTCCTAACCATTTCCCTTTTATTTGGGTATCATTTAAATACCTGCATATTCTTTTTGTACTATCGGCTATCCTTTCTATCTGCATAGCGGTTGTATGGTCCCTGAGTAATTTCAATGGGTTGGTATTAAATGAACTTGCTATCCTTACATTCTCCAATGCACCCCTTATTATCCTATGAACAAGAAAATGAAGTCTATTCACTTCCTCATCCCTATTAGCAAGATTAGATGAATTATCTACCCCATTGAGAGATTCAATACTATCCTGAATCATTGCTCTTGTGATGTTATCCATCCTTCTTATTAGTTTATCTATAGAAAGTTCATTTGAGTCTATAAGATATTTTGAGATAATCTTTTTTGATGTTTGTTCTAATATTTCAAGGCCTGCTAGGCTCATCAGAATTTTTTTGATTTCAGGTGCTTTTTCCTTTAAGTCCTTGGAGATTATTTCAATTACATTGTAATTATTCAAATAAGCAGAAACAATCTCAGTTTTTATAATATCTAGGTCTTTGTTATCAATTATGATTGTTATAGTCTTTTCCTCTTTTTGTGCTTCATTATTATTTAGATTAAGCAAGAGTCCATCACTATGTTCATCAATCATTAGTAAATCACCTTTCTTTAGCTTATTCTTATTAATCCACTGCTTTGGCAAAGAAACAACAAAAGAGTTATTTCCAAAACTGATTAGCCTTCTTACATACATTTTGACCCCCCGTTGATGTTTTATATAAATAATAAATAAAAGCATATATTAAAATTTTTTATATATAGTATATATAATATATGGCTAACATATATATAAATCTTTTGTTTAATAATTTTTAGATTAAAAAGGGGTGGAAAATGTTTTCAGATGCGCTTCCTGGTGGGGAACCAATCATAATTGAAAGGGTGAAGCCAGAGATTTATTGTGGGGGTTGTATGAAAAAGATGAAGCTTATCCAGGAAGGCTTGTTCAGATGTCCTATATGCAGGATGGATTACAAAAAATGAAGGGGTGATTGATATGAGATTTACAAAAAATGAATTAGATTTTGTTAATAGGGAAGATTTTGTTTATTGCAATAACTGCAAAACAGAGATGTGCTTCAACGGTTACAGCTACGAGTGTCCTGTATGCGGCAACACAAGTGAACAAAAAGCAAGGACATAAGGTTAGGACTTAAGGTTATGAGAAAACATGAAAAAGGGGGTGAGAAAATGATTAAAAGAATAGCTAAATCGATTGAAAGAAAACAAGCTCTTGAAGATGATTACCTGGATTTCTTTAAGAGATACTATGACTTCAGTGACAAAATGACTGAATTTAATGAAAAATGAGAACAAAGACATGTAGGTATTGTGGAAAGGAATTTTCTGAGTGGGACTTCCCAGCACAATTTAATAGAATGATCACTTGTGGAAATCCTGAATGCATGGATAAGAGAAGGATTGAGAGATTAAAAAGAAACAAAAAGCAGTTTGTTCCTTAGAATCAAGTGGGGTAAAAACTTTAAAAAGATTTAAATATGAACTATTTCTAGATTGAATCTAATCGGGGTTTTAATAGGTCTAAATGAAAATCGGAGAAATTATAAGGAAAGTCTATCCAGAAGCGAGGGTTATATCAATTAGGAAATTTAAGAAAGGGGTTATTAACAAGACATACGAGATAAGTATAGCTAATCCAAAAAAAGATTTGGTAATAAGAATCTATCCAAGTGAATTCTGGAAAGCAAAAAAAGAGAACTATATATATGGGCTTCTAGCTAAGAAGATACCCACACCAAAGGTATTATGGGAGGGAAAAAATTATCTCTTGATGTCAAAAATAGATGGAAAGGAATTAAGTCTAGACAGAAAGTTAATAAAAGATGCTGGTTTCTTATTAGCAAAAATACATTCTATAAGGTTTCCATACTATGGCTGGATTATGGGTAAAAAAGTAAGACCTAAGTTTAGAAGGTGGTTAGATTTCATAGCCTATGATTTTAATCAAAAATCAAAGATTCTGATGAGAGCAAATATAATAGACAAGGAGGAAATAAAAAAGATAAAGAAGGTTATTGAAAAAAATAAAGAAATACTAAAAACTAAAACAAGGCCCTGTCTCTTGCATAAGGATTATCACTCTTCTCATATCTTGGTCAAGAATAAAAAGATTAGTGGGATTATAGACTTCGAGTGGGCAATATCAGGCCATAACGAGTTAGACATTGCAAAAAGTTGTTATTATATGTTTGATAAAAAGAAAAATTTTGAGAAGGTGTTCATAGAAGGATATGAAAGTTATAAAAAGATAGATAAGAGATTTGATGAGAGAAAAAGCATATACAAGCTACTAACAATATTCTCTTCTTTAGCTTTTTCTGTTAAGCATTACAATAAAAAATGGATTGAATACAATAAAAAAAAGTTGGTTTATGAATCAGAAAAGCTAGATTAAGACTAAAAATTATTGAAGAAGAAAAACGATAAATTTATTAAAAACAGTAAAAAAAACTTTTATATGATGTCAAAAAAGGAAGATATTGGTTTAAGTGTAAAGAAATCGGAAGATATGTCAAGATGGTACAGTGAAGTTATAAAAAAAGCTGATTTAGCGGACTATTCTGCTGTTTCTGGATGTATTGTCTTTAAGCCATATTCCTACTCTATTTGGGAGAAGATTAGAGAAGTTGTAGATAAAAAACTAAAGCAAAGAGGAATTAAGAATGTTTATTTCCCATTATTTATCCCAGAGAGCCTATTAAAAAAGGAAAGTGCACATATAAAGGGTTTTTCTCCAGAAGTGGCGTGGGTAACGCACGCAAGTAATACCAAACTAGAAGAAAAACTAGCAATAAGACCAACATCGGAGACAATAATGTATGAAACTGTAAAAAACTGGATTAGAAGCTGGAGGGATTTACCTTTGCTCTTAAATCAATGGAATAATGTTGTTAGGTGGGAATTCAAGCACCCCATTCCATTCCTAAGAACAAGAGAATTCCTATGGAATGAAGGGCACACCTTCTTTGCTACCAAAGAGGAGGCAGAAAAAGAATGTTATGAAACATTAGAAATGTATTATGAAATACTAAAGAATTATTTTGCTCTTTATGGCGTAATGGGAAGAAAAACTGAAAAAGAGAAATTCGCAGGTGCAGAATACACATTATCAATAGAACTGTACCTGCCAAATGGAAGGGCCATACAAGGCCCAGATACCCATCATGATGGACAAAATTTTGCTAAAGCATTTAAAATAAAATTCCTAGACAAGGATGAAAAAGAGAAGTATGTATGGCAGAATACATGGGCACTAACAACAAGAATGATAGGTGTAGTGATAATGATACATGGTGATGACAGGGGCCTAATATTGCCCCCAAAACTCGCACCGACTCAGGTTGTTATCATACCAATACTTTTCAAAGAAAGCAAAGAAAAAGTGATAAAAAAAGCTGTTGAGATAAAAGAAAAGTTAAAGGAATTTTCTGTGAAATTAGACGCAAGAGAGGAATACTCTGCAGGATGGAAATTTAATGAATATGAATTAAGAGGAGTTCCAATAAGGATTGAGATAGGACCTAAAGATTTAAAAAAAGAGCAAGTAGTGTTATTTAGAAGGGATACACTAAAGAAGGAGATAGTTAAAATCCGGGACCTGAATAAAAAGATAAGGGAAACATTGGAGAATATCCACAATAATTTATATAAAAGATCAAAGAAGTCTTTTGAGGAAAATCTAGTAAATGTTAAAGATATGCATGAATTTAAAAAGGCAGTTCAAAACAAAAAACTTGTTAAGGCATTATTCTGTGGGGATTCTAAATGTGAAGAAGAAATCCAAGAAAAAACAAATGGAGCAACTTCAAGGAATATTTCATTTGGACAAAAGCTTGTCACAGGAAAGTGTATCAATTGTGACAAACCTGCTAAATACGTTGTTATTTTTGGAAAAGCTTACTAATCGATTTTGATATTAATTCTGAAACATCTATTTTTGCTACTTTGCTTGGAATTGTATTGCAAGCCAAAACATCAACCTTATGTTTTCTCAATTTGGCTAAACTGTTTTTGGCAAAAATACCATGGACACAAATCACAAGAAAATTTTTTCCACCAAGTTTTCTTAGTAACTTAACAGTTTCTATTATTGTAGACCCAGTAGAGATGATATCATCAACTATGACAATAAATCTGTCTTTTAGATTGATATTCTTATTGAGCCTAAGGCTGACATCATACGCAGATTTTCTATGCTTCTTTAGTATAATATACCCTGCATTAATATTCTTTGCAACAGCTCCTGCCCACTTATAGCTTTCCTCATCGGGACCTATTACAATCTTGTTATTTGCTTTTTTTAATTGTTTTATATAGTCTGAGATTAAACTAACGGATGTTATCTTATTTGTTTTGATTTTGAATATATTGCTTAGCTTCTTTTCCCTATGCAAATGAGGGTCTATGACATATATCATATCAAAGTCTTCATCAATATTTTTGGCAATAGTCTTTAAGCTAATGCATTCACCTTCCCTAAACCGCCTGTCTTGTCTTAGGTAGGGGAAATAAGGTGCTACTAGAATAACTTTTTTAGCTTTTAATTCTCTCGCTGTTTCTGCAGCAAATAGTACTTCTATAATACAATCATTTATTACTCCATAAAAACTCTGGACAAGAATAATAATCTTGTTCTTAGGATTAAAATTAAATCTAAGATATGTCTCTGAATCCGGAAATTTTTTTACCTCAAGAGGCGAATATGTTATTCCTAACCTTGTAGCTATTTTTTCAGCTAAGTGTAAACCATGAGAACATCCAACAACAATAGCATCTTTTTTCTTAAACATAAATATAAAATTTTGATGAATTATTATTTAAAGTTTTAGTTTTTGAGGCTCTGTAGAAATCCTTTAAGAAATCTATAAAATCTTTAACTGTTCTTCCAGC
>CAZNZT010000025.1:0-14968 GCA_964577685.1 uncultured Methanosarcinales archaeon | reverse complement strand
GCAAAGCAATTCATCTCAAAGCTAAAGCTTTGAGTTTCCTTGCCTGAGAGAATGAAAGACAAATTTATCGAATTATTTATATATTTCTGCTCCTTTCAGAAATACAAGAAATGGGACGGCATTTATCCCACAAATAAATTTGTTGGTGTTTTGCCTAACTTTCTATAATGCCTTTTTTTAATTTTTATTTTTCGTTGTATTCCACAATAATGCGGATAAATTTAAATATACCCCTTCTTTTTCCTGAAAGTCTGGGTGATTTTAATGAAACTAAGATTAGGGATTCCAAAGGGAAGCTTGCAGGATTCAACTATCTATTTGTTCAAGAAAGCAGGTTTTAATATCTCAGTTTCAGATAGAAGCTATTTTCCCTTAATAGATGATAGTGAAATAGAGTGCATGCTCATTAGGGCTCAAGAGATGGCTCGCTATGTGGAAGAAGGCGTGTTAGATTGTGGACTTACTGGTATGGACTGGGTTTTAGAGTGTAATGCAGATGTTGTCAAGGTAGCTGACCTTATATATTCAAAACGAGGTCTTGGTAAAGTTAAATGGGTTTTAGCAGTGCCAGATAAAAGTAAAATAAAATCAGTAAGAGATTTAGAAGGAAAAAGGATAGCAACAGAGGCTATAAATATAACAAGAGAATATTTAAGAAGGAACGGGGTGAATGCAAAGGTTGAATTTTCTTGGGGAGCAACAGAGGTTAAGCCACCGAGATTAGCAGACGCTATTGTTGAAATCACAGAAACTGGTGCTAGCTTAAGAGCAAATAATCTAAGGATCGTAGATACAGTAATGGAATCCAATACAGTCTTGATTGCCAATAAAGAATCTTGGAGGGATAAATCAAAAAGAAGAAAGATTGAGGAAATAAAACTTCTGTTGGATGGGGCAATAATGGCTGAAGGCAAAGTGGGACTAATGATGAATGTTAGAAAAAAAGATTTGAGTAAGGTACTAGGGATTCTCCCAGCATTGCAAAAACCCACAGTAGCAGAGCTTTCAGATAAAAGATGGGTTGATGTTAATACAATAATTGATGAGAGTATAGTGAAAAACCTTATTCCAAAATTAAAAAAAGCGGGTGCACAGGGCATAGTTGAGTATCCGCTAAATAAGGTTATTCTATGATAGAGATTATAACTATAGAAGATAAAGAAAAAATAGAAAGAATAAAGAACAGAAATAAAGAAAACTTTGAGTTGGCTTTGTCAAGGGTTGCACCCATAGTAAAGGATATTAAAACTCTTGGTGACAAAGCCTTGTTTAGATACATAAAAAAATATGATTGCTTTGAAGCTTCTAAGAATAATATCCTAGTAAGAGAAAAAGAAATAAAAGCTGCATATAAAAAAGTAAACACAAAAAAAATAGAAGCCATAAAAAAAGCAAAGGAGAATATTGAAAGATATTGCAGATTGCAGCTTCCAATAGAATTGATTAAAGAGGCTGAGGAGGGAATTCGTTTAGGATGGCTGTTGAGACCAATAGAGAAAGTTGGATGTTATATCCCAGGTGGAAGATTTCCTTTAATTTCTACTGTATTAATGACTGTGGTTCCTGCAAGGTTTTCTGGGGTAGATGAGGTTATAGTATGTAGCCCACCAAGAGAGAATAACTATGAGCTATATGTTGCTGCAGATATTGCAGGAGCAGATAGAATATACAGGATAGGTGGAGCCCAAGCAATAGCAGCAATGGCTTATGGCACAGAATCAGTACAAGTGGTTGATAAGATTGTTGGTCCTGGGAATATCTTTGTTGCAGCAGCAAAAAAGTTAGTTTATGGTGATGTAGGAATAGACTTTATCGCAGGTCCTACTGAGCTCTTAATACTAGCCGAAAGAGGGAATCCTAGCTTTATAGCTTCTGATATGATAGCTCAAGCAGAACACGATGCCATGGCTTCTTCAATACTAGTTACAACAAACAAGAATCTGGCAAATAAGGTTAAGGAAGAAATAAATGTCCAATTAAAAAGGACTAAAAAAATAAGTTTTGCTTCAGAGTCCTTAAGAAAGTATGGTGCAATAATTATAGTAAGCAAATTGGATGAAGCAATAGAGTTTGCAAATAGGTTTGCACCAGAACATCTTCAGATTATAGTTGACAATAAAGAAAAAGTTATAGCAAAGCTAAGAAATTTCGGGAGCTTATTTATTGGAGAGTATAGTCCAGAGGCAGCTGGTGATTATGCATCTGGAACAAACCATGTATTACCAACAGGGGGAACTGCAAGATTTCGTTCTGGATTAAGCGTGTTTGATTTTATAAGAATGCCATCTATTCAAGAACTAAGCAAGGATGGATTAAAAAAATTGAAAGAAACAATAGAAACAATCGCCTACATAGAAGGTCTAGAAGGACACAGAGAAAGTATTAAAACTAGGTTTGAAAGATAAAAGCTCAAAAAGAAAACATTTTTAAACATTATCCTAGTTCCTACCATATAGGGAGCTGTTGATAGGTAAGCTGGTGGATTTCCACTCGCTTACGCTGGAGACAAAATAATTTCTAAATTTTGTTTCCGGAAATAAAAATTTAATTGAAGGTGATGTAGCTATGGCTAGGATGCATTCAAGAAAAAAAGGAAAATCAGGTTCAAACAGACCAACAAAACCCGTTGTTCCCCCTTGGGTTAGATATACAAGTAGGGAGATTCTATTATTGATTACAAAGCTTGCAAAAGAAGGAAATACTCCGAGTAAAATAGGCATGATTCTCAGAGATGTTTATGGAATTCCAGATGAAAAGATGATTACAAAAAAGTCTATTACACAGATACTAAAAGAGAAAAATCTTTTGCCAGAGATTCCAGAAGACCTTATGGCTCTGATAAAGAAAAGCGTTGCAATAAGGAAACATTTAGAAACTAATAAAAAAGATAAAACAGCCCTTAGAGGTTTGCAATTAACAGAATCAAAGATTAAAAGACTAGTAAAATACTATAAGAGGATAGGAAAGCTGCCTTCAGAGTGGAAATATGATACAAAAAAGGCAGGAATGTTTGTAGAATAGAATGTATGATTTGGTCATAATTGGTGCTGGACCTGCTGGTTTGATGGCAGCTAGAACATTACCTAATAATATTTCTTTTATTTTGATTGACAAAAAAAAGGAGATTGGGAAGCCATTATGTTGTGGAGAAGGAATTAGAAGGAATGGCTTTGTTAAGCTATTTGGAAGCGATAACTATGGCTTTATAAGAAATAGTGTTAATGAACACGAGGTTATCTACAAAGATATAAGAAGGAGGTTTAAGGCTAGTTATTTGGAGCTGGACAGAGAGAAATTTGAGAAATTTCTAGCAGATGGTATAGCAGATAAGATAAACCTTAACACCAAATGTGATGACATTGTGATAAACAAAAATTGTGTAGAGGTGATAACTAATAAAGGAAGAATAAAAGCAAAAATAGCAATCTTGGCTTATGGTTGTGATTTCAGAATTCAAAGAAAATACTCAATGATTGCTAAATGTCCAAGATTGTTGTTGTGTTATGGTGGGATTTGTAAAAACTATGGGTTTGATAAAAATAAATTCTATGCCTATTTTGATGAAAGATACGCAGGCTATTTTTGGATTTTTCCAAAAAACGAAAACGAAGCAAATATTGGTTTTGCTACCGTTGTAAGGAAAACTAATGTAAAGGATATCTTTAATCTGATTGCGAAAAAGATAACTCCTAAACTAAGAATGGTGTCAGAATATAGCGGCGTAGTTCCATGCTCTGGTCCGATAGATAAGACTTATTCCAACAGGTTGTTGGTCTGTGGAGACTCTGCAGGATTTGTGTATGCTGGAACTGGTGAAGGCATATATTTTGCATTAGAATCTGGAAGAATAGCAGCAGAAACAGCAAAAGAAGCCATAATAAGAAATAGATTTGACAAGGACTTCCTTGCAAAGTACGAAAAAAAATGGAAAAGTTCATTTGGAAAATTAATGGAAGCAGGCTTAATCTTTTATGACCTACAAGGATTAGCCTTTAGGAAGGGCTTGGTAAAGGAATTGTTTACACTTCCTAAAGATGAGGAGATAGAGGGGATGATTATCAAAGGAGATGTCCCATTAAAAGCAAAACTAGTATGGCACTTGGCTAGACTAGTAAAATAGGTTAATAAAAAATGCTTTTCACTTTAAATCATTTGACTACACCAAGAGATTTAGTCTATGTTTGCTTTATTATCGAGTAATATGGCTTAGAAAATCTTAAAAATTATTACTACTTACTAGGTACTACAAATAGAAAAATTTAAATACTAGTTATTATATATACTTATATTAGACATGATAAACCCAAAAGTTTATGAAAGACATCTCCAATTTGTGAGAGGTGTTCAGGACTGGTTAATAGAGAATTTGGAACAATATTCAGCTTTCTTTGTTAACCCAGAAGAAAGAATACAGTATGATTGGCAAGAAGATAGGTATAATGGCTTATTCTGTGGAGAATTTAAAAGGCCATATTTCTCAATAATCGATAGAACTACTGGACAAGAAGTTGCTACGGTTGAATTAATTGGGTATAGTGGAATGATAAGAGTTAAATCTAAGTCAGCTCAATTTGATAGTAAGGCGGGGATATTCACAGAAAGGTTTGGAAGAAGTTGTTTATTTATAAATCACGACTTAGAAACATTAATAGGGCTACCAGCAACAGAAGAACCTGAGTTATATGTTGACTCTGAAGAAGCCTTTAGAGCTATAGCTAGTATGAGCGTCTCTTTACCAGATACAGTTACCTTGAACATGAAACATCCTGGATACACAGCAAGTGTTCGGAAATATCAAAATAGAGGTTTTATTTTACATCTGAGCAGAGATCCTACTGGAAATCCTGGCCAGACTTTAGAAATAAGATTACCAGTTGAGATTACAAAACCAACTCCTTGCTATTTAAGGTAGCTTCCTAAGTTGATGTTTTAATCTTACTAAACGCCTTATATTTCTTTTTACATCAAAAATGCCATCTCCATCATAAGTAACTAATGGAATAATCTTGAGTTCTTGACATGCAATCTCATAAGCTAAAACTAACTTTCTACTAGACAGTTTGACTATCTTATGGAGATCATATTCCCCCAAAACAAAAAGTATGCATTGAATCATTGAAGCGCCAATCTGGTATAACTGACTGTGAATCTTTTTACCCAAGTTGCTAATCTCAGAAATATTAAAATGCATTATAAAATACTTTTCAATCTCTTTTCTCTTTTGTTTCTGGCTTAGAAAAGGCTTATTTTTACTCTGCTTAATCGCTTCATTAATCATGGATTCTAACATATCTAATATTCGGTCCATCTCTCTTTGGATTAATTTGGCATCTTCTAGTCCAAACTTATACTCACGTTCTATGCTCCTCATATCCAGCTCAAAGGTCTTTGTTTCACTAAAAAATTTTGCTTCTCCTTCTACCTTGATAATATCAATTAATTCTGCTATGAATTTCCGGATATAGATATATGCTAGGCTAAAATTGAATCTCTTAATTTGCATCAGAAAACTTAGCCATATCTTATTGTGCCATTTAATCGCAGATAAATATTTGCTACCTAATCTATGAAGTTCTTTTTGCTTAGATTCAATGTAAAATTGTACATTATGGAATAATTCATGTAAAACTGCTTCATTTAGAATCTCAGAAAGTATTTTTTGTATCATGGCTTTATTTCTTTCATAAGTTTCATTTATGTCTTTAGTTAACGGAACATTTTTTGACCTTAGTATATCAAGAATATTAGCCCACACATTATCTACATTAATGATTATATTTGCTACACCCTTTTCTAATAGACCCATATCTACTTTGCCTTCACTAAATTGTATTAAGTTAGAAACTGGAAAATCAGAATTGTACCTGTAAGATTTGCCACGTTCATTAGTCAGGAATATTGTGATTTTGTTTAAATATTTTTTATAATCACTACCACATATGATCTTTGAAATTAATCTACATAAATATATTCTAAATTCACGATTCAAATAAGAAATTGAACTATCCTCCTTAAAGATAATCAAGATACCTTGACACTTAAATTCAATTATTTTTCTCCAAAAAAAGCCTTTAAACCATATTGTCATGTTGATTAAATTCTTAACTGATTATATTAATCTTTCTCTTTTATATCTTCTCATCAATTTTATACACAAAAAGAGGCATATTTACATTATTGGCTATTATTCTTAATAAGTTGGATTAAAGTGAGAATCAAAGAAGAAAAATTGGAGAAATTAGCAATAAGGAACAGCATTTATCACACTAATAAATTTGTGGATATCTGCCTAAACTTTTTATAAAAAAAGAAAGATATATAAGGATAATATACTACAAACCAATAAAAATGGCGGGGATTCCTATACTAAAAGAATTTTCTGATTTTTTGAGAAACTATAAAATAGTGGACCTTGCGATTGGGTTTATAATGGGTTTTGCCTCTAAAGATTTAGTTAAATCTGTAGTTGATGATTTGATTATGCCTTTGGTTAACCCCCTATTAACAACAGGGAAATGGGAAGATGCAATACTGAAAATAGGAGTAATAGAGCTAAAGATAGGTTCATTCATAAGCAATCTTATAAATTTCTTGATTATCTGTTTTGTTGTTTTTGTTATTTTCAAAAAAGGTTTGAAAGATAGAGAATATAGGAGATTAATTAGTAAAGTTTCAAGAAGAAAAAAACAAAACATATATAAATAGACCACATAACTTTAGTGTAGAGATGAGCAGAAAAAAGAAGGAGCAGGAGATACAAGAAGAAATACAAAGACAAATCTCTAGGATACATCTGCCAAGAGGTAGGCAGGTTTTTGGTATATTGGAACAAAGGCTTGGTGCATCTAGGGTTAGAGCAAGGTGTTTGGATGGTAAAACAAGGGTGTGTAGAATTCCAGGCAGACTAAAAAGAAGATTATGGGTAAGAGAGGGTGACCTAATCATTGTTGAGCCATGGGAGTATAGTGGGGATGAGAAAGGTGATATAATATATAAGTATACAAAAGCACAGATTGAGTTCCTAAAGAGGAAAGGATATCTAAAGAAATTAGAAGAATTTGATGAGTTTTGATTTTTATCTGAACAATCAACTAAGGAGGTGCACAAATGGCAAAATACAAGATAGAAGTTGACAAGGATAAGTGCATTGGTTGTGGGGCATGCATAGCCCAATGCGATAATTTTGAGTTGGAAGAAGGTAAAGCAAAAGTAAAAAATCCAGAAGTTGATGAGGTAGGTTGTAATAAAGATGCCGCAGACGCATGCCCGGTAGATGCGATAAAGGTTACCGAGATGGCATAAATGGAGTCAAAAAAAAATCAGCAAAGACATGAGTTTTAGGGAACTTCTAGAGAAGTATCCAGAGACAGTTCCAATTATGATGAAGTATGGACTTCATTGTGTTGGTTGCCATCTTGCCCAGATGGAAACAATTGAACAGGGTTGTTTAGGGCATGGAATGGACAAAGAAGAGATTGAAAAGATGCTTAAAGAGATGAATGAATCCATTAAAAAGAAAGAATAATACTTCTTTTTAGTTTTTTTATAAATTTTTATTAAAATACACTTTGATTATCTATTGAGGCTAATGTATGCCTTAGGATATAATAAAACCCAAGCGAATCATCAGCTGATGTACCTCCTTGAAAATACCATCTTACATTGTGGATTCTGTTTTCTATATCTTGTGAAAGCTCAATAAGAACTCCGAACCTCAGCAAAGGTGGATTTCTGCTTTGCTCAAATGCTATTCTTACTCTTCTGTCTAGAAATTCTTCTTGTCTTATAAGCCTAAAAGAATCATCCGAGCTATCTAACTCTTTTCTTGAGTATGTTTTACACTCTTCTAGGGGAAAATATTGGAGAGCCAATGCATTAAATATACAAGCCGCTTTGTCCTCTTTGCTTAAGGAGTTGTCCTGCACTATTCTGCTTAACTCTTCATCCGTGAAATAGCATTTTGCTTTGCTGACACGTTTTCTTCTTGTGTAATCTATACCTACTAAGATAAGTGCCTTACCGATGCTTCCAATCCTGTATCTCACAGCTAGATACAGCCTAGTATAAAATCTTTGGAAATCTCTTGAGGTACGCTCCTCTAGAGAATCTCCAAAAAGCCTAAGCTTCATAATAATTCTTTTTAGGCTCCACTCTTCATATCTTCTTGATGGATACCTAAAACCTGCTTCCTCAACCACTTGTTGCCATGGTGATTTTCCATCTTTTCTTTGGTAAAGTGACTCTGCGCACCTCAATAGATAGGGATAGTTACTTTTTGTGTGGGCAATACTCAAATCCTCATTCCTTCTTGCATTTCTTCTAATTGAAATTAAAAGAGCCTTCCTTTTTATACCATCGATAGCTGCAATAATCTCTGGGTCTTTAAGCATCCTCCTAGCCCATTTTAGTGTATTTCCATATCTTTCCATCAAATCCTCATATGGAATCCCAGAAGACTCTAGATTACTTATAATCTTACACACTTCCTCTCTTGTATGTTTTGGCTTGTAAGCCATTTTGTATATAAAATTGACTAGTTATTTTTCTTTTTATTAATTTTTTTTGCTTTAACCCTATTGACCCACTGAAAATTAAAAAGCTTTAAATACAAATACCTTTCATTATCTTGTCTTATGAAACGGCACAAGAAGGTAAACGGCAAGGTTATTATAGGTCTTGTTGAAGAGATTACTGTTTTCAGCAAGGAAGGACAAAGAAAGCTTGAAGCAAAAATAGATACTGGTGCTTCAAAAAGTTCTTTGGATATAAGGCTTGCTTCTCAATTGAACCTAGGTCCAATAATCAAATCAAAGGTAGTTAAATCAGCTCATGGAAATAGGCTTAGACCTGTTATTGAAGTAGAGATAAGACTTGCTGGCAAAAGGATGAAAGAAGAGTTTACCCTAGCAGATAGGTCTCATATGAAATACAAGGCACTAATAGGCCAGAACATATTAAAAAATGGTTATTTGATTGATCCTTCAAAATGAAAGCAGCACTAATATCACTTGGAAGTACTTCATCAAAATGGACATTGGAAGCAATGAAAAAATATTTTAGTAGTGTTGATAGTATTGATATAAGAAAAATACAAGTAGATCTTGCATCTGGAAGACTTGATGTTCTATATGAGGGTAAAGAGATTGGGGACTATGATTGCATTTATGCAAAAGGTTCGTTTAGGTATGCCCAAACTTTGAGGTCTGTTACCTCTGCCCTCTACAATAAAACATATATGCCTATAAGGGCAGCAACCTTTACTATTGGTCATGATAAGCTGTTAACTCATTTAGCTTTGCAGCAATACAAGATTCCTATGCCTACTACATACTTGACTTCCTCTCCAATAGCTGCAAGAAAAATATTGGAAAAAGTAAATTACCCAATAATATTTAAGTTTCCCTCAGGAACTGGTGGTAAAGGAGTGATGTATGCTGAAAGCTTTGCTGCTGCATCATCTATCCTAGATGCTTTAGAAACCATGAGGCAGCCCTTCCTAATACAGGAATACATAGAAACAGGAGGAGAAGACATAAGGGCTTTTGTTATAGGTGATAGGGTAGTTGCTGCTATGAAGAGAAAGGCAATAATGGGTGAAAAAAGGTCAAATATACATGCTGGAGGTGAGGGTGAGGCATTTACTCCTGATTCACACACAAGAAAAATAGCTGTTGAAACAGCAAAATCAATAGGTGCAGAGATATGTGCTGTTGATATACTAGAAAGCGTAAAGGGACCACTTGTTGTTGAAGCAAATCTTTCTCCAGGCCTGCAAGGAATCACAAAGGCAACAAAAATAGATGTTGCAGACAAGATTGCTAAGTATTTATATGAGAGAGCAAAGGAGTTCAAAGAGAGAGGCACAAAAAAAGAGGCAGGGGAGATAATGAAGGAAATCAATCTGAAAAAAGGAGCTAAAGAACAACAAATAGTGACAAATCTGGAATTCAGAGGCAATAGGATTTTACTACCAAAATTTGTAACAAACATTTCAGATTTTAATGAAAAGGACGAGTTTGTCATCAAAGTAAGCAAAAATAGAATAATAATAGAGAAGATTTAATAGTTCAATAGATAGTTTTTTATATTTGTCAACTATTTTTCTTCGTAAAATGGGGAAGGTGGACATAGAAACAATACCCATCAGTAGAATGTCTGATTCTGAGATAATAGAGATTATAAAAAAGAATTCTCTCGCATTGAAGGTTGATGAATGCAAAAAGATAGTAAGGCTTATTGGAAGAGATCCTACCTTAACAGAGTTACATATGTTCAATATAGAATGGAGTGAACATTGTAGTTATAAGTCAAGTAAAGATGTTCTTAAGCTATTACCTACCGATGGACCAACAGTAATCCAAGGTCCAAAGGAAGACGCGGGCATAATAAAATTTGCTAAAGTGAATGGAGAGCAATATGGTATTGTTATAGCCCATGAAAGCCATAATCATCCATCACAAGTAGTGCCCTACGAAGGGGCTGCTACCGGCATAGGTGGGATAGTCAGAGATGTCTTATGTATGGGTGCTCGTGTAATCGCAACTGCAGACCCTCTTCGTTTTGGAGACCCAAATGGCAGGAAGAAAGAATATGTTAAGTATGTCGCAAACGCTGTTATTGATGGTATTGCAGGCTATACTAATCCAATCGGGATTCCGAATATAGCAGGAGATGTTTATTTCAATTCTAGCTTTGATGATAATTGTCTGGTAAATGTTGTCAGCCTTGGCTTGATTAAAGAGAAAGATATAATCCATAGTGCTGCTCCAGAGAATGCAGATAACTATGATATAATCATTGTTGGAAAGGCAACAGATAATTCTGGATTTGGGGGAGCTGCCTTTGCTTCTCTTGTTTTGGATGAGGAAGAGGAAGAATACAACAAGGGAGCTGTTCAGGTTCCTGATCCATTTCTTAAGAATGTTCTAATCAGAGCAACTGAAAAGATATTCAAAGAAGCAAGAAAAAAAGGTATTAAACTCGGGTTCAAGGATATGGGTGCTGGTGGGATTATGTGTTCTACTTCAGAGTTATGTGAGGCTGGTGGGTTTGGAGCAAAAATAGACTTGGATAAGGTTCATGTCTCCATAAAAAACCTACCCCCTTATATTATTGCCTGCGGGGAAACACAAGAGAGATTTACATGGATAAGTCCACCAGAATTCACTAAGACTATTCTAAGGATATATAACGAAGACTTTGAACTACCAATGGTAGCAGAAGGAGCCCAAGCAAAAGTAGTTGGCAAGGTTACAAAAGGAAGAGACTACATTTTAATGCACAAAGGAAAGACAGTTTGTAATGTGCCCATAGAGGCTCTTACAAGGGGTATTAAATATAGAAGGGAAAAGAAGGAATCAATAAGGGATTATAGGGAACCTTCTCTAGGTGAACCAAAAAACTATAATGAGATAGCACTAAAGGTATTGGCACACCCTAATGTTGCTTCAAAGGCAAAGGTCTATAAACACTACGATACAGAAGTACAAGGAATAACGGTAATAAGGCCAGGCGAAGCAGACGCAGGATTACAGGCACCAATTCCTGGGTCTAAGGCGGGTGTTGCACTTTCTGTTGACCATAATCCTAAATATTCAAAGATTAGTCCATATTGGGGGGCTGTAAGTGCTGTTGCTGAGGCAATGAGGAATGTTGCTGCAATTGGTGCTGTCCCGTATGGAATGACCGACTGCCTTAACTTTGGCAATCCAGAGATTCCAGAAGCTTTTAATGATTTCTTTGAGAGCGTGAAAGGAATATCTGATGCTGCTAGGAATATATGCTGGAAAGGAGATAAAAAGAGTCCTGTTCCTTTTGTTTCTGGTAATGTTAGTTTCTATAATGAGAGTGTAAGTGGAAAACAAATTGATCCATCACCAATAATTGCTTGTGTTGGCTATATGGAGGACTATACTAAGGCAATAACCATGAAAATAAAAGAGGCAGGTTCAATACTCATAATGCTTGGTGACAGGAAAGACGAACTTGGGGGGAGTATATATTACGAAATAAACGGCTATGTAGGAGCAAATGTACCCAAAGTGGATTTTGAAAGAGAAAAAAACATGATTTATGCTATTATTGACTGCATTGATGAAGGTTTGCTTTTAAGTTGTCATGACATCTCTGATGGTGGCTTGTTTGTGACAATAAGTGAAATGCTTCTCGGTGGAGAAGCGGATGGAATAATCGGTGCAGAAATAAATTTAGATTTCAGCCATCTAAGGAGTGACAAAACTCTATTTTCAGAATCGTCAGGCTTTGTTTTTGAGATTAACAAAAAAGATTTCAGTAGGGTAAAAGAGATATTTGAGAGATATAGCTTGAATGCAATAGAAATAGGAAAAACAACTACAAATAAGGAACTAGTTATCAGGAAGAGCGGTAATATAGTAATTAACTTATCCTTAGAGAGTATAAGAAAAGCCTGGACAACCGGCTTTTTGAGGGCTATAGAATGAGCAAAATAGCTGTTATATTATTCCCTGGGACAAATTGTGAGGAAGAAACCAAAAGAGCCTGTGAGTCTGTTGGAATTAAGGCGGACATTGTTAGATGGAACAACACAAAAGAACTTAGGAATTTTGATGGTTATATTCTACCAGGTGGTTGGAGTTATGAAGACAGGATAAGGGCAGGAGTTATAGCAGCCAAGGATAGGGTTGTTGAGATAATAAAAGAAGAAGCAGAAAAGGGGAAGGTTGTTTTAGGAATATGCAATGGATGTCAGATATTGGTAGAAGCAGGGATTATTCCAGGTCTAAAAGACAAGGTTCAGATGGCTTTAGCCCCAAATATAAATCCATTTATAGATGGATTTTATTGCACTTGGGTGAGGATAAAGAATTATTCAAAAAGAAAGACAGCATTCAACCTGAAAATGGAACCAAACCAAGTAATAAATATCCCAATAGCTCATGCTGAGGGCAGGTTTACGACAAACGATAAACTCTTAATACAACAACTAATTAGGAATGACCAGCTCCTATTTAGATATTGCGATGAAGCTGGGAACATTATTGATAAATTTCCTATAAATCCAAATGGCTCCTTAATAAATATTGCAGGAGTTACAAACAAGGAAGGGAATGTGTTGGCTATGATGCCACATCCAGAAAGAGCGGCATGGATGTATCAGGTTCCTGGTATGAGTTCCTATGGTTACAACCCTGGTCCTGGAAGAAAGATTTTTGAGTCCATAAAGGAATATTTAAAATGAAATCAAACACACAAGAACCTAAAGAAGTGGAGTTATTTGTAAGCTTGAAGATACCAGACACAACTGCTGTAACAGCAATGCAAACTATGAGAAAAATGGGCTATAATGTTAGTAGGGTAAAGAGAATAAATTATTATAAATTCTACATAGGTGATAACAAAGAGGAATTTGAAAACAAGATAAAGAAGATTGATGTCTTAGTTAATGTAAACAAGCACAAGGCTTCTACAAAATTGGAAAGAGATGAAAGTGCAATCTATCTTCTAATTAAGGATATAGGGGACAATTGTAGTAACTTAACTGCTGTGCTGAGGGATAGGCTAAACCTGAAAGAGCTTAAAAGAATGGAGAGAGGAGTTATCTGGGCCTTGTACATTGATTCAGGAAATAAAGAGGAAATTGCTAAAAGGATAGGAAAAGAGTTACTCTGTAACGAGAACTACCAAGAAATTAAGGTTTTTTAGATAAGGTAATCTTGATAAGTAATATATAGTATAATATAGTATAATTTAGAAGGAGTCTTTTTGGTACACTTAGAATTATAGATATTTAACCTCTTAGAAAAAGTAATTTTTGTCTTTTACAACTACTCATGTTCTTTCTTAAGCGCTACTTCATCTTTTGTTTTTCTTCTAAATGGCCACATTTTAAGTCTCCATGGCTTTTTTTAATTCTAATGAAATGAACTTTATTGTACGCTTGTAATCAAATATGCCTGAACCAGAGTATAATGATATTACCGGCTGATACCCATGTTTTAGCATTAATCTCTCATATAATAATATCAATTTATAAATATGCAATCTAATCATCTGCTCATCATCAATGTCTGGATCTAAATAACGAATCGCATAAAATATATGCTCGCCAATATAATAACTACGATAAATAGCAACGCAACCCACAAACGTATCTATCCGTTGTATGAGTCTATCCATTGTTGCTTTATTTGAGGGATTAACTTTTGGTAAAGCATTTCTAATTAATGCGAAGCTTTTCTCTATTTTCTGCATATCTTCTTTTGCTTTAGAGTATAATTGAGCAAAAGTATGTTCGTCAAAAATTAATCTTCCATTATACAAACCTTCAAGAAACTTTGCTAATCCCTCTATCCATATTTTCTTTAGAAGAGCAGTAATGCCTGTCCTAATAGAGCTTATACTGATTTTTGCAAATCTGCTTTCGATTTCAAGTGTGTTTTTAAACGGTTTATCAATTGATTCTAGTAGCCTCTCAAGTTCTTCTATTATACGTGTATTACATCTTGTTTCAAATAACCTTAGTGCTGAGTTCATATCATGATGGAGTAGGTGGTAAGCTTCATGTATAATAATTTCCTTTAGTCTTTTTTTAAGTGATGAATAAACATCTCCTCCTATTAGATCAACTAAATGACTTAGATTAATCATAATAATATCTGGTTCTATAGCTTCCCCTGCTCTCCCATCTTTGGCATTATCATAAAGGACTATATGCAATCTCCTAAATTTGAAGAGCAACACCTCTTTTTTAAAGAGTTCAAGAAGGACGGATGTTATTTTTTTAATATATTCCTTACTTAGTTTGCTCTTGTTTTCTACTACTAGTATTCTACCCTTTACTTTATACTTCTTCTTTCTTCCAAAAAGCCCAAACATATGTATCTCTATTACAATCTTATTGAAATATACTATTATTTAAATTGTTCTATTATTTGGCTTAGTAGAAATCCTCAGTTAAATTTATAACCCAGTTAGTCATAAGACTAAC
>CAZNZT010000024.1:0-15928 GCA_964577685.1 uncultured Methanosarcinales archaeon | reverse complement strand
TATTTCTTTTTATATGTTTTTGTTTCATGCGTCCCGAAGCCGATTGCGTATAACACCTATTAAACGAAATAATATTACGTTTAACATGCCATTTTAGGACAAAATGCACGGATTCTGCAACCCTGACTGCTCGCTTTTCAAAACACCTCAAAATAGAAAGTCCGTTTATAAACATCCTTGATTGAACAGCCTTATCTTAACATCCACAGGGTGAATGGTACGCTATTTATTATTCTTAAAGCTAGTCTTATGCTGGTAATTGCTAACCTAAAAACCAAAGGAAAAGCTATTTATACTACTTCTTATCTGCTTTATATATGCTAAAAATAAATAACCTCTTTTTTAATTCATACCTATTTAAAACATTAAAAAAACTAAAAAACAATTTCCATCTTTATTCTTGCACTATTGTATTAGACCTGATATTTTTGGCTGTGGTGTTACTTATGGGAAAATATCTTAGCTTACTCCTACCTCTCGAGCCAGAAGAACTCTATCCTGTTATGAGTAGTCCTACAAAACTGATTTTTCTTATCTTTGTCTACCCTGTAGTCTACTATCTTTTTCTTATCTTTATTTATTCTATAATGAAACTAATAGTCTTGGGCATAATAAAAAAGTCATTTGAAAGGAGTAAACTAAAACTTAGAAGAATCTTTAGATTTTATTTATTGAACTTATCAATATTCATAATCTTCTCCTTTGTTGGTATTGTTTCTTTAGTTTTGATTAAGATTCTATTTGAAAATGTTTTTTATAGATATATCCTTACCCTTCTATCTATTGTTTATTTATTCTTTTTCTACTCAACAATTCAAATATCAAATATAATATTCATTAAGTTTGATAAAACAAAACTAAGGCGATTATTAAGGGACTCTTTTTTTATTGTTTTTAAGAAAATAATGAAATATGGAACATATCTATGTTGGGACATTGTAGGGATCTTTTTGTATCTTCTATTCTACAATATAGTACATGTCATCTTTAGAGCATTCGTGTTCTCAAATAAAGAGCTTATAATCAGATATGCTCCTTCCTATTTGAGAGTGTTTAACATTGTATCTTTGGTTTTTGTATATTTTATGCTCGCTTTTAACAGATTTTATCTTTATGCAATAATAGATAAGAATGTTTTACCACAACATAAATCCAATAATAGTTAGGATTGGTCCATTTCAGATAAGGTACTATGGAGTGATATTTGTACTTGGATTCGTCATAGCATATTTTCTTATATATCATCTTGCTAGGAAGAAAGGACTAAGAATAACAAAAGATGATGTGATAGACTCCTTGTTTTACATCCTTATTGGTGTTATAATCGGAGCAAGACTCTTTCATGTTGTTATATATGATTTTAGCTATTATGTAAAAAATCCACTAAATATATTTGCAATATGGAGAGGTGGCTTAAGTTTCCATGGGGGGCTAGTGGGAGCAGTAGTTGCAGGGGTAATATTCTGCAAAAGAAAAAAGATGCCTTTCTATAAGCTAGCAGACATATTTGTTATTCCCCTGGCGTTAGGGTTATCTCTTGGGAGGATTGGCAACTTTATTAATGGTGAACTTGTAGGTAGAGTCACTAATCTTCCTTGGTGTGTAAAATTTAAGAATTATTCTGGTTGTAGGCATCCATCTCAGTTGTATGAAAGTTTTAAAAATCTAGTTATATTCATAGTCCTGTGGTCAATCAAAGATAAAAAACTAAAAGATGGGACACTATTTTGGTCATTTATTCTTATGTATTCCTCATTTAGGTTTTTTATAGAGTTCTTTAGAGCACCAGACGAGCAAATTGGGTTTATTCTTGGATTAACAATGGGACAATGGCTTTGTTTAATCATGTTCTTCATAGGTATCTGTTTTATTATAAATATTAATAAAATCAATAAAAAGAAAAATCCAAAAAATTAGCAAATTTTATAAAGCTTAATCTCTATTATTACTAAAAAAACAAGACCTAACATGATATATCTCTGGACTGGTAAGGGAGCAGGAAAAACTACTTCTGCTTTAGGCGTTGCCTTACGAGCTATTGGTCACAAAAAGAAAGTAGTCGTAATACAGTTTATGAAAGGAAGGAAAAATATCGGAGAGTATAAAATAAGAAAAAAACTGAAGCCATATTATGAAATATACCAGTTTGGGAGAAAAGGCTGGGTTAATCTAAAGAACCCAAGTATAGAGGATAAAAAGAGAGCAATGGAGGCACTAGACTTTGTAGAGAAAAAAATAAAAGAAAAACCTTTTCTCTTAATCTTGGATGAGATAAATCTAGCTTGTGCGATTGGTCTCATAAACACAAAAGATGTTCTGAAACTTCTAAAAAGAGCAGATAAATCTATAAACATTTACCTTATAGGGAGATATGCTCCAAAAGAACTAATAAACATAGCAGATTTTGTTAATGAAATAAAAGAAGTAAAACACCCAAAAAAGTGGAAGGCAAAGATAGGAATAGAATACTAAAATGTTATCAAAAAATGCACTAGTCATTTTAAAGAGCAGGTACCTACTAAAAGACAAAAAAGGAAAATTAATAGAGACTCCAGATGGGATGTTCAGAAGAGTTGCTAAAGCTGTATCTCAAGGTAATAAAAAGCTGGAAAAAGAATTTTTTGAAGTGATGAAAAATCTTGAGTTCTTACCTAATTCTCCCACTCTAATGAATGCAGGAACTAGGTTAGGCCAGCTAAGCGCATGTTTTGTTTTGCCGATTGAAGATTCACTAGCAAGCATATTTGATGCGGTAAAAAATACAGCTTTAATACACCAGAGTGGAGGAGGCACAGGTTTTAATTTTTCAAAATTAAGACCTAAGGGGGATATAGTACAAAGCACAAAAGGCGTTGCCTCCGGTCCAGTTTCGTTTATGACTGTAATAGACAAAGCAACAGAGGTAATAAAACAAGGTGGAAAAAGAAGGGGGGCGAATATGGGCATACTGAATGTAACCCATCCGGATATTATTGAGTTCATAACAGCTAAAAATAAGCCCATTCTAAATAATTTCAACATTTCAGTTGCAGTAACAGACAAATTCATGGATGCGGTTAAAAAAAACAAGGAATATTATCTGATTAATCCAAGAACAAAAAAAACAAAGAAGGAAAGTGCAAAAAAGATATTTGATTTGATAGCGTATAATGCTTGGAAAACTGGAGATCCTGGATTATTGTTTATTGATGAAATCAATAGACATAATCCCACTCCCGAATTAGGTATGATTGAAGCAACAAACCCTTGTGGAGAAGTCCCCCTCCTCCCATACGAATCGTGTATTCTTGGTTCCATTAATCTAAATTCAGTAATCCACAATAAGAAAATTGATTTCAATAAACTAGAGAATCTAGTAAGGATAGGGGTTATATTTCTCAATAATATAATTGATATTAATAAGTATCCCCTGAAGGAAATAGAAAGGATTACAAAGAAGAACAGAAAAATTGGCCTTGGGGTAATGGGATTTGCCGATGCATTGATTAAGTTAGATATATCTTATAATTCAGAAGAAGCCATTAAAATAGCAGAAAAAATAATGAGTTTTATATCAGAAAAAGCAAAAGAATATTCTAGGAAATACAAAAAAAGAAATAAAACCTTGACTACAATAGCCCCAACAGGAACAATTAGCATGATTGCTGGATGTTCTTCGGGTGTAGAACCATTATTTTCTGTTGCCTACATAAAAGAGGTTCTTAATGGAAGGAGATTGCTCGTTATTGATGAAGAATTTAAAAAAATAGCAAAAGGCTGGGGATTCTATTCAAATGAAATAATGCAAAAAATAGCAAAAAGAGGTTCTATTCAGGGAATAAAAGAGATCCCCAAAAAAATTCAAAAACTCTTTGTTACAGCATTGGATATAGAACCAGAATGGCACATAAGAGTTCAAGCAGCATTCCAGAAATATACGGATAATGCTGTTTCAAAGACAATAAATCTACCAGCCAATGCCTCAGTAGAGGATGTTAAAGAAATACTTATGCTAGCTTATGAATTAAAATGCAAGGGAATAACTATTTATAGATATGGCTCAAAACCAAAGCAAGTCCTTTATTCCGATATAGAAGAATGCCTTAAGGGTGCATGTACATAGTTTGCTAAATATATGGAAATCTATAAAGCTCACAAAATTCTAGCAATTTAGCAAACCAGCAGATTTATAAATAGAAGCAAAATTCTAAGGCATTAATGAAGTGGGATACTAAATTCAAAACAAATCTATTATTGGGCTTATTCATAGCCTCATTAATTACAGCTAATCTGATAGGTCTTAAAATAGCAAAAATATGGCTTATTGAGGTTTCTGTTGGAATTTTCGCGTACCCTTTGACCTTTTTAATTACTGATATAATAGAGGAGGTTCATGGTAAAAAAGAAACAAAAAGATTTGTATGGATAGGCTTTATTTGTTTGTTATTTGTCCTTACTCTAACTACATTAGCTGTTTCACTTCCATTTGCAGAAAGAAGTTTTGTAAAAGATGAATACACAAAGGTATTTAAAACATCTTTGAGAATATTTGTTGCTAGTATTGCAGCATTCTTAATAAGTCAGTTCCATGATGTATGGAGCTTTAATTTTTGGAAAGAAAAAACTAGGGGAAGGTTCCTATGGCTTAGGAATAATGCATCAACAATCGTTTCACAGTTTATAGATACTATGCTTTTTATGTTCATAGCTTTTTATGGATTACCAAAATTTACAGCTGCTTACATTCTCAGGATAGCAATGCCCTACTATCTATTAAAAGTCCTTGTAGCCCTTCTTGATACTCCTTTTGTTTATCTTGGGGTATGGTTCTTAAAGAAAAAATAAGTCCTTCTTAAATAAACTGCAAAACAACAAAACCTTTATATACAAGTTAGGTTAGCCTAACTTTATGGAAAGCATAAAAAAGGGGGACTACCTGAAAACAATATACCATCTACAGAAAAACAAAAATAGGGCAATAAAGTCCGTAGAGTTAGCGAAAGACCTTGGTGTTTCTAAAGCAAGCGTTAACGAAATGATAAAAAAGTTAGCGAATTCTGGACTAGTGGAATATAAACGCTATACTTCTATAAACCTTACAAAAAGAGGAATAAGAGAAGCAGAGAGAATAGTGTATAAACATAAAATATTAGAGGGATTCCTCCTCAATATCTTGGGCATAAAAAAATCCAAGATTCATAGTGAGGCTCATAAACTGGAGCATGACTTCTCTGATGATTCAATTAAAAAATTGGAAAAGATTCTAAAAAAACCAGAAACATGCCCCCATGGTGATAGAATACCAGATAAAGATAAGGAAGCATGTCTTCTTGATTCGGTTGGGATAGGAGAAAAGGCAGAAATATTGTTCACTAAAATTAAAAACAAGAAAATCCTTGAGAAGGTGAATTCCTTAGGGTTTGTACCGAATACAAAAATAAAAGTTCTTAACAAGATAAGAAATGGCCCTATTGAGTTAAGCTTAAAGAACTGCAAAATAGCACTTGGCAAGAGTATCTGCCGCCAAATATATGTAAAAAAGATTTAAGAATGCGATATCAAAACAATTTCTTAGGTAAAGAAAAAGAAATAGTCCTTGTAGGGAATCCAAATGTTGGTAAGAGTTGCTTGTTTAATCAATTCACAGGAATTGGAACCATAATTTCAAATTATCCCGGAACCACAGTAGAGATAATAAGCGGATTCACAAATCTGAAGCACCTTAAGAATATAAAAATAACTGATTTGCCAGGAGCGTACTCCCTCATCGGTTCTTCTCCAGATGAGAGTGTAACAAGGGATTATATATTTAGCAAAAAACCAGGCGTTATAATAAATATTCTTGATACAACGAACCTCTCTAGACACCTTTATCTAACATTACAACTGATTGAAAATAAGCTTCCTGTTGTTATCGCCTTAAACTTCATTGAAGAGGCAAATTCCGATGGGATAATTATTGATTCAAAAAAGTTAAGTCAGATCCTTGGTGTTCCTGTAGTTGAAGTAAATTGTCTAAATGGTAAGGGAGTAGATAGGCTAGCAGAAATATGTGAAATGGTTATAGAGAATAAATTTGAATTTAAATTTTATAGTCCTCAATACAGCAAAAAAATAGAAGCATTGCTAAGTGAGCTTATCTCCTTTACAGGAAACGAAAGACAGGATATTATAAGATTCCTAGAGGGTGATAGTGGGATATGGCCAAGAATAAAAAGGAAGGGAAGAATCTATAACATAATAAGAAGCTATCATCTGGAGCATAGCATAGAAACGGAAATATCAAAAGACAAGCATGTTATTGCACTGTCAATAGCAAAAGAATCAACTAAGATAACTAAGAAAACAAATAAAAGTTATCTTGAAAAACTTAGTGATATAACAATAAAACCAAAAACAGGGATTCCAATTTTGGTGTTTGTCTTAGCCTTTATATTCTTTTTTCTGTTTGTACTTGGAGCAAAATTTGAAAGACTTATTGTAATAACCTTTCAGGGTTATATTGCACCAGTTTTTCAAAGTTTAATAAATCTAATCCCACTACCCATTGTTAGAAGAATACTAACCCATGGTTTCATAACAGGGATTGAAGCAGGACTCTCTATAGCAATACCTTACATATCAATTTTTTATTTTATCATAAGCATCTTGGAAGATTCTGGTTACTTGCCAAGAGTAGCTTACCTTCTTGATAGGGTAATGCACAAACTGAAGTTACATGGAAACTCTATAATTCCATTAATACTTGGCTTTGGTTGTAATGTTCCAGCAATACTCTCAGCGAGGGTATTATCATCGTGGCGTGAACGCCTCATAACAATAACTTTGTTGTGCCTTATTCCATGTTCAGCTGTAACCGCAATCATTCTTGGAGCAACCGCAAAATATGTTGGTTTCCAATTTGCCTTATTAATTTACTTTATAGACCTGATTATAATACTCTCTGTTGGATATATCTTAGGAAGAACCTTGCCAGGAGAACATACCGGCTTAATATTGGAAATGCCCCCTCTTAGAGTCCCCTCATTGAAGAATATAATCAAAAAGACATGGATTAGGCTAAAGGATTTTGTTTATATTGCCTTCCCTCTTTTAATAGCTGGGGCAGTCGTTATAGGGTTACTCAATGATTACAACCTATTATTGTATATAGTAAAACCCGTTTCTCCATTTTTTAAATATGTACTTAACCTTCCAGAACAAGTAATAATAACCCTCATCTTCGGAATCCTAAGGAAAGAGATGGCTCTTGAGATGTTGGTTGTACTAAGCGGCAGCACCAACCTACTAGAATTTCTGACACCACTACAAATATTTGTTTTTTCTCTGGTAACATCTATTTATATACCATGTATCGCTACCATAGCCGTTCTATTAAAAGAGGTTGGTTGGAAAAGAACAGTCTATATTACTTTAGCAACTATTGTAATAGCTGTAACTCTTGGAAGTATTGTTACAAGATTATTTCCGATCTTAGGGATATTAAGCTAAACTGTGTTATGGGAACTCTAAATAATCTTTCTTCTTCTCAGCTAAAGACCATGGAAGCTCTCCAAAACCACACTGCTTGCAAGTAGCATCTAAATAAATCCAATCTTCCTTTTTATATCTCTTGAGAGCTTCAGGCAATCTTATTCTAACAAAAACATGTCCCGGAGTAAAGACAAGCTGAGCATCAATACCTATATTTTCTTCTAAAGACGCCAGTAAAGCAGAATGACCATCACAGTCTGCACTTCTACTATATAATACCTCTTCTGGACTTTCTATATATTCAAACCCCAATGGGTCAGAAACATATTTAATATTATCCCTTACAAAATAATATATTGATTTTGCTTGGCATATCTTATTTCCTTCACAACCGATTGAAGAAATTCTATCTGCTATTTGCTTCAAAATGGGGTTATATATCTTTATATCATCCCAACTTCCACCAGTTTTATTACCAACATAGAAATCTTTTTGTAATACCTCATCTATTTTAGCAACTCTGCTTGGTTCTGGATCAAGTACTACGACATCCTTAGGAAAATACCATAATACTATTATCAATAAAAGAAATATCATGATGATGTACCTTATTGGTCCTTTGTACCATGCTTCTTCCTTTTCTTCTTCCATCCCAAATGTTTCTGTTTTTCTCATATTTAAAGATAAATTCAATAATCTTTATAAAGCTTAAGATAATCCTCTCTCGGGGGTGATTATGAAAACTACTGGTTTTTTGAATATGGTAAAATCTCCAGATGACCTGAAACTATTAAACATAAAACAGCTTAAACTCCTAGCTTCTGAGATTAGACATAAGATTATAGAAACAGTAGCAAAAACAGGCGGCCATTTGGCATCAAACCTTGGGGTAGTTGAGCTAACGATAGCTCTACATTATGTTTTTGACTGCCCAAGGGATAGAATAATTTGGGATGTGGGGCACCAATGCTATACCCATAAACTATTAACAGGAAGAGCAAATAGGTTCCATACCCTAAGGCAATATGGGGGTTTAAGTGGATTCCCAAGAAGAGAAGAAAGTGTATTTGATAGCTTTAACACAGGCCATAGCTCAACAGCAATCTCAGCAGCATTGGGGATGGCGAAGGCAAGAGACCTAAAGAATGGAAATTATAAAGTAATTGCTGTTGTTGGTGATGGTGCTCTAACAGCTGGCTTGGCATTTGAGGGACTTAATCAAGCAGGACATCTTGGTTCTGATTTGATAGTTGTTCTTAATGATAACAAGATGTCGATTAGCAAGAATGTTGGAGCAATCTCTTCCTATCTTAGCAAGATAATTACCCATCCGAAATATACAATAACAAGAAAGAGGATAGAAAAATTCTTAACTAAGTGGAGCAAGAAAATAGCAGAGCAAGCATCAAATCTGGAAGATACTATACGAGCCATATCTGGACCAGGTTTGTTGTTTAAGGAAATGGGGTTTAAATATTTTGGGCCTGTAAATGGCCATGACCTTGAATCATTAATAGGGCTATTCAGGAATATAAAACATCTAAAAGGCCCCCTTCTAGTACATATCATAACAAAGAAAGGCAAGGGATATAGTTATGCAGAAAAACAAACAATAAGATTCCATGGGGTTAGCCCATTTAACATACTGAATGGAAGAAGCACAAATAATAGAAACAAGACATACACAGACGCATTTTCTAACGCCCTGATAAAACTAGCAAGAGAGGACAGCAGAATCGTAGCTATTACTGCAGCAATGAAAGAAGGAACTGGGTTAAATAAATTCTCAGAAGAATTCCCGGAAAGATTTTTTGATGTTGGTATCGCAGAACAACACGCAGTTACATTTGCAGCAGGATTAGCCTCAAGCGGATTAAAACCAGTAGTAGCGATTTACTCTACATTTCTCCAAAGAGCGTATGATCAAATTTTTCATGATGTATGTTTGCAGAATCTTCCTGTTGTTTTTGCTATTGATAGAGCAGGTGTAGTGGGAGAAGATGGACCAACCCACCATGGTGTTTTGGACCTAAGCTATCTGAAAACAATACCTAACATAGTGATAATGGCACCAAAAGATGAAAATGAGCTAGGGCATATGCTTAAAACTGCAATAGAAATTAAAAAACCTGTTGCAATTAGGTATCCAAAGGAAGCATGTGTTGGCGTAAGGATAGAAAATCCACTAAAGAGAATAGAAATTGGGAAGTCAGAGATACTGAAAAAAGGAAAAGATATATTAATACTTGCCATTGGTCCAATAGTACATAAAGCCTTACAAGTGGCAAAAGAGTTGGAAAAAAATAAAATCTCTGTTTGCGTTGTTAATGCAAGATTTGTTAAACCTCTTGATGAATCTCTGATTGTTAATTTAGCAAAAAAGATAAAGAGAATAATAACAATAGAAGAAAATACCTTGAATGGTGGCTTTGGTTCTGCCGTACTTGAAATATTGCAAAAAAACAAAATAAAGGCAGAAGTTAGAAGACTAGGTATCCCAGACAGGTTTATTGAACATGGCTCTAGAGATATACTGCTAGAGAAAGCAGGGCTAACAAAGAAAAATATGGTAAAGACCATAAAAACGCTACTAAGATAAGAGAAAATAAGAAAAAAACAACTAGTCTTATGAGATACCAAAGATGAATAAAAGAAATCAAAAAATATTGAAAATAGTATTTTCTACATTAATAGCAATCTTTGTTTTGCTTTTAGCTTATTTTTTATTCCCAATGTCCTTGATAATTAAGAGATTGTTATTTCCCTTTATTGTTATCTTTAGTATTATATTCCTCGTTTTGGGTGTTGTTTTGGTTTATTTGACATTAAAACTAAAAATAAAAGGCGTATTAAAAAAATTTTTAATACTAACAGGTATCTCTGCTATGTCCTCATTTATTTTCTCCTTACTGCATAACCTTTTTTATGCTTTAGAAATAATTGGAAAAAATGTTGCTGTGCTGAGGTATATGATGGAAGTATCCCACATATCATCCTTCATTATTGCATTGATTATTAGTCCGATAGGTTTTTTAATCGGGTCTATAGGTAGTATAATTTTATTTAAAAAGAAAGGAGGTCGGCATTTCTCTTCTAGATAAATCTGTATCATGCCGAATTTTTATGAGAAGAGCTTCGAAAGAGATTAGGATTGGGAAAATAAAAATTGGTGGGAATAATCCAATTGCAATACAAGGCATGACAAATACCCTAACTAGAGAGATAGATAAAACAATTGAGCAAATCAAGAGATTGGAAGAAGCTGGTTGTGAGATTGTTAGAGTAAGCGTCCCGGATATTGAGTCAGTAAATTCTCTAAAAGAAATAAAGAAAAACATTTCTATCCCCTTAGTTGCAGACATCCATTTTGATTACAAACTTGCAATAGCCTCAGCAAAATATGCAGATAAGATAAGAATAAACCCAGGCAATATAGGGAGTCAAGAAAAAATAAAGGAAGTGGTTAAGGCTGCCAAAAACTATGGCATACCAATAAGGATAGGGATAAATCTAGGCAGCTTAGAAAAGGAAATTGAAACAAAGTTCGGACTAACAGCAGAGGCACTTGTAGAAAGTGCATTAAGAAGCATAAAGCTGCTGGAAGAAAATAACTTTTATGATATTGTAGTTAGTCTAAAATCCTCAGATGTTCTAAAGACAATAAAAGCCTACGAGCTTATAGCCCCCTTAGTTGATTATCCACTGCATCTAGGAATCACAGAAGCAGGGTCATCCCTCACTGGAACAATAAAAAGTTCAATAGGTATTGGTAGCTTATTAGCACAGGGTATTGGGGACACTATAAGAGTAAGTCTCTCAGCAGAGCCAACTGAGGAAATAAGGGTAGCAAAAAAGATTCTTGAGGCTCTCCATCTAAGACATTTCAGTATTGAGATTGTTTCTTGTCCAACTTGCGCAAGAGCCAATATTGATGTTATAAGGATAACAAAGGAACTTGAAGAGAAGACTGAAAGCATAAAAAAGAATATAAGGATAGCTATTATGGGGTGTTCTGTTAATGGACCAGGAGAAGCAGAAGAATCCGACATTGGCATAGTAGGAACTAAAAATGATTGTCTCTTTTACAAGAACGGTAAACTTCTTAAAAAAATAGAAAAGACCGAAATTCTAAGCAATATTCTAGATGAAATAAGAAATATAAGAAAAAAATGAAGAATATATCAATCCTTGGAAGTACAGGCTCTATTGGAAGACAGGCTCTAGAGATTATCAGGCAAAATAGGGATAAATTTAATGTGGTTGCTCTGACATGTAACAGGAATATAGAGTTATTAAGAAAGCAAGTTGATGAATTTAAACCATTGGCTGTTGCAGTTATGGATAAAGAAAAAGCGGATCAACTTGATTTGGATATTCCTATTTACAAGGGAATAGAAGGCATAATGAAGATAGCGACTTTACAGGAAGCGAATATGATATTAAACTCACTGGTTGGGAGTATTGGGGTTATCCCAACAATAAAGGCAATAGAAAATCTAAAAGATGTTGCTCTTGCAAATAAAGAATCGCTTGTAACAGCTGGAAAAATAATAATGGAAAAATTAGGCAGGCATAAGACTCGGTTGCTTCCGATAGACAGTGAACATAGTGCAATACTCCAGTGCATAAGGGGTGAGGACTTAAAAGATATAAACAGGATAATCCTAACCTGTTCAGGTGGACCATTCATAAATAAGACAAAAGAAGAACTTGAAAATGTAAAGGCAGAGGATGCATTGAAACATCCAACATGGAACATGGGAGCTAAAATAACAATAGACTCTGCTACATTGATGAACAAAGGCCTAGAGGTTATAGAAGCCCATTGGTTATTTGGCCTAGATTATGATAAAATAGATGTTGTAATACATCCTCAGAGCATAGTACATTCCCTTGTTGAATTTAAAGATAAATCAGTTCTAGCACAACTTGGTTTGCCGGATATGAAGCTTCCTATTCAATATGCTTTAAGCTTTCCAAAAAGGATTACAAACACTTTAGAAAAACTAGACCTAACAAATATTGGGAAGCTTGAATTTGGAAAACCTGATTTTGAATTGTTTCCTTGCCTTCCAATGGCTTATGAAGCAGGGATAAAATCTGGCACACTACCAGTTATAATGAATGCCGCAAATGAGATTGCAGTAGAGTATTTCCTACAAAATAAAATCAAATTTCTTGATATACCTAAGATAATTAAGTACGAAATAAATAAATTCCCATATATCAAAAATCCATCCCTAACCGAGATTATAGAACTTGACAAAAAAGTCAAAGAAAAAACAAGGAATGACATAGAACAAAATATAATATAAAAAATGAATTACGCGATAATCGTTGCAGCAGGACAAGGAAGTAGAATAAACAAAAAGATAAATAAAATATTCCTGACTTTAAATGATAGACCTATGATATATTATAGCATTCTACCATTTCAAAAATCAGTTTTAGTTGATAAGATAATCCTAGTAGCTAACCTAAATGATGTCGAAGAGATAAGCGTTCTGATAAATAAATACAACTTCGATAAGGTAAATATAGTAGAAGGTGGCGAAAAAAGACAGGATAGTGTTTATTTTGGTATAAAATCAATAAAAAATGCAAAGAATGAGGACCTTCTTATAATCCACAACGCAGCAAACCCATTTGTCTCAGAAGACCTACTAGAAAGAGTAATAAAAGAAGCAAAGGATTTTGGGTGTGTTGCTGTCGGAATTAGAGCAAAAGATACAATAAAGGAAGCTGATGAGAATAATCTTGTTATAAGAACCTTAAAGAGAGAAAGACTATGGCAAATGCAAACGCCTCAGGTGATAAAATATGGATTAGCGGTTAGAGCATTTGTGAAGGCATACAATGACAACTATTATGGGACAGATGATGTAGAGTTAGTAGAAAGGCTTGGGAAAAATGTGAAGGTAGTAGAGTGTAGTCCAGAGAATTTCAAGATTACATATCCATCTGACCTTGAGAATGCAAGGTTACTAATGAATGCTGATAGGGTAGGATTAGGCCTAGATTCACACAAGTTTACAGATAAACCAAAACAATTGGTTTTAGGTGGCATTTTGATACCAAATGAGCAAGGCTTAGAGGCGAACTCGGATGGAGATGTTATTCTGCATAGCCTATTCAATGCCCTAAGCCAAAGTGTAGGTGGAAAAAGCCTTGGTTTTTATGCAGATCCCCTATGTGAGAAAGGAATCAGAGACAGTAAGGCATACCTTAGGATAGCTTTAGACATGATAAATGAAAAAGGATTTAAGATAAACCATATTGGAATAATGGTAGAAGCAAAAAAACCGAGATTAGATAAATATGAGGAACTAATAAAGGAGAATATAGCAAATCTATGCGGTATAGGTACTAACCAAGTTGGTTTGACCGTAACATCTGGAGAGGGACTTACACCATTCGGAGAAGGCAAGGCAATACAAGTTTTTTCTATAGTCAGCTTGAGGAGAAAAGATGAATCTTAGAGCTTATGCAAAGATAAACCTCACTCTTGATATCATAGGAAAGAGAACTGACAATTACCATAATATAGAGTCACTGATGCAACAGATTGATTTATATGACAATATCAATCTTGAGCTAATCAAAGGGAATAGGATTATTATTAAATGTAATGACAAAAAACTTGAGAATGAAAACAATCTTGCATATAAATCAGCATTTTTAATAAAAGAAACATTCAATATTGAGTTTGGGATTAAAATAAGAATAAGCAAGAATATCCCAATATCATCTGGCTTGGGTGGAGGGTCTTCCGATGCAGCTCAGGTTTTAAAGGGATTAAATCAACTTTTAAAACTAAACCTAAGCAACAGAGACTTAATAAAACTTGGAGAGGAAATCGGTTCTGATGTTCCTTTTCAAATAGTTGGTGGTTGTTGTCTTGTTTCAGGTAAAGGAGAAATAGTGGAGAGGATTTATAACATCCCTCAGTTTTTTGTTATAATTATAAATCCTGGATTTGAGATAAAAACAAGTGAGGCTTATAGCGACATAAATCTAAATGAAGTAGGAAAGAAAAATGCAACAAGAAAGATTATAAAGCAGTTTAATCCAGAATTACTGCATAATGACTTTGAGGATTCAATACTAAGAAAGTATCCTGATATAAAAAAAATAAAAGATATGCTAATAAAGAACAAAGCCCTAAATGCCCTTCTATGTGGCTCTGGGGCATCTGTTTTTGGTATTTTTGATGATGAAACCAAAGCAAAAAAAGCATACAAAAATACTAAAGAATTATTTCCGTTTGTTTATCTTGGAAAAACAATAAAATAAAACAATAAAATGAGGATAGTAATAGCAAAGGAAAGTGGATTTTGTTTTGGTGTTAGGAGAGCATTAGACAAAATAAACTCACTGACCACAGATAGGAGTAAACAGATATATGTTCTTGGAGAGCTTATACATAACAGGGACATTATAAATAACTTGAAGAAAAAAGGAATAGTATTCATAGATAATCTAAAAAAAATAAAAAAAACAAAGAAGATAAATAAGAAAAATAAAAAAGAGAATAAGACCAAAGAAAAAGTCTTGGTTATATCAGCTCATGGAGTTTCAGATAAAGTATTAGCAGAGGCAAAAAAAAGAGGACTCAAAATAGTTGATACCACTTGCCCATTAGTAAGGAGAGTCCATCATATAACAAAAAAGTTGGAAAAAGATGGATATAGAATCATTATATTCGCAGATAAGACCCACACAGAAACTAAGGGAATAAAGGGCAACCTCAGTTTTCCGATTATAATAGAGAAGCTTTCTGAATTGAATAAAATAAACATAGAAAATTCAAGGAACAAAAAATATAGGAAATATGCTTTGGTTTTCCAAACAACACAAGACCTAGAGCTTCTTGAGAAAATTAATTCTTTAGCAAAAAAAAAGATAAAAAACATAAAAGTTATTGATACTATTTGTTCCGCAACAAAAGCAAGACAAAAAAGTGCCAAAGAACTTGCAAGGAAAGTTGATATGATGCTTGTTGTAGGTGGCTACAATAGTGCTAACACAAAAAGATTAAGACAAATCTGTTCAAGAATCGTTAAGACAAAACACATAGAAAATGAAAATCAACTTAAAAAGAGTTGGTTTAAAGGAAAAAAAAGGATTGGTATAACTGCTGGGGCCTCTACACCAGAAGAAACGATATTGAAGGTAGTTAAAAATATAAATTTATTGCAAAGTAAGAATCTTTAACATGTGTCATGCCTGTTCTATTCTCCGAGAATTCCGAGCGCAATCGAAGAAGTCAAGAGTCGTCGATTTACAACCAAAGTAGTTATTTTAAAAGTTTAAAATCAAAGAATTTATAAATAATATGGTTTTAAATGATTATCATGGGTGGTCAGATTATAATAAAAAAAGAGAATAAAAAGAATGGTAAGCAAATGTCTTTATTGGGTACAAAAGAATTTCCATCTTTTGAAGAAATAATAACAGATTATTCAAAAGAGTTTTA
>CAZNZT010000023.1:0-18323 GCA_964577685.1 uncultured Methanosarcinales archaeon | reverse complement strand
TTTTGATTATTAAATAAGAATTAATAAGTGTATACTTTTAAGGTTTACTTTACAGGTTTACTACAACTGAAACGAAAAGAATATAAATACATTTCGGTATTTCCTATTCATTTAGATAACAAGTTACAGTTAGGTTTCAGTTGTTTATTTAAGTACAAAGTTTTGCAGTTTATCAGAATAGAAAGTGTATCTGCATGCATAAGATAATGATTAAAATAAAAGCAAAATACAAAGTTTGGCTAGAGTACAATAAAAAACCAATAATAGGAAAAGGTAGGTACATGTTACTAAAGGCTATAGAAAAGAAGAGTTCTCTAAAAGAGGCAGCTGAACTTTTGGAAATATCCAATAAAACAGCTTATAACTACATAAAAAAGATAGAAAACAGGCTTGGCTCTAAGATAGTGGAAACGCACAAGGGTGGGGAAAAAGCAGGTGGTTACACAAAATTAAACGCACTAGGTAAGATGTTAATTAAAAAGTTTGAGGAAGCTGAGGCTAAGGTAATATGATTGATAGCATCAGAATATCAATAACGCAAAGATGTAATCTTAGTTGTCCATATTGCCATAGGGAAGGACAACTCCCCTCTAAAGAAGAAATGAGTCTAGATAAGATTAAGGAAATTATTAACGCTGTAAAAAAAGTGGGTATAAGAAAGATTAAAATTACAGGAGGTGAGCCTCTACTTAGAAAGGATATAATAGAAATAATAAGGACAATAAAAGAAAAAAATTTTGATGATATAAGCCTAGTAACAAATGGAGTACTACTAGAAAAATATGCAAAAAAACTGAAAGATGCAGGATTAGATAGGATTAACATAGGCTGTGATTCTTTGACTTCAGGAAATCTAAAAAACAAGGAACAGATAATAGGTGGTCTAAAGAGGGCAAAAGAAGTTGGGCTCTATCCTATTAAAATTAATATGGTTGTTCTGAAAGGAATAAATGAAAACCAAATAGATGGTATGATTGAATTCGCAAAAGAGAATGATGTAATACTACAGTTAATAGAACTAATTAAAACTAGCACTAATGAAGAATTCTACAAAAAACATTATTTTGACCTTAGCAATATCGAAAAAGAGCTCGAAAAAAAAGCCCTCATGGTAATAAAAAGAAGAATGCAAAACAGAAAACAATATGATTTGGGAGATATAAAGATTGAAGTAGTAAGACCATTCCATAACAAATTTTGTGAAAATTGCAGGAGAATAAGAATAACCTCAGACGGCAAAATAAAAACTTGTTTACTAAGAAATGATAATTTAATTGATTTTGAAGGAGAAGAATCCATAATAAAAGCAATCAAATTAAAGGAGGGGAAATAATGATAGACATAAGTAAAAAAAAGGAATTAATAAGGAAGGCAATAGCAACAGGAAGAATATACCTAAGGGAAGAAACCATAGAAAAAATAAAAAACAAAGGAATAAAAAAAGGAGATGTCCTTGAAACAGCAAGGATTGTAGGAACTAATGCAGTAAAACAAACACAACTTCTAATCCCTTATTGTCATCAGATTCCAATAGACTTCATAGATTTTAACTTTATTCTCAACAAAAATAGTATTGAAGTGAGGTGTGTGGTAAAAAGTGTAGCAAAAACAGGTCTTGAGATGGAGTCTCTTGTTGGAGTCTCTTTAGCATTAAACACGATTTGGGACATGGTAAAATACCTAGAAAAAAATGAGAACGGACAATACCCGAATACAAAAATAAGTGAAATAAGAATCTTAGAAAAAATAAAAGAAAAACAAGATGGAAAACACTAATACAGAACACAAAAAAAATCTGCCAAAGGAAATAAATCTTGCAATAGTAACCATATCAGACAGTAGAAAGATTGAAAATGATAGCTCAGGAAAACTGATAAAGGAATTTATAAATAAAGAAGGATACAATATCATAAGCTACTCAATCATTCCAGACAAGAAAGAGACAATAAAAAACAAGCTCCTGAAACTTATAAGCGAGAACATTGATGTAATAATAACAACGGGAGGAACAGGACTAACAAGCAGGGATGTAACCATAGAGACTATTAAACCACTTTTTGAAAAAGAAATTAATGCTTTTAGTACATTATTCCAAAAACTAAGCTTTGAAGCCATAGGCTCTGCCTCTTTCCTTTCAAGAGCAACAGCGGGAATAATAAAAAAGAAACTAATATTCTGTTTACCTGGTTCACCAAATGCTGTAAGACTAGCCATGAAAAAACTAATAATACCAGAAATAGCCCACATTATAAAGCATATCAGAGAATAAAACAAAAGGAAAAAAGATGAAAGAAGGATTTGGTAAACTTACAAGTCTTAAGGAAGCAAAAGAGGTAATACTCAATCTGATAAAAGAGAAAAATGATGAGATAATAGAACTAGACAGGGCGCTTAAAAGGGTTTTAGCAGAAGATATAATCGCAAAAATAGATGTACCACACTTTAAGAAATCGGCAATGGATGGATTTGCTGTAAGAGCAAAGGATACATTTGGAGCTACCAATGTAAACCCAAAGGAGTTAAGAGTAATCGGTTCTGTAAAGATTGGAACCGTACCAAAAAAAACAATAACAAATAGAGAATGTATGGCAGTATCAACGGGGTGTATGCTACCTAATGGAGCTGATTCAGTATTGATGGTTGAATTTACAGAGAGAAAAAATCATAAAATAACCATATACAAAGCAGTTACACCTGGGGAGAACATTATTGATATTGGCTCTGATATAAAAAAGGGAAAACTAGTGGGAAAAAAGGGAGAGTTAATAAACCCAAGAACCATTGGGAATCTCGCATCTCAGGGGATTAAAAAGATAAGAGTAAAGAAAAAACCAGTAGTGGCATATTTCTCCATTGGTGATGAGATTATAAAGGCTGGAGAAAAACTTGAGAAAGGGAAAATATATGATATTAACTCAAAAACAATAATTGCTGGACTGAAAGAGTATAATTGTGATGTAATTGACTTAGGCATAGTAAAAGACAATAAAGAAAAGATTAAAGAAACAATAAAAAAAGGTCTTAGAGCAGACTTTATTATTTTTTCAGGTGGCTCTTCCCTAGGAGAAAAAGACCTTATGTGCAAAGCTGTTAGTGAAATAGGAACAATACTTATCCATGGGATCGCTGTAAAACCAGGAAAACCAGTTCTTGTTGGAAAAGTAAAAAACAAACTAGTTTTGGGACTACCTGGCTACCCCACATCCAGTCTATCAAATTTTTATATTCTCGTTATTCCAATAATAGAGAAAATGCTCAATGTAAGATATCCATTAAATACAATAAAAGCAAGACTAGCCAGAAAAGTTGTTTCCACAATTGGGAGGTATGAATTTATGGCAGTCAAGATAGAGGATAATAGAGTAATTCCAATAATGAGGGGCTCTAGCTCAATAACAACATTGTCGGAAGCAGATGGTTTTATAGAAATTGAAGAGAACACAGAAGTACTGGAAAAAGACAGCCTAGTTACTGTGAGGTTATTCTAATGGCAAAGGTAATTGCTATTAATATAAGCAAAGAAAAACATGTTCCAAAGAAAAACATAAAGATTGGAAGATTCAAAAAAAACTATGGTTTAATTGGAGATGCTCACGCTGGCCCAGGCAATAGACAGGTCTCATTATTAGCAAAAGAAAGCTATGAGAAATTTAAAAAATTAAAGACAAAAAAACTATGCCTGAAAAAAGGAATATTCGCAGAAAACATAACAACAGAAGGCATAATCTTACATAAACTAAAGATAGGAACAAAGCTAAGAATAAACAAGGTGGTCTTGGAAATCTCAAAAATCGGAAAGGAATGCCACAATTTCTGTACAATAGCAAAAAAACTAGGCAGTTGTATAATGCCAAAAGAGGGGGTATTTGCAAGAGTGATAAAAGGAGGAGAAATAAGGGTTGGAGACAAGATAGAGATAATAAAATAATTAAAAAACAAGCCCCTTATTTGTGTAAACATTCAATCTTTTTCCTCGTGCAAACCCTATCAGTGTTACATTGAGATGCTCTGCCAACTCAATAGCCATATTAGTAGGTGCTGACTTAGAAACAACAACAGGGAATCTTGCTCTTGATGATTTTAGAATCATTTCCGATGTAAGTCTCCCTGTTGTTAAGATTATTTTATCCCCCCTATTATTTATTCCCTCCACCAACGAGTAGCCAATTATCTTATCTATAGTATTATGTCTCCCAATATCCTCGGAAAGAAAAAGGATTTTATCCTTACTCGCTAAACCAGAAGAATGAACACAACCTGTTTCCATAAAGAGTTTAGAGCTTTCTTGTAAATTTCTCATAAGTCTCAATATCCTGTCTTTATCAATCCGTAGATTATTCTTTAATTTCTTCAATTTTAAAGTTTTATAGAAAGAGCCACAAGTAGAATAAACAATCCTGTCCTTGAATCTATTACCCAAATCAACATCTTTTTTTAATTTGACATCTGCAATACCATCCACCATATTTATCTTTATAGATTTTATTTCTCTTATATGACTAATAAGCATATTGGAATAAAGATTCCCTATTACAAGATACTCTAATTTCTCAGGAGAGCACAGCAATGTCAAAAATTCAATGTCATTGACAAATATTTTTAAGGGGAACTCAATAACAACAAAATCATTTTTAGTTTCTTTTTTATTGTTATTTATTTTTACTATTTTATATTTGGATTTCAATAAGTGCATCTTAAACTTCTTATATTCATATCTTACCAGCAGACAATGAAGATTTTGCTTTTTTTAAATCACTAATATTGTTTAGATTAAAAAAGCATAGCCTATTTTTATCAAACCTCTCTATTTCTTCTTTAGTTATATACCTTACCTTCGTTTTCTCAATTTTATTGATAAAATCAAATATCTTGAGATTGCCAGACTCTATCTGTTTTTTTATTTTTTTCAAGACATCTTTAGAGTATACGGCATGTAATGGTTCTATAAAATTACTAATCTTCGGCACTATGATATGAAAATTGTATCTATTGGCCAATCTCCACATAAAGCTAATAAGATTATGATTAACAAAAGGCATATCACAAGCTATAACAAAGTTATTCTTTGTTTTTGAATAAAATAAACCTGAATAAATACCACCAAGAGGACCCTTATTCTTGATTAAATCTTGCTTTACCACTATCCTTCTTTTCCCCTTCAGTCTATACTTAACAGATATTTTGTTAGCTATCTTATTAAGCTTATCAATATTCCCACTAGAAATAATAAGAACATCATCAAACAAATCCATCAACTTACAAATTATCTGCTCAATAAGAAGCCTACCCTCTAGTTCTAAGAAGGCTTTTTCTATTCCAAGCCTTGTACTTTTCCCCCCAGCTAAAAGAATGAGGGTCATCTTTTTAATACCAATGTAAGATACTTAAAATTCTTCAATAAACTTTTTTATTTCTTTGTAATTGAAAACAGGGCCATCAAGACAAACATAAACCCCCCCAATATTGCAGTGACCGCACTTCCCAAAGCCACATTTCATCTGTCTTTCTAAAGTTGCTATGATATTCCCTTCCTCTATATCATACTCCAACAATTTTTTAATAACAAACTTTATCATAATTGGAGGACCACAGATTATAGAAATAGTATTCCTAAGTTCATCTTTTTTCTTTTTAAACACAATATCAATCAAATCTGGAACTAGACAAACACTTTTTGGCCATGAGCTCGCACTTTTTTTTCTATCCACACACACATTGACACTAACATCCATATTTGGCCATAAATTCTTTAAATGTTCTTCATACATGATTTGTGTCTCATCTTTTGCCCCATACAATAAAGTCATTCTACCGAATTTAGACCTATCCTTCAATACAAGTTCTATGAGGGATTTTAAGGGTGCTAGTCCTATTCCCCCACCTACAAGGAGTAGATTTTTCCCAGATAACTGCTCATATGGAAAACCATTTCCATAAGGACCCCTAAGCGTTACCACATCATTTTTTTTAAGTTTATGTAACTCAGAAGTCAAAGAACCAATTTTTTTAATACTTACCTCAAGGAAAGTCCCAGAGGCTGAGGAAGCAGTAAAAGGTGCTTCACCAAACCCCACCAAACCAATCATATAAAATTGGCCAGGAACAAAATTCGGTTTATAGTCAAGTACAAATGTTTTGATATCCTCTGTGTCCTGTATTACATTTCTTATCTTTACTATCTTTGGTAAATAAGGGTTCTTATCCATTTGAAATCTCCTCTATAATTCTAAAATAATCTATCAAACCTGGACAATAAGATATACACCTACCACAACCAGTACACATATCTATACCATACCTATCCTTATGCCATTTGTACTTATGATAAATCCTCTGCCTAAACCTCTTGAATAAATCTTCTCTTGGTATAAAGCCACCAGCCTGTCTTGTGAATCCCCTAAACATACAACTATCCCAACGCCTTATTCTTGACTCGCTATTATCAAAGATATTATTACAGAAGCATGAAGGACATAAGTAGGTACAAGCACCACATCTTAAGCATGTTTTGCTTATCTCCTTCCAATAATCCACATGCCCAAATCTTTTTTTGTTTAGATTATCAAAAAGCAAATCCTTATTAAGAGTTTTTTTATTTATTTTTGTATTCTTAATCTTATCAACTTTGTATAGTTCTTCTTTATTTAACTTAGCAAACAAAGATATATTTTTTTCAATAATACTCTTTCCCACATCAGAACCAAACTCAACGAAAAAATTATCCTTATCAATATTTATTACTTGTATATCAAAATTGTCTTTTGCTGTATGACCAAAAAATGAATCACAGAATGCATTGTCATTGCAGTTATTACTGCAACCATAAACAATTATTATTGTATTCTTCCTTTTTTCCAAATAATAATTATCTTCTACTGTATCCTTAAAAACAAAATCCATGGCCCTTAAACCATACAAGTCACATGTCCTAATACCAAACAAAACCCTTTTTTCTTTTTTTATATTTGCTCTTATTTGGTCTTTAGTGAACAACAAAATACTCTCAGACTGAGGAAGAAAAAAATCCTTTGCTGGCTTTACTGTATTTCCAAAATCAAAGATGATATCCTCTACATTCTCAACATAAGCAAACTCAACATCTTTTTCCAGCTTAACTGGGGCTATTAGTTTATTCTCTTTACCAAGTCTCTTCAACAACTCCATCAATTTATTTTTACTTATCTTATACATCATAAACCACATTCCTATCTTCTATATCCTCTCTCTATATCTTCTCAACCCTAACAGCACAAACTTTATACTCAGGAATCTTAGCTACAGGGTCCAAGGCAGGATTTGTTAGTCTGTTAGCGGCAGCTTCTTTATAATGGAATGGTATAAAGATAACACCAGCCTTTATTGATGGCTTAATCTTAGCTATAGTTATGATTGAACCCCTTCTACTGGTTATTCTAACTTTAGAACCATTCCGAATACCTAGGGATTTAGCATCATCAGGATTAATCTCAACATAGCAGTTTGGCTCTTCCCTATTGAGAGTAACTGACTTGCCGGTAAGTGTCCTGGTATGCCATTGCTCTAATACTCTCCCTGTGGTTAATATAAAAGGATACTCGCTATTGGTCATTTCGTTCGGTTCTTTAAATTCAACTGGATGAAATAAGCCAAGACCCCTTGTAAAGCTTCCTTCATGTAAGAATCTTATCCCATTGTGCTTTTTATCTCTTACTGGCCATTGCAATCCAAAATCCTGTAATCTCTCATAACTTACCCCAGCATATATAGGAGTAAGGCTTGCTATCTCATTCATTATCTCTGCTGTGTCCCTATAACCCATCTTATAGCCCAATCTGACTGAGAGTTCACAAATAATCTTCCAATCCTCTTTTGAATCCCCTATTGGTTTTATTGCCTGTCTTATTAGCTGTATCCTTCTTTCTGTATTGGTATAAGTTCCATCCTTCTCAGCAAAAGAACATCCAGGCAACACAACATCAGCTAACTCTGCCGTTTCTGACATAAAGATATCCTGAACAACAAGAAAATCTATTTTTCTTAACGCCTTCTCTACATAGTTTATGTCAGGGTCAGACAAAACAGGATTCTCTCCCATTATATAAAGAGCCTTAAGTTTCCCGTTAAATGCAGCATCAACAATTTCAACAACAGACAAACCAATCCTGTCACTAAGCTTTGTTTTCCAGGCCTTCTCAAACTTACTCTTTGCTTTAGAATCTGTAACCTTTTGGTACCCTGGATAAACATCACACAATGCCCCTACATCACAGGCACCTTGCACATTGTTTTGGCCCCTCAGAGGATTTACTCCAGTAGATTCTTTCCCAACATTCCCTGTAAGCATTGCTAAGTTTGCTAGGCTCAAAACATTATCAGTACCTGTAGTATGTTGGGTAATTCCCATAGAATAGATTATAGTTGCCTTATCTGCCTTTCCATATATTCTTGCTATATCTATTAGGTCCTCTTTTTTTATCCCTGTTATCTTCTCAACAACTTCAGGCTTATATTTTTCTACAGTTTTCTTAAGAACATCAAAATTCTCACATCTCTTTTTAACAAAATCCCTGTCATAAAGCCCCTCTTTGATAATAACATTAATCAAGCAATTTATCCATGCAACATCTGTTCCTGGTCTTTGTTGAACAGTTTTATAAGCTACATTACTCAGGAATATCTCCCTCGGATCAACTATTATTAACTTTGCTCCACATTTTACTGCTTCTATTATCCTTGTCCCAATCAAGGGATGTTGTTCAGAAGTATTAGAACCTGTAAGCAATATCACCTCGGCATCCCTAATTTCCTCTATGCTATTAGTCATAGCCCCAGAGCCAAAAGCTGCGGCTAAACCTGCAATGGTAGAAGAATGACATAATCTCGCACAGTGGTCTATATTATTAGTACCAATCACAGCCCTTGCAAACTTTTGTAATAGATAATTCTCCTCATTAGTACATTTTGCAGAACTAAAAAAAGCAATTGAATCTGGTCCAAATCTCTTTTTTATCTCATTTAACTTTTTAGCTACTATACCAAGAGCATTCTCCCATGTGGTTTTAACAAATCTTCCATTCTTCTTTATTAATGGTGTTCTAAGCCTCTTATCTGAATGCACAAACTCGTAAGAATTAAAACCCTTAATGCATAATCTTCCTCTAGAAATAGGATGACTATAACTAGGGGTGACTCCACAAACCCTTCCATCTACTACATCAAGGTAAAAACCACAGCCACAGCCACAATATGGACATGTTGTTAGTATCTTCCCCATATCTTCCATCCCAGAAGATAAAATCTATTTAATTTTTTCTATTTCGGGAATAAGATTGTTCAATATTTAACACGATTAACCTAACAGCTCGCTAAACCATAACATTTATAAACAAAAACAAAATTCCTCTTAAACAGATAATCACTAAAATAATCAAAAAATGAAGAGTAGGTGAGAATATGGCTAAAGAAAAAACACACATAAATCTGGTATTTATAGGTCATGTTGACCATGGTAAGAGTACAACAGTAGGCAGAATGTTGTATGACTCTGGAAATATTGATGAGCAAACGCTAAGAAAACTACAAGAAAAGGCAAAACAACTAGGTAAACCTGGTTTTGAGTTTGCATTTGTGATGGATAACCTAAAAGAAGAGCAGGAGAGAGGACTTACAATAGACTTAGCTCATAAAAGATTTGACACTCCAAAATATTATTTTACAATAATTGATGCTCCAGGGCATAGAGACTTTATCAAGAATATGATTACAGGAGCATCCCAAGCAGATGCAGGAGTTTTAGTTGTAGCTGCAAATGATGGAGTAATGGCACAAACAAAAGAGCATGTATTCCTAGCGAGAACATTGGGAGTAAATCAATTGATTATAGCAATAAACAAGATGGATATGGTAAAGTATGATGAAAAGAGATTCAACGAGATAAAAGAAGATGTCTCTAAGCTACTAAAAACAGTAGGTTATGACCCATCAAAGATTCCATTTATTCCAATCGCATCACTTGTAGGAGACAATGTGTACAAGAAAAGCGAAAATATGCAGTGGTACCAGGGAAAGACTCTCTACGAAACACTAGATGAATTAAATCCACCAGAAAAGCCTGTAGATCTTCCATTAAGGCTACCAATACAGGATGTATATAGTATAACTGGTATTGGTGTTGTCCCGGTCGGAAGAGTAGAAACAGGCGTCATGAAAGTAGGAGATAAAGTAATAGTAGTGCCTGCTAGGGAGGGAAAAGGTGTAACTGGAGAGGTTAAATCAATAGAAATGCACCATGAACAGATGCAAAAAGCAGAACCAGGCGACAACATAGGATTTAATGTAAGAGGAATAGAAAAGAAAGATATTGCCAGAGGAGATGTTCTAGGTCACACAGATAATCCGCCAACCGTAGCAACAGAATTCACAGCCCAGATTGTTGTCTTAAATCACCCTACTGTTATTACAGTAGGTTACACACCAGTTTTCCATATACACACAGCACAGGTTGCTTGCAAAATTGAAGCAATTGAGAAGAAACTTAATCCAGCAACAGGGGAAGTACTACAAGAGAATCCAGACTTTATTAAAAACGGAGATGCAGCAGTTATCAAAGTTAAGCCAACAAAACCACTGGTTATAGAAAAACAGAAAGATATACCACAGATGTCAAGGTTTGCTGTTAGAGATTCTGGAACAACAGTTGCAGCAGGAATGTGTATTGACCTTGTTAAGAAGGATTAAATTTTTATTTTTTATTACCCTTTATTATTCATGATAACCGCTCAGATTATCATGAGGTAAACAATAAAAAATGCAAAAGGCAAGGATAAAAATAGCAAGTACAGACATAAACAAGATAAATGAAGTATGTAACTATATCAAAGAGATAGCTGAAAAGACAGGAGTTGATATGAGAGGTCCCATTCCTTTACCCACAAAAAAACTCAGAGTAACCACAAGAAAAGGACCAGATGGAGGGGGAACTTCTACATGGGACCATTATGAAATGAGGATTCACAAAAGGATTATAGACCTAGGATTAGATGAAAGGGCTCTAAGATTGGTTATGAGGGTTCCTATCCCAGAAGGACTCAATATAGAGATTGAAATGGTAGAATAATTCTTTCTCAGGCAAAAAGATTTATAAACAGATTGATACACACTTTCTTCCTAAGCCGGGATCGCATAACCTGGTATTGCGCGAGCTTGGAGTCAACCATAAAAAGCTCGTTTCCGTAAAGGATATCTGGGTTCAAATTAGAAATCTATGAAAATCCCAGTCCCGGCGTTGGGATATGAAGGGGTAAAACAACAATTTTTACCCCAGATTCCGTTACTTCTCTTTAAAATAAAAAACAGAAATTAAATATTAGTAATGTTTTTAAATAATTACTTTACTCTTGTTTAATATGCGGAGATGCCGGAGCGGCCAAACGGGCATGGCTTAGGACCATGTGGCTTAGTGCCTGCGGGGGTTCAAATCCTCCTCTCCGCATTATTCAAAACCTTTATATATTTACAAACAAAAACATTATAAGAAATGGTATACAAACTACCTAGGGTTCCTACAGGAGTAAAGGAGCTAGATAAGCTTATTGAGGGTGGTTTTGTGGAGAATAGTGTCAACCTAATTGTAGGCGGTCCTGGTTCTGGTAAGACAATATTTGCTATCCAATTTCTGATGGAAGGGCTAAAGAAAGGAGACCCTGCAATGTATATAACATTTGAAGAAAAAAAGGAAAAGCTGTATAATGATATGCTCGAATTTAATTGGGACCTAGAAAAATATGAAAAAAGTGGAAAATTCATTTTCCTAGAATACACTCCAGAACAAGTCAAACAGATTATAACCGAAGGTGGCGGAATTGTAGAATCCATAATACAAAAATCAAAAATAAAAAGGCTTGTGATAGATTCAATAACATCCTTTGCATTGTTATATGAAGATGAACTAACAAAAAAAGAAGCAGCTTTAGCCTTATTTGAATTATTGGATAAATGGGAGTGTACATCTCTCCTTGTATCACAAGATTTGAAACCAGATGATAGCCCTGTTTCTGGCACCTTGGAATTTGAAGTTGATAGCACAATATATGTATATCACGCAAGAAAAAAGGGGAAAAGAATAAGGGGCCTAGAGATTGTAAAAATGAGGGGAACAAAAATTCCAGAGAAAATATTCCCTCTAAAGATAACAGAAAAAGGAGTCTCAATCAACCCGAAGGGAATAGTAGTTCTTTAATTTTGATTTCTAGAGCGAATAAAAAGGTTTATATATATCAAACCGGATGGCATAACCATGATAATAGGAATAACAGGCACTTTTGGCTCTGGAAAAACAACAATTGCTGAAATGTTCAAAGGCTATGGCTATAAGATTATCAATGCAGATAAAATAGCCCATAGTCTGCTAAATAAAAAAGAAATAAAAAACGCTATTATAAAAGAGTTTGGAACCTCAATCCTAACAAAAGGAAAAATCAATAGGAGAAAACTCAAAGATATTGTTTTCAATAATCACAAAGAGCTAGTTAGACTAAATAAAATAATACATCCAGCAATAATAAAAAAAATAAAATCAATAATAAAAAAAACCAAAAACAAAAAAATTATAATAGATGGTGCTTTAATGATTGAAGCCAATTGTTTAGATTTAGTTGATAAATTATTGGTAGTAAAAATAAAAAAAGAAGAACAACTAAGAAGAATTTTAAAGAAAAGAAAATACACAAAAAAAGAAATAAGGAATATAATTAAATCACAACTCAACCAAAAGCAAAAACTTAAATATGCAGACTACATAATAGACAACAGCAACAAAATCAAAGATACAAAAAAACAAGTTGAAGAAATAATAAAAAGAATAGAACAAAAAAATTGAAAAAATGGAAAAAATAGCAGTCTATCCCGGTTCATTTGATCCTGTAACAAATGGGCATTTAGATGTACTAAAAAGAGCTTTAAAGATATTTGATAAAGTGATAATCGCCGTAGGAGAAAATCCAAATAAAAAATACCTCTTTAGTCTAAAAGAAAGAATAGACATGCTAAAAAAAGTAACAAAAGGGCTTAAGGTAGAAATAGAAGCTCTCAATGGCTTATTAGTAAATTTTGCAAAAAGAAAGAAGGCTATTGCGATAGTTAGAGGTTTAAGAGCTGTGTCTGATTTTGATTATGAATTTCAATCTGCCCTCATGAACAGAAAACTTAACAAGAATATAGAAACCATATTCATAATGACAAGAGGGATGTATTGCTACTTAAGTGCATCAATAGTTAAAGAGGTAGCTAGACTTGGAGCAAACCTTAATGGGATGATACCAAAGTATGTTGAAAAAAAATTAAGAGAAAAACTAAAAATAAAAGATGTATAAAAGGCTAATAAAGGATTTTGTTAAGACAGAAATAGAAAAAGGAGTTCCTTTAGAGAAAATAAGAAAATATCTGCTAAAATGTGGCTATAATGCCAATGACATTGATGAAATATTAAGGGAATACGAGATAAGAGAAAACGAAATAAAAATCCAGAGAGAGCTACTAAATAAGTCCAGAACAAGACTCAAAGTTCTATCTGCAGTGATTATCTTGTTGTTAGTTGGAAACTTTGTATTTTTCTATTTCAATGGCTTTACCTTATACAGCAATACAAACACCATTACTGGATACATGGCAACAGACAAACAAGAATATTTGCAAGAAATTTGCAAGAAATATATAGAAGAAAAAACAAATAACACAACCAATAGCTCAATAACATAAACCTAACTAGTTTTTTTCTTATCCCTCCTTAGTTGAATGTGGATTAAACACTCTTTTGCCCCCTTAGCAATTGTTTTTTTAACTGTAACCTTGCTATACCCCAGATTCCTTGCTGTTATCACTCCAGCTATAGCAGAGGTTGTTGCACATAATCCAGGATTTTTCTTTACATTCTCTCCAAAAGGACATTTTGTATTCCTCAAAATAATCTCTTTATTATTTTGCTTTAATACAACAAACATCCCACCAATCTTCTCTTGGGCATTAACCAGTGCTTCTATAACCTGTGGCAAAGAAAGCTTATCTACCCCATGGAACTTTCTATAAACCTCATCAATGTACTTGGCTGTTTCTATTGCTGCTTTTTTTATCTTAGTCTTTGATGTCTCGTCCTTCATCAAAGAAGCCAAATTCGATATTAGCTCATTAAAGTAAAGCTCCTTATTTAACACAACAGGAATGTACCATAATTTAGCCATACCTAATTGTTTAAAGTCAATTAAAGCTTTCTCTTTGATAATGGCAAGATATTTGGTTATAGTCATCCTATTTAAGCCTAAAAACCTTGCTATTTCAGAAGAAGTTACTCCTAGAGGGCTCTTTTTTATAAAATCAATTATTTTATTTTCTATATCTGAATTAAACATTAAAAACACCCACCCTTGGTTATAATTAATTAAATTAATGCTTATATAAAAAGATTACCAACAACCATAATCGAAAAGTTTATATATGTTGATATTCAGTATTGATTATCAATAATTATAAACAACAAAGGAGGTGAAAAAAGAATGGACAAGAAAGTAGGCAATTATGCCTTTATAATAGGCGTAATAATTGCCGTGATACTAGGTCTTGTCTCATTGGGAACCGCAACCCCATGGCTAGCCTCATTACTAGTCGTTTTGGGTCTTATAGTAGGTTTCCTCAATGTGGCAGGCTCTGAAACAAAAGAGTTCTTATTGGTAGCTGCTGTCCTAATAATAGCAGCAGGCTTAGGAGGAGCAGCAAACACCCTAGGAGGTATAGTATACATAGGGGAATACCTAAGTAGAATCTTCACCCAGCTTCTAGCTTTTGTTGTTCCAGCAACAGTTATTGTAGCATTGAAAGATGTCTGGAAGTTGGGACAAAACAAATAAACAATTTTTTATTTTTTATTTTTTATTCTGATTCTCGTATTTCAACAAATCTCAGTAAACTTGACAAATCCTGAATCTCCAACAAATTATTTATATACCACCAACCTTCCAACTAAGATATGGAAATAACAAGAAACATAGAAATAATAGACCTATGCCTATTCCTAAAGAACTACAAAACAATTATACTTACAGACACACATATAGGCTATGAAGAAGCCCTAAATAAACAAGGGATACTAATCCCAAGATTCCAATTTAGAGAAGTCATAAAAAGATTAAAAGAAGTATTATCTAAAACAAAAAATCTGGAAAGAATAATAATAAATGGTGATGTAAAGCATGAATTTGGAAGCATATCAAAACAAGAATGGAAGTTTACCTTAAGATTACTTGACTTCTTAAGCAATTATTGCAAAAAAATCATATTGATAAAGGGAAATCATGACACAATCCTAGGACCAATAGCAAAAAAAAGAAATATAATTGTACTAAAACATTATAAACTAAGGAACACCTTAATTATCCATGGACACAAATTACCAGAAAAAGATATCTTACATGGGATTAAAACAATAATCATAGGGCATGAACATCCAGCAATAACTATAAGAGAAGGTCCAAGAACAGAACTGTTCAAATGTTTCCTAAAAGGAAAATGGAAAAGAAAAAACCTTATTGTACAACCAAGTTTTAATTTTGTTACAGAAGGGATAGACATAAAAAAAGAAGAATTGCTGAGCCCTTTTCTAAAAAATAACATATCCGAATTTGAGGTGTTTATCGTAGCTGATAAGGTATACAAATTCGGCAAACTAAAAGACATTGAATAGCCCATGCTTAGATTAAAAACATAAAATTCTTTAAACGCTTACCAAAAACTATTTAAATCATTTTCAAAAACCCATAACCAAATATAAAGGGGGGTAAAAATTAAGATAAGTATCATTGGTGCTGGACAAGTTGGAACGACTACTGCCCTATTGATTTCAGAAAGAGAATTAGCAAAAGAAATAGTTCTCCTTGATATTGTTGAATCTGTAAAAGGAAAAACTCTAGATATAGAGTGTTCCTCTCCAACCATGCAATTTAGTTGTAATTTAGAAGGTTGTTGTGAATATGAGAAAATAGAGAATTCAGATATTGTGATTATTACAGCAGGGTTTCCTAGGAAGCCTGGAATGTCAAGAGAAGACCTGCTAGAAAAAAATAAAAAAGTTATAGAGGGCGTGTGTGATAACATAAAGAAATACGCACCAGACTCTATTCTAATTGTAGTAACAAATCCACTAGATGTAATGGCTTATCTAACGCTAAAAAGAACAGGCTTTCCAAGAGAGAGAGTTATTGGTATGGCAGGAGTATTAGACTCTGCAAGACTTAGAAACTTTATAGCAAAGGAGCTTGATGTAAATCCAAAGAATGTACAAGGATTAGTCCTAGGCTCACATGGAGACTCAATGGTTCCTTTACCAGAATATACTACAGTGAGTGGAATACCAATAACTATGCTAATGGAGAACGAAAAAATAGAGAGAATAATAGAAAGAACAAGAAATTGTGGAGCAGAGATTGTGAACTATCTAAAAACAGGGTCTGCGTATTACTCACCTGCGTCTTCAATCTTAGAGATGGTAGAAGCAATAGTTAAAGACAGCAAAAGCGTCTTGCCAGCTTCTGTATACCTAAATGGAGAATATGGCTACAATGATATATTCCTCGGGGTACCTATCAAGCTAGGAAGGAAAGGCGTTGAAAAAATAATCGAGATAAAACTAAATGAGAAAGCAAAAGAACTTCTTGATAAATCTGCGGAAATGACAAGAAAAAATATAGATAAGCTAAAATGAAAATAAATAAAGCCCAAAGAATTGGTGTATTCGTAGATGTCCAAAATCTATACTATTCAGCCAAATATATGTATAAGTCAAAGGTAGATTTCGCACAAATACTAAAAACAGCTGTGGCAGGTAGAACCTTAATAAGAGCTATCGCTTATGTAATAAAAACTGATTTTAAAGAAGAAAAAAGCTTTTTTGATGCTCTAGAGAATATTGGTTTTGAAGTTAAAGCAAAAGACCTACAAGTTTTCTACGGAGGACACAAAAAAGGTGATTGGGATATTGGAATCGCAGTAGATATGATTGAACTTGCACCTAAACTAGATGTCGTTATCTTGGTAAGCGGGGATGGGGACTTTGTTCCACTACTAATGCACATAAAATATGCACTAGGATGTAAGATAGAAGTAATTGCCTTTGGAAGATCCAGTTCATCTAAATTAAAAGAGGCTGCTGATTTATTTTTGGATTTAGACATAAATCCAAAAAAATATCTCATGAAGTAAGATGTTCCATCTACTCCAAAAAAAGAAACTAGCTGAAGATACATACCTCATAGAGATAGAGGCTCCTGAGATAGCAAGAAAAGCCAAACCAGGACAGTTCATAATTCTAAGGATAAATGAAAAAGGAGAACGGATTCCCCTGACTATTGCTGATAAGAGCAAGAAGACAATTACGATAGTATTCCTTGCTGTAGGTAAAACAACAAAAATATTGGCTAGTATGAAAAAAGGAGATAGTATAAATGATGTTGTTGGTCCTCTTGGAAATCCAACAAATATTAAAGAATATGGAACAGTCTGCTTAGTTGCAGGTGGGCTAGGAATAGCTCCTATCTACCTTATTGCAAAAGCACTAAAAGAAGCAAAGAACCATATAATAACAATAATAGGAGCAAAAAGTAAAAAACATTTATTTTGGGAAGAAAAACTAAAAGGTGCATGTGATGTTCTATTTATAGCTACTGATGATGGAAGCAAAGGAAAAAAAGGATTGGTTTCGGATGTACTAAAGCAGGTCATGGAAGAAGAAAAAATAAACCTAGTAATGGCAATAGGACCTACAATTATGATGAAGGTAATAAGTGACATAACAAGAAATAAAGTAAAGACTATTGTATCATTAAATCCAATCATGATAGATGGAATAGGGATGTGTGGCTGTTGTAGGGTTACCGTAAACAATAAAACAAAATTTGCCTGTTGTGATGGACCAGAATTTGATGGTCATAAAGTAGAATGGGACGAACTTATTAACAGGAATAACTCATACAGAGGTGAAGAAAAAAAATGCCAGAAATAAATTTCTGTCCGGTTTGCAACGCTGCACAACATAAGATGTTATTATGCAAAAAAGACATTTTCTTCTGTAAAGAATGCAATAATTTTTTTAAACTAAAATGGTTAGAACTAAGATGCCCAAGATGTGACAATGATAAAATCATAAAATCAGATTTTCCAAGTCCCTCTGGTGAAGTCGTATTTCAGTGTACTAAATGTAAAAGAACATTCTCTGCAAGCGAATTTTTTAAAGCCAACAAGATAAAATAAAATGACCTCCTCTGAAACCTAAAGGTTTCAGTTTCCAGCAATGGCATGATGAT
>CAZNZT010000022.1:0-18525 GCA_964577685.1 uncultured Methanosarcinales archaeon | reverse complement strand
TGGATTAGAGAACATCAATCTTTGGGGTGTCCACCTTGCTTAAGTTGACAGTATCCTTTTAATAACCGAAAGATTTAAATATTATTATGTGCATATGCTCATTATGGTTAGGCCTATTAAGCCGAGATTTGTTAGAGCCTTGCCTTGGATTACTTATTTCAAACCAAGAGGATTCCCTCTTTTAAATTTAGATGAAGTGGTATTGAGGGTGGAAGAGCTTGAAGCTATAAAATTGAAGGATCTAGAAGGTCTAGACCAAGAAAGATGTGCAAAAAAAATGAAAATTTCAAGGGGGACCTTCCAGAGGATTTTGAATTCAGCAAGGAGAAAGATTGCTGATGCTCTGGTTAATGGTAAGGCAATAAGAATAGAAGGAGGTAATTACAGGATGCCTATTGCAAGAGGAAGAGGCTTTGGAAGAGGAAGGAGATTTGGACAGCCGAATGTTTGTATTTGCCCCTCTTGTGGGAACCAGCAGGTAAAGGTTGCAGGAGTTCCTTGTGCACGGGTGAGGTGTGAGAAGTGTGGCTCCTTGATGGTTAGAGGGGAATGATATCTTCAGTTAGTTTAAGGCTTTAAAATTAGGAGGTGAATAAAAATGCCAGGAGGAGATGGAACAGGTCCATTGGGTTTGGGCCCAATGACTGGAAGAGCACTTGGCTATTGTGCTGGCTACAATATGCCAGGATATATGAATCCGGGATTTGGCAGAGGATTTAGGAGATTTTTGGGAAGAGGCTTTGGAAGAGGCTTTGGATGGAGGAGATTAAGGTTTTCTCCAGTTACACCAGTACAGCCAACATTGGAACAAACACAGATACCACAACCAACAAAGGAAGAAGAAATACGAATGTTGGAGGATGAAGCAAAGGCAATTGAGAGAGAACAAGAAACATTGAAACAAGAGTTTGAAGCAATAAGAAAGAGGATACAAGAATTAAAGAAACAAAAATGATGGGCCAGGTATAGGCTTAAGCTAAGAGCTAGTAGTGGTATCTCTAGCCTTTCACTAAAAATAAAAAATGAAAGAAAGGATAGCTATAATTTCAGTAATTGTGAACCTAGTCCTGGCTATAGGCAAAGTATTGATTGGGATTATAGCTAATTCCTCAGCTATTTTAGCTGATGGTTTACACTCAGGTATGGATATATTCTCTTCATCAATAGGTTATATTGGAATAAGATTCAGTAAGAAACCCGCAGATAAGGAACATCCATATGGTCATTATAAATTTGAGGTTTTGGCAGGATTGATAGTTACTATAATCTTGCTTGGAACAGGAATAGGTATTATATACAAGTCATACAATAATTTTCTAAACCCTAGTTTGGTTAAGGTAGGGTATCTTGCATTAGGGGTAATGTTGTTGTCAGCTGTAGTTAATGAAATAATGGCTAGGATAAAGATTTACTATGGTAAAAAAGAAAGTTCGATAAGTTTACTTTCAGATGGATTTCACTCAAGGGTTGATGTTTATACATCTTTGGTTGTTTTGTTTGGATTAGTCTTGACAAAATATTGGGTTTATGCAGACTCCATATTGGCATTATTGATTGGATTATACATAATTAAAGAGTCTTTTTCATTGGGAAAGAAAGCTACTGACTCACTGTTGGATGTTTCTGCTGGGAATGATATAGAGAAAAAAATTAGGTCAATTGTAAGGGAGCAGAACATAGAGCTTTCAGATTTAAGAACCCAAAAAAGAGGAGCAATAATCACAGCAAATCTTGAAATAGAATTGCCTAGTAAGTGGAGTGTTGAAGAGGCAACAAAGGTATCCAATAAATTAAGAGATAAACTAATAGGAGATATAGAGAATCTGAAGTATGTCGCTATCCAAATAAAAACACATGATGTCTCAACAGGTTTTTATAAGCCAATGGTTGGGAGAGGTTTTGGATGGCAGAGGAAGGGGAAATTTAGAGAGGAGATTAAGGAAGCAAAAGGTTTAGGCCCGGGAGGATTTTGTGTATGTCCAAAGTGCGGATATGAGATAGAGCATAAGCGAGGCATTCCCTGTTCATCTTTGAAGTGCCCTAGGTGTAATGTTAGGCTTACAAGAAAATAAATAGAATTAGGAGGTAATAGGATGAAAGTAGCCATAAGTTCGACAGGAAAAGAACTTGAAAGCCAAGTTAGTAATGTATTTGGGAGATGTCCCTATTTTGTTATTGCGGAGATTGAAGATAAAGAGATTAAGAATGTTGAGGCAATAGAGAATACAAGTGCAAAACAGCTTGGTGGAGCAGGAATTTCTGCTGCTCAGATGGTTGCAGAAAAAGATGTAAAGGCAGTAATAACAGGAAATCTTGGTCCAAGGGCTTCAACCGTTTTAAAACAATTTAACATTGATGTCTATAGGGGTGCTGATTCTGTGAAGGAAGCCCTAAGGAAATTAATAGAGGGAAATCTGGAGAGGATACAATAGAGATGGATAAGCAAAATAATCTAATTTGGGAAGCCAGGAAATTACTTGGGATCTCTAAATCTGCGACATCAGATGAAGTAAAAAGAAGGTATAGAGAACTAGCTAGAAAATGGCATCCAGATTTGAATAAAAATAAGAAAGCACATAAAATGATGCAAAAACTCAATGAGGCATACGAGCTTGTGATGAGGAATGTATTTGATATAATGGACCCATGGGAGGATTATAATAAGTGGTGGTGGAAACAATATGGGAGTGATCCCATCTGGGGAAATAATGTTAGAGAAAATGATGATAATCTTCTTTTAGCAAGGTCAAAGAATAAAAAGCGCAGGAATAATTAAGCCGAATAAAAATGGGCAGGTATTTAGAATCGTGTAAATCTGCATTTTGGAAGAGAGTGTTTGAGAATGAATTAGACTATATATTGAGAGAACTAAGGGGATACAAAAATATTTTGAGCGTTGGTTGTGGTCCAGCTATTATTGAAAGAGGATTAGGAGAGAATGGTTTTGATGTTACTGGCTTAGATGTTTCTAAAGAAGCTTTAGAGGGAGCCCCAGATAGTATAAGGACTGTGGTGGGGTTAGCAGAAAATATGGATTTTAGGGATTCAAGTTTTGATGCAGTTATCTTTATAGCATCTTTGCAGTTTGTTAATGATTACAAAAAAGCTATTAGAGAGACTTTAAGGGTTCTTAAGCCGGGAGGGAAGATTTTGGTGATGTTGTTGAATCCAGATTCAAAGTTTTTTAAAGAAAAAAGAAAACAGACAGATTCTTATGTTAATAAAATAAAACACATGCATATATACCCAATAGAGAAAACAATCCAGCAGTATTTTGTTCATGTTAAGTCTGAATATTATTTAGGGATTATGGGTCAGAAGATATTTAGTAGTCAAGATCCCAAGTTGGCAAGTTTGTATATAATCCAGGGGGTGAAAAAATGAAGATAGTAGTTCCAACGAATAGTAAAGATGGATTAAATGATATTGTAGCAGAACATTTTGGCAGATGCAAGACCTATACTTTTCTTGATGAGAATGGTAATGTTGTTGAGATAATAGATAATACAAGTGAGCATATGGGTGGTTCTGAATTACCGCCGGAACTTATGAAAGAGCATGGGGCAAGTATTTTGCTGTGTAGGGGGCTTGGCCCAAGAGCACTTAATCTATGCAAGCAGTTGGGGATAGAAGTCTATGTATGTCAAGCTGAGACTGTAAGAGAGATTTTTGAGTTATGGAAGGATAAGAAGGTTAAGAGTGCAAATTTTGGAGATGTTTGTGAGGGGCATAAGATATGAAGGCAATATATGGTCCTGTGTCTTCTTGGAGGTTAGGAAGGTCTTTAGGAGTAGACCCTATCTGTAGCGAAGAGAAAATATGTTCTTTTGACTGTGTTTATTGTCAGTTAGGTAAGGGAAGGAAGACCTGTGAAAGGACTGAGTTTATTAGTTTAGAAAAATTAAAAGAAGACTTTAAATTAGCAAGTGATGTAAAGGCAGATATTATAACCTTTTCAGGTACTGGTGAACCAACCCTAGCAGAAAATTTAGGGGTAATGATAGATTATATCAAGCAGGTATCAGATTTACCGTTGGCTGTTTTAACTAATTCTTCACTTTTGTCTGATGAGAAAGTAAGAAATGCGCTCTATAAGTTAGATGTTGTAGTAGCCAAATTAGATGCTCCTAATGATAAACTATTCAGGGCTATTAACAGACCATGTAAGGGCATAAGTTTTGATGACTATCTGAGGGCTATTAAAGAATTTAGAGAAAGCTATACTGGTAAGTTTACATTGCAGATGATGTTTATTGAAATGAATAAAGGATATGCAAAAGAAATGGCAGAGATTGTAAGGGAGCTTAATCCTGATGAGGTGCAAATAAACACTCCATTGAGACCTTGCGCAGTAGAGCCATTAAACAAAGACGAGATTATGGGTATTAAAGATATTTTTACTAATCTTAGTGATGTTGATAGTGTTGTTTGTGTTTATGAAGCAAAAAGACCGAAGGTTAAGCCTATTGATATGGCTGAGATTAATAAAAGAAAGAGACCAGAACCATGATTTTATTTGGTGGGTAATATGAGAATAACAATAATATATAACAATATAGCAAAGCGTGGTCTAAAATCCGGGTGGGGTTTTTCTTGTTTGATTGAAGAGAAAAAGAAGAAGATTTTATTTGATACTGGTTGTGATGGTTCTGATTTGTTGTTTAATCTAAGGGAACTTGGATATAATGTAGAAGATATTAATATTATTGTTTTGTCTCATCAACATTGGGATCATACAGGTGGTTTGTTTGATGTGCTGAATCTTAATAACAAATTAGAGGTTTTTGTTCTTGAATCCTTTTCTGAAAATTTGAAGGATGAGATAAGAAAGAGAGCTAAATTAAGGGAGGTTAAGGGTGAGCAGAGGATATTTGGTAGTGTATATACAACTGGATTAGTGAAGGATAATCCAGATGAGCAGTCACTAATACTAGAAACTGGTAAGGGTGTTGTGGTTCTCGTTGGATGTTCTCATCCTGGTGTAGCTAGAATCTTAGAGATAGCAAGAAGGTATGGGAAGGTGTATGGTATAATAGGTGGGTTTCATGGCTTTTCTGATTTTTATATATTAGCTGGTGTTATGGTGATTGGGGCATGTCATTGTACTCAATATATTGACGAAATTAGATATAGATTTCCTAGCCAGTTTAGAGAGATAAGAGCTGGAGATATTATAGATATAGAATAAATATAAAAAAGATGAATACAAAATGAAGGGCGTTTATATCCTAATACTTGAGGTTTGCAAAGACCTAATTGTTAGGGTTGGTTCATTAGGGGAAATGAGGTTTGCAAAGGGAAGATATGCATATGTAGGCTCCGCCCAAAATAATCTTGAAAAAAGAATAGAGAGGCATAGGTTAAAAAACAAAAAGAAGTTTTGGCATATTGATTATTTGACTACAAACCCTTATGTGAGAATCGTAAAGTTCTTTTACAGGAACACAAGAAAATTGGGGGAGTGTAGGATTGCAAATAACCTGAGTAAAATTGGAATTCCAATTAAGGATTTTGGTTGTTCAGATTGCAATTGCAGAAGCCATTTATTTAGGATAGGGGATTTAAATGGTATTCTAGAGTTAGGGGTTGAGGAGTTATGAAAATTGCAATTACTGGGGGTAAGGGTGGTACAGGTAAATCAACTGTGGCTACTTCATTAGCAGTTGAATTTGCGAGAAATGAGAGGACTATGCTTGTTGATGTGGATGTGGAATGTCCTAATGACCATCTCTTACTTTCTATAGAGCGGAAGGTACATACCAAAGTTTATCAACCAATACCCAGATGGGATTTTAGTAAATGTACTAAGTGTGGTAAGTGTGCTTCTGTCTGTAAACAGAACGCTATCGTTTTCGTTAGAGGGATGTACCCTGCTTTTGTTAAGGATGTTTGTATTGGTTGTAAAGCATGCATTGTTGTTTGTCCGGAGAATGCCATAACTGAAAGCAAAAAGGAGATTGGTACAATCTTTGTAGGGAGGAATTATAATGTAGACTTGGTTTCAGGTGAACTCAAACTAGGAGAACTTGCCTCTGGCGAAGTTGTTAGTGAGGTAAGAAAATATTCGGAGGAGCTCAACAGGAAGATAAAGGCTAGTATTGTCTTAATAGATTCTGCTGCAGGGATAGGATGTCCTGTGATTGCTTCATTAGTTGGTACTGATTATATAGTTGCTGTAACAGAACCAACACCCTCTGCTCTTCATGATTTGAAGAGAGTATTATATCTTGCAAATCATTTTGGGATTAAACATGGGATTGTTATAAATAAGTTTGACCTTGAAAGAAAGTTTTGTTCTAAAATAGAACACCATGCTAAAAAAGAAAAAGTCCCTATTCTTGCAAGAATTCCATACAGGAAAGATTTTGTTGATTCTACAATAAAGATGAAACCTGTTGTTAAAATAAATGCAGAATATAAGAAGATTTTTAGAGATATTATCAACCAAATAAAGATTCATAAAAATTTATAAGGATTGATGAATTGATTTAGTTTAATTTAGTCTCTACTTTTTGATTATGTCTAGCTTTATATGGAGTTCTTTTAATTGCTTTTCATTCACTTCTGATGGAGAACCATCTACAAGTGATTCTGCATTCTTTGTTTTTGGGAATGCAATTACATCTCTTATTGATTCATTACCAGTTAGTATTGCTGCTATTCTGTCCATACCAAATGCTATTCCTCCGTGTGGTGGTGCACCATATTTGAATGCCTCTAAGAGAAAACCAAACTTTTTTTCTGCTTCTTCTTCACTTATACTTAAAATCTTGAATATCTTTTTTTGTAATTCTTTTTTATGGATTCTGATGGAGCCACCACCAATCTCTACTCCATTTAATGTTAAATCATATGCTCTTGCTCTTACTTTTTCTGGCTCTTTGTCGAGTAGTGGTATATCTTCTTCCTTTGGGGAGGTGAATGGATGATGGACAGCCACATGCCTCTCTTCATCTTCGTCGTATTCAATCAATGGGAAGTCTGTAACCCAAACAAATGAATATGTATTTGGCTTTATGAGGTTGAGTTTTTTTGCTAGATGGACTCTAAGGTTTCCTAGGGCATCATTAACTATAAAATGCTTTTTATCCGACACAAATAGGAGTAGGTCACCATTTTTTGCTTTTAATCTTTCTATTAGCCTTTTTTGTATGTTTTCGTCAAAGAATTTTGCAATTGATGATTCTAGTTTGTTTTCTTTAACTTTCATCCATGCAAGCCCTTTGGCGGAGTATATCTTTACAAATTCTATTAGCTCATCAATCTCTTTTCTTGATATTTTTGCATTTTTGACATTTATTGCTTTTACTATTCCCCCTTCTTTTATGTTATTTTTAAATATCTCAAAGTCAGAGTCTTTTACAATATCTGTTACTTCTACAAGAGTTAAGTCAAATCTCAGATCTGGCTTATCTGTACCATACTTATCCATAGCCTCCTTGTATTTTATTCTTTTAAATGGGATTTCTATTTCGACATTTAGAATTTCTTTCCATAATTTCTTGAAAAGCCTTTCATGGATTTCATATATGTCTTCTTCTGTGATAAATGACATTTCTACATCAATTTGAGTAAATTCTGGTTGTCTGTCTGCTCTTAAATCTTCATCTCTAAAACATTTTACAATCTGAAAATATCTATCACAGCCAGAGACCATTAATAGCTGTTTGAATAATTGTGGGCTTTGTGGTAAAGCATAGAACTTTCCTGGTTTTATTCTTGATGGGACTAAGTAATCCCTTGCTCCTTCAGGAGTTGATTTTGCGAGCATTGGGGTTTCTATTTCTATGAAGCCTTCTTTATCATAAAAGTCTCTTACAATCTTTATTGCTCTGTGTCTTACTTCTAAATTCTTTTGCATTTTTGGTCTTCTTAGATCAAGATATCTATATTTTAGCCTTATATCTTCGTTTATTTCTATTCTGTCATCTATTTCGATTGGTGGGGTCTCTGATTTGTTTAGTATCTCAATCTTGTTTACTATAATCTCTATCTCACCAGTTGCTATCTTTGGATTTTCTAGGCCTTTTCCTCTTGCTCTTACTTTTCCATTTATTTTTATGACATCCTCTCTGCTAAGACTCTCTGCTGTTTTATGTGCTTCTTTATTGTTTTTTGGGTCAAAGACTATCTGGGTTACACCATACTTATCTCTTAAATCTACAAAAATTATTCCTCCATGGTCTCTTCTTGAGTTTACCCATCCACATAGGATAACTTCTTTTTCTATATCCTTTTTTCTTAGTTCACCACAGGTATGCGTTCTTATCATATTGTTAGTGGATTGATATATTGTTTATAAATATTTTTGTTCTTATAATGATTTTTAGATATCTTTAAAAATAGTGCTGTATTCTTGTTGGATTATGATAAATGAGCTTTTATGGGTTTTGTTAATGCTTGTAAACTTCGCTGGTATAATTCTTGCTTACAGATTTTTTGGGAAAAGCGGTTTGTATGCATGGATTGCGATGGCTATTATTATTGCAAATGTCCAAGTTTTGAAGACAATTCCATTTTTTGGTTTGATAACTGCATTAGGGAATATTATTTATGGGACTACCTTTTTGGTTACAGACATCTTATGCGAAAATCATAGTAAAAGTGAGGCAAAAAAGGCTGTTCTGGTTGGTTTTTTTATTCTAATAATAGTTACTATAATAATGCAAATATGCCTTAGGTTTGTGCCTCATGAGAGTGATTTCTCACAAAAGGCCTTGGAGACTATTTTCGGTTTTTTACCAAGAATTGCGTTTGCAAGCTTGACAGCATATTTGATTTCCCAATTCCATGATGTTTGGGCATTCAATCTTTGGAAAAAGCTAACAGGGGGAAGATATTTGTGGTTTAGAAATAATATGTCTACAATGGTGAGCCAACTGATAGATAACATAATATTTACTCTGATAGCATTTATAGGTGTTTTTTCTTTTGGTGTAATGTTTCAGATATTCATTACCTCCTATTTTATGAAATTTATAGTTGCTGCTTGTGATACCCCTTTTTTGTATATTGCTAAGTGGATTAAGAAAAGGTATAAAATTAAATAATCTTTTTTAGCTATATTGTGGTGTTTATTATTATGTTTATTTTTTTATCAAATATTATTAGCTTCATTACAAGATATGTAAGAACTATTAAAAGGATAATAAGAAAAATTATTTTTAGTGTTGTTTCTGGATTGATACTTATCTTCATTATTTAGTTATCCACTTACATACATCCTCTCCTTCACATTCTTCCTTTGTCTTTTTTTCTATGCACTTTTCTGGGATAGTTCCCTTGCACTTGTTATCCTTAGAGCCACTACATCCGATTCCTTTACAATAGTCGTCGTCTCCTATAATTTCACTACAATATTTCTTTGGGATACATCCATAGCCCTTTGCTTCTGCTGCTAACCTTTCGGCTTCCATTCTTGATTTTGCTTCTTCAGAGATAACTCCCTTTGTAAAAACACCCATCCTTCCAGTAAATATTGCCCATAGGACAATCAAGACGATAAGCACAATTGCTGCTATTATTATTGTATTGAGGCTTAGGCCTTGTGATTTTATGTTTTTATAAAGCTTGTTTTTGTTATTAGATATTTTCATAATAACACCTCTTTTGTGTTTACCTGCATAGCTTATTTATTATTTATCTGATTATGTCATATTTAAACTTTTCTGTGAATCTTATTAATTTTCTGGTTATCCGCAAATATTTAGTATGGTATATAGGGTTGTTGCTCCAGCACCTACTTGGATCGGATAGTTTCCTTGGGTTTTTCCGATTGCGCATGCTTTATTTTTGTATTTTATTTCTATAATCTTTCTTTGGTTAGTGTAAGCATAGAATTCATATCCAATGTTCCATTTTTTTAGTGTTTCATCAAGAATGGTTTTTGTTTTTTCTGCTGTATAATTACACGAGTTGGTTTCGTTTAGTGTGCCTTTGTTGCATATGATGCTTCCTGTGTTCCAATTTTCAGTGCAATCTTGATAAAGTTGTGCGAAACTTAAGCCACCACATTCTTGCGAGGTTGTTCTGAATAATGTACTTAGTATATTTGAGGCAAGTTCTGTTTGGGTAAATTCTTTTTTGTATTCTGCTGGTTGTTTCAGTATTATGAATTTAAGAGCAAACAGCATTATGAATGATAGTAGTATTATAATGACAAGTAAACCCATTATTTCTGTTTGAGCTTTTTTCATTTATACACCTTTACGCTTAATATAGCAAAATTATATTGTTCATTTTTTTCATCAAAAATTGAGATTGGTATAAATGTAGAAATTTTGTTTGTGTAGTTTTCTGGAATATTTTCATATAGAATCCATCTTTTGTTTGTTGGGAACTTTTGTTCTATTGATATATTACTGGATTCAAAGATATCATTGTAATACATGTGGTATATGCTGTTTTTTCTTATTAGTCCTTCTGCTGCTTCTAGCTTTAACAAATCTATGCAGTTTTCTCTCCTTACATTGTCCTGACTACATTGTAATTCTGGTAAAAATGATGCCATTTGGGCTATCTCTATTGCTTTTAGTTGTAGGTTTTCTTCTTTCTCTATCTCTGAAGATGCGTTTAACACATTCATATAAAAAACAAACCCAATCACAACTATGATAAAGAAGATTATTAGTACTGCAATGGATTCCCCCATTTGTATCTGGGATTTTTTTATCATTTTGTTTTTAGTACCTTATTAGTATATCAGGGCACATGAGTAGAGCTGTGCTCTGTTGTTTGCGCTTTCCTGTGTGCCTCCTATTCTTTTTGAGTAGTCCATCATTGCCTCCATGTTGGTATATGCTGCTGTTGGAAAATCTTTTGCTCTCTCGTATGCGGCTTGTTCCATTAGTTCTAGAAAGTTTACAGCATCACTGTGGACATTACTGCATTCTATGTTTAGGTTGTTGCTATAGTAATTTTCTAGTTCTTCTGATCTATTTATGTATATCTTTGTGACTATATTCAGTTTCCTGAATGCCTTTCTCATAAGGCAGTTATATGTTTTTATGTTATCAATAAAGATTGAACCGAGGAGGGATTCTATTTTTATGTATGCTGTTTCTCCTTCTTCTTCCCACTTGGTGTTATTTTTTCTTAGGAATGTTATAGTGCCATAACCTTCTAGGTTTGCATTATCTTCAAGAAAGATTGCTGTAACATCTTTGTCATTCATACTTTGAAGTGCTTGAGGTATATTTTTTGGGATATTGTTGGTGTTGCCAAAGAAGATAAACTTTACCTTGTAGTTGTTTTTGTTTTTTATTTTGTTGTAGTCATCTTTGTTTATAAGCTCTTTGTTTAGTCCGTCAGGTAGTTTGCTGTATAGTACACTTCCTGGGTCTTGTCTGTTGGTTACTATTATATACCTGAGCTGCGGGTCTGTTACATAGAGGAAGTTTGTTACTCTGTATGGGAGGCTCCAATCAAGAGCCCATGTTAATGCCTTTCCTCCTTTTATAACGCTGGGAGCGAATATTATGGTGCTTCTTAGATTTCTTTTGACAGAACCAACCTTGTAGTCCATACATCCAAAATTTATTTCTATTTTTGGTATATCTATGATGTTTACTGTTTGTGTTGAGACCTCGGCTCCTGTTAGAATAGAGTGTAGATTTGTTGCTATTGTTGAGCTTGCCTTTAGTTCTGATACCTCCTTTTGTTTGTTAATCAGGCTGAAAAAGAATATAAGGATTAGTGCTCCTGCTATGAGTATAAAAATCCAGTTGAAGTGTACTTCTATTATTCCCCTTTTTTTCATTCTGAGTTAAGTATGGATACTATGACCCTTCTATTGTGGCGTGGACCATCCAGCTCTACGAACATAATAGCCTGCCATCTACCTAACTGTAACCTTCCGTTATGTATTGGTATTGTTTTGCTTACCCCTATTATTGAGGATTTTATGTGTGCTGCTGCATTGTTGTCTATTCTATCGTGGAGATAATTGTCGTGTTCTGGGATTATTTTATTTATTGTGTTTATGATATCTATCTGTATATTTGGGTCTGCATTCTCGTTTATTATTATGGCTGCAGTTGCATGTGGCACATAGATAAAGCATATGCCTTCTTTTACCTTTGACTTTGAGATTATAGCTTCTACTTTGTTTGTAATGTCTATTATTTCTTGTTTTTTTGAGGTTGTTATATTTATCTCTTGCATAGGATTGTTTGATTTATTTTATTATATAATATTTTTGATTTATCATCGAAAGTAATTTAAATGCCTTTTATTTTTGTCTTTTTATGAAATGGTGGTTATTGTTTTTTTTGTTGCCTTTGCTTATTTCTTGTAGCCGATTTTATAGTGATAGTGATGTTATTTTAAAAAATTATTCTTTGCATAATCTTTCTGCTGAGGAATGTAAAAGCAATGATGACTGTGTTAGGTCTGGTTGTTCAGGAATAATTTGTAAACCAAAAACAGCTAAGACTATATTTACGACATGCGAATTTTTACCTGAATATGAGTGTTATAGATTAATAGGGTGTGTTTGTATTGATGGAAAATGCCAATGGAACATTACGGAAGAGTTTAATGCTTGTATCAGCGAGAAAAGGGCTTCATAGTAATTTAATCTTTTAATTCTTCAACAAGATTTTTAAATACCCCTTGGTTTTAGGTTTATATGAAAGTAATAGTAGTGACTGGTTCTGTTTGTAGTGGAAAAACAACAGTAGCTAAAATGTTAGCAGAGAAACTGGGTTACATATACATTGATGTTAGTAGGTTAATATCCAAGTATAAACTCTCTTCTGGTTATGATAGGAAAAGAAAGTGTAAGGTTGTTGATGTTGGAAAACTGAATGGGGTTTTGGTGAATATGATAAATCAATATAAGGAAAATAGGGAGGTAAGGGGTGTGATTGTTGATTCACACCTGAGCCATTACTTGCCAAGGAGATATGTTCATTTGTGTATTGTAGTCAAGTGTGGGCTAAAGGAGTTGAATAAGAGGCTAAAGAGGAGGGGGTATTGGGAAGGTAAGGTAAGGGAGAATCTTCAATGCGAGATTTTTGATGTCTGTCTTAATGAGTCTAAAGAGCTTGGCCATAGGATTTTTGTTATAGACACAACAAAAGGTATAAATATAAGGAGTATAATGAAGGAATTTAAAAAAATAATTGGGTTGGGTGATAATTATGGGACTAAATCCTCAGGCAGAAGAACTAAATGAACAGATAAAAAGGGTTAATAAAGTTGCTTATGAGTTGCTTTCCAAAAGGGGGAAGGGTATATTCTTTCCTAAGAAAGGTATATTGTCTCAAACTGCTGAAGCCAAAGGTAAGAAGATTAACGCTACTATCGGTATAGCGCTAGATGATGATGGTAGTCCTATGAGGCTTGACTCTATTGGGAATAGAGTTAGTTTAGCTCCTGATTTTTTTAAATATGCTCCAAGTTTTGGAAAACAAGAATTAAGGAAAAAATGGAAAGATATGATATATGAGAAAAATCCTTCTTTACAGGGCAAGGATGTTAGTTTGCCAATAGTTACAAGTGGATTGACACATGGTTTGAGTACAGTTGCTTATCTTTTTGTGGATGAGGGAGATAGAATTATTATTCCAGACCTTTTTTGGGGGAACTATAGGTTGATATTTGTGAATAGTTATGGTGCTGTTCTAGATACATTTGAAATGTTCAGGAACGGTGGCTTTAATATTTCTGGTTTGAGGGAGAAGCTTTTAGCAAGTAGTGGGAAGAAGATAGTGTTGCTCAACTTTCCGAATAATCCTACTGGTTACACCATAAGGGAAGATGAAGCAAGGGAAATTATTAGAGTTATAAAAGAGGCAGCAGAGACCAATAAAATTCTTGTTGTGATTGATGACGCATATTTTGGATTGGTGTATAGGGAGGGGATTTATAGACAATCTTTGTTTTCGGAATTAGCTGGGCTTCATGAGAATGTTTTGGCAATAAAAGTAGATGGAGCAACAAAAGAGGATTATGTTTGGGGTTTTAGGGTTGGATTTATAACCTATGGCATAAAAAATGGCAAAGAACTTTATCCTGCTTTGGAATCAAAGACTGCTGGAGCAATAAGGGGAACAATATCCAATGCTAGTAATCTCTCACAATCTTTGCTGTATGAGGCATACTCTTCTGGGAGTTATATGGAGGAGAAGAAGAGTAAATATGAAATATTAAAGAGCAGATTTGAAGAGGTTGTGAAAATCCTTAGTGAACATAAAGAATATGAAGAAGAATTTTCTTCTTTGCCTTTTAATTCTGGATATTTTATGTGTATTAAGCTTAAGAATGTTGATGCTGAGAAAATAAGGCAGACTCTTTTAAATAAGTATAATACTGGTGTGATTGCTATGGGGGATATTCTAAGAATTGCGTTTTCTTCTGTGAGGGGAGAGCTTATTCCATCTCTATTTGAGAATATATACAAGGCATGTAAGAATGGTTAAAAGGAAAGAAATTGGAAAGTTAAGAAGATTGTTTAGCTATGTGCTTGTGATTTTAGCTGTTTTTTTTGTTGTAGGTATATTTGGTGGGACATATTATTTGGTAATAGCACCAAATTTAGTGAAGAAGCCGGTTATTCAGAGACCCCCTATGGTTTCTGATGCTTTGTCTAGGATTGAGAATGGGGAATCTGTTTTTAATGTAAAGCATATTAATTATGTTGTTAATGAATTGGGGGCTTATAAACTAAAGAAAGGAATTAGTAATGATTATCCTGTGATTCAATTTATTTTTACTGATACAAATGACTATTTTGTGTCTTATGTTGAGAATAATGTGCCTATAACAAAAAGAGGTGTTGCTAAAGACCCAGATTTGATTGTTAGGATGGATCAAAAAACAGCTTACCGAATATTTAATTCTCATAATATCCCTAGTGCTGTTAAGGAAGCAAAGGACGGCAGAGAGTTTCAAGTTGAGTTAGTCGCTGATATGAAGGAATTAGCTATTAAAGGTTATCTTAATTTATATGAAAGCATAAAATAAGTAAAAACTAATAATAATGGGGAAAAATACATAAAATGAAAATAAAGGTTATTGTAAAGGGATTTAAGCTCGAAGGAGAGCTTAACTCTTCTAATACTGCTAAAATCATTTATGAAAGTCTTCCAATCGTTGGAGTAGCAAAGAGGTGGGGTGATGAGGTGTACTTTAACATTCCATTGCACATAGAGCCTGAAAAGGATTTTGCTAGAGATGTTGTTGATAAGGGTGACTTGGGATTTTGGCCCGATGGCGATTGTTTTTGTATTTTCTTTGGCAGGACACCTATAAGTGATGGTGATAAGATAAAACCTGCCTCTGCTGTTAGTGTTTTCGGAAAAATTACACATAATTTAGAACTTCTTAGGATGGTTAAGGATGGAGATAATATTGTGGTAGAGAGATTAGATTAGAATTTTATTATTTTTGTTATTATCTTAACATTAATTTTTTAAATAAACCCCTTCTACTTTTTTTTATGTTATCAGTAAGTAGTTTTTTAGATAAGAGAAACCTTGATAAGCTGAAGGCATTAAATAATCAGAGGGTTATTGATATAGTTGACAAGTATATAAAACTTTGTAAACCTGCTAAGGTTAGTGTAATTACTGATTCTGAAGAAGATATTAGTTACATTAGAAATCTGGCAATAAGAAATGGTGAAGAAATGGAATTAAAGCTTAAAGGGCATACAGTTCATTATGATAATTATTATGACCAGGCGAGAGATAAAAAGAACACAAGAATTTTACTGCCTAAAGGGAAAAAAATAAGCAAGTATGTTAATACTATAGATAGAGATGAGGGATTGGGGGAGATTAATCACTTTCTTGATGGCAGTATGAAAGGGAAGGAGATGCTTGTTTGCTTTTTTTGTTTAGGGCCTACTAATTCTAAGTTTTCTATTCCAGCTTTGCAGATTACAGATTCTGCTTATGTGGCTCATACCGAAACCTTGTTATACAGGCCAGGTTACGAGATGTTTAAAAGATTAGGTGATGATAATTTTTTTTATTTTATTCATTCTGCTGGGGAACTTGATTCAAGAAACACATCAAAAGAGCTTGATAAGAGGAGGATATATATTGATTTAGAGGATGAAAGAGTTTTAAGTGTTAATAACCAATATGGTGGTAATAGTCTTGGATTGAAGAAATTAGCATTAAGGCTTGCCATAAGTAGGGCAAGTAAGGAGGATTGGTTATGCGAGCATATGTTTATTATGGGGGTTCATCCGCCGGGCAAGGATAGGGTAACATATTTTACAGGTGCTTTTCCTAGTATGTGTGGGAAGACCAGTACTGCGATGATGCCTGGGCACACTGTTGTTGGAGACGATATTGCATATCTGAGGATTGATGACGAAGGCTATTGTGTTGCAGCTAATGTTGAACAAGGTATCTTTGGTGTTATAAAGGATATAAATCCAACTGATGATCCGCAAATATATAGGGCATTAACAACACCAAGGGAGTTGATATTTTCTAATGTTCTTGTGTCTGATAAGGTCCCTTATTGGATAGGTATGGGAAAGAAGATACCTGACAGAGGAATTAACCATTCTGGTGAATGGTACAAAGGCAAGAAAGATAAAGAGGGTAATGAGATACCTCCGTCTAGTAAGAATGCAAGATTTACTTTACGAATTAGGGAGTTAGAAAATGCAGATGATAGGATTGATGACCCTAATGGTGTTAGGGTAAGTGGAATAATCTATGGTGGCAGGGATTCCAATACTTCTGTTCCTGTTTCACAATCCCTAAGCTGGGCACATGGTGTTGTAATAGGCGCTGCTCTTGAATCAGAAACAACTGCTGCGACTCTGGGTGCTGAGGGTGAACTTAAACACAATCCTATGGCTAATATGGATTTTCTTGTTATTCCTCTTGGTGTTTACATAGATAAACATTTGAGGTTTGGGGATGATTTGGCATATCCGCCGTTGATATTCTCAACGAATTACTTTTTAATGGAAAATGGGAAATATTTAAATGAAAAGACCGATAAGGTGGTTTGGCTGTTGTGGATGGAGGGCAGGGTTTATGGAGAGTATGGGGCGATAGAAACACCTATTGGCTATATTCCTAGGTATGAGGATTTAAAGAATCTCTTTAGGGATGTTTTGAAGAAGGATTACAAGGTTGAGGATTATATTAAGCAATTTTCAATAAGGACAGAGGGTTATTTGAGGAAGATTGATAGGATTGAGGGGATATATAAAGGCGAAGAAAATGTACCTAGTGTTTTTTATAGACATCTAGAGCAACAAAGACAAAGATTGCTTGATGCCCAGTCTAAGTTTAAGAAACCAATTATATCTCCTTTTGATTTTGAGTAAGTTTGGATTTTATTTGGTTTTATTGAATATATTTATATATTATTTCTTTTTTTTTGGACTTATGAAAGAGGGTTTAACATCTTTGGAAATTCACTATCTAATAAAGGAATTGCAGTTTTTATTAAATAGCAGAGTTGATAATATATACCATCCAAGAAAGGATGAATTAGTTCTACAACTACACTCTTCTGGTAGCGGTAAGAGCATCTTAAGATTTATCTCTGGAAAGTTTTTTTACCTTTCTTCATTTAAGGAAGAGTATAAGGAGCCTTCCCAGTTTTGTTTTTTTCTTAGGAAATATTTGTCAAATGCTTTTTTGAGAAGCATTTCTCAAATAAGGTCTGAGAGGATTGTTGAATTAAGGTTTGAAAAGAAAGAGATATATAAATTAATTTTTGAGTTTTTTGGTAAGGGAAATGTTGTATTTTGTAGTAATAATAACAAGATTATGTCTGCTCTTGTCTATAAAAGATGGAAGGACAGGGAAATAAGGCCTAATGTGGAGTATGTTTTTCCAAAAAAGAGGTTTAATATCTTTGAGCTTTCAGTTAATGATTTAGGAAATCTCTTTGAAAGTTCAAATAATGATTTAGTAAGATGTCTTGCAACAGAACTTGGTTTAGGTGGTTCCTATTCTGAAGAATTGTGTTTGATTTCTAATATTGATAAGGGTAAGAGGGCGAACACATTGAAGGAGGGGGAGGTTAGACTTGTCTTTGATCTTATAAAGGAATTTATTGATAAGAAGGTTAGCCCTGTCGTGGTGTATGATAACGATTCTGTAAAGGATATTGTTCCATTTGAGTTGAAGATATATGATAGGTACAAAAAGAAGCGATTTGATAGCTATAATAAGGCATTTGATTATTATTTTATTAGTGAGTATAAAAAAAAGAGAATGGAAACAGGATTAGAGAGGGATATTGCAAGGCTGAATAGAGTCATTAAGAGGCAGGAGGACGCTCTAGAAGAACTTAGGGTTAAGGAAGAAGAGAGCAGGAAGAAAGCTAATATGATTTATGAAAAATACCAGCTAATCAGCGAGATTATTAGCCATGTCAGGAAACTTGCTGAGAAGTATTCCTGGGAAAAGATTAAAGAAATACTGGCTGGGCATAAGGTAATAAAGAAGATAAATCCAAAGAATAAGACAATAGAAATTGAAATCTGAAATATGTAAAGTAAACCTTAAAAGTATACACTTATTAATTCTTATTTAATAA
>CAZNZT010000021.1:0-19062 GCA_964577685.1 uncultured Methanosarcinales archaeon | reverse complement strand
CCATCATGTCATTGCTGGAAACTGAAACCTTTAGGTTTCAGAGGAGGTCATTTTTTGCGGGTTTTATATTTTGCGAGGCGAGATTTGGGCGTTCCTGCCGTTGCAATCCTAAGTTAAATGAAATACTTTTAAATCATTTAGGATATTCCTATGGTAGGAAGAATAAAGTTTTTAAACAAGAGAGTATCTTCATAAAACAATGAGGAATCTTAATGAACTAGAAGCAGAGCTTTTGTCCGAGCTTTTTGTGGGAATCTCTCTTAGTAAGGTTAACATATCTGCTCTTGCCCGGTTGCTTAGCTTTGAAGGTTTTGATGTTTATTTTGAAGAAGCATACCTCAGGACAGCTTATGACCTAAGACCAGCTATTAGATTACCTAAGATAAGAAGAATGGTTACTGATGGTGTTGAATTTCCTGTTCCTGTTAGGGTTAGAACATCTGCTTACGATACTGAAGGAGAGGAATGTTTAGGCTATGTCACCCTTCGTTTGGATATATCTAATTTTATACCTGGCCATGATGAACCAGAACAAGAGCATGTTGAGTGTCTAACAAATATTTTAAGGTGCGAAACCTTAGTAGACTTTAATTACTTCTATATTGTTGCCATGGACAGAGCTAAAGATGAATGGGACTCAGGACGTGTTCTTGTTAACACTCTTCCTGGTAGAATAGAGTTTACTGGCTATGCTATTGACCCTTCCGGAATGAAACCACTTACATCATGCAGCTTGTCTTATTTTCTTTGGGTTGAACATGAATAAATCTCTAATTGCTACAAAAATAAATGAAGTCTTTTTTTTCTTCTATGATTTTATTTACCCTAAAGTATCTCCTTATTAGCTTGTCTACAGATTCCCATTTCGGGCTCTTTTTTAAAATAGTCAAGACAAACTTGTTTTTCCCAACCCTTTTTATCTCTCTTAATGCCTTTTCTATATCTTTAAAGTTCTGTATTGATGTAACAGATATCACTATGTCAAAGAAATTATTGGGATAAGGTATGGCTTCTGCTGGTGCAAGTTTGTATTTAATCTGGTTTTTTTTCTTTGCTCTTCTTAATAGCTCTTTTGAAGTGTCTATTCCATATCTCTTGCATCTCCATGGTTCTGTGCTAATTCCAATACCACACCCAACATCTAGAAGTTTATAGTTTGGTTTTACTTTCAAGTGTTTTTTTATAATTTTAATCTTTTTTAGTTGTTCTTCTTTATAGAGCTCTTCGTAACTTCTGGCTATAATATCGTAGTATTGCATGAAAAAGAAAAATATCAATAATTTTAAATAATTAGTGATTAAGCCAACCTTAGATGACAGAAAGCAAAGCAATAGACATACTAAAAAAATATACAAGGCATAACCATGTTAGGCTTACATCTAGGGGAAATATCGCTATCTTCATTGCCCTTTACTGTGCAAGAAAGGTTAATGGTCTAAATCCAGTCATAACTACGGATTCAGGTGGATGGATAACTTATTTAAAATATCCTAGGATGTTGCAGATGAAGGTAAGCCTAATTGAGACAGATTATTCGCTGGTGAAGCTAGAAGAACTTAGAGAAAAAACAAAAGATGCAACTGCTTTTTTATATGCCCAGCCAGGTGGTTATTTCGTTGATCAACCCTACAAGGAAATATATAAGATATGTAAAAAGAACAAATGTCTTGTTATAAAGGATGTAAGTGGTTCAATAGGCACAAAATATTGCGATGGAAGGTATGCAGATTTTATGGTCTGCTCTTTTGGAAGAGGCAAACCTATAAATCTTGGGTATGGTGGTTTTGTTTCTGCAAAGGAAGGTGAATTTTTTCAAAGGTCAAAAGAGATATTTAATACTGACAAGTTTGATACAGGTAGTACTCCCTTGCTTTTATCAAAGCTAGACAATCTTAAGAAAAGATACAATTTATTTGAAGAGTACAATAAAAAAATAAAAAGTGATTTAAATAACTTTGAAATCTTACATAAAGACAAGTGGGGAATCAATGTTTTAGTCAAGTTCAATAATGATGAACAAAAAGAAAAAATAATAAACTATTGTAAAACAAACAACCTTCCTTATAAGATATGTAGAAGAGTCAGAGACCCAAAAAAGAACTTACTTTCCTTTATAAAAGTTAATGAGGATGCAATCAGTATTGATGTTCAGTATATCTAATAGAAATTTTGAGGTGAGAGTATGGTGCTAAAAGAACCAGAGTCTATGGACGAGCTCGTTTATTTTACAAACAGGAAATTGGAAGGGGGAAAAGGAAAGATAAAGGCATGGGTTTATAGAAAGTTATGCCCAAAGTGTGGAAAAGCGAGGATGGGTAAGCCTATTGACAACAAAGGCAATGTGAAGGTAAGGGCAAAAGAGTATGTTTGTCCTAATTGTGGCTACAAGGAAGAGAAAGAAGAACACGAAGAAAGCCTAATCCTAGAAGCAAAATATGTTTGTCCTAATTGTGGTAAGGATGGAGAGAGTAAGTCAGAGTACAAAAGAAAGGTGTTTCAGGGTATTCCATCTTATATTGTTGAGTGCTCTAATTGTAATGCTAAAATTCCTTTAACCAAAAAAATGAAAGACTTAAAAAGCAAATAAAAAACAAATAGGATACTCATATATACCTTATAGCTCCTTTACAATTCTTTAGAAAGTCATAAAGGCAATTTTCATTACAAAAGTAGCTTTCCTTGTTTTTATATACAACCTTGAGTGTTTTTGTTTTGCTTCCACAATTTTCACATATTTTTGCCATAAAAAATGGAAAATTGTTTTTCTTTATAAATCTTTCTATTTTTTACTACTTATTAGTAAATAAATCTTTTTTTGTTTGTTCTTTGGCAAAAAGCTTATAAACACACTAAGGATAACAAACTTAAAATGAATATGTTCTTGCCCACCCCGGAACAAATAAGAAATTTATTGGGGCATCTCAATAACTTAGGGATATCTTATCAAAAACTGAGCCGAATAACAGGTGTACCAACTACAACTCTTTTTAGGATTGCAACTGGTAAAACTGATAATTTTGCATACGAAACAGGATTTAGAATAGCCAGATCCCTAAAAGATTCATTGGATGAAGGCACGTTTAATAGGATATTTGGTGTAACTCCAAAGCCAGCAGGAACTGAAGTTTTAGGAAAAACAACCTTAGAAGAATTAGTAACTTACGCTCTTGAGGTGTTACCTGATGCAGAGTGTAATCCACTAGTCCTTTCTCTTTATGTGTCAAATAATACTGTGAGGAGGGCTTACATAGCCAAACTTTTGGAATCTAAGGAGGTATTAAAAACAAGATTGGAGGAAGCAAGGAGCTATCTTGGAGAAAAGATTGAAGAAGAGTTGGCAAATCCAAGAGAAAACACGCCTCAGAAGGTAGAGAGAGATACCATTACATATATTGATATTATGGATTTAATTTTAGATAATCCTATAATGCACAATATAAGTCTTGGTGGTGGGGAAGAAGAACAGAGATTATTAAAAGATGCTTATATGGTTTTTTATCTTGCTTCTTTGAATTATGACATTGGTTTTCCTTCAATAATACAAGGAAACAATAGCTCTACCTTTGTCTTGAGGAATGCATTAGAGAACATTGCTAATAGACTGCAAAGGGAAGCCAACTCTGAGGTTTTAGATAAAGTTACAGGCTTAGCTAATCTTTATTTAAGATTATTAGGTACATAGGAGGATATAGAACAAGAAGCATAAAGCATAATCTTTATAAACATCTTTTGGTTTTCTATGGAATAATGGATAGTGTTAGGAAGTTTGGATCTTGAATTTCTTTTGGTTTTGTAGTTAATTCTCTCTGGTTTGGTGTATTAATATGCAATATGTTAAGGACTTTAAATGGAAGAAAGGCATGGGCGTAAGAGAACTTGTGGATAGCTATGGGAATATTGGTTTCCAGAGTATTGAGCTAAGCAAGGCAAGCAATGTTTTTGTAAAGATGAAAAAGAATAATGCAAAGATATTTCTAACATTTACATCCAACCTTGTCAGCTCTGGGCTAAGAGGATTCTTTGCCCAGCTGATAAATCTGGGAATGGCTGATGTAATAGTAACAACCACAGGTAGCATAGAGGAAGATATTATGAAAGCTAATGGAGAAAGATTTAGAGTAGGGAGGTTTAACTTGGATGATGTTGAATTACATGAGAGGGGGATTAACAGAATCGGGAATATCTTGGTGACTAATGAAAGCTATATGCGTTTTGAGGAGAATGTAAAAAAATTTCTAGATAGCTTATACCATAAAAAGAATAGATGGACTGTTTCAGAGATGTTAAATGAAATTGGGTTTATGCTTAATGATGACAACTCAATACTTTATCAGGCAGCAAGAAATAATGTACCAATATTCTGCCCTGCGATTACAGACGGAGCGTTTGGTTTTCACTTATACCTTTTCCAACAAAAACATAAGGATTTTGTTGTAGATACTGTGATGGATTTTGGAAATATCCTTCTTGCAACAAGCCATGATGAAAAGAAAGGAGTTATATGCCTAGGTGGTGGGGTGTCAAAGCATCATGCAATTTTATCAACACTGCTAAACGGTGGAGCGGATTATGCAGTCTATATGACTACTGCCCATAAGACATCTGGTAGTATGTCTGGAGCAACCACAGAGGAAGCAAAATCATGGGGCAAAATAAAAGATGATAGTGATATAGCAACTGTGATAGGTGATGTTTGTATTACATTTCCTTTGGCTATGGTCAATGCTCTAGAAAAACTGGATAATGAGGGCTTATTGAGAAATAGGGAATAACCTCTGGAGAGTTGATAGGTATATGGGAAAATGGGAAAAGCAAAATTCATTTTAAGCAGAAACAAGGTTATTGAACAGTATAACAAGGTTAAGAACCTTTGTGATATCGTTTCCTATAGTGCAAAGACAAATCAGCATGTTACGAAAATCCTAGAAGAACAAACAGATTGCATGTTTAGTATTCATTTTATCAGAGAGCTTAAGCACATAGCAAATAAAAGGAGGGTTATCTTCTTAGCACAAGCATGGGATTATAAGTTAATAGATGGTCTAGTGAATCTTGGTATAAGCTGGTTCATAGTGGATAACATCCATGACTTAAATACCCTTCTTTCGTATCTTGATAAAAATAAAGATAAGGAGGTTAATCTCTTATTAAGGGTAAGGTTAAAAGAACATACGCTAAAGACAGAAAAATATTTTGTTTTTGGAATGGGAGCAGATATTACTAACAAGAAGTTGGAGGGACTAAGAGCCATCAGGCAGATAAACAAACTTGGGATTCATTTTCACAGAAAAACACAAAATATAGCAGAATGGGACCTTAGATATGAAATACCACAGATTATAGAAGAAAACAATTGGAGAAATATAGACATAGTTAATATAGGGGGTGGACTTCCATCAAGGTATGCAAATACCAATGATAATGCCATTGGTTTTATTTTTAACAGAATAAAAGAGTTTAGGGATTTTCTAAAAAAGAAAAATACAGAAATGATGATAGAACCTGGAAGATTTATAGCTGCTCCAGCTGTGAAGCTAATCACCGAAATAGTTGCAATATATGGGAATACAATAGTGGTTAATGCCTCAGTTTATAATTCTGACATGGATGCCTTAATTGTTCCAGTTAAACTTTTAGTAGAGGGAGAGCTACCTAGGGGGGAAGGAAAACCCTATATGATAAAAGGAATAACACCTTGCTCATTAGACCTGTTTAGATATAGAGTGTATCTCAAAGAACCAAGAATAGGTGAAAAAATTATTTTTTTGAATGCTGGTGCTTATAATTTTACAACTGATTTTTGTGATTTAGAAAAATTAAAAACAGAAATTGTTGATTAGGGAAAATAATTTAAAAGCATAGTCTTTCATACCTAACATGCAAACAAACAAAATAATAAATAAGATAAAGTCAATGAAAGGAAAAGAACCAATAGTAATGCTTACATGTTATGACTATACAACAGCTAAGGTTCTAGAAAAACTAAAAATAGACATCATCCTTGTTGGAGATTCCCTAGGCAATGTTGTTCTTGGTTATAACAATACAAGATATGTTACGATGCATGACATGGTTAGACATACTAGTGCTGTTAGAAGAGGAGCACCAAAAAGCTTTATTGTAGCAGATATGCCATACAACAGCGACACAAACAAAGAACTTGCTATCAAGAATGCCACAATCCTTATCAAATCAGGAGCAGATGCTGTCAAGATAGAAGGTAAGCCTGCCATCTGCAAGGCTTTGGTTGAAAGCAGAATAAATGTAATGGGCCATGTCGGTCATTTACCTCAGACAGCGGGAAAGCCAATTGTACACAGAGACAAAGATAAACTACTGGAAGACTCAAGAAGATTGGAGAAAGCAGGCGTCTTTGCCATTGTTCTAGAAATGGTACAAATGGATATTGCCAAAAATATTACAGAAACTCTGAAGATACCCACAATCGGGATTGGTGCAGGGCCATATTGTGATGGGCAGGTTTTGGTAACACCTGACCTCTTAGGAATTTATGACGACTTTAAACCTAGCTTTGTTAAGAGATACGCGAATATAAATAATGAAATAAAAAGAGCCATTGAAAAATATAAAGAAGAAGTAAAGAATAGGATTTTTCCTAGTAAAGAGTATAGTTTTAAATAGTATATCTGCTAAAAAACCAGATTAAAGATGACAACCATCATTATTGGAGTTACAGCTAGCATAGCAGCCTATAAAGTACTTGAACTAATTAAAAAGCTAAAAACAAAGTTTGGTATTGAAATAATATTAACAAAAAACACAGAGAGGTTAATAAACAAAAAAGAGTTTGAAAAATTATTGGGAAAAAAGGTACACAGCGAGTTATTTCATAAGGGTTGGGATTACAAGGATTATCTCAGGAGGGAAAGATCCGAACATATTTCTTTAGCAGATAAAGCAGACTTGTTCCTTATCTGTCCTGCTACTGCGAATATCATTGGGAAGATAGCAAATGGTGTTGCAGATGATTTACTTACAACTAGCATTATGGCTACTAATGCTCCGGTTGTTTTGTGCCCGGCTATGAACTGTAAGATGTGGCAAAATCCAATAGTGCAAGGAAATGTTTCTAAATTAAGGAAAGTAGGTTATTATTTTGTAGAACCAGAAAAAGGAAAATTGGCTTGTGGTTACAGCGGGGTTGGAAGGTTGGCTAGTATAGATAAAATAATTAGCTCAATAAAAGAGTTTCTTAATAAAAAAGAGCTACTAAAAAATAAAAAAATCATAGTTACAGCAGGAGCAACAATTGAGGAGATAGACCCTATAAGGATTATTACAAATAAAAGTTCTGGTAAGATGGGAATATACATCGCAGAAGAAGCTTCAAAGATGGGTGCAGATGTTACTCTAATCAGGGGAAGGACAGATATAGAGCCTAGTGCGAGATTGAATGATGTCAGAATAGAGTCCGTAAATGATATGCTCAGGGAACTCAGAAGGTATTGTAAGCAGAGTGATGTGATTATACATGCAGCTGCAGTTAGCGATTTCTCAATAGACAAAAAATTCAGTAGGAAAATCAAATCAGAAAAGGACAAATTAGTTTTAAGACTTAGGAAAAACAAGAAGATAATAGATGAGATAAAAAAAATAAACAAGAGAGTAACTCTTATTGGATTTAAAGCAGAATTCAAGGTTAGTGAAAAGCAGCTAGTTAATAGGGCTTATTCCATGTTAAAAAGAACAAAGGCTGATTTTGTTGTTGCTAATGATGTAAGTAAAGGAACCTTTGGAAGCGAGTTTAATAGCGTAGTTATTGTTGATAAAAACAAAAAAACAAAGAAAATTGAAGGAAGTAAAAAAAAGATAGCTTCTATGATTCTAAAGCATCTGTTCTGTTAGAGGTATGTTTGATTATGGATACTCTGTTACACTTTTTACAGATTTATAGGTAGGTAACCCCTCATCATCTAAGGGTTCTAGTGTCTCAGTGGTTGTTCTGTCTATCAATATACCACTGCCATCTGCCTTAGGTGTGCTGATTCTTCTTGTTCTTACAGAATAACAAACCCTTTTTCCATCTAGTTCATCTTCAATGTACATACCAATAGTTCTTTCAATAGTTTTTCCAGGATTAGTTTCTATTCTCACCCTTGTCAATGATTCTTTTCCTTCATTATTAGTTTTATGACTGATAATCCTCAAAATACCGCTTACTGATAATTCTTCATCCAGTCCATTACACTTGTTTTCAAGCATTAAGTCCCACCTTAGAAGTAGTAAATACTCAAGATTTAAATATATTTCTATACTAAACAAGAAAATCCAAATACAAATAAAAAACTTATTATATCTTACCTTAATAATCAAATCAAAATGTCAAAATACAAACTAGTTTGTTTTGATGTTGATGGTACTCTAATAGATAATATTGAATATTCGTGGGAGTTGTTCCATACTCATTTTAATGTTGATAAAAAAAAGAGAGAAAAAGCAAAAGCAGATTACTTCAATGGTAAAATAAACTATCTTCAGTGGGCATTACATGATATAGGAATGTGGATAGAAAAGAAGGTAAAGAAGCAAGATTTCTTTTTGGCTATGCGAAAGTTAAGGCTAATGAGGGGTGCAATGGAAACAATAAGAAAACTGAAAGAAAATAAGATGAAGTTAGCCATAATTTCTGGCTCTCTTGATATAATATTAGAGTATCTAATGCCTAACTATAATGAGGTTTTTGATTATGTTTTTTTAAGCAAGCTAATCTTTGACAAAGATGACAATCTAAGAAGTGTCAAGGTGACAGAATTTGATATGATAAAAAAAGCTGAGGCATTAAAAAAGATAGCAAAGACAGAGGGAATCCCTCTTTCAAAAACAGTGCATATAGGAGACCACCATAATGATGTAGAGATTGCAAAGATAGCTGGCCTTTCAATAGCGTTTAATTGTAAAGACGAAGTCTTAAGAAAGATAGCAAAAGTTGTAATAAACAAGAAAGATTTAAGAGAAACTCTTAGATATATACTTTAGGGCTTCTTCTAATACCAATTTATTATTGTAATTCTTTAACCTTTTTTTTAAAGTATTCTTCTTTGTTGATTTATCTTTTTTTATCTCTTTAATTAAGAGAGGTATACTCCTTTTAACATTATCAACAATCGTTATATTGGCCTTTCTCGCCGTTCTGGATAATGGATTTAGGTCAATGGTTATAACCTTCTTTCTCATCTTCTTGAGTGCCTCGCATCTGTCCCCATCTTCTAGGGGAACAAAAACAACATCTGCTTTGATTATACCTTCTTCATTACAGAGCCTTCTATTGTGCTCTATAAACCTAATTCTTCCCCTGTTAGGTAATAGAACTTCTCTAGCACCATGCTTAATTAGGTAATCTGCTATCCTCACCTCTCTTTTTTTTGATTTATGGAATATATTGACTTCTAACTTTGCAGGGATTATCTTGCTTAGCTCTACAATTTCACTTGGACATAAAGCAGCAGCATTCCCGTTTACAGAAATGACAGGATTATTTCCTAATAAGAGTAGAGCACTGGCGGCTCTAATGCTCTTTATCGCAAACCTTCTTGTCTTTTCTCCGAATAGGTAATCAAATGCCTCTCCTCTACCATGTGCAATTAGACCATGTATTGAAGTAATACCTTTTTCCACGCACTTTACTATCTTCTCCCTTAGAACAAGAGATTTATACCTAGGGTGGGATTTTGGTATTTTCATTTTCAAATGCCAATCCATCCACTCTTAATAAATTCAACTGCTATTGCAACTATTATCAAACCCATTATCCTAGAGATTACATCACTTCCTTGTTTTCCAACAACCCTAAGTATTATCTCAGAATTATCAAGGATTAAGAGGGTTATCAATAAGTTAAATATTGAAGCTATCAGCGGTATTAAATAACCATAGTTTCCAACAAGAATTATTACTGTTGTTATAACTCCTGGTCCGGTTATTAAAGGGGTGGCCATAGGTATTACTGCAGGTTCGTATCTTCTTATTTGTCTTTCAAAAAATTGTATTCCCAATACTATTTCAATACCTATAATCATTAATACTATTCCCCCAGCAATCTTAAAACTATTTATGCTTATGCCAAAGTAATGGAAGAGAACATTCCCAAAGAACAAAAATACCAATAGAACTAGACCAGCTATTATAACAGCCCTGTTAATATTTTCTAATCTTTTTCTTTTTGAGAAACCCTCGTTTAAGGCAGAAAAAATAGCCACATTCCCTAGAGCATTCATTACTACAAATATTGATATAAACGATTTTAGGAGTGCATCTAGCATATTAAAATTAGAGAAGAACATATTTAATTATTTTTCTATTTTCAAGGACCATTTACTAAAAAAGCTCCTTTTCTTGTTATCTTCAACCTTTTTGAACCAGGAAATAACCTATTGCTATAGACAGCATTACCGAGCATTATCATAGAAGCAAAGTTTTTCTTTTTTTCTATCTCTGCTATAGCTTTCTTTACTTTTCTGTTTACAAGCAACCCACTTTCAATAGAGAAGTCTTTGGATATCTTTATTATTTTCCCAAGTGTTAATCTTTTCTGGTTTTTTATGGTTTTTATTTTTCCTAGAGCCTTAAGCCCAGCTGAGTTTATTTTTTTCTCTATCCTACTATTACCTATAATTTTTTTTGTGTTTAATGGGGAAAAAACCTTATAATATACAAAATTATCCTTTATATCCAATCTTTCTGCATCTATGGGGTTTCCTTTTTTATCTTTGATACATACTCCTCCTTTGTATTGTCCTGCTATGTCACCAAGACCTGTTTTATTCTTTACTTCTGCAACATGAGCAACCATCGCTAGTTCTTTTTTACTCTTCTTTAGATTAAAAAGTTGATTTAGGGCATAGGCTGTGGCTAGAGCAGATGCCCCAGACATTCCAAAGCCACAGCCAAATGGTAGCTGTGGCTTTATTAAGATATTAACCTGCCCTCTAGCAAGATTCTTTATTACATCTAGTACAGTGGGGAAATAGATATTTTTTCCATTGACTTGGATTTTTGTTTTTTTAGCTTTTCTTACAGAAACTACCACTCCTTTATTTACAGTAATACCAACCCCTAAAGAACCCATCTTTTTTGGATTTTTGTTTTTACAAATAACAAAAACACAACTTATATTCCCAGGTGCGAATGCCTTTATCACGAGTTGTTATTAAAATTGAGTTATTTAAAAAATTTTGGATAAGATTTATAAATAGAATCCTCTTCCTTTTTTTAACCCCCGCTTAGCTCAGCGGCTAGAGCGCTCGGCTGTAGTTGTTGTTGGACTTCCATACGCTTGGAGTGGATGAAAAACAACCAGCCGTTACCGAGAGATCGGTGGTTCAAGTCCGCCAGCGGGGATAGGCTGGGAACTTCCCAGCCAAACCTTTAACTTTGTCTATTTTATCTCCTTTTCCCTGTATATATTAAGAATCAACCTCGTTCTTGTGCTTTCAACAGCAGCGTCTTGTTGTAGTCTCTTTATGAATTTGTCTAATTGCCTCCTAGTTCTAAATCTCGCCAAAACCTCAGCATCGAAGTCCCCAGTCATATCAATAACCAAGAATACATGGGGGTCCTTGGATAGCTTTCCTGCTAGATTATAAAAGCCACCTTTCCTTATTTTAATGTCAATTAATACCTCTATAACATACCCTAGCTTCTCATAGTCAACAATTATTGTCTTTTTCTTAATTATCCCTAGTTCTTTTAATTTTTTGATTCTGTTATGCACAGTTCCTATTGCTATGTTCAATCTTGATGCAATTTCTCTGTTTGTTGTGTCTGCATCAGAAAAAAGGATATTCACAATATCCTTGTCTATACTATCTATTTTTTTGTTCATTTTTTATCTTAGATTTAATCTAATATTGAACTAATATATAATTTTTTTTATTTTTTTAATATTTTGTTCAAAAAAAATCAAGAAAAATATTTAAATTTACTAGATTTCTAGTCATTCTATGTCATCAGGATTTATTTCCCGCTTGGAGTCAATTGTCAGGGCGAACTATAGAATCAATCCTGAACTATATGATAAGCACGGTATAAGGAAGGGGCTTAGAAATCCTGATGGGACAGGGGTTAAGGCTGTGCTTACAGGTGTTTCTGATGTTATTGGATACGAGAGAGATGAACAGGGTAGAAAAATAGATGCACATGGAAAATTGCTTTATCGGGGGATTAATATAAAAGACCTAGTTATGGGTTTTCAAAAAGAGGGAAGGTTTGGTTTTGAAGAAACAGCATATCTTCTTATGTTCGGTCAGCTACCAACTAAAAAAGAACTTGAGGAATTCCAGAAAGAGATTATAGCTAATAGAAGACTTCCACATAGTTTTGTTGAAAACATTATCCTGCCTTTTCCAATCCCGGATATAATGAATAAACTTGCTATAAATACATTGGCACTTTACAGGCTAGATAGGAATGCGGACGATACCTCATTACAGAACACTATAAGACAATGTATAAGCCTGCTAGCTAAATTCCCTACTATCATTGCTTATTCTTATCGGACAAAGATTTTCCAAGAAGACCAGCAGGCAAGCCTTCATATCCATGAACCGAATCACAATCCAAGTACTGCTGTTAATTTCCTGTCAATGATAAGGGAGGACAGGCAATACTCACAACTTGAGGTAGAGGTCTTAGATTTATTACTAGTACTCCATGCCGACCATAGTGGTGGTAATAATTCTGCATTTACATTGTTCTCATGCGCATCAACGGGAACAGATACATATTCATGCATAGCTGCAGCAATTGGTTCACTAAAGGGGCCCTTGCATGGGGGGGCAAACAAGAGAGTCGTGACTATGATAGATGAAATGTCCCAAAATGTGAATTTGAACAGTGACAAGTCTATTGTAGATTATCTTGTGAAGATTTTAAGAAGAGAAGCTGGTGATGGCACAGGAAAAATATATGGTCTTGGTCATGCTGTTTACACACAATCTGATCCTAGGGCAGAGCTTTTACATGAAAAAGCAAAAGAATTGGCCATGACATCTGGCCATTTAGAAGAATTTAAGCTCTATGAAAAGGTTGCTAGGTTAGCCCCAAGAGTATTAAGCGAGTTTAAGGGGTTTGATATAAAAATAGCACCGAATGTTGATTTTTATTCTGGTTTTGTTTATAAATGCATGGGGTTTCCTTTGGATATATATCCTGCATTGTTTGCGATGGCTAGAATTGCTGGGTGGTCAGCACACCTAATAGAACAGAGAGCAAACTTCTCGGATAATAAACTTGTAAGACCTGCCTCTGCTTATTATGGCCCAACCAATGTCTCTTATGTCCCATTGGATAGAAGGTAATTCAAAAAAACATTCTAAGTTGTTTCGAGATATTTATCAATCTCCCATTTTGTTACTTGCATTCTGAATTCGTCAAATTCTTTCTTTTTTGCTTCTAAGTATATCTTGGTAGTGTGTTCTCCTAGAGCTTCTTTTATTACTTCATCTTTGTTTAGCTCTTTTAATGCTTCATCTAGGGAACCTGGTAGCATAAAGATATTCTTCATCTTCAAGGCTGACTCGTCAAGACCATATACATCTTCTTCTATTGGCTCCGGAGGTACCATATTTTTCTTTATCCCATCCAATCCCGCTTTAAGCATCACAGCAAATGCTAAGTATGGATTACAGCTTGGATCAGGGCATCTTAGCTCAGCCCTTGTTGATTGTTCTCTCCCCGGACTATATCTTGGAATTCTAATCAATGCAGACCTATTGATTTGTGCCCAGCAGATATAAACAGGTGCTTCATAACCAGGAACTAGTCTCTTATAAGAATTTACATTTGGGGCTACTATAGCAGAAAATGCCTTAACATGAGCAAGTTGCCCTGCTATAAAGCTTTTTGCTATCTTGCTAAGTTTATATCTATCCTTTGGATCAAAAAAGGCATTTTTTCCATCTTCATAAAACAAGCTTTGGTGAACATGCATCCCAGAGCCATTTACCCCAAAGATTGGCTTTGGCATAAATGTTGCATATAGCCCATGCATTTTTGCTATTGATTTTACTACATGCTTGAATGTAATTGCGTTGTCTGCTGTCTTTAACGCTGAATCATATTTAAAGTCAATTTCATGTTGGCCTGGTGCAACTTCATGGTGAGACACTTCAACCTCAAGGCCCATAGCCTCAAGAGTGTTAATTATATTATTTCTTACATCTACTGCAAGGTCCTTTGGGGAAAAATCAAAATAACCTGCCTTATCGTGTGCAATAGGTATTAAACCATTTTCTTCAAGAGGTTTAAATAAAAAGAACTCTAATTCTGGACCACACTTGTACTCATAACCCAGGTCTCTAGCTTCCTTTATAACTTTTTTTAGTATGTATCTTGGATCTCCCTCAAATGGTTTTCCATCAGCTGAATACACATCACATATGAACCTAGCAGTAACTTCTTTTTCTGATTCCCATGGAAGTAGAGCATATGTTTTTATATCTGGCTTGAGGTACATATCAGATTCAGCTATTCTTGAAAACCCCTCGATTGAACTGCCATCAAACCAGACACCTTTTTCTAAAGCTTCTGGAAGCTTGTGTATTGGTATTGTGACACTTTTTATTGCCCCATGTATGTCTGTAAACTGAAGCTGAACAAACTTTACCCTATCTTTTTTAGCTTTTTCTAAAACATTTGTATCTATGCCTTCGTACTTATCATTTGTCTTCATTTTACCACCTATTGTCCGCTTTTCTGATAATTAATTTATTAAAATATTCAATGTTTATATACTTTTTTATAAAAAAATTTAACAAATGTAGAATAAAAATAGAAAAATTTAAATATATGTTTAAGGATAACCCCTTATCATAAACAAAAAATAAACAAATGTAAACCAAAGATAGTAAATGAAAAAAATAAAACTAGACAACCTAGACAAAAAAATAATTAATCTTCTTCTTTTGAATTCTACTTTGTCGTATAGGGAGATTTCTGCCCATGTGAAATCTTCTGCTGCCACAGTTATGAACAGAGTCAAAAGGTTGCAAAGGGAAGGCGTGATTAAGGCCTATACCTTATCTATTGATTATGAAAAGGTTGGCTATGATATAGAAGCACTTATAGAGGTAAGGATATCAAAAGGAAAGCTCTTTAGAGTTGAAAAAGAAATAGCTAACCATAAAAATGTATTTGCAGTTTATGATTTAACGGGGGACTTTGATGCTGTCATATTAGCCAGATTCAAAAATAGAAGAGAACTAGATACATTTATAAAAAAAATCCAAACCTATGAATTTATAGAGAGGACTAACACAAGAATAATATTAAATACCATAAAAGAAAAACAGATTGGTGTTTAAAATTAAAAAAAGAGGTCAGATTACTATCTTTATTATAGTAGGCTTGGTAATCTTAATAACCTTTATTCTAGTCTATTATCTGACTTCTTTGACCTCTAAAAGAACTAAAGCTGATTTTAGTGCAAAGATAGAAAAAGAGAAAAATGAGTTAAAGGCCCATGTGGAAAGCTGTATAAGGGATGTTAGCTTACCTCTAATTGAAGGGATTAGCAAACATGGGGGAACATTTTTACCAAATACCTCTATTTTTTGGGAAGGCTATGAGTTAAACTCCTTTTGTAAGTATAAAACTAATTTTGGATATTTAAATAATCTTGTATTGAGGCAGGATATTGAGAATGAACTCTCTTTTTTTATTAAAAAAGGAATCAAAAGCTGCGTGAATCTTGACATCTTCAGGGAAAGAGGGTTTAATGTTAGTGAAGGAGAAATAAAAGTAGAAACAACTATTGGTCTAGAGGACATTGCTATAAAACTTAATTTTCCTATTACCCTAACAAAGCAAGGGCATAAGATTTCTCTAAATGAATTTTCAGATAAGGTATTTCTGCCCCTAGGAAGGCTATATGCTATTGCTGTAGATATAACAAATGATGAAATATCAAATGGCTTCTTTGACAAGGAAGAATTCATGCTTGAACATGGCAATGTCACAATTGTAGAAAAACATAGGATTTATCCACATACTATTTACATACTAAAGCAATTTGTAAAAAAGAAAAGTTACAATAAATATTTTATATTTCAGTTTGCAATAGAAGGCAAGGATACTGTTGGAAAAGAAGTTTTGAAGTACGATAATAGATATGGGTGTTGTACGAATACTAGGGATAACTTTTGTTTCAAAAACACAAATCCTACCAAATGTGGGAACAACACCTACAGCAGCTCGGTTGATTGTGTCTGTAAAAAGAATATTGAAAGAGAGGTAGAAGGATGTTGTGTTGTTAATAACAGGTGTTTGTTTACAACCAAGGAGATATGTCTGAGACTAAGCAATAGTATATTCTATGAAAATGATTTAAGGTGTTCAAAAGCCAATTGTACTTATCTCAATTGCAATAGTACTTACAATTATGTTAATGATGATTTCTCAAATCCTCCTAGAAAGCATGGCGAATCTTGGTGTTCTTATGAAAGCATAGTTGGCAAGGGAACAGATTATGTTGGTACTAGGCATTATCTTCATTCTTGTTTGTATGGTATTGAGTATGTTGAGGAGTGTAGAGATTATAGGGAAGAACTTTGTACTGAAGAAGTTATAAAACAAAGTGGAAAATACTATTCAAAGGCAAGGTGTAGGATAAACAGGTGGTATGATTGTGCAGAACAGACAAATTTAGCAGATTGCGAAAATGAAGAACTCAGAGATTGTTATTGGTTTGAATGCAATGATGATGATCCTTCGAGGGTTTGTGATAATATTAATAGTGGATATCATGGTTTGTGGAGCCAAAAGAAGTGTCATCCCCAGGTTGCACCTGGTTTTAAATTCTGGGAGAGTGATGGTGAAAAAATTTGTAATCTTGCTAATTTATACAAAAACAGTTATGGTGCAGATTATCCTAAATCCTGGGGCTTCTCAACCATGCTTTATTGTCAAAGAATGGGTGATTGCGGTAATTATAGGAACTTTGTTGATGTGGTAACGGACTTAGGCTACTATAATCCAGATGAAAGTGAAATTTCAAAGTCAGAAATAGCATGGACATATTTTAGTCCAGGAAATATTTATAGGGGTGATGATTTTGTTATAAATTTGGATATAGACAAAACCAATCTAGCACAGAATGTTAAAATTCTAAGTGGCCAAAAAGATGGCTTTGCTAGATGTAGTCTATGGCAAGCCCCAAATTATGGCAACTGTAGCAAATGCCAATTAGCTAGCTTAAGACCCTGTACAGAATATAAATGTAAAAGTTTAGGTAAAAATTGTATTTTTCAAATCATAAATCATACTCCAAGATGTATTGATGCTGGTGCTGTAACCATTGAACCTCCAGAAGTTGAGTTAAAGAGCATAAGTAATGGATTTAACTATAAAAAAATCTCTAGCCCATATTACCAGAATACCTACGAACATATAATCACTCCATCACTAGAATCTTATGAACCATTTAATTTTTCGTTTGCTACATCCATACCAACAAGATGTATATTAAGCCTAACCCCTCCTGTTAGCACAGTCAATATCCAAGACCTGCCAAGGATATCACTTAATGACTATAACTTCAAAAAAATTTATAATGTTACAATAAGGTTTCCATCTTTATCCTTATTTAACTTGTCTAATGAAATAGAGTTGTTTGTTAATTGTATTAACAAGAATGGCATACCTAATGATGTAAACTTCATGTTAAGGTTTAACATAAATGATAGTAGTGCTAAGCCACCAAAGATTATTTATATCAAGCCAAGCCCTTTAAGAAAGGGCAAGACAAATAAAATTTTAATTTACACGAATAAGCCTATTATTGAGTGCAGGGTTTCTTCTGATATTACATCTTTTGATAATATGCAATCCTTTTGTGATTATAATGGCTTAGAACTTCTATATGTGTTTGGTGAACCCTTGGGTGTTTTTAGATGCTCCAAACTTATGCGTGTAAACTATGACAGGTTATACTTCCAATGCAGGGATTTAGATAATCAAATGTCCAACATGTTTTTTGTTCTTGCTAGTTAGTTTTCTATTAAAACCTATTGATTCTCCAGAGCGTGTCTAAAAATTTATTAGACGATAACAGGGATTTGTAAAATTTGATGAAATTTCTATGTTATGACGAGAATGCAACATAAGCACAAAAACCTATGTTTTTATCAGTTTAGCTTTATTCTCTATATTTCTGCAACTATTTTTTAGACACGCTCTGATTCTCCAAAACCATATTACTTATACATTTCCAATCATCTGTGCCAGTAGTTGTTAATACACATGTCTTATCAGCTGGACACTCACATATTATTGTTGGTGGCTTACTGCAATCTGCTGGCTCATCAGCCCTTGCCAAAAACTTACAGCCTTCGCCTTTTTTTGCACATTTGATATTATTGCCGCATGATGGTACTGGTGCTCTTTGATTACCACTAGTATACCGTCTTAATGCACTCGTTCTGCGATTATCTGTTTTAGCTTTACTATCTTTTTTACACCCACTAAAGAACAATGAACTAACCAATATAACTATCAGGATTGGAGTGATAAGGTATGTATTGAATGTTTTGTACGCCTTAGGCATATTCACAAAAACTATAACTTTTTATTTAAATCTTTCGCGACCTATTTATTGGTTCTCCAAAACAAGATTACTTATACATTTCCAATCATCTGTGCCAGTAGTTGTTAATACACATGTCTTATCAGCTGGACACTCACATATTATTGTTGGTGGCTTACTGCAATCTGCTGGCTCATCAGCCCTTGCCAAAAACCTACAACCTTCGCCTTTTTTTGCACATTTTATATTATTGCCACATGCTGGTACTGGTGCTCTTTTAGTGCCTTCGTTTGCTTTTTTTAGCGATATTGTTTTTTCCTCGTCACTTCCAAACAAACTACACTTGTCACACCCACTAAGCAATAATGAACCAAACAGAAGCATTACCAGAACTAAACCAGTGGAACGAATAACATGTTCTCTGGGCATATTTTTAAAATATCTGCAGTTATATTTAAATTTTATTAATTTGTAAAGTAAACCTTAAAAGTATACACTTATTAATTCTTATTTAATAATCAAAA
>CAZNZT010000020.1:0-21141 GCA_964577685.1 uncultured Methanosarcinales archaeon | reverse complement strand
AGGGATTAATGCTATTCCTTGTGAATTGTATACTTAATAACTTTACTTTACAAACACGAAAATTATTTAAACTAACTGTTCTTATATTTTTTTGGGTGGTCTAATGGTGAAGGTACTTGTTGTGTTTGGCTCTAAATCGGATGAAGAGGTGTATAAGAGGGTAGTTAGGGGGTTAAAGAGTGGTAATATTGATGTGGAGTTGAGAATAGCCTCTGCACATAAAACTCCTGATGAATTGAATGAAATTATAAATACAGATGCAGATCTTATAATTGCAGGAGCTGGATTATCTGCAGCCTTGCCAGGCGTTATAGCTTCTAGAACAATAAAGCCAGTAATAGGCATTCCTGTTTCGAATAATTATCAAGGCCTGGATGCCTTACTCTCTATAATGCAAATGCCTCCAGGTGTTCCTGTTTTGGGTGTGGGAGTTAATCAGGCGGAGATGGCTGTTAGAAATGCAATAAAGCTTACGAGGAGTTATGTTGAGATTAATCTTGTTTCTGAGACACATAATAGGGCTTTAGAGAAAGCAAAGAGTTTGCTAGAGGAATTTGATATAAAGTATAGGGAGTCTGAATCTGTGGAAAAGGATGCTGTTAATATTGAGTTTGTAAGTTTGGATGAGTCTGTGCCTGAGAAGGACCCCCTTGTTATATATTGTCCTGTAATGGATGAAGGCGATATTAAGGCGGAAGCAGCTTTGAATGTATTAAGGCATACTACCCATGGGCTTTGGGTAGGTTTAAATAATGGAGTAAATGCTGCCTTGGCTGCGATTGAAATATTGAATTCTAATGGTGCTTATGAGAAACAACTTTATGAGTATAGAAAAAAGATTAAGGATAAGGTTATTAGTAGTGATGAGGAGGTGAAAAATGCTTAGCAAGGATGAAATACGAGAACAGATTAAGTTTGCGTTGAAGGAAACTGATTTTGAAGGATTAGGCGAAAAACGTAGTGGCAAGGTGAGGGATATCTACTTGAGGGATGATAAGCTTTTTTTGATTGCTACAGATAGGCAATCTGCTTTTGATAGGATTCTTGCCCATGTTCCATTCAAGGGCCAAGTCTTAACACAAACATCTGCTTATTGGTTTGAGCAAACAAAAGATATTATAGCAAATCATGTAGTTGATGTGCCTGACCTGAATGTGATTGTTTGTAAAAGGTTGAAGGTATTTCCAGTTGAAGTTGTTGTAAGGGGTTATATTACCGGAGTTACAAGCACTTCGGCATGGACAGCCTACCAAAAGGGGCAAAGAAATTTTTGTGGTAATATTTTGCCAGAAGGACTTAAAAAGAACCAGAAGTTTGAAAAACCTATTATAACCCCTACTACCAAATCAGAAGAGCATGATGAGAAGACTTCACCAGACGAGATTATAAAAAGGGGTTTGATGACAAAAGAACAATGGGATTTTGTTGCTGATAAGGCTCTAAAATTGTTTGAAAGGGGCACAAAAATTGCGGCAAGGAATGGACTCATTCTAGTGGACACAAAATATGAGTTTGGTTATGATGAAAATGGAGAGATATATCTTATAGATGAGATACACACTCCTGATTCATCTAGGTTTTGGATAAAGGATAGCTATGAAGAAAGATTTGCCAAGGGGGAGGAGCCTGAGAATATTGATAAAGAGTTTCTTAGATTATGGTTTAAGGAGAGGTGCGATCCATACAAGGACAAGGTGTTACCAGAAGCACCTGTAGAACTTGTTGTTGAGTTGAGTAGAAGGTATATAATGTTATTTGAGATGATAACAGGTAACAAATTCAACGCCAAGGTTGGTGATGTTAAAAGTAGAATAGAAGAAAATCTAAAGAGGAAGGGTTATTTGTAACCCTTATTTCCTTCCTTCTATTAGTTGCTTAACAACAGAAGGGTCTGCTAATGTTGTTGTATCACCCACATCCTCTTTTCCAGCAGCTATTGCTTTTAGGATTCTTCTCATAATCTTGCCTGACCTTGTTTTTGGTAATGCATCTGCAAACTGTATCTTCTCTGGTTTTGCTATTGGCCCTATTTCTTTGGCTACATGTTTCTTTAGCTCTTCCATAAGTTCTTCAGATTTTTCAATGCCTTTCCTGAGGGTTACAAACGCATATAGCGCTTGTCCTTTGATATCATGCGGGATTGGTACAATAGCCGCTTCTACAACACCTGGGTGGCTTACTAGTGCTGATTCTACTTCAGCTGTTCCTATTCTATGTCCTGAAACATTAATGACATCATCTATTCTTCCCATTAGCCAATAGTCACCATCTTCATCCTTTTTTGCTCCATCTCCTGTTAAATAATATCCTGGAAACCTTTTCCAGTAAGTATCTATAAAGCGTTGATGGTTGCCATAAACAGTTCTCATTAGTCCAGGCCATGGTTTTTTTATTACTAGATATCCACCTTCATTTATATCTGCCTCAGAACCATCTTCTCTTAGTATAGCTGGCTCTATTCCAAAGAACGGCTTGTTAGCAGAACCAGGCTTAAGCGTCATTGCTCCTGGTAAGGGGGTAATCAAAATACCACCTGTTTCTGTTTGCCACCATGTATCTACTATCGGACATCTTTTGTTTCCAATGTTCTCATAGTACCACATCCAAGCTTCTGGATTGATTGGCTCTCCCACAGAACCAAGCAATCTAAGGGAGCTTAGGTCATGTTTTTTTGGCAGTTCACTGCCAAATCCTGCTATTGCTCTTATTGCTGTTGGTGCAGTATAGAATATATTAACCTTAAATTTTTCAACAATCTTCCAGAATCTATCTGGCTCAGGGTATGTTGGGACACCCTCAAAGATTAATGTTGTTGCTCCGTTTGATAATGGGCCATCTACAATATAGCTGTGACCTGTTATCCAGCCAATATCTGCTGTACACCAGTATATATCTTCAGGATGGTAGTCGAATATGTACTTAAATGTCTGATTTACATATAGTAAGTATCCCCCTGTTGTGTGTAGAACCCCTTTTGGTTTGCCTGTTGTTCCACTTGTATAGAGTATAAATAATGGATCCTCTGCATCCATCTCTTCTGCGTCACATTCGTCTGTTATGTCTTCTGCATTTATTTCATCCTCCCAATAGCTGTCTCTTCCTCCTTTCATGGTTATCTTATTTTTTGCCCTCCTTACTACGATTACTGATTCAATACAATCACACCCACCTAATGCTTCATCTGCTGTGTCTTTTAGAGGAATTATCTTTCCTCTTCTTAATTCACCATCAGCTGTTATCAATAACTTGCATTTGCTGTCAAGTATTCTTTCCTTTAATGATTTTGCACTAAATCCCCCAAAGACAATACTATGGATAGCTCCTATTCTTGCACATGCTAACATTGCTATTGGTAGCTCGGGTACCATTGGCATATACATGCATACCCTATCTCCCTTTTTGATTCCTTTCTTTTTTAGAACATTTGCGAATCTGCATACTTCTTTATAAAGCTCTTTGTATGTAATCTTTCTGACATCTTCTTCTGGTTCGCCTTGCCAAATAATTGCGATTTTGTCTCCATATCTTTTCAAATGCCTGTCTAGGCAATTATAGGAAACATTTATTTTTCCTCCTTTAAACCAGCTGAATCTTACTTGTTCTTTGTCCCATTCAAATACGGTATCCCACTTCTTAAACCAATCTAGCTCTTCAGCTCTTTTAGCCCAGAATTTAGGTGGGTCTTTTATAGACTCTTCATATAATTTTCTGTATTCCTCTTCACTTTTTATGTATGCTTTCTTTTTGAATTCTTCTGATGGTTTTATTCTCCTAGATTCATGACCTATACTTTGTATTGTTTTTTCTTCTGACATTCTATCGCCCTCATAAGTTTTTGGATTAAATATTATCTAATCCACTTATTTTTAAATTTTTTTAATTTTTATATTTACTCTTTAGCAATTTCCCACATTACATTAAAGTAGTTCTTAAAAGATTTGTGAACTTTTTTGCTTTTATTCTTTTTTTAGAAGTCTTGCAATTCTTTGATTTCTTTTTCCTTTTCTTTTAGCAATTCCAAGAGTCAGGATAGAATCCCCATCTGTTCTAGAACTTCTTTTACCTTTTCTTTGTTCTCTGGCCTTAATTCACACATTGGTAACCTATAGACTTCTTTGCACATTCCTTTTAGTGACATCATGTACTTTATTGGTATTGGATTCGTTTCAATGAATTCTGCTTCAAATAGTGGAGCCAGTTCATTATTTAGTTTTTCTGCTTCCTCAAAATTCTTATTTAAAGCTGATTTAACCATTGCTGACATCTTAGCTGGCACTATGTTGCTTGCAACTGAAATTACACCATCTCCCCCAGCTTTGATTATCTCTAGTGTTAGGTTGTCATCTCCACTCAATACAGAAAAGCCTTCTGGTCTTTTTGCAATAACCTCTTTTATTTGGTTTAAATCACCAGAGGCTTCTTTCACCCCTACAATATTTTTACAATCTCTTGCGAGTCTCATTAATGTTGGTGTTTCTACGTTAACCCCTGTTCTTCCTTTTATGTTATAAACTATGCAAGGAAAATTAACAGAATCTGCGATTGCCTTGAAGTGTCTATATAATCCTTCTTGTGTTGGTTTGTTGTAGTATGGGTTAACTAGTAAACAGGCATCTGCTCCAATTTCTTCCGCGTGTTTTGTTAGTCTTATAGCTTCTTTTGTTGAGTTGCTTCCTGTTCCCGCTATTACAGGAACCCTTTTATTGACATGTCTTACTGTTAGTTCTATTACCCTGTCGTGTTCTTCATGGCTTAAAGTTGGGCTTTCTCCTGTTGTTCCACAAGGTACTATCCCACTCACACCGTTTTCTATATTAAAGTCAATTAATTTTTTTAGGGCTTCTTCATCTACACTTTCATCTTCCTTAAATGGAGTTATAATTGCTGTAAAAACACCTCTAAACATTTTTACCACCTTTTTCTAAGATTATATCTTTCATTAAATCATCCATCGTAAAAAAACCTTTTTTTCCTTTAATCCACTTAGCAGCTATGAGTGAACCAAGAGCAAACCCTTCTCTGTTTCTCGCTGTATGTTTTAGTTCTATTGTGTCTGCTTTTGAATCAAAACCAACCACATGAACTCCTGGGATTTCACCTCCTCTAACAGAGGCAAAGTGTATTTCTTCTGAATTAATCCTCCTATCTAATTTCTCTTCTACAACACTTTTTTTTCTTTTAATATTTTCTAGTAATATTTTTTCAATAAACTTTGCTGTTCCGGATGGACTGTCTTTTTTTCTGTTATGATGTAGTTCATAACCAAATATATCATATTCATCAAATTTGTTTATTATCTTTGCAGCGTTTTCGATTATTCTAAAAAATATATTTACGCCTATTGAGAAATTTGATGAATAGATAAAACCTGTACCTGCCTTTTCTATAATCTTTTTTGCTTCTTCAATCTCATCATACCATCCCGTAGTTGCTAAGACATGGTTTACTCCAAGGTTTGATATCTTTTTTATGTTGTCTATTACTACTTCAGGTGAAGAGAACTCTATACATACATCAACATCTTTTAGAGAACTTTCATTAATTTCTTTATGGGTTGATTCCTTTGCAATAGGGTCTATTGTTGATTTTACTTTTAATCCTTCTTTTAGGGCAAGGGACTCTACTATCTTACCCATTCTTCCATAACCTACTATTGAGATATTCATTTCCCCCAAGAAGCGTAATGTTTATAAGGTATATAAACTTTCTGTTAATATATTAACAATTTGTAAAAATGCCAACTATATCACATGTTGTAGCGAAAATAATAACTTCAAGGCCAATATTATATGAGGCAATAGAAGAAGGTATTGTGAGTTATGGGAACCTAGCTGAGAAATTGATTCCAGAGATAGAAAATGAGTTGAATAAAAAGATAAAACATTCTGCGGTTGTTATGGCTATAAGGAGGCAAGCTGAAAAAATAAAAAACCGATTTAAGAATGTGACTTTTGATTACAGTTCAGAGATAATTATGAAGACAAACCTATCTGATATTTGTGTTAGGAAATCAATGAGTCTGTTTGATAAACTGAAGAGGATATATTCTTTGGTTGATTATGAGGGGGGTGATGTGTTGAATATAATTCACGGAAACTATGAAGTAAGTATTGTTTCAAATATGAAGTATCTTGAGAAAATAAAGAGGAAACTAAAGGGGGAGAAGATATTAAACATAGAAAAGGACCTCGTATCTCTTACCCTTAATCTTGATAAAAGTTTTTTGCATACCCCAGGGATAATCTCAGTGATAACTAGGAAGCTGAATTGGGAGAATGTAAATATTGTAGAACTTATATCTACGCTTACAGAACTTACATTTATTGTTTCAAAGAAGGATTCTTTAAATGGATATCATGTTCTGCAGAAATTGATTAGCGAGAATAAGGCTAAATAATTTGTTTTAGTTTTTTGGTTGGTAGATTCAATACACAAAGTTTAAATATCTCTCTTTTACTCTGGTTTGTTAATGCGAGGGTAGCGAAGCCTGGTCAAACGCGCAGGACTTAAGACGGACACTTACTTGTAAGTAAGGTATCCTGTCCCTTAGTGGGTCCGTGGGTTCAAATCCCATCCCTCGCACTTTTTCTTTTTCATATAATTTCTGACAATTTTTTTAAAGAAAGATTTAAATAATCTCTAAAATAATAGGAAGGTATGGCAAAGGATATAATTGAAATACTGGACAAGAAAGGTCTAAATGAATTTAAAAAGGACTTTATCCCGTTTATGAAGATAACGATTATGATTGATAAGTATTATTCTAGTTCAAACGGAGATATAACTAAGGTTATTTCAAATTACAAAAAATTGGTTAGTTTGTTTAATAAGAAATATAAGAATATTTCTTTAAAAGTCAGAAAGACCATTGAAGATTTTAAATTGGATATTTTCATAAAGGAAAAGAGCGTAAGAGATATTTTTACTAAGGTAGCTTCTAAATTAGATGGTTTGAAATCAATAGGAGCAAAAGACTTTGATGCTGCACTAGTGGAAGAGACAGATAAGTTTTCAAAAGAAATAGATAAATTAAATGACAAACTCTTTTTATCTTACTATGCCCCTGGTGGTGGGGATTCGTTTTTGTTGGAGTATGACAAAAAAAGAAGGATTATTAGGTTGAATTACAATTTTGATTATATTACTGATTATAATTCACCAGAGTTCAAGTTAGTTGCCTATTATGCTGTTAAGGATGGCTTTAAAAAAATAAAGATTTCTGAGAGAATTGCCCTTTTCAGTTTTACAGGTGTGCCTAAATGGAAAGACTCTAATAATTTCTTTGATGATTTTAAACCTAGGTTAGGAGAGTAATTTTTTGGCATAGATTTATAAATAAGTCTTTTTCCCTAGGGTAGTATGGTAGAAAAAAAGATAATTGTAACTTCGGCATTGCCTTATGCAAATGGGCCAATTCATATAGGCCACCTTGTAGAATATATACAAACAGATATATTTGTGAGGTTTTTGAGGTTGATTGGTAAGAATGTAGTTTATTGTTGTGCTGATGACACTCATGGAACACCTATACAAATAAGTGCAGAAAAAGAAGGAGTTACACCAGAGAGCCTAATAGAGAAATACCATAGAGAGCATTTGAGGGATTTTACCAAATTCTTTGTAGAGTTTGATTCATATTATAGTACAAATAGCAAAGAGAATAAATACTTTAGCAATCTTATCTTTAGTAGGTTAAAAAATAAGGGGTTAATATATAAGAAGGCTGTTGAGCTAGCGTTTTGTCCAAAATGTAACAGGTTTTTACCTGATAGGTACATAAAAGGAAAATGTCCTAAGTGTGGCAAGGAGGATCAGTATGGGGATGTTTGTGAAGAGTGTAATGCTACTTATAGAACTACAGACTTGATAGACCCTTATTGCATTATTTGTGGAGAAAGGCCACAAAAAAGAACTAGTCACCATTATTTCTTTAAATTGAGTCAGTTTTCTGGTAGACTCATGAAATGGTTTGATGGTAATAAAAGATTACAACCAGAGGTTGTTAACTATCTTAAGAACTGGATTAAAGAAGGATTACAGGACTGGGATATAAGTAGGGATGGTCCTTACTTTGGTTTTAAGATTCCTGGGGAGGATAATCTTTATTACTATGTATGGTTAGATGCACCTATTGGTTATATCTCAAGCTTTGCTAATTTTGTTGGGAATGATGTTAAGAAGGCTGAGGATGAGTGGAATAAATCAACAATAGTACACTTCATAGGCAAGGATATAATATATTTCCATTTTCTGTTCTGGCCTGCTATGTTGATGGGCGCAGATTTTAGATTACCTGATAACCTAGTTGTTCATGGTTTCTTGACTGTGAATGGAGAGAAGATGTCAAAGAGTAGGGGTACATTCTTTACTGCAGAGGAATTTGCAGAGAAGTATAATCCAGAGTATTTAAGATTCTATTACGCAAAGGTCTTGAGTAGGAAATTAGCAGATGTTGATCTGAATTTTGATGATTTCAGAAAGAGTATAAATAACGAACTTGTCGGGAATGTAGGTAATTTTTGTTATAGGGTTTTGAGTTTCATAAACAAATTTTTTAATTCAGAATTGGGGGAGATTGAGGACAATAGCAAACTCATAGCCAATATCAACCAAATGATTGAAAAAATAAAACAATCTTATGAAGAGCTGAATTATAATGAGGTCGTCAAAAATATACTTGCTATTTCTGACTTAGGCAATCGGTATTTTCAAAAACAAGAACCATGGAAGCTAATAAGATCTGATAAAGAAAAGGCACATAAAGTTACGACCCTTTGCGTTAATATTGTAAAAAATCTATCAATATTGATACAACCAATATTGCCTAATTTCTCTGGAAGATTGCAAAACCAACTGGGACTGGATAATCTAGAGTGGAGCAATATCAATTTTAATTTTAAGAACAAGAAAATAGGATCAGCAGAAATTATCTTAAGTAAGATGGAAAAGCCTGCTGATGAAGAAAAAGAGTACTTTCCTTTAGATTTGAGGGTGGCAAGGGTTGAGAAAGTAAGGAATCATCCTGAGGCAGACAAGCTTTATATATTAGACATTGATGTTGGAGAAAAGAGGCAGATTATTTCTGGTCTAAAAGATTTTTATACCAAAGAAGAGTTAGAGGGAAAAAATATTATCTTGGTCAAAAATCTGAGACCTGCTAAGTTCAAAGGTATTCTGAGCCAAGGTATGCTTTTGGCTGCGGAGAAGGGGGACAAATGTAAGGTTTTATTTGTTGAAGGAAAGCCTGGGCAAGAGGTTAGATTTGGAGACCTTAATAATAGCAAGGATGAGATAAGCTTTGATAGGTTTAAGAAGATTAACATGGTTGTTAAGAATAATAAAGTATTTTATAATAACTTTGCCCTTAATGTGTCTGGTAAAGAAGTAAGAATTAATATTGAGGATGGGGCTTTGGTAAGGTAATCTAAAAATAAAACTAAAAATAAAAACCAAAATATTAACAGGTATGCTCCTTGCAAAGGTCAATTCTTAATGTTTTGTTTGTTTTCTCTATAGATGCCTTTCCATTTTTGAAACCCATTGCTGCCCTTATAGCATCTATGTTTTCACAGACAACATCGCTTTCCTGATGTATTGCTTGCATATAGAGGAGTTTGTTATTGGTGACACCGACAGCCTCCTTCCAAATTACCACCTCTGGCATATCAGCTCTTTCCCTGCCTAGGTCTTTTGCGAATTCCATAATCTCTGCTGTAGACCTTACCCTAGAGGCGTTATCAACTACCCTTATCCTTGTTGTTTTCTTGAATGTCTCAATTGTTTCATCAATATCGGGTTTCTCCTTGCAGTCTACGATTACTGTGTGGAGATGCATTAGTGTAGTTGAAACTGAAAGAGCAGTAGTAAAAATAGCGAGATTATGCAAAACAGTTTGTACATCTGGACCATGGTGGGAGGGCAATTCAAGTACAGGAACTATAGCATTGATTGGACCATGCCTTATGTCCCAAGGATCTGCTCCTCTTCTTATCATTGTTGCATGTACCTCTTCTATACCATATCTTTGGTCTATGGTATGTAGGGTTCTGCATAACCCAGTTGTATTACAGCTTACAACCCTGATATAATCCTTATTGACTGCTTCATCATAATTGCATTGGGCGGTGAAACTGCAATCTGCAACATTTGCTTTTTCTCCACCTTGGAATATTGCCTTTACTTTGTTTGGCAAATAATACTTTTCCTTATTTTCAGCTCCTTTTTTCTTGGGTGAACAATCAACTATAATGTCTACTTTTTTAAGTAAATCATCAAAGGTTCCTTCTATCTTGAGTTTTTCAAGTCCCTCTGCGTCTGGCATGCTATACATCGGTATTCCTTTGACTTGAGCAGCAATCATCCTATAATTATAGCTGTGTGCTGTAACACCAACAAGTTCCATATCGTCTTGTAGCATTACTGCATCTGCCACTCTTTTGCCTATTGTCCCGTATCCTACAATACCTACTTTGATTTTATCCATTTTCTCACCTTCCTAATTTTTTTCTAACAATAGAAGCAGTACCTTCTGACTTAAATGCCTTGATATGGTCATAGGCAGCCTTGTATGCTTTTTCTTCAATTTCCTGCTTACACTCATCACTCATAGAATATATTCTATCAAAGAATTCCTTAATTGCGTATTTCCCATTCTTTCCAAAAACCTCTTCTGGTTTTTTCCCTTCAATCGGTTTATTTTTTATTACCCAATCAAACATTTCTTGCCAAAGGTCATTGTGGTATGTCTTCAAGCTATCAAAGACAATGTTCTGGAATAGGGTTGCAACATTTCCCTTTAGAATATCACCATGAGGGAATCTTTCCCTTATTATCTCTAGTGGCGTTCCTGTTATCCCATGCTGTGCTATCCTTACATCAAAACCTGCGTCCCTTAATGCCTTAGCTACAGCTTTTGTTTGCTCTATGTTTATTGTTGTCTGAGCAATTGGGTTACCATGTTCGTCATATATATTGCCATGAATAGAACCGTTTGCTATTGCAATAAGGTTTGGCTTGATTCCAGCCTCATTTAGTTTTCTGATGAAAGTCACAGCCTCTTCTGGTTTTGTTAGTACCATTCCTTCACTGTCTTTTCTTCCTATCTCCCCCACCTCTACCTCCAGACCGAAGTCCTTGCCTGCCATTCTTTCTTTTATATAGTTAGCAAGTTCTATTGTTGCTTTTATGTTTGGTTCTAGCTCTTCTTCTATGGTTTTTCCCTCAAAGTTAAATAAATGTGAAGCATCAATTGCAAAGCTTGTATAACCTGCTTCTATCTGAGCGGAAATCATTTCTTTGATTTCTTGTATTTCTTCAGAAGTACCCTTTTTTACTCCAATATGGTCTGCGTGCAATACCCAAATGTCATGTGCCACCTCTTCGTTTGCTTTTTTTAAATTTTCAGAGAAGGTTGCTGGCGTCAAACCTGTATAACCAACTTTGTGGTTGCATTCTGTTCTTGCTAGTTCCATGATAAGTGCGGCATCTAGGTCTTTTGCTGCCTTAAACACAGCTTTTGCAACGCCGATAGTTATTCTTGGATTGCATGCAAGGATAATACATTTTTCATCTTTAAGTGCGTCAAAAACCTTGTTTCCTGGTAAGGGATTATTCATTCTTAATCACCCTCTTCTAAGTCATAGAACAATTTTATTTCTTCTATTCTCTCTTTTGGGACAACCTTTAGTCTGCTAACAGCCTCTTCCAGCGGTACAGCCACTATCTCTGTTCCTTTTAGTGCTGTCATCTTTCCGAATTCACCTCTGTCTATCATTTCTACTGCTTTTATTCCGAATCTTGTTCCCAAAACCCTGTCAAAGACTGTTGGTTCTCCTGCTCTTTGCAAATGGCCTAGGACAACATGCCTACATTGTTTTCCTGTTTTCTCTTCTAAGATTTTCGCTAGCCTCTCTGCCACTCCACCCAGAATCTTGTGCCCAAAGGCATCTTCTTTAGTGTCTTTGTAGATTTCTCCTCCTTTGAGTTTAGCCCCCTCGGAAATCGCGATAATGGCATACTTTTTTCCTTTCTTTTCTCTCTTTTTTATTATTTTCACTATTTCTTCTATATCTGCTTCTTCTTCTGGCAATAGTATTGCTGAGGCTCCCCCACCTATGCCTGCTTCTAGAGTTATCCAGCCTGCATGTCTTCCCATTATTTCAACTACGATAATCCTATGGTGGGATTTTGCTGTTGTGTGTAAGTTTTGTACAGCTTCCATAGCCCTTGTTGCAGCAGTATTAAAGCCAAAGCAGTAGTCTGTTTCATTCACATCATTGTCTATTGTTTTTGGTACACCAACTACATTTATTCCTTCTTTAGAAAGCTTGTTTGCAACGCCAAGGGTGTCCTCACCACCTATAGCGATAAGATAATCGCATTCTAGCTTTTTGAGATTTTCCTTAACTTTTTTTGGTCCATCTTCAACTTTGTAAGGATTTGTTCTTGAGGTGTGTAATATTGTACCTCCAAGCATGTGTATGTCTTCCACTTGGTCTAAATCAAGAACACCACAATGGTCACAATCTATTAGTCCTTTCCATCCATTTAGTATTCCGAGAACATCATAGCCTAGCCTTTTCGCTTTAAATACTATTCCTCTTATTACTGCATTAAGACCAGGAGCATCTCCCCCTCCTGTGAGAACAGCTATCTGTTTTTTCTTTTTGCCAGTGATTGTCATAATTACCACCCCAACTTCTTTTTTAGAGAACTTATATTTAAATTTTTCTATTGTCATACTTTATCATACAAAAAACGAAACCTTTAAATATAATATTTATAAACAAAAGGAAAGATGAAGGAAAGGATAACAATAACTCTTGATAAAAAACTGATAGAGCAACTTGATAAAAGGATAGATGGTAATGAGATAAAGAACAGAAGTCAAGAAATAGAGAGAATTCTTGAGGATGCCTTAGGTTTTTCAATACCAAGTAGAGCCATAATATTGGCAGGAGGTAAAAGTGATAAAAGTAATTATAGGCTACCAAAGGCATTAGTCAAGATTAGGGGAAAAACAGTTTTAGAGAATATTTTTGATTTGCTTAAGAAGTATGGGATAAGAGATGTTATAATTTGTCTTGGTTATCTTGGTAATTTGGTAAGGGCTTATTTTGGTGACGGAAGCAAGTTTGGAGTTAATATAGACTATGTAGATGAAAATCCAAAAAAGCCGCTGGGGACTGGCGGAGCGATAAAGTTAGCAAGAGAGTTTGTGAAGGATAGTTTTATAGTATCAAATTGTGATGAGCTAAAGGATATTAACATACCCCGCATGTTTAGATTACATAAGAGGAAGAATGCTTTGGCAACTATTGCTCTAACTACTGTTAGCGATCCTTCTGGTTATGGAGTAGCAAGATTGGATGGGTCTAGGATTATAGAGTTTGTTGAGAAACCAAAAAAATCAGAAGCTCCTTCTTATCTTGTTAATTCTGGTTTTTATATCCTTGAGCCAAGGGTTGTTGATATGATTCCAGAGGGGAAGTTTTGTATGTTGGAGGAATTTATTTTTCCAAAGCTAGCTGAACAAGGGAAGTTAAGAGGATTTCCATTTTCTGGACAATGGTTTGATATAAGCTCTTCTGAGAATCTGGAGAAAGCAAGAAGGCTATGGAAAGGGATTAACTAGGTTTGTTTTGATTCTTTTTTTGGTGTTTCTTCTGATTATTTTTCCCTATACTTTAACCAAAAGTTTATTATATCTGCTCTTTTTTTATTTTTCCTATGTCAATATTCAAGGCATATGATATAAGGGGGGTTTATCCTTCAGAACTAAATGAAGAGATAGCATATAAAATAGGAAGGGCTTTTGTTAGTTTTCTTAATATTGATAAGGTTGTTGTTTCTCAAGACATGAGAAAAAGTTCAGAGTCTTTAAAGAAAGAGCTTATTAGGGGAATAACTGAACAAGGGGCAGATGTCATTGAAATAGAGGGCTTCTGTTCAACACCAAGGAGTTATTTTGCTTGTTGGTTCTTAAAAGCCCCTGGCTCTGTTATGGTAACTGCCTCTCATAATCCAGCAAGGTATAATGGATTTAAGTTTACGAGACATGAGGCAATTCCTATTTCCGCGGATACAGGGATAAAGGATATTGAAAAACTTGTTCTTGAGAACAGGTTTCCAGAGTCTAAAAGGACGGGTAAAGTAACTAAGATAGATATTACAGCTGATTATAAAAAACATCTCTTTAGATTTTTTGATCCAAGCAAGATAAAACCCTTAAAGGTAGTTATTGATGCTGGTAACGGGATGGGTGGTAAGGATATGGAACTTATTTTGGATAGTCTTCCACTTAAGGTTACAAAACTTTATTTTGAGCCGGATGGAAGCTTTCCGAACCATGAAGCTAACCCTTTAAAGGAGGAGAATCTGGTTGACATAAAAAGAAAAATAAAGGAAGAACAAGCAGATTTTGGTATAGCTTTAGATGGTGATGCAGACAGGGTTTTTTTTATTGATGAGAACGCAGAGACTATCTCTTCTGACTTTATAACCTGTCTTATTGCTGAGGACTTACTGAAGAAGAATAAGGGCGAGACTATATTGTATGATCTGAGGAGCTCATGGATAACAAAAGAGACTATTGAAAAAAATGGTGGAAAAGCAGTCATGTGTAGAGTAGGGCATAGCTTCATAAAAGAACAGATGAGGAAAGAGAAGGCAATCTTTGCTGGAGAGCTGTCTGGCCATTTTTACTTTAGGGATAACTTTTATACAGATTCGGGGGTTATTGCTGCGTTGAAGGTAATTCAGATTATTTCAGAAAGTGGGAAGAAGCTTAGTGAATTGATAAGACCTCTAAAGAAATATTTCGCCTCTGGTGAGATTAATTCCGAAGTGAAAGACAAGGAAGGGAAGATAAAAGAACTTGCGGAAAGATACAAGGATGGCAAGGTTTCTTTTTTGGATGGAATTCGGGTTGAATATGATGATTGGTGGTTTAATGTTAGGCCTTCTAATACTGAGCCATTGTTGAGACTTAATCTTGAGGCAAAGAGCAAGGAGCTAATGGAAAAAAAGAGGGATGAGATTCTTGCTATTATAAGGGCCTTATGAGGGGCTAATAGATATACCAACAATATTGCGGGTAAAAATAATTTTATTCTTTCTTTTTACACTCTTCTTAAGTTATCTATATAAATGAGGTAGTATTCCCTTTTTGTCAGAAATGATAGAGCCAAGAGCATTTGTTAATGAAATAGAAGAATATAAGCCTCCACTAAAGGGTAGAAGGGGCTTCTTAAGGCTTGATTTTAATGAGAATACACTTGGTTGTAGCCCTATGGTTATGGAAGCAATAAAAAATATAAGTGAGGAGGAGATTGCTGCTTATCCAGAGTACAATAACTTCAAAGGAAAGTTAGCTAGTCTTCTTGGAGTAAGTCAGAATAATATCTTAATAACGAATGCTACGGACGAGGCAATAATGCTAGTTATGCAAACATATGTAGAACCAAAAGATGAGGTCATAATACCTACTCCTACTTTTGTTATGTTTAGGTTTTATGCAAATCTTGTTCAGGCCAAAATAAAGGAGGTCTTATATACAAGAAATCTTTTGTTTCCTGCAAAAAAGGTGCTTAATGCGATAACAAAAAAAACAAGGTTGTTGGTTTTATGTAATCCAAATAACCCTACTGGCACAAGTATAAAAGAAAAGGATTTATTGAAGATATTAGAGAAATCAAACAAAAATAGGGTTATTGTTCTATTGGATGAGGCGTATGTACAATTTACTGGTAAAAGTTATATTTCTTTAATCAAGGGTTTTGATAACCTCTTTGTTTTACAAACATTCTCAAAGGCCTATGGACTGGGAGGGTTAAGAATAGGGTATATGGTTTCAGATAGTAGGAATATAGAGAGCATATCCAAGATTAAGTCTCCTTATTCTGTTAGCTCTGTGGCTATTGCTGCTGCTTCTAAGGCGATTGAAGATTTAGAGTATGTAAATTGGTATGTTTCAGAGATAAAGAAAGCAAAGAAAATCCTTTATGATGGGTTGAAGAGGTTGGGAGTGAGGTATTATCCCAGTGATGCAAATTTCTTAATTGTTAAATTCGGTAAAGATTGCGTCTCTATTAAAAACAAGTTGAGAGAAAAAGGCATATTAGTCAGGGACAGAAGTAGTTATCCACTTTTACAAGGTTGTCTGAGGGTAGGCATAGGGACTGTGAAGCAAACAAAAAAGTTTTTGAGTGTCTTGGAGGAGATTATAAATGGATAATCTTTTGCTGTTGGTTCTTTCTGTTATAGGGGCATTTGCATTATATTGGGTTCTTTTTGGGCAATGGAAATACAATAGGATGATGAGGGCCGAAGAGAATGAAAAAAACAAAAATAAGAAGTAGAACAATTAATGTAAAATTAATAATCTTTGATGTAGATGGGGTATTAATAGATGTGTCTCAGTCTTATAGGTTGGCGATTAAAAAAACAGCAGAGTTCTTTCTTGGAAAAATTTTACAAATGAGTGAGGTAGATGAGATAAAATCAATGGGAGTGAATAATGATTATGATGCTTCTGAGTTATTGATTCAAAAGTATGGAAAGAGCTTCAAAAAGAGTTCTATAATTAAGAAGTTCCAGGAGTATTATCTTGGTAAGAATTTTAATGGTTTGATAAGGAATGAGAAATTACTAATTAATGAGAAAACACTTAGAAAACTTTCAAAAAAATATAAACTCGCTATCTTCACTGGAAGGCCAAGGGAAGAGGCATTTTTTGTTTTAGAGAGATTTAGGATATCAAAATATTTTGATATTGTTATTTCTATGGAGGATGTTAATAGGAAAAAGCCTTCTGCAGAAGGCCTATACAAAATATTAAAAAGGTTGAGGGTTAGCCCTAGTTCTGCTGTCTATGTTGGTGATAGTATTGCTGATGTGAGGGCAGCAAATAACGCAGGTATTGACTTTATAGGTGTTATCCCACCAAATGCTAATGGGGTTATTGTAAGAAACATTTTTAAGAGAAATGGGGTTAATAGAATAGTAAAGAATATTAATGGAATAGCCACTATGTTGTGACCTGGTATGATGACAAAAATAAAATTTGAGCGAAAAACAAATGAAACGAGGATATCAATAGAACTTCTTATAGATGGTAGGGGTAAGTATTCAATTTCTACACCAATATCATTCCTTAATCATATGCTTGAATTGTTCGCAAGGCATGGAAAATTTAATCTTAAACTCAAGGCAGATGGGGATATTAATGTGGACCAACACCACCTTGTGGAAGATATTGGCATAGCCCTTGGGAGTGCTTTTGATAGGGCACTTGGGGATAGAAAGGGAATAAACAGAGCAGGTTTTTTTGCTATGCCAATGGACGAATCACTTGCAATATTAGCTATTGATATAGGTGGCAGACCATTTTTTAAGTTTGATGTTTCTTTCAGGAATGAAAGAATAGGGGACCTCAGCTCTGAGCTTGTGTATGATTTTTTTCAGGGCTTTTCAAATAGTCTTAAGTGTAATCTCCATATAAGAAGTTTTGAAGGAAGGACAGACCATCATAAAGCGGAAGCAATATTTAAGGCTTTTGGTAGAGCTTTGAGTATGGCGTGTAGCAAGAATAAAAAACTTAAGGATTATATCCCAAGTACGAAAGGATTAATCTAATCTTATTTTTTATTTTTGTTTTATAAGTGTATTTGGATTACTTATATTTAAAATGATAGTTATAATTGATTACGGAGCAGGTAACCTCAAATCTGTAAAGAATGCTTTGGATTTTTTAGGAGCAGATAGCTTGATTAGTGATAGTGAAGAGGATATTAGGAAGGCTGAAAAAATAATATTGCCTGGAGTTGGTAATTTTGGAGATATAATGACTTCTCTGAAGAGCAAAGGCTTGATAGAAGTGTTAAAGGAAGAGATTCGTAAAAAACCTTATCTGGGAATTTGCGCTGGTTTGCAGATACTTTTTGAAGAGAGCGAAGAGGCTAAGGGTATTAAGGGACTTTCTATTTTTGATGGGATGGTAAAGAGATTTAAAAAGGATGTAAAGGTACCCCAAATAGGATGGAATTCTATAAGGATATTAAAGAAAAATAAGATATTGGATGGTATAGTCCAGGATTCCTATTTTTATTTTGTTCATTCATACTATGTTGAGCCGGAGGACAAGGGTATTATCCTAACTAAGACAGATTATGGTATAGAGTATGTAAGTGGAATCGCAAAGGGTAATATTTTTGCATTTCAGTTTCATCCTGAGAAATCTGGGGATATTGGATTGAGGCTTTTGAAAAATTTTTTGGAGATAGTGTAATATGGTATAGGTTGTATGGTATAATAAAATGATAAAGGCTATTTTGTTTGATATGGATGGAGTGTTAATAGATTCGCATAACGTTTGGTTTGATATTTTTAATTCTGCGTTAGTACATTTTGGCTTTAACAAAATTTCTAGAGATGAGTTTGACAAGAATGTATGGGCGATAAATTTCTCAGAAACAGTCAATAAATATTTTCCTGGAAAGACGATAGAGGAGCTTAGGGAATATTATTACAAGAACTTTGATAACTTTGTTGTTAAGATAAAAAAGATGGAGAATCTTAATCCTATTCTAGAGGATATAAAGAAAAAAGGTTTGAAGATAGCAGTGGTGTCTAATACTCAGAGCAATATTGTTAGGGCTATTTTAAGAAGGATTGGAGTAGAGGACTATTTTGATATAATAGTTGGTGGTGATATGGTACAGAAAGGAAAGCCAGACCCAGAAATTGTTTTTGTTGCTTGTGACAAATTAAAAGTAAAACCTGAGGAAGCTATACTCGTTGGGGATACAATCTATGATAAACAGGCAGCTGAATCAGCTGGTTGTGGTTTTGTTGGTTATAGGATGGGTAATGAAAAGAGGATTAACAGTTTAAGGGATGTCTTGAATTTCATTTAGTTAATGTTATTGAGGTGGTGTTATGATAGCAAAAAGGATAATTCCTTGTTTAGATGTAAGGGATGGCAGGGTTGTGAAAGGTATAAGGTTTGTGAATATAAGGGATGCTGGAGACCCCGTTGAATTGGCAAAAGAGTACAACAGACAAAGGGCTGATGAACTTGTCTTTCTTGATATTACTGCTTCCTATGAAAAGAGGCAAATTATGTTAAATGTTGTGAAAAATGTTTCAAAGCAGGTTTTTATACCATTAACAGTTGGTGGAGGAATAAAGACAATCCAAGACATAAAAAACTTACTTGATTCCGGAGCAGATAAGATTAGTATAAACACAGCTGCTGTTGAGAACCCCAATGTAATAAGGGAGTCTTCAAAAAAATTTGGAAGCCAGTGTATTGTTTTAGCTATAGATGCGAGAAGGAATAGCAAAATGAAAAGTGGTTTCGAGGTTGTAACATATGGTGGCAGGAAGGCATGTGGTATTGATGTAGTAAAGTGGGCAAAAAAAGGCTCTTTGTTGGGTGCAGGTGAAATATTGCTTACATCTATGGATAGGGATGGTACTAAACTTGGATTTGACTTAGAACTTACAAGGAAGGTAAGCGAGGCAGTAGGTATTCCAGTTATTGCATCGGGAGGTGGTGGAAGTCTTGAACATTTTGTTCAGGTTTTCAAAGAAGGAAAAGCAGATGCAGCCTTAGCAGCATCTATATTCCACTACAATAATTATAAGATTGAAGACATTAAAAGATACTGTAAGAAACATAACATTATTGTTAGGGGATAAGGTGATTATGCTGCGTTGTTTCTTTCTCTGATTTTGTTTCCAACGCTTTCTAGTATTTCTCTTTTGGTTGGATATCTTTCTGAGATATGATTAATTGCTTTTTCACAAACCTTTCTTATAACATCTCCTTTTTTGCTTTGGTATATGATTGCATCCTCAACAGCGTTCATAAATGCTCCAATTACATCATCCGGCTCATAGCGATATTTTATGAAGACATCACAAACATCCCTTATAACATCCGCATTTCTTGTGTTTGAGGATACAAAACTTAACAAATACATAGCCCTTTCAAGCTCGTTAGGTCTTCTGGCATATTCAATTGCAACCTTGCTGACTTCTTCACCGACATTGCTATTTCCTGTGTGGTGGTTGGCTTCTACTATCGTTCTTACAATAAGCCCCCTATATTTGTGGGTATTGGCTAAAGTAGCATCTACAATATTGTTACAGTAAGGCAAACCAGAGAAGAAATTCTCTAGAAATATTCTGCTTCTGTCCTGTGGTATTTCTGAAACAATAAATTCTAGCATAGAAAAGAAATTTTCCGCTTTAAGATTTCCAGCTTCTCCTCTAATGAGGTATGTAGTTCCTGTTTTTTCTAGACCTCTATGCAGTCTCTCCATTAAATCATTCGTGTTCCGGTTTCCTTTTCCATTATAGGGGATTGACATTACTATACAGTGAGAATTCTTTATTATTTATAAAATTTTTTATCTCTTCCTTGCTCTGTAACTTCTAGTATTCATAAGCTCTTCAAGAACTCTCCTTGGGTTTTCTTTGTTGTCTATTAAGCTATTGGCAATTGTTCTAACAGCATCTCTTTCTCCGGTCATGTAAGCTGCTATTTTTAGTGCACCCATAGCTGATTTAAGAGTAACATAATCTGTGTTTGAATAGTGGGTTGCTACATTTCTAACATCTCTGGCCACAAGAGGATTAGCAGTGTAATACATCGCTTCTATTGCTGTTCTCATCACTACCCCAAGTTTGTCTCTTTCTTCGTTATATGCAAGAATAGATTCTATAATACCATCACAATTTGGAATACCTGAGAAGAACCGTCTCACAAATATTTCAAGGTTTCCATTTTCTGTTACACTTGGGATTATGATGTTTAGAATGGATGGTAGACTCCCATGTTGGGTACTGATTCTAACAACCCCTTGGGAAGCATGATACAATCTTCTTACAAGCTCTTGCTGGAATAATACAGTTGCAGATACCATCCCCTTGTTTTCTGCAATTGCTTGTTATTTATAAAATTTTTTATTTTTTTAAATTTTATATAAAATCTAAAAAATAGATGGTTCTCACCTATGCAATCAGGTAAAATTGCCGAGGAGCCGAATAAAACAAATGGAGAAAGTTAGAGGATATAGTTTGTGTAAAGTAAACCTTAAAAGTATACACTTATTAATTCTTATTTAATAATCAAAA
>CAZNZT010000019.1:0-21423 GCA_964577685.1 uncultured Methanosarcinales archaeon | reverse complement strand
CTTAATAAAAAAATAAAACATTATCAAAGATGGTTTAATAATAAAAGATTTCATAAGGGTATCAATGCTATTCCTTGTGAATTGTATACTTAAGAAGTTTACTTTACAAATCAATAACCTTTATAAATCACCATTATTTTTCACCCAAAATATGGCACTCAACCTAATTGAAATAGAGAAAGAAATACTAGATTTTTGGGAAAAAAATAAGATATACAAGAAAGCAAAAGAGAGAAACAAAGGCAAACAAAAATTCTATTTCTTAGATGGTCCCCCGTATACTTCTGGAAAGATACACCTAGGGATAGCTTGGAACAAATCATTAAAAGATGCTGTTTTGAGATACAAAAGAATGAGGGGTTTTGATGTCTGGGATAGGGCTGGCTATGACATGCATGGACTACCTACTGCACACAAGGTAATGGAAAAGCTAGGAATGAAACACAAAGAAGAAATCCCAAAATTTGGTATTGATAGATTCATTGAAGAATGCAAAAAGCTTTCTACAAACAATATGCTATTAATGAACAGAGACTTTACAAGAATGGGGGTTTGGATGGATTTTGACAATGCATATCAATCAATAAAAAATGATTTTATGGAGGGGGAATGGTGGCTGATAAAAAAAGCACACGAAAATAACAGACTCTATGAGGGAGAAAAGACAATGCATTGGTGTGCACACTGTGGAACAGCACTAGCAAAACATGAATTGGAGTATAAGAACATCAAGGATGAATCCATATTTGTAAAATTTAAGATTGCTGGAAAAGAGAATGAATACTTAATAATATGGACTACAACACCTTGGACATTGGCATTTAACCTAGCTGTGATGGTACACCCAGAGTTTGACTATGTAAAGATAGAAGTAAACAATGAAATCTGGATAGTTGCAAAAGGACTTGTAGGAGCATTCATGGGTTCAGTTGTAAACAGAAAGTTTGAAATCAAAGAAGAAATAAAAGGGAAGGACCTTGAAGGAATAAAGTACGAGCATCCATGGAAAAAAGAAATAAAAGAATTTGAGAAAATAAAAGCAGAAAAGCTTCATAGTGTAGTGTTGTCTTCAGAATATGTTGATTTAAGTGCAGGTACGGGATTAGTACATTGTGCCCCTGGTTGTGGACCAGAGGATTATGAGGTAGGCCACAGAGAGGGATTACCTCCATTTAATAATGTAGATGAAAGCGGTATTTTTCCAGAAAATATGGGAAAATTCTCAGGGCTAACCGCAAAAAAAGATGATGCAAAATTCATAGAATCCCTAGGAGAGAACCTAATTGCCAAAACTGAGGTAGAGCATGACTATGCACATTGCTGGAGGTGCCATAAGCCGGTTATATTCAGAACAACAAAACAATGGTTCTTCAAGGTAGAAGATCTAATTGAAAAGATGAAAGAATTGAATAAAGGAGTTTTTTGGCAACCTAACTGGGCAGGCCTAAGATGGTTTGACTCATGGCTTAACAATCTTAGGGACAATGGAATTACAAGACAAAGATATTGGGGTACACCCTTGCCAGTATGGAAATGTAATAGATGCAATGATTATGTTGTGATTGGCTCTATAGAAGAGTTAAAAAAACTAGCAGGTAAGCTACCAAAAGATTTACATAGGCCATACATAGATGAGATAACAATAAAATGTAAATGTGGAGGCACCAAAAAGAGAATTCCAGACATACTAGATGTTTGGATTGATGCAGGTACAACATCTTGGACATGCCTAGATTATCCAAAAAAGAAGGACTTATTTAAAAAACTATGGCCACCGGATTTCATTCTAGAGGGAAAAGACCAGATAAGAGGCTGGTTCAATCTATTACTTATAGCATCCATGGTAAGCATGAACAAGCATAGTTATAAGGCATGCTATATGCATGGATTTGTACAGGATGCCCATGGCAGAAAGATGTCCAAGAGCCTTGGAAATATAATCTCTCCATATGAAGTCATAGATAAATATGGAGCAGACACTCTAAGATACTATATGATTGGTGGTGCAAATCCAGGACTAGATATAAACTACAACATGGAAGATACAAAAATAAAGTACAAAAATCTGACAGTACTATGGAACATCCACAGATACCTAATTGATATTATAAAAAACTCAAATATTGATACAAAGAAGTTAAAGATTGAATGGAATAAACTAAACATAGAAGAGAAATACATAATATCAAAGCTAAATTCTACAATAAAAAAAGCAACCAAATCATTTGAGGAGTACAAAATAAATGAAATCCCATGGCTCATTGAAGAACTCTACTTAGAATTAAGCAGAACATACATACAACTTACTCGAGAAAAAATAAGTTCTGGTAGTGAAGAAGAGAAGACAACAGTTGCTACAACAATATACTATGTACTATTTGAACTATTAAAGCTCTCAGCACCAATCATTCCATTCATAAGCGAAAAGATATACCTCAATCTAAAGAAAATTTTCAATCTAAAAGAAGAAAGCATACACTTGTATAATTGGCCAGAGTATATTGAAGACTACATAAATCCGGAAATTGAAAGAGACATGTCATATATACAAAATATAATACAAAGTATTCTAGCAGCAAGGGAAAAAGTAAATCTTGGAATAAGATGGCCTCTGAAAGATGTTGTAATCATAAGTAAAGATAAAAAAATTATTGAAGCAATAGAAAAACTTGAAGACCTAATTAAGATACAAACCAACATAAAAGAAATAAAGATACAACCCTCATTACCAGGAGTAAGGCAAACAGTAAAAGCAGATTACTCTAAACTTGGTCCAGATTTTGGTAAGCTAACCCCAAAGATAATAGCCAAAATAAGCATAGAAAGTCCAGAAACAATACTAAAGCATATAGAGAAAGAAGGTAAATTTGAAATAAACATTGAAGGAAAAAAAATAAACATTGTCAAAGAACATTTAATCATCGAAAGAACGATACCAGAACAATATCAGGAGTCGGAATTTAGAGGTGGTATATTATATTTAAACAAAGAACTAACTCCTGAGCTAGAGCTTGAGGGGTTTGCAAGAGAAATTATGAGAAGAATCCAGAATCTAAGAAAAAAAGCTGGGCTTCAAAAAAAGGATAGGATTGATTTATTTATTAAGACAGACATAAAAAAGCTAAATGAATGGGAGGATAAGATAATAGACAGGGTTGGAGCAAACACACTGATTATATCTGAAACTGACCCAAAGGTAAAATTTGAGGTTTCAAGTGAAGAGAAGATTAAAAACAAAACCATCAATATCTACTTCAATAAGATTCAAAATCAATAGTGATAAATATATTCTATAGGGACTAAATATAAAAAAGAAGAAGTGATAATTACAAGTAATATTATAATTTTTTCATTTTTCTTCTAAAAAGAGGTAGTAGAGTGGAGGGATAGCTATGAAAAATAAACCTATGAAAAATAATAAAAAAGGAAGAAGAGAAATAGCAAGATTTGACTTAGACCTAAAAAACAGAATGCAAGAAGTTCTTGTAAGAACATGTGCTGAGATAGCAGAGGAGTATAGACACCTCCATGAGGGATATACAATAGATAAGTTAAAGAAGATATTAGAGGAAAGTGATCCAAGATTGGAAGAATCGCATGTAAAAAGCCCCTTAGACGATTTGTTAGCCCACATAGCCCTAACAAAAGTTACAAAAAACCTTGGAAAAGGAATAGGTTATGAAGAACAAGACATTGGCATACCTCTCGCATTTAGGATAGAAAATGCACTACCAGACAATAGAGTAATATTGCCTGATATTGAAGGAAGAATCAGGGCAAGAGGTAGTGCAAAAGGAATTCAAGGAATTTATATAAACAAAGACGGTAGGGTTGAGGTCTCTACAGGAATACATATTGGCCCAGTAGATGGAAACAAAAACCTAAGAAACAAGATTAAAGAAATGATAATGGATATAGAATCTGGAGTAAAGGTAGACCCCATGAATTACCTACCACAGGCATGCATTGTAATGTCATGGATAGACTTTCTCTATCCAGAACGCCCAATAGTGAGTGTAGTATATGACCTTAATAGAGCTGATGGAGGAATAGTAAGTGCAAGAGAGGTAGAGGGAGAATACGAAACCTTCAGTGGATTAGGACTTCAGAGATTATCCAAACGCTCTACTCTTGGGAGGTTTGACCTTATCTCAGAACCAACAATATTTATAGCTGATTTCCAGCACCATTACAGAGAGCTATTTTCAACTATTGAGAGGTATATAAGAGGGTATGCATCTCATAAAGGACTAACAATAGATTGCGAAAGAGGAACACCTTCATCAACACATTTTCTAAGGGCTCTGTTAACAGGAACACAGTACATACTGTATTTTGACGCAAGAAGAGCTATAGAAATGGGTCAAGAAGAAAGACCAAGAATATACGACAGCTTGCTTGAATGGGATGGAGAGAGCAAAAGTGGAAGGAGTGAGTATAGATTTGCTGTATTAAAGCTCTCAAACATAATGGCTATTGTTCCATGCCTGCTTGGAGCAGGGTTAGAGGTAAGGTCAGGAAGAGGGGATAATTGGTGGGATGTATTTAAAGGAGGAGAAATAGACTTCAAGGACCCTAGACAAAACCTAGAACTAACAATAGCAGCAGGACATCCAAGGTACATGAATCCAATGGGATTCAATATATTTGATGCCACAGAACCAGCGATTAATAAAGCAATAGAAGGATTCTACGAATTGATGAAAAAAGCAGGCCACCTAAGAAAATGAAGAATGATGGGGAAAAAGAAAGAAAGGCTAGGGCTGCTCTTAATTTTAATAAAGGGCTAATATGCTTTAGAAGAGGGAAAATAGAAGAGGCAAGAAGATTTTATACTGAAGCTATTACATTAGCTCCCTCTGACCCGAAGACACTCTTGAGTCTTGGGGTTGTTTATGATTGGCTGGGTAATGTATTCTTAGCAAAGTATTATTATAGGGAAGGAAGAAAGAGAGCTAGAAGAGTTCCAGAGATACTAAGCCCATATTGTGACTTGAGACTAGCTGAGCTAATATCCAGAGATGACCCAAGGAAGGCATTAAAGTTCCTTAGGGAACTAAAACTAGATGGTCTTGTACAATATCATATGCTATTAGGAGAGATTTATTTTTCCCTTGATGAAACAGAAAAAGCAAGAAGAAGTCTTGAAAGAGCACTTGAACTTGATAACAAACATCCATTTAGCTCATTTTTATTAGGGGTTATAGAAGGAGACAATAGAGAATATGACTTTGCTATTCCTTATTTTAAAAGAATACTGAAAAAAGATCCCCAAAATGAAACAGCACGCTTTAATCTGGCGAGGTCTCTAGAATACAGTGGCAGATATGTCAGTGCAATAAGGGAATACAGAAAATTGCTTAATCAAACAGGACAAAACCAAGATTTAGAAACAAGGATAAAGAATTTAGAAAAAAGAAGGAGTGGAATAAAAGATAGATACAATAGATTGGTAAAATGGATTAAGAAAAGGTGTGAAGGAAAGAGAGACGTTTATCTAGATGAGCATCCTAAAGATACACTAAAAAAGCTAAAACAACTATGCAGAGATGAGATAGGATATAGTGAATTACCTGTTGATTTAAGGATAGCAGCATTAGCACACGACATTGAAAGAGCAGACGATAAAAGAACAAGAAAACAGTGGTATGGATTACCAGACAAAAATAATGTTCCTAGTAAAGATGAATGGGAAGATGCATATAGGTATGTGAAAAGCCGAGGCATAGGTATAGGAAAAAACGAATGGAATAACAACTACAATGATGGGGTTGCCTTGGAAGACCCAAGAGATGAGAGATTCAAAAAAGCGAGGGATATTCTTTACAGAATCTATAAGCAGGAACACAGCAGAAGGTCTGCAGAAATAATCAAAGAAAAATTAGAAGAGGACGGATGGCCAGAGGAGATAACAGAAAGAGTCTATAAACTAATCCTACACCATGAAGAGGGGAACAATGAAGAAAATCCTGCAAGTGACAGGATGGCAAAATATCTTAGGAAGGCGGACGCAATAAGCTTCTTTACCAGCAATATTATGCAGTACCTTGAGAACAGGGGTATTGAACCCACAATAGAAAAGATGAGAATAAACATAAGAGATATACTAGGAAATGAACCAACTGAGACAGAGCGAGACACAATAGAAGAAGCAATAAGAAAGGCATTCAAAAACCAACAAGAACACCAAAGAGTAAGAATGCTTCTCAAAGATGTCAGAGAGATTAAAACAACAAAGAGACCCACAGCCACAAGGAAAGTCCCTTCCCAAACAAAAGACAGAATAACATACGAAAAAGAGAGGTATGCCCTAGACTTACGTGATCCTTTATTTACGCCCACCAACATAGCAGAGATACAAGGAAGAGAAACGCCCTTCATGATTATAACGCATGGCCTCACTGGAGCTGGGAAATCAACAAGCATGACAATCCTTTACAACCACTTTTCTAGACTCCTAGGAAAAGATAAAATAAGCCTCTATAGGAGTAGCGAGGTAAGGGCAGAACTATTCCCTAGGAGCAGAGGTCCAAAAGACCCAGACTATTTTAACCCGAATGGAAAAACCAGATTATCAAGAAAGGGTACATACGAAAGAATGAGAACAATAGAGGTTATCTGTGAAATGGCTATGCAAGATTTGTTAAACGGAAAAAATGTACTAATTGATTCTACATTTGTAGAGAGAACAAAAAGAGATATGGTATATGGGGTTGCTGCAGCTGTAGGTTGTAACCTTTACATTCTATGCTGCGAATGTCCTTCAGAAAGAGAGATTAAAAAGAGACTAAGAAGAAGAAAAGGAAAAAAACCAGAGGAAGAGGCTTCAAAAATAGAAATATATAGACATATCAAAGCTTCATCTCAACCAATAGAAGAGTCCGAATTTAGATATGGTATGCATCCAATAATAGTAACATTTGATACATTAAATGAGAAACTAAGCTATAAACGAAATATAGGAAAAGACCATAAGCGGTTCCTAAGAAATCTAAACTGCCTGCCAAGTTACCACCTAGGAGCTTAAAGCGGGAAAAAGGAATTAAAGACACATCTAAAACAAGTGTAGTGCCAAGATTGGAGCAAGCAAATCAAAACAAATTCTCAAGATAGAAGACAAATGATGTAAAATAAGAGTATCATAGCCACCCTTGCGACTCATAATAGAGTATGCCTCATTAATCAAAGAGCGATATTCATTTGTAAACCGTATAGACCTTTCCTTGCTGTAATTATAAAAGAGCCTATAGAGAAAATCAACAAACTCATTAGTTTTTTTATAGAAAGATAGTGTAACAGGAGAAATATTCTTTATCCTCTTATTTTTTTCAAAAATGGAAGCTATATACTTGTACTCATCGGCTATCTTTTCAAGTTCTTCAATCACAAGGTAAATAAATGTAACCTTTTTTTCATCCTTATATCCAACCTTATTCAAGACCCTTCTGCAGAAGGTAGTTAGTCTATTATTGTTCTGCTCTAGCATAGAAGCATTCTTTAGGTAATCAAGGTTCCCACTTGATATTGCATTGTATGTTTCCTCCCCTAGACTCTTTAACAGAAGAAAACATCTTCTTAAGGAAGAGTCAAATTCCATACCATCTGTAAGAGAAAGACTCTTAATAATACAATAGTGTTCTCCTTGGCTAATAATTTCGTAACCTATCATGTCCGTGTGCAATATCCTCTGGATGTTAAGAAAAACAGAAGGATCGCTAAATCTTAATTCCAGTTCATCAATACCCACCTTATAAAAATTATTAAGGTATCTCTTCATCAAGAAAAAGTCAATCCCATTACTATCAAAAGAAAACTTCATTGGTTTCTTTCTAGGAGCAGCATTAATTATAATTGAATTGCCTTTTTCCTCTAGTTCTAGTTCATCCCCTGCCTTAAGACCAACCCTCCTAGTCCATTTAGTGGGCAAGGTTATTGTAAGAGTACCATGGCCTTGTCTTATAACTTTTCTTTTCGTTTTAAATCATAATAATAAATTACGTACAAATATATAAATTTTTCGTTAAATATTGTAAAAATCATAAATATATTTAAATAGGGAAATATATATTCATTATTGGAAAATTATATATTCTTACATAACCAACTCAACACATATGAAAAAACAGGGGGAATGATAAGATGGGAAGGTTTTATTTCGAAGATGGAAAATATTATCTAGGAACCCAAATAAGAGAAGCCCTAGTAAGGCTTGGAATTATAAAAAACCCATCAGGCATTGCAAAAGAGATTATGGACTCAGCAGATGATGAATTTAGAGAAACACTTGGAGAGAAAGGAAGGACCGAAAGGTTAGAGGAAAAAGTAAGAGCAGTATTAAGTGATATTCCAAATGGAGCAGAGGTTATCCTATCAGAAAGCGGAGCATACTATAGAGAAGGAAACAGAGAAATAAGGCTGCCTATAAGGTATTATATGGATTCCTACCAGTGTGTTGCTGAATGAGTTTGCAAAGCAACTTGTTGAAGAGTGATAAACATATTTCCAATATAGGATAACACAAAATAAGATGATTAAAAAGAAAGACATACACATTTTAATGCATTTAAGAAAAAATGCAAGAAAGAAAATAACAAAGATAGCTGAAGAGGTAAAGATGCCGGTTACAACAGTATATGATAAAGTAAAAAACCACCTAAAAAAAGGAACAATAAAGGGATGCATTACTCTTCTGGAATTTTCAAAACTTGGAATGCAGACACGGATGCAGTTTATCATAAAGGTAAAAAAAGAGTTAAAAAAAGAGCTAGAAGAGTTTCTTCTGAACCATCCAAATGTAAACACTCTATATCAGATAGGTTTTGGTTATGATTTTCTTTTTGAGACGATATTCAAGAACTTTTCTGAAAGTGACTCCTTTGTTATCAATCTAGAAAGCAAGTTTCCAATAGAGGACCTAAAGAGGTTCTACATAGTGGAAGAGCTAAAAAAAGAGGAATTTCTAAGCAAACCAGAACATTTTGATATAATAAACAAAAACCAGAATAGAGGTGTATATAAATGAACAACCCAGAGCTTGAAAGACTTTATGAATTAAAACAAAAGATAAGGAGTACAGGAATGAATCCAGAAGCAAACATAATATTGCTAGATGGAAGAGGAAAAAACATTCCAAATGGAGTAACATACGAGGTGGGAAAAGAGATTGCATTTACACTAAAAAGGCTCAATCAAGGATATTTCCTTGTTTCTGGTGATGGAAGAATATCAACCCCCCAAATGATAAGGGAGCTAACAGAAGCACTAACGGATAACGGCATCACAGTACTATACGCAGGCTATAATAATCCCACACCCATGTTTGAAATTGAAAGAGCGAGATTGGGTATAAGTGGCGCAAATATAACAGCGTCCCATCAAAGCTTTGAATACAACGGCTTAAAACTTGTTTTTGAAAGAAATGCAAATGGAAAAGAAGCAGAGGAAGAACTAAGACAAGGGATAAAACTAAGGGGAACAATAAAAACATATAATGTACAGCCCTCTCTAAGAAAGCATTATATTGAAACTTTATCAGGAAAAGTAAGAGGCACAAGGACTGATAACCACAAAGGGCTAGTATTATATGATGCTATGCAAGGCGTTTCATTTCCTTTCTTTAGAGAAATAGCAGATGAAAAAAAGATTAGATATGAAGGCTTCAGGACAGAACCTGATGGATTTTTTTCACTTACAGATGGGGGCCCAGATCCATCAAGGGTAGGAAATTACAGAATAATAAAAGAAGCAATACCAGACCTTACAAAGTATGGAATAATATGTCTTGTTGACGGGGACGGAGACAGATTCTCTGCTGCAATCAGTTCAGGACTGATAAAACCACCTGTGCTTGTAGTTATGAGAGCGCTACATTTAAGGCCAGAGAAATTTATCGCGGAATATTGCCTAGCTTCTATCATCAGAGAGTACCTACAAAACAAAGGAATTGAGGTAATAGGAGTAAAAAGAGGCAGACCAAGCCTGATATCAAAAACAAAAGAACATAAGGCACCGGGAGCTGAAATCGGACTACACCATTACAATGATGAGGGAGTAGATGATGGCATTGAAAATGCGTTTGAAATGATAAGTCTCGCGGAACAAGAAAACATAGGGAAAAGAATAAAAGAAATAGAAGATGGAATTAGAAGATTTATACCAGAAATAAGAGTTGCAACACAACAAAACTCAAAGGCTATAGCAGAAATGGTTGCTGAAAAATATGCTAGTCTATCTCCTTCTACAAAAGACGGGATGATTCTAGAAAAGGATGATTACGCGTTATATATAAGGGGCTCAAGCAATGAAAACAAAATAACTGTTAATGCAAACGCCACACGCCAAGGGACCTTGGATGGAATAGTAGAAGGAGCATTCGCAAAGCTAAGCGAGATAGAACCCGGACTTGGAGAAAGATTAAGAAAAAAACTAGAGGAGGAAACAACCAAAAATAGGTGATTAAAAATGCCAAAGCAAACGTTAACCCTTGATGGAATCTTAGAAGAAGCAACAGGCCGTGTTATATGGGTAACACAAGCAACGTTAGACAATAAAATAAAGCTCCCAAGGGAAAGAATACTAGATATCCTCAAACAAACAACAGATAAAGATGGAGGACATTATATAGGCAATCCTGAATATCAGAGAAAAGCCAACGACCTGATAAGAATACTTCAACAAAGGGATGTAGACGGTGAAATAAAAGACTTAAGAGATGAGGAACTTGAAAAAATAGAAAGACTAGCAAAAGAGTTTGTTCCAAGAACAAAATGGGTGACTGAGATAGGAGGAAGTCCAGCAATATCTGCAATAGCAGCATACACTCTAAACAACGGCCTATCGCAACAGAGGATATTCTTTATTGGAAACCTAACTGGAACAGTAAAAGATTTCCTCAGCCGTGCGCAAGCATATGGGCCACTATTTAAGTACGCAATAGATACTGGAAAAACAAGAAAACACAAACCGAGAACAACCTCGCTTGAAGAAGAAAGCGGAACATTCAAGATAATGATGGCATACTCCTCTGGAAGAAAGTTACAAGAACTCGACAGAGGAGAATTCACTCGTGGGATATTAAACGCATCCTCAAACGGAGGAACCATAACAATAGGATGGGGTGGCCTAAACAAAGGAGAGCCTGAAGAATACAAAACCCTTGTAGAAACTATTACTGATCTATTCAGAGATGGAAGAAGACCAATAAACTATATAGGCACAAATTCTTTTATGGGATACTATCCTGGAAAACTTATAAAGTATCTAGAATTGATAAATACAGCAGCAGATATAGTTTCATTTAATGATGAAGAACTAAGGCAAATCTATGATAAGCTTGGAATGCCGAGAAACAATCAAACCCAAGGAAACTTAACTGATTTACTAGTCGGCTTAGATGAGCTTATGGAGAAGAACGGGATAGAACCTAATAGAGAGCAGATAAGGATTTGTCATTCATCAAGTGGTGCAATAGCATATGTACCTGACAGACTCTCACAATATAAGAATGCAATAAAAGAGGCATTACAAAAAAGTGTAGACGGTGCAACTTACACTTACCTTGAAAGGAGAAACCCTTCTGCTAGAGATATAGAAACCTATACCCAAACAACCAATTGCAACAGAAGAGGAAGGCAAACTGCAAAATTCAGAAGAGATTTTGGGGCAATAGGCCCAAACAGTAGAGTAATAAGTGCAATAGCCCCAAAAGTAACAAACGCAAAAGGAAGTACGACTGGACTTGGGGCGGTGTTTGATGGAATACTTTCTGTATATATCTCTGCTATATATAGCCACCACTCAAGGCAACCATAAGACTAAAACTTTAAATACAAGAATAACAAAACTTGGTTTATGCAGAAAAAAACAATAAGTAAAGACATTCCACTAGCAGAGATTACTCTAAGAAGGTATGAAAAACCAGAAAATTTCAGAGGCAGGGAACTTATAAGAAAATTGTGCCTGAGCCTAGGTCTGCTACAACCAGGAGATTCAAGAGACATAGTAATTGATATATTAATTGTGCTTTTAAAAGCAAGAAAACATAACAAATTACTAACAAGCAAAGAAATAAAAGACCTTGTCATTGAAGAAAGAAAAAAGCAGAACTTACAACTAACTGGAATTGCTAGCTCAAATATCAGAAGACATCTAAGGCGTCTAAAAGAGAAATTTATTGTTGAAATAAAAACAAATCGCTACAGGATAAATGAAAACTTAAATCTAACAGAGATATTTGAGGAAAAGATAGAGAGATTTCTCCTAGACTCAATAATAAGAAGGATAAAGGAATACACTGAAAAGATAGACAAAGAATTCTAATTACAATAACTAAAAAAGCTCTTCCTTTCTTAAAACAATTGTCTGGCTTCTCTTAGGTCCAACCTTAACAATACAGATTTTCTTTCCAACTAACTCTTCTATTTTGTTCAAATAATTCCTAGCATTCTCTGGTAATTGTTCAAGATTAGTAACCTTACTTAGATCATCATCCCATCCAGGCATTTCAATATAAACAGGTTTTGCTTTTTCTAAAATTTCAAGAGATAATGGAAATCTATCTACTATTTTATCACCAACCCTATAACTAGTACATATTTTTATTTTTTTCAAATGACTCAGAACATCAAGTTTTGTGATAACAATAGAACTTAGGCCATTAATCAGAACAGCATATCTTGCAGCAACAGCATCAAACCACCCTGTCCTTCGTGCACGCCCTGTGGTTGTTCCATATTCCCCACCTTGTTTTCTCAGAACCTTCCCAACATAGTAGGGATCCCCCTCATTTGCCTTCCTAATATCCTCCTCACTAAGCCCCTCCTCTTTATTTTCATTAATGGTTTGTTCATCAGTCCCTTGCTCAGTAGGAAACGGTCCTCTGCCAACCCTAGTAGTATAGGCCTTAAAGACACCAATAACATTAGTAATCCTCGTAGGGCCAATACCCAAGCCAGTACAAGCGCCACCTGCTGTAGGATTAGAACTAGTAACATAAGGGTAAGTACCATGATCAACATCTAATAAAGTGCCTTGGGCGCCTTCTATTAATACATTCTTTCCACTGTCTATAGCCCCATTAACCACAAAACAGCTATCTTTCACCAAAGGCTTTATCCTTCTAGCAAGACTACTATCTTCCTTTACGAAATCACATATCCTTTTCCCCACTCTTGCTATCTTATCCCTATAACACGGGCCTATCCCCCTACCTGTTGTTCCTATCTTCTTTCCCCCTGCCTTATCTTCATCAATATGCTTCTTAGTGATAACATGGGCTGTTGAACTAATAATGAGGTTCTTTTCATCTATCTTAAACCCCCTATTCTCCAAGCCCTCTATCTCCTTAACTAAGACATCTACATCAACAACAGCCCCATTACCGATAATATTAAGCTTATTATGCACTATTCCAGAAGGGATAAGATGAAACTTAAATTTTTCATTGCCAACAACAACGGTATGCCCAGCATTGTTGCCTCCAGCAAACCTTGCAACCACATCTGCCTTCTCAGCCAAATAATCTATAATAGCTCCTTTTCCTTCATCACCCCACTGACCTCCAACCACGACAATTGTCTTTGACATAAGAAAGATAAAAAACCAAATAGCTTATAAATCTTCCTGTTTCCCAATATAAAAAAATGAGACTAATCGAAACATTTATAAATTAGTTATACCATAAGCTACCATAACCAAAGCTAACAGAAAAAGAGGTGCCTCTTTAGGATGTTTAAAAAAAGGAAAGCTTCTTTAAGTTTGTCAGTGAATGCTATAGTAATACTAATTCTTGCAATTGTAATGCTTGGTCTAGGTTTGAGTTTTATAAGAGGCATGTTTGGAAAAGTTTCAAAGCAAATAGAGCAACAAATAGCCGCAGAGCCAGAACCCCCTACACCAACAAGAGGAAACCCACTTACAATATCAAGAGAAAGCATAGTAACAAACCCAGGAGAAAGAGAAGTAATAAAGATTGGATTCTTCAATCCAACAAGTACACCTTTAACCCTAGTTTCTCCGGAAATAAAATGTAATCAACTTGACATAGAAGCAAATTCAAATCAAAAAACAATAGATCCAGCTGAATATAAAATATTTGATGTGATTATAAAAATTCCTTCTGCATCACCAGATATGTATCTTTGTAAGATAAATATCTCAAACTATGAGAAGGATATAGCAATAAGAATAAAAGAATAAGGGAAGTCAAAAATGTCAAAGAAGAAAAAAGGAGCAATTGAACTTTCAATAACCGCAATAATAATATTAATACTTGCAATAGTAGTGCTTGGTTTAGCTCTTGGTTTCATCAGAGGAATGTTTGGAAAAGTAACAAAACAGATAGACCAACTAATATCCGCAGAGCCAGAACCACCAATAGCATCAAGGTCGGATCCTCTAACAATATCAAGGGAGAATATAATAGTAGATCCTGGAGAGAGTAGTGTAATAAAGGTTTCGGTTTACAACCCAACAGGAAAAGAATGGAAAGGAGCTACGCCATTTGTTGAGTGCACACAGGATATCCTATCAGAAAACCAGTCACAAAAAAGGACAATAAAACAAGGAGAAGCAAGAAACTTTAATGTGATTCTATCTTTCTCAGACTCAATAGCTAAAGACAATTACCTATGTGTGCTAAAGGTTGAAATAACAAATGCAAGCAACCAAAAAGAAGTAGTTGATTACCAAAAGGATATCGTTGTTAAAGTAACAAGATAGGTGAAAAATTGAAAAAAAGATTAACACCCTCAGAAGAGTTTGAAATAATGAAGCTAGTTTTAGATAAATTCTTATGGATAGGCGTCCTTATAATGGTCTTTGGTCTTTACAAGCTATTTGAAGGAGAATCAGCAACAAAAGGACTATCTATAATAATCCTGGGGGCGATCTTCCTAGTGATATTTCTGATTATAATAGTAAAGGAATATGAAATAGTAAAATAAAATGGGGCCCCCTCTAGAGGAAATAAGGCCTAACCTAAAAAAGGCATTCTCACACTATTTCCTTAGATTCATGGTTATTATTTCTGGGGTGATAGTAGCTGTTATATACTTACATCTTACAGTAAATCTGAAAATTATACTTGACACATTCTCATATTTGGGCTTAAACATATCCTTGTTCTCTTTTCTATTCTTTTTTATTACTATAGTGGTCCTTCTAGGCATTATACTGTTCATATCCATTTATATAGCCACAAGCAAGAATAAATATCTCCTGTGTGAAGACAAGATTATATGCTACCAAAACCTATTTGTAATAGAGCTAGGTGAAAAGATAATACCATTCAACAACATCTCAAGGATACTGATTGAAAAAAAATCAATTCTAAATCCAGAGAAAATAATAATAGAATTAACAGGAATGAAAAAAAATAAGATAGAACTAAAATTCATTGAAAACCCAGTAGAGGTAGCTAATAAGATAAACAACCTAATAAGAAACTACAGAGCAAAATGCTATGCTGAATACTACCAACAACAGAGGATAGACAATATCTTAAGGAAGGTTTAAAACAAAAAACAACATAAAATATATAAACCAGACCTCAAAATAAAATAAAAAACAAAATGAGCAAAAAAAGGGGAGCCCTTCAGTTATCAATAAACCTCATTGTAATCCTAATAATTTGCATTGTAATATTCACTATGAGCATATATTTTACAAGAAAGTTATTTTCCAGTGCTGAAAAAATAAAGTTCATTTATGATGAAAGAACAGAAAAAGAGATTGAAAGGATACTAGATGATGGTTCAAGAGTAGCCATACCCTTTGAAAATAAAAAAATCTACAATGGAAAGTTCGAAACATTCGGAATAGGAATTCTAAATATAATAAACCAAGAAGAATACAATAACTTCTTTATAAATGTAACATTCAATAAAGCCTATGACAAAAGGAACAATCTACTATGCACAGCCAAAGATACATCTGGGTGCAACATAGACCCAAACAGCTGGCTAAAAACAAGGGAAGGAAATAAGGTAGAAATCTACAAAAAAATTAAGAACAACGCCCAAGAAAAATTCTTACTAGGGGTAGAAGTAAAAAATGCCAAACCAGGAACATACATATTTGACTTGAAGGTCTGTGTAGATAAAAAAACAGATATTCCAGATAAGTTATTTAGATGTCCAAATGGTTTTTATCCATATGACTACATACAACAGTTAAGAGTATATGTCCCAAGCTAACTCAAAATATAATCAAAAAACCTATTAGCATAGCTAGCTATAATATTCGGATTAAAAAAAAGATATAAAAGCAAAGCAAAAAGAAGAAGGATTATTATTATTTTCATAAAAACCCATAAACTAAATTTCCTTTTTTGTGGCTGGGATACTGATGCTACTTCTTGTTTTTGGATTATGTTATTTTCAACCATTTTTTAAAATCTCAACAAAGCTCTTTATTTTCAATGATGCTCCCCCCACTAATGCCCCATCAATATTTCCCATGGCCATTAAGGACCCTATATTCTTGGGAGTTACAGAACCGCCATATAAAATAGGCACAATACTAGCCAATTTTTTACTAAACTTCTTTCCTAAGATGAGCCTTATAAAAGAATGAACCTCCTCAGCATCTTCAGGCCTAGCTGTTTTTCCTGTCCCAATAGCCCATACTGGTTCATAAGCGATTAGTATATTACTCACTTGGTCTTTAGGAACTCCACTCAAACACTCAAAAATCTGTTTTTTAATAACGCGCTTAGTTAAGCCTCTCTTTCTCTCAACCTCTTTCTCACCTACACATAAGATTGGTTTTATTTTGTTCTTCAAAGCAGATTTTATTTTCATATTTATAAAGTTATTATCCTCATTAAAGTACTCTCTTCTCTCAGAATGTCCAACTATTACATACTCAACCCCAATACACCTTAACATCAATGGAGAAATCTCACCAGTAAAGGCCCCCTCTTCCCTACAATACATATTCTGAGCCCCAAGCTTGATATTAGTGCCCCTTATTTCTCTAGCAACAGCGCTCAAAGAAGTAAAAGGAGGACATATAACAACCACTTTTTTCACAGGTAAAGGTTTCTTTTTCAATGCCCTAACAAAGATTAAAGATTCCCTAATGGTCTTATGCATCTTCCAATTCGCAATTATTATAGCTCTCCCCATAAAAACAAAATTAAGAATACTTCTTTAAATAGTTTTTGAAAAATCCTATAGAAACTTTTAAATAAAAGCTAGCCCCTATCTCTTAATTGGGGGAGACTATATGAAGAAGGAAGAAATAGCAAAAATACTATTAAACCTAGGGGCAGTAACACTAAGAACAGATCCACCATTCAAGTGGGTATCTGGAATATTATCACCAATCTATACCGACAACAGAATAATAATGTCGCACCCGAAGGAAAGGGATATAATAATTGACGCATTTGTTGAAAAGATGAAAGAAAAAAACATAAACCCGGATTTCATAGGGGGAATAGCAACATCAGGAATCCCTTTCGCGGCATGGTTAGCAAAAGAACTCAATCTGCCGATGATTTACATAAGAAAAAAAACAAAAGACCACGGAAAAGAAAATCTAATAGAGGGACAGCTTGAAAAAGGGAAAGAAGTCCTAATCATAGAAGACCTGATATCCACAGGAGGTTCTTCAATAAATGGAGTTATGGCTGTCAGAGAATCTGGATGCACAGTAAAAAACTGTATGGCTATATTCTCATACCAATTAGAGGAAGCAGATAAAGCATTTAAAGAAAACAATATAGAGCTAGTAAACCTAACAGATATAACAACGCTAATTGAAGTTGCTATAAATGAAAATTACATTAGCAAAGAACAGAAAGATGAGATACTAAACTGGAAAAAAGATCCAAGAAACTGGAAAACTGGTGGTCAAAATGAATGAGGTTATTGCAAAAGCATTATGTGATGCTAATACATTACAATTTGGTTTATTTAGTTTTTATGGTGGGAGAAAAAGTCCTGTCTATGCTAATCTCAGAAACCTACCTTCCTACCCAGAGGCATTTAAGACCATAACAAAAGAGTTAGTAAAAGTAGTTAAAGAACTAGATGTTGATATAATTGCTGGTGCAGAAACAGCAGGAATCCCAATAGCATCAGCTATGGCAATAGAATCAAACATGCCTATGGTTTATGTAAGAAAAAGACCAAAAACATATGGGAACAAATCCTCAATAGAAGGCATCATAGAAAAAAACAAAAAAGTTGTTCTAATTGATGACATGGTAACAGACGGTAAATCAAAGAAAAAGTTTATTGAAGGCATAAGAAAAGAGGGGGCAATAGTAAAAGATGTCTTAGTTATCCTTGATAGAGAGCAAGGTGCAACTGAAAATCTAGCCAAAGATAACATCAAACTACATCGCTTAATAACATTAAGAGAACTTCTAGAGTTCATGAAAGAAAAAGATTTAGTTGATAAAGATAATTATGGGATAACCATGAACTATATAAAAAACCCAGAACAATGGAATAAGTAACCTATTTTCTCAATTTTTTTATATTAAGCGGGCAATCTTCAAATTTGCATAGAGCATTTGTAAGTTTACACTTATAGGATATCTCGGTTTGTTTATCTTCTTTTATTTTATACTTACAATCCTCCCAGATGTTTGCTTCCCACTCACCAAAGGTAGAAAAAATTTTCTTAGATTCCTTCTCTAATAAAGAGTTATCTATTTCCTTATCAATCTTTAACTCATTCAAATCAAGCTGTAAATCTTTTAACACCAATTTCTTTATTGTCCTTAGTTCCCTCATTATGTCCTCCATAGTCACCTTCTTTCTTTTCATAATCTTGTATCCTAATACACCAAATATTTAAAACTTACTGTTGTTAATCTGGAGAGAAAAGAAAAATTAATAAATCCGAAAGAATACAAAAGAAATATGCCGTTTATTAAACTAAAAAAATCAATAATCCCATCTTGTGATGTACCAAATCTGAAGTTATTAGACAAACTAGTAAAAGAAACATGTAATATTGAAGGTATAGGGGCATACAAAATAGGCCTAGAACTAGTGATAAGATACGGAATAAAAGAAGTGATAAAAGCAATAAGAAAAAGAACAAAACTACCAATTATATATGACCATCAGAAAGCAGCAACAGATATTCCGGACCTTGGAGAGAAATTCATGAAAGCAATTAATGGCGTTGATGCTGTTATATTATTTCCAATGGCTGGACCTATAACAGAAGAAAAGTGGATAAAAGCAGCATTCAAAGAAAGGCTACAGGTAATTGTCGGTGGAGATATGACACACAAAGGGTATCTAGAGAGGTCTGGTGGTTTTATAGTAAATATGGCTCCAAAGAGGATATTCAAGATTGCTGCAAACCTTGGTGTTAGAGATTTTGTCGTGCCTGGTAATAAGCCATTTATGATTAAAGAATATAAAAGATTTTTAGAAAGCTTTGGATTTAAACCAATCTTGTATTCACCAGGATTAATAACACAAGGTGGTTCATTGACAGAAGGAGCAAAGGTTGCTGGAGAGAACTGGCACGCTATTGTAGGTAGAGCCCTATACAAAGCCAAAAATATAAAAAAAGCTGCATTAGGGATGGTCAAGGCTCTTGAGAGTAAGTAAAATTTATATAACAGTTTAGAATTCTAATCCTACTAGGGGGGTTAAAATAAATAAAAAGACTTTTTTAATAATGCTATTTCTAGCACTCTTCCCTAGCCTAAGTTATGCTAGTTATGAAGAAAGGTTTAGGATTCCAAATTACAACGAAATTCCAGAACTCAACAGGCCAATTATAAATCAGCTTATAGGAAATAGCATAAACTACCAACTTGACAAATCAAAAATAACAATCAATGAATCTGGGAACTATTCTGAAATATTTGTAAAAGAAGATGGTTTTTATTACACCATAACCCCTGGCAACCCAATACTGCCATACAAGTACTTTGAAATTCCAATCCCAAATGATGTAAAAGAAATTAGTGTAAGCATAAACAATACAGAACATGATACTATTAAGGTTAGTAAGAAAATAAAGCCATCTATACTTAAAATCAACAATATCTGTAAGAGAGAAGGATACAACATATATGAAGAATACAACTCAACTCCTGGCAGGATAACAATAGACTTTGGTTATAGGGGAAAGCAAAAATATGCCTTATTGAAATACTATCCATTCGGCTATGATTCTAAAGAAGGAAAGATTAAATTCACAACAAAAGCTACTATAATAATCAGCTATGGAAAGGAAGAATACCTAGTAGAAAACATTGAACCGATAGTAACAAAGATACTTGACATAAGAACCAGTGGAGGAGCTCCTGATACAGAGTGGGAAAAAACATTTGGAGGAAGTGATTGGGATTATGGATATTCGGTTCAGCAAACAACTGATGGAGGGTATATTGTTGCTGGTTTTACGAGTTCATTCGGTGCTGGCTTTTGGGACGGTTATTTAATAAAAACAGATGTTAATGGGAATTTTCAATGGCAGAAGACTTTTGGTGAAAGTGGTACAGACGAAGCACATTCGGTCCAGCAAACAACTGATGGTGGTTATATTGTTGCTGGTTATATAAGCACAGTGGGGATTGGTGAGGAAGGTGCCTGTCTAATAAAAACAGATACTAATGGGAATCTTCAGTGGCAGAAGATATTTAATGGATGGAGTGAAGCATATTCGGTTCAGCAAACAATTGATGGAGGGTATATTGTTGCTGGTTATAAAGGCCCGCTTGGAACCGGTGAGGGAAATGTCTATTTAATAAAAACAGATGTTAATGGGAATGTTCAGTGGCAGAAGACTTTTGGTGGGAGTAATGATGACTGGGCATACTCAGTTCAGCAAACAGCAGATAATGGTTATATTATTGCTGGTGGTACAAAATCATTTGGGGCTGGTAATGAAGATGGTTATTTAATAAAAACAGATGCTAATGGGAATGTTCAGTGGCAGAAGACTTTTGGTGGGAGTAATGATGATGAAATACGCTCAGTTCAGCAAACAACTGATGGAGGGTATATTGTTGCTGGTCATATCGGCTCTAGAAGCAATAGTAATGTCTATTTAATAAAAACAGATGCTAATGGGAACGTTCAGTGGCAGAAGACATTTGGTGGATCTAGCTATGAAGAAGCATACTCTGTCCAGCAAACGAATGATAGAGGCTATATTGTTGCTGGTTCTACAGGCTCATTCGGTTCGGGTGGAATTGATGCCTACTTGATTAAAACAGATTCTAACGGGAATGCTCAGTGGCAGAAGACATTTGGTGGAGACTATGGTGATTATGCTTCCTCGGTCCAGCAAACAACTGACGGTGGTTATATTGTTGCTGGTTTTACGAGTTCATTCGGTGCTGGCCCTTGGGATGTTTATCTAATAAAAATAAGAGGCACATCAGGACCTTCATGTTATGATGGGATAAAAAATGGAGATGAAACAGATGTAGATTGTGGT
>CAZNZT010000018.1:0-22091 GCA_964577685.1 uncultured Methanosarcinales archaeon | reverse complement strand
GCTGGAAGAACAATTAAAGATTTTATAGATTTCTTAAAGGATTTCTACAGAGCCTATTTTCTACATCTTTTCAATCTCTTCCATTCCTAACAGGTTCATACCATTCTTAAGCACTCGCTTTACACACTTTATTAGAAACAACCTAGCATTTCTTAGCTTTTCTTTTTCTTGTAAAACAGGGCAGCTATGGTAAAACTCATTAAAGGTCTTTGCAAGTTCAAGCAAATAATTTGCTATATGGTGTGGCTTTAATTGCTTTGTTGATTCTTCAACAATAAATGGAAATTCACTTAGTAATTTCACAAGTTCGAATTCCTTGTTGTTTCTTAAAAGGTTAAAGTTAATGTCTTCATTTATATCTTTACCATATTTTCTTATTATGGAACATATCCTTGCATAGGCGTATTGTATATATGGTCCAGAGTCTCCTTCAAAGTTTAATGCTTGGTCCCAACTAAATATCACATTCTTGTCAGCACCAACCCTTATAATTGAGAACTTAATTGCACTATAGGCAATCGCTTTTGCTATCTTTTCATCAACACTCCCATGTCTTTTTTCTATTTCTTTTTTTGCTTTTTCTAATGCCTCTTTCATAAAATCTTCTAACAGGACAAGGTTGCCCCTCCTTGTTGACATTTTTCCTTCTTTTAATAGAACAAAAGCGTAATGAACAACCCTTGGTGCTTCTTTTTTTAAAATCTTCAAAGCTGCCCTTATCTGTTCAAAATAAAGCTTTTGGTCTTCTCCGAGGACAATGATATTCTCACCCTCAACATGCTTATCAATAGTATATGCTATGTCTCTTAAGGGATATAGAGAAGTACCATCAGACCTAGTTAATACCAACACAGGACTTTTCATAGCAAGCTTGAATTCACTTTGGTCAAGTACTTTTCTACCCTCTTCATCTGTAAACAGTTTTCCTGTTTTTTCTAATTCTTTTAGTATCTGTTCTGTCTTTTTGTTCCAAAGATAGTCTGATTCATAATCAAACTTGTCATACCTAATTCCTAGTTCTGAAAGAATTTTAGTTTGCCCTTCAATACATATCTTAACTACTTCTTTAAAGGCTTTTTTTACTTCTTTATCACCATTCTCTAATTGATGGAGTAAATTAAAAACATCTTTCTCAAGTTCTTTGTTTTCTTCAATTTTTTTATTTATATCAATATACATTTTTAACAAATCATTAAATCTAATATTCTTTTTTTTTCTGCAAGCCAGAACAAGCATTGCTATTTGCTTTCCCACATCATTAACAAAGTAGTGTACTTCAACCTTGTAGTTCTGAAACTTTAGTAACCTTGCGATAGAGTCCCCTATTATAGCATTTCTTGCTCTACCTACATGGGGAGATGCGTTAGGATTAATTGATGTGTGTTCAATCAAGGCTTTTTTGCCATTACCAAGATTTGTTGAACCATATCTCATATTTTCTCTTTCTATTCTACTGAGTATTTCCTTGATGAACCTGGCCTTATTAAGAAAAAAATTAACATACGGACCCTTTGCTTCAATCTTTTCAACACAATTTATTTTTAGTTTTCCTGCAAGCTCCTTTGCAATCTCATTTGGGCTTTTCTTAAGGACATTTGCTAATGAAAAACATGGGAATGCGTAATCACCAAAAGAAGAATCAGGGGGCACCTCTAGTGCTATATCCTTTTGACCTGTCTCATTCCTTACGACCTTTATAATCTCTTCTTTAAATTTCATAAAGCTAAATAAAAAAGGTTGGTTAATAAAGTTTACTATTTGTTTTGATAATACAACTTAGATTAACACAAATCCTAGCAATATCATTAGGCTTCATTCTAATCAACCTCGTTTATTTTTGCCTTGATTTCCCAAAATATTTATATATACTAACATAATATATCACTAATATTATACATAAAAACCTAAAAAAAAGGATTTTCTCAGAAAATCCTTTTTAACCAATAGAACTAAAGTTTAGAGGTGGATATAAATGCCAAAAGGAAGATGTATGAAGTGCCGAAAACAAGTTGAAATAAAAGATCCAAAAGAAATAACAATGAAAAATGGCATGAAGGCTGTAAAGGGGGTATGTCCTGTTTGTGGAACAAAAGTTTTCAGGATACTAGGAAAGGCAAAATAGATTATCTTTCCTTCTTCTTTTTTAGTTTTTAATAACTACTATGGAATTAATACAAAAAATAGTTAGATTTATATACTAGTTTATAAATAAAATATAATAATATACATTTTAGTATATCAAATCCAAAAAATTAGAGAGGTGAGAATTAATGAAAAGGGCTCAAGCAGCAATGGAGTTCTTGATGACATATGGCTGGGCTATTCTAGTTGTCCTAGTAGCAATTGGAGCATTAGCATATTTCGGTGTTTTAAGCCCAGAAAAGATTCTACCAGAAAAATGCGTTATAAGTCCAGGCAGTGGTTTGTTTTGTGATAAGTTTAATGTTGTTGCAGGGAATCCAGGAACAATCACATTGAGAATTAAAAATTCGCTTTCAGATGATGTAACAATAAAGGCGACTTCATCAACAATAGGCAGTTGTGCTGTTCAGTCAGATGTTGCTGTTTCCGCAGATGGTACAGCAGATGTTTCGTTTACAGGGACGGGATGTACTTTAAGTTCAGGAGATAAACTAAAAGAAGACCTAAAGATAACCTATGACATAGGTGGATTCCAAAAAACTGCAACTGGAACATTTGTGGCTAGGGTACCATAAACCAATTAAACTCTTATTTTTTATTTTTTTATAGAAATCTTTGCCAGAATTTTATCATGCATTCTCTTTAAGAACTTCATTTTGTCTTCTATCTTCATTACATCTGTCCTTCCCTGAGTTACAAGATTAAGAGCAAATGGAGAAGGAAATGGCGTATGTATCTCCTCAATCTTTATCCTTCCTTCTTCAATACCCTTTAGAACATTCTTTGTATTATCAATGTCCATAAGGTCTTCTAGAACCTCTCTTCTTGCTTCCTTCAATATTGAGAAGTTCTGGCTTATTCTCTTTACAGCATTTAGGAGAATTGTAGAGCTTATCTGTTGTTTTCCTACCCTTTTTGTCTTTCCTTTATAGCTTCTTAAAATCATCAATGACCTAGTTGCGCAATGCCTAAACCTCCTTTTTAATACCTCTGTTCTGTCAATTGCCATCTCCATAACTTTCCTTAAATCTTTACTTTTCAATAGCCTAAATGCCCTCATTACATCTATCTTTCTGTTTGATGCTATATAAAATCCATTATCATTCACACCAATTTCTACATCCCTATGCTGGGTTCTCCCAATAGCAAAAGCAACAGCCCTACTTAAGCAATCATTCACCCTCCTGCCATATAGGGAATGAAATATAGCATATCTGAATCCTTGTTCATCAGTGTAGTGTTCTACTATAATCCTCGTGTCTGAGGGAATCTTGGCATAATGGAATTGTTCATAGAAATAGTTATAGATTGATTCAGCAGCATTTCTGTCAACATAAAGGTAGCTATGAATAAACTCTAATATCTCATCTCTGCTTTTATTATAACAAAATTTTTGTCCTAAAAGCTTTCTAAACTTTCCTATATCTATCGCTAAATCATAACTTAAAGGCAACATCTCAGAGAACCATGATGGTATGGTTGGTGGTCTGTTTGGAGATTCTCTTACTTGGGCTGTCATCCCCCTGCTAAACTTAAACTCATAAACAGTGCCCCCTAATGCAAAGATATCACCAGGTCTTAGTCTTTCCAGAAATGCTTCTTCAATATAACCAACAGTTTGGTCCCCAACTTTTACAGCAACCTTTACCTCCTCTGGTATTGTGCCTATATTTGTCATATGTATCACTCTTCCAAGTTTACCTCTTCTACCAATCATTCCTGTTGTTTCATCATGCCATATCTTTGCATAAATGTGTCTATCTTCTAGGGATATATATTTTCCAGACAAATAATCTATTACCTCATTAAAGTCTTGTTTTGATAAGTTCCTATAACAATAGGATCCTTTCACTAACTTGAAGAGTTCATTAATATGAATCTTATTCTGTATAGCAATCCCATGAATCTGTTGGGCTAGAACATCTAAGCAATTACATGGAATATGTATCTTATCTATTTTTCTCTCAATCGCGTCTTTAAGCAGAACAGCACATTCTACCAAATCATCTCTATCAAGAACAACAATTCTGCCTTTTGTTTTTTCATGGAGTCTATGGCCAGATCTTCCTATCCTTTGCAAAGCTCTTGCTACTGATTTTGGACTACCTAGACATATAACTAAATCAATATAACCAATATCAATCCCAAGTTCTAGACTTGTTGAACAAACAACAACCTTCAATTTACCTTGTCTTAGTCTTTCTTCTATATCAAGCCTTAACCTTTTGCTTAGGCTTCCATGATGGGCTCCAATATTTTCTGTGTAGCTTTTTGGAAATTTTTCTTTTAAATGATGAACAACTCTTTCTGTTGCTGATCTTGTATTTGTAAAAATCAAAGTGGTTTTATGTTTTTGAATCAACTTGTCTAGCAGAACATACATGGAATGATGCATTAAACCATGTTCTATGCCTATGAGGTCATTAACAGGGCTTAGTACCTTTAAATCCATCTCCTTGATGAATTGAACATCAACTATTTTACAAGGTCTTGGTTTGCTATTCTCATAACCAACTAGAAATTCTGCGACATCCTTTAGTGGTGATATTGTAGCAGATAATCCAATCCTAGTCATATATGGACTTAAAGCAAATAGCCTCTCCATTGACAATGATAAATGGACTCCTCTTTTGTTTTCCGCAAGAGCATGAACCTCATCTAAAATAAACCACTCAACCCCTTTTAAGTGTTCAATAAATTTTTGAGAGGATAGAAGTATAGCCAACGACTCTGGAGTTGTGATTAGTATATGGGGTGGGGTTTTTAACATTTTGCTTCTTTCTTTTACTTCTGTGTCTCCGGTTCTTACAGCAATTCTTACACCAAGCTTCCTATCAGCTATTGCTTCCATTTCCCTCAGAGGTTCTATAAGATTTTTCGCAATATCGTTATTCAACGCCTTTAGTGGACTTACATAAACACAATATATTTTGTCTTCTAGTATCCCCTTTATTGAAGAGTCAATCAATTCGTTTATTATAGATAAAAAAGCTGTTAATGTTTTTGTAGCACCTGTTGGTGCACTAACAAGAATGTTGTTTCTTGAATGTATCTCCATAACTCCATAAAGTTGTGGCAAAGAGAAAGACTTGAATCTAGAAAAAAACCATTTTTCTACAATGGGATTAAGGATATTCCTTATTTCTTTCTCTGTGTTGGGCGTTTTTTTGAATTGAATCATCCCTCATTACAATCAGCAAAGAAGGCTTTATTTATAAAGCTTAGCTTTGTCTTATTATTCGTCCTTAACAGTCCTCAAAAGATTTGGCATTATCTTTTTTTCTGCTTTTCTTAAATGTTCTCTGAAGGTAGAAAGCGAAATACCAGCTTCACTTGCAAGTTGCTTTAGCTCTATTTTTCTTGGATAGTCATAATAGCCATGTCTTATAGCAATTTCTAATGCCTTTTTTTGTTGCTTTGTTAGAGAGGGCATAACCTGAGGAAAATAAACCTCATTTGGTTTTTCGTTTTTTATTTTTAATATCTTAATATCAAATTGCTCTTTCTGCAAATTAACAATAAACTCTCTCAGTATTGTTTCATCCCAGGAACCAATCTCCCAGTCTTCAAATCCCTTTGTATCTACAATGACAGGCTTGATAAAAAATATCTTTGGGTTGTAATGGGTAGTTGGAATTTTTTGTGTGATTGGTAATTCATTGATAAAAAATATGGAGTTTCCCTCTACCTCAAGTCCTTTAATAGAAGGATCTTCTCTTAAGTCCTCAATGAAGTTTTTTATATCTTGCTCTTCCCCAAAAAGGGTCTCAAAATGAGAGAAATATGCTTTGTCACCCTCTTTATAGCTATTAAACGGAATGCCAATTGACATAACCCTAAAACGCCTACACCTTCTGCCAATAACACAGTCCTCATGTCTTATTTTTAATCTAGCTATCCACATTTTTCCTCAGATACGCCGACGCCCGGATTTGAACCGGGATACCCTTGCGGGAACTGGCTCTCAAGGCCAGCGCAATGCCAGATTATGCGACGTCGGCATACTAAAGAAATACCTAAACTTGTTTATAAATCTTATTGTAAGTATGCCTTCTACTATCCTATGCAGACTCCGTCAAGCTTTCTAAACAACTCTTTTGCATAATCTAACTTGCTTTTGTGGTAAGCATAAATAGTAAACACCTTTTCTCCTTTTTTTACCTTGTCTCCAATATGTTTGTACAAGTAAATACCTGCTCCTTTATCTTGTGGAGCACCAGCAACCCTTGCAATTCTTGCAATAGTAATATTGTTAATCTCCTTGATTATGCCTGTTTTTTTAGCCCTAACATCCCAGCTAAGCTGTCCAAGGGGTATATTTTCTGGTTTAATTATTTTTCCTTCTTGCATTTTTATTATCTCAACCATCTTTTTATAAGCCTTCCCACTTTCAAGTGTTTTTTTTGCTAAATAATAACCCCCTCCCTTCGCTGCTTTTCCAGCCATTTCTAACATAAGTCCTGCCATCATCAGAGACTTTCTCTTCAAATCAAGTGGCGTCATTTTATCGTTTCTTAATGTCCATAAGACATCTCTTGCCTCAAGGGCAGGTCCTATTCCATTGCCGATTGGTTCCCTTCCATCTGTTATTATGACTTTAATCTTGATTCCAAGATTTTTTGCTAAATCTTCAAAGTCCTTTTTCAGACTAAGTGCTTTCTTCATGCTGCCTATCTTTGATCCCTTCCCCGCAGGTATGTCTACTAATAAATGTGTTGCACTTACACTAGCCTTCTTCGCCATAACACTTGCTAAGAGTTGACTTTTTGCATCTATAGCTAATGGTCTCTCTACCCTGATTATCTTATCATCAGCAGGTGCAAGATTTAAAGCACCACCCCACACTATGCAAGCGTTAGTCCTTTCAACAATTTTTTTCATTTTTTTTATGGAGAAGGATACATTTGCTAGAACCTCCATAGTATCTGCTGTTCCAGCAGGACTTGTAATGCTCCTACTACTTGTTTTAGGGATTGTAACCCCACAAGCAGCCACTATTGGCACAATCAACATTGTTGTTCTATTACCACAAACTCCTCCAACACAATGTTTGTCTAAAATAGGATATCTTTTTATTCTTAGAATATCCCCAAATCTGCTCATTGCTTTAGTTAGCAGGGTTGTTTCCCTTATATCAAGCTCATGGGAATAGCAAGCAGCAACGAAATAGGTTAGTTCTATATCACTCAGTTTATTGTGTACTATGTCCCAAACAATCTGGTCTATTTCCTTTTTTGAAAGCCTAAAACCATCAAGCTTTTTTTTAATATATTCTAAAGATAAAGGCTTTTTTGTTGGAACTAATCTAATGTGGTCTCCAACTTTTAGCTTGAGAGAGTTCATAACCTCTTCGCACAAACCAATTTTTCCTTCAGGAACAATAGCTCCTGTTTCACTTATATTCAGGACAACTGTCTCTATTTTCTTTCCCTTTATTATCTTCGCCCTATCTAATGGATGCAGGTCCATCTTCTCAGCATCATTCTTATTTATAGTTGCCACTAGAGGTCCACCTGTTTCTATTTCCATGTCTTTAACTTGTAACTTCATTTGACTCCCTTTCTTTCGTAAACCTTAAGAAAAGTTATGAATAATGCTAATATAAGTGGTCCTACAAAGACACCTGGAAAACCAAGAAGCTTTAGCCCACCTAGAACGCCCACTAATATAAATATGGGATGGACTTTTGCCTTGTTACCTATTATTTTTGGCCTTAATATATTGTCAATTCCGCTTATTATTATTGTGCCATAAAGTGTAAGTAAGACACCACCAATTATTTCTTTTGGGCTGTTTATTAGGACACCATTCACTAGCTTAAATATGGCTGCAGGCAACCATATAAGGGCTGTACCAAGGAATGGAATTAAGGCTGCGAATGTCATTGCTATACCCCATAAGAGAGGAGAGCCAATACCAAAAATAACAAATCCAATCCCTCCTAAGATTCCTTGGATTATCGCCACTAGGATATAACCATAAACGATAGCAAAAGTAGTCTCACCAAACTTTTCAAACAGGTGTTTTTTATAGACCTCATTCAGAGGCAATATCTTCTTAAGTAAATAAAAAATCTCTGGCCCTTCTTTTAGTAAATAAAAACTAATGAATATCACTACAAAGAAATTCAAAACAAACCAAGGTATAGAGAATATAAGACTCGACACAGAATCAATAATATAGCTAGATATATTATTCATAGTGTTTTCTAGATGATACCTCACTTTTGGTTCATCAAAAAACCTAATAAAAAAACCAAAGACAGAGCAAGCCTTGTTGTCAATAGTATTTTCGTTACACTCAATAATAAACTTTTGCATCTGAGCAAACTTCTGCTTTGAGAGTAGGTAGTTTATATATGCCTCTCTTGATACCATATTCAAAACAAAAAAAAGAGGTAATAAAAATAGTACTATCATAATGATACAAACAATTAAAGCAGAGATATTTCTATGTTTTATTCTCTTGTTTATTTTTACATAGATTGGATAAAAAATATATGAAAATACTATGCTTGTTAGTATAGCCACAAGAAAAGGTTTAACAACTAAGAAAGCAATTGTAGCTAAGCCTAATGCAAATAAAACAAAAAAATACTTTGAATAGTCCTTTTCTTTTTTGTCTATTTTAGCCATCTTGCTCCAACTAAATGGGCCCGGAGAGATTCGAACTCTCGACCTTCGCCGTTTTGAGTTTCAAGGCCAAGCCCATAAACATGTCGAGGCGATGTCATAGCCACTAGACTACGGGCCCAGAAATTTGAAAGTAGATTGTTTTTATATAAATCTTTCTTTTCCTTTTTAGACTCTGCTTTTCTTTTTTTCATAACAACTTCTACAGTAAGTATGAATCGTTTTGCCATCAGTTGTTGTTAGTCTGCAGTCATCAGCAGTTTCTATCTGTTTACCACACGATTCACATTTGTTCCACATTTCGATCCTAGTTTTATAAATAAGGTAGAGAAATATATAAATTTTTTGACTTCTTTATGATACTTTCAGCTCTTGCAGCCCATAAGCATTAATATGCTCATCATCAAGTCTGAACCATGATGGCATATTGGTTATTTGGAAACTGTCTCTGTCATCTCCCTCAAAATATAAATGGTCTACACAGCTTCTTTCTTCTATTTCAATGCCCCTCTCATAAAACTTTTCTAAATTCACGAAACTTTCTATACCAAATGGTGAACTGCCTAGGTTGTTTTCAAACCTCATTAGAAAGCTAGGTGCATCTGAGTTATTACTATAATATGAATTATTTATGTGAGCCATTAGGTTGCTCACATTAAATTCATCACCTTTCTTCTCAAAGAACACCTTAAATGGAGTTTTTTCTATAATATTTGTTACCTTACCTTCACCATAAACAATATACAACGGATCTTCAAAGCCAATAATACTAATCTCTGTTCTGATGATTGGATTTCTTTTGAAATAAACATCAATCAAGCTATCATTTACTGTTAGGTTTAAGTTTGCTTCTACAATAATGCTCCATGGACTTTTATGATATATATCTATATTGTTAATTGTTATATTAACATCCAAATTTAATTTTTCACCTTCTAAGGAAATCTTGTTTATCCAATCCACAAATCTTGAATCTTCCATTAGTTCAGCCTTTTCATTGTTTATTGTTCCATTCAACAGAGCCTCTATAAATCTCTCCTTGAAGTTATCAAGAAAAGTTCCTTTTGCAGATATGTAGTCTTCTAAAGAGATCAAAGCCCTGAAAGAAGAGATGTATAGCCCTCTTGTTGCGTCTCTTTCAAGGCTCTTTATAAAATTATCCAGTGAGTTTATCCTATTTTCTGTAACAACCATTTTTTCTCTATACTTATAGTAAGAACCAGTTCTAAAATAAAATAGGAATAGTGTTAGCATAAACATCGTCATCAATGTAAAGTAAAGTCCTTTTTTGTTCATCTCCATACTCTCGCCTCCACTAAACTAGGACCCCACATATATGGAGCCCCTCTTGTGAATATAACCTGTGTTTCAATCTTGTCTTCGTCAATAGCTACAATTAGCTTTCCATCATTATCTAAATCAAGTTGTTCAAACAAATGGCAAGCAGCATTATTTATTGCATCGTCACTAAAATCACTATCACAATCAGTATCTTTTGTAAATAAACATAAACCACTACCAGAATAGTTTGAGGGGATATTTATTGTTGAAATTGAGTTATCCTCAAATTTTAATTGCCACAGACAACCCTCTGATTTTTTATATATCCCTGAATAGTTCAGATACAATGGAACCCCTATTGTGTAAATAGCCCTATCATCTATTGAGCCACCCGATGTTTCCTTAGAGGAAGAACCAAGGTTTATCACTACTGTGTTCTCTCCTTTCTGGACTAGTGCTACAGGGATATTTAAAAGGTATGGGTCTCCCAAGAACAGATATTTAGTGTTATACTCTGAAAGATTGTAAAAAGTTATAAAACTACCACTAATTATATCTTTAATCTTTGCTAATTTTGTCCACATCTCAGCAGAATAAGATGTAAGCTTGACATCATATATCTCCGCCTCCTGAGGGATTTCAAACTTCCCTTCTGTTATTTCATTATTGAATCTTGGTGTTTCAATTGTTACTGGAAGCATACCATAACTTACTTTTATGGCTGGAGTATAATTAAATTCAATATAAGAATCAGGAAACAAAACCGTAGAAGCGTTAATCCCTTTAACAAGAACTGTTTGATTTTTGTAGGTTATGTTTATTATTTTTTTTGCTATTTCAAGGATTATATTTTTAACACCCTTATCCTCACTGGCTTCGATATACTCATAATATTTGCCCCCTGTTTCATTAGTCATATTCTCTGCCATTATTTTGTTATCACACAATCCACTGGTGTCTCTGTTGTTTATATAGAAAAATGTTATGTCTTCTGAAACTAACGCATCTATCATATTTCTTACATACTCTGGTCCTTTGTAGCAAACCTTATATGTGGGAGCACCATGCCATATACAATCTCTTGCGTGTGGTGGAGCATCTGAAAGCATAATATTAATCTTATCTGTGTTTTCTCTGTACTCAAGGAACAACGATTCATTAATAGCACTTAAATGTGATTCAGGCCAGTCGGCACCACCCACTGCAGTCATCTCAGCAACAGCATTCTTGAATACTGTGACATTTCTTGTGAATTCCCCTGTGGTTACCCTTGTCCAGTCAATAGCAGGTGTTCTTAGCCCATCCGAGCTTAATATCGCTTTCTGTTGCAGGTATTTTCCCTTTGGCACATTTTCTATGTTGCCATACCAATCACTCCATGTCTTTGAATCATTTGAAGAGCGAAACTCCCAGCTTACTGAGGTTCCATCTGAAGTATATGTGGAAGACTCAAATGAACCCCACTTGATTATCTTACTTGAATTATACTGGTTTATAGCAAAGCCATGTTTGTGATAATATTCACCCCTCATATATGTAACAAAATACAAGTCATAATGTTCATAGAGATTCCAACTCACACCACCATCATAAGAAGAATAAAATGCCCCCTGAGGATATGGTCCACCTGGGTACTCATAATAAGGGAAGGTATAATAATAGTTACGGAAATTTCCTTGGTTATTTTTTACTTTGATGACTATTGAGTACTCTTTTCCTATTGTTAGATTTGGTGCTTGTGGAAAAATAAAATCATAATCTTTCTCAATATTTCTTTCTATATCATCTCTCTCTACACTAGCAATTATTTCTTCTGTTGGATGGCCGTCTGTTGTATTCCTAATTTCTACAACAATAGGTCCAGGGTTTCCCCTCTTATATAATCTTAATCTAACCTTCCTTAGTGAGCCATTAACAGCAGGCATGAATGTTTGTGCTCCCCATCTAATCCCATAGACATACAATTTGATAGTAGAAATTATTTCTTGAACTTGGTCTCTTCTTTCTTCACCTATGGTTCCGTTCTGTTTAAGCATCAAGAATGAATTATATGCTGTTACATTCGTAAAATTTCCATTTTCCCATTCCTCTGTTGAGTCTATCTTCATGTTTGAAAGGGGGTGAACATAATATGGGAAATCTGTATAATCGCCACAGGCCCACTCAGGATAATCCTTAAATTCAATCAAAGCCAACCTATAATCAATTGAGCTGTTCTCTAGTACATCCGCGAAATCCTCAATTATGTCTTTGACAGCCTTTATCTCATTGCCCATTGAGGCAGTAGTGTCTATCAAAAAAACAATATCTGCGCTTCCCCCTCCTTTAGTTTGGACCATTTCTTCTAGGCCAAGCCTTATAGGTACTGTTTTTAAGCTAATGTTGGTATAGTTTATTTTTTCTCTTAAATAAGAATCATTTAAATACACCTCTTGTTCTTCCTCCTTTTCGGTTGAGTTAAACACTCTTTTAGCCCCTATGTTAAAGAAAATAGAACGATTACTTTTAAAATGCAAGTAAGCACTAAGATTGCTAAGGTTTCCCGGGACATAAAATGAATCATAAAGGTTTATAATCCCTTTTATTCCTGGTAAATAATATTTTCTTTTGCCTGTTTTGTATTCTCCTATTTCTGGTGTGTTGAGTTCTATCTTTATATAGCCCCCTCCTATAAAATCCCCTTTCTTATCTTTAGATTCTGTTGAATTAAAAAGTAGTGTTATATTGTTTTCTCCACCAACAAAGTTTTCCATGTATGTCTTATCTATGCTCCATCTTTCTGCACTCAGATTTTTTTTTGTTGTATTTATTGTATAATTTCCAGATGTGGCATCGTTTATCAATAATGTGAAATCATTACCAGCGTCTAACTCAATGGAAACATTTGTCACCTCAACTGTTTCCGGTAAAAAAAATTTTTTTGTTATATTTCCATCTCCTACATAACCCCCAAAATAGATATAGACAGAGGACTTCCTTTCGTTTATATCTTTAATAAAGACTTTGGCAGTATAACCCTTCACAGGTCTTTCTTTCTGAACACCAGAAACCATTTGGGAAGAAGTTATGGCACTTCTTTCAGGAAAAGTTCCATTTAGATATATTGGTTCTGAACTTCCCCTAAGCCAAAGCCCCCATCCAAATTCTTTAGGTATTAATTTCTCTGTTAGTATTTCTGAAAAATTCTTTGCTCTTTTTTTGTTTATTGTATCGCCTGCAACATAAAACCTTGCTATTTGTTCTATTACAGTTATATCTTTATCTTCCACACCACTCTCATTAAGTAAAACTTTTACTTCACTAATATTTATCTCACTTAGTTTTATAGTAGATAATATGTTCATGACATCTGAGGAATAGTATATCTGTTGGAAATTTTCTTCCTCCTTTAGATAGTAAATACCTACAAGGGATAAAACGCTAAAAAGCAAGATAAGAGAAATTATCGCATCCAATGTAAAAAAATATCCTTTTTTTACCATACATAAATCACCATCCTTATTATCTCTGAATTATAAAACAAAAACCTATAAATCTTTACAAGATGTTTTGGTTTTTCTAAATCAACTAAATTATCTTTTGTCACTCCTGGCTTTCCTATTCCTTCTATTCCATCAAACTCTATCTGACTCCCGTTTCTGTATTCAAAGTATACATAGTAATCATAGTTTGAGGATAAAAGCCTCTTTGAATTAGAGTAGCCTATACTACTAAATTCTTTTAGTTTACTGATATTCAACCTGAATTCACCATCAGTTAAGCCAATCTTTACTACATCCCCGCTCTTCCACCCAGAAGGATAACCAGAAGAAACTAACTCAGAAGAGAGCAGTTTTGCATTTGCTACTCTTTTGTCAAATTCACTTTCCTTAATCTGGTATAAATCTATAGTGAGGTAATAAACCAAAACAGCCACTATCAAAAAAAGGGAGACAGCTATTATGAAGTCTATACTAAATATCTGTGATTTAGTTGAGGTATATCCCACTCTCATTTTTCTTTATTACATTAGTTCCTTTCCGTATATATCCTGTGATATTTGGTATCTTCTTAAAGTAATCCTGTTCTAGAACATTTATTATAACCTCATCTTTATGAATAAATATGCTATAATCAAAACCCCCTATGTTGTCTGGTAATATAAACTTTCTATGGTAACCCCCAGATACTTTTTCTGCTAGAATAATCTCGTTTTGAACATATGTAACCAAGTCAAGAGCTAGAACTGAAATCTTTTCTCTGTTCATTTCATAATATCTATCAGACAGCACCGAAAAAATAATTACAAAAAAGAAGAAAAAAAGACCTAGTAAGATGAGGAATTGGGCTGCTATCTGGCTTAACTTGAATTTAGCCATACATACCCCTCTCTTGCTTCTATATATATTTCCTTTATTCCAGGACTCTTGTTTATTTTTCCCTGTAAATCCATCTTTGCCTTTTGGAAAATATCTGTAACTCCGTGTTGCGTGTATAACTTAAATGTTATATATTTTCCATCTATAGTTATATCCTCTATGTTCTCTGGCATAAATACAGTAAGTGTTGTTTTTGATGGGGGCCCATAATAATAAACTGTTTCTGCATTTTTTACTATTTCTTTAACAATTCTTTCTGCTTGGGTTGCATAAACCTCATCTTCAACATCCTTAGAGTAAATCAAAGAAAGTCCCAAGAGAATAGTTAATATCAGTGTTGCAAACCCAATAATAAATAAGTACTCTATGCTTATCTGTCCATCTTTAAAGTAGGGCATATTATGGTAGTCTTGTTGCTTTTATTTAAAATTAATATACTATCTATCAGTAAATAATAAAAAATCAACAAAAAATAAAAAATTATTTATACTGTTAATCACAATAACTTAGTATGAAAACAATCCAATACCTTTTTATATTATTGTTCACTGTCCATATCTCTTTTGCTCTTACCTGTGATTTTTCTGGATGGTTTATGCCCCCCGCAAATGAGCATATTGTATTTCTAGATGGGGTTGAGTGGCATATCACTGAAACAAGAAGTGGCAATAAAATAACTAGAAGTTTTGTTAGGACAGATAAGGACCTATTGATTCCTAGTAAGCTTTCTCTCGAAACAGTTATTGATTTTTTTGATAGGAATAGAGGCGAATTAGGTATTTCAGGTAATATGGGGATTCAAAGTTATTATAGTGAAGAGTATAGGTCTGATATAATCGTCGTAGATATGCAATATTGTTATGGTATCCCTGTTATGGGGACATTTGCAGGTGCCTTAACAGGAGCTATTGATGGGGAAGGAAAGGAAGTTGTAACTTCATTTGTCTTTTCTTGGTATGGGCAGGTAGAGATAGACACAATAGAACCAAACATAACAAAGGAAGAGGCATTAGAGATAGCAACTCAGGAGGAGGGCGGTGAGGGTGACTTAGTGATAATACCAACTAAAGACGATAAGTTCAAGCTCGTCTGGGATATAAAAAACAAGGATGGAAAGCATACATATGTTGACGCCTTAACTGGTGAAAGTAAGAAAAACAGAGAAACAAATACAACTGGAAAATCAGAACCTAATAAAATAACAATCTTGTTGGTTGTCTTAGGTGTTTTTTTGATATCATTGTTTATTGTTATTTTATACACTAAAAAGAAAAAATCTTAAGGTCACTATTCCTAAATTAAAACACAGTTTTAAAAATGTGTTTGAAAATATCTGTCTTAGATGGTAAGAACCAGTCCTAAGAGAAAAAAGCTAAGAAAAGGCCTAAAAAAGAAACATCCTTTAAACAAAAGTAAACCTATTCCAAAAAGCAATGAACATATAATCAATAATAAAAAGAAGGTTTTGGTAGATATTCTAAAAAAATATGTTAGGGGTTACTTAAGGAAAGGTTATCATCTAGATAAACTAAAAAAAGCAATATCTGAAAAATATGGCAATGATGTCACAAAATTAGTTTTTACTGAGTTTGAACATCCCAAAGAAAAAAGAAAAAAGAAAGAGATAGGGGAAATAAAACCAAAACTAACCAAGAGAAAGGTTAAAGAGATAGGGGAAAAACAAGAGCTAGAAGAAAAGATAGATAAGACAGATGAAAAAGTAAATGTAGTGGAGTTTCCTAAGGGAGAGTACACTACAGCCCTTGATAATCTCTTGTTTTTTGTTGACAAGAATAAATCAGTAAGCCTAAAAGATATAGCAAATAAATTTAATATAACTGAAGAAAAGGCAGAAGAGTGGGTTAGGATTCTACAAGAGAATAATCTTGTTGAAGTGCATTATCCTCTATTTGGAGGGCCTAGGGTAATGAAATTTGGATTTAAAGAACCAATAAAAAAACAAAAAAAGATATTAGAGCATACTAAATCACGAGAACAGGAATTAGGAATCTTTTCTAAGATAGGGAAGACTTTAACACACCCAGTAGAACTTTTTCAATTAACCCAACCTGAGAACATTATTCAAACCTTGAAATACCAACTGGTTGTTTTGCTGATACCTTTGGCTGTAGGGTATATCCTCTTATTTTTATTTTTTCAGGGTGCGTCCTTCATAATAGCCTCTTCTGGTTTATTGCCAAAGGCAAGTAGCTCAATAATGTCTTTATCAGTAGTCCTTCTTCTTTTATTTTTTGCTATCTTTACCCTTGTTATTATTCCACTGGTAAACTTTTTAGGAGCAGCAGTTTTACATTTATTTATCAAACTTTACGGTGGAATTGGAAGCTATAAAGAAACATATAAAGCAATAATATATAGTTCTACACCATCTATTTTATTTGGTTTTATACCAATATTTAAGGTAATACCTGCTATATGGAGTTTTGTGTTGTCCATTATTGGAGTTTCCATAAACCATAGGATTTCCAAATTAAGGTCTTTCTTAGCTATTATAACCCCAACCATTATAGTAGTAGGAATCTTGTTTTTATTGTTATATCAGTTAGGAAGTATCCCCTTAACTGGTAGTAAAACGGATGAATTAAGTTTTATGATTTATAAAGACCTAACAAAATGTAGTAATGGACGGATATCTGTCTATGCAAGAAATATTGGCCAAAAAAATATAAAAAAAGAGGACTGGAAGATACATAAAATTGATGGAAAAACTATTGAGCTATGGCCTAATGCAAGCTTGAAAAGCATAAGTGATAATATAAACTGGGGACTAATAATGCGGCCTGAGTATAATTTTTCTCCTGGAGAACATATAATTGAATTAGGGACCTCCCCTAATAATATTAAGACCTATAATGTTACATGTTAGCTGCTATAAAAATTTTTTATGAAAATGCAAAGGATAGTTGAAAAATATCAAATAACAGCAGACGGATTAACGGTAGATGTGCATATCAAGGAAGGCACTAGCGTTATGAAGTTATATGAATTAAATGTGCCAAAACCATCATCAGGTACATTGGCTCTGTTGAATGATGTAAGGAACAAATTGGTAACAGAAGTGAGCATACCTTCTGCAGAGATGTTTGATCCAAGGATAATAGAAAAACTAAAGACCAGATTTAAAGAAAGAGCTGAGAAGATAATCATAGAAAAGCTTGGAAATATAGATAGTAATACAAAAAATTTTCTAGTAGCAACCTTGCTACATGAAATGGCTGGGCTTGGCGATATTGAGTTCTTACTTAGTGATGGAAACTTGGAGGAGATTATCATATTGTCGGCAAATGAACCAGTTAGGGTTTATCATAAGAAATATGGTTGGTTGCAGACGAATATAGTAGTTGATTCAGAGAGAAAAATACAGAACTATGCTAATATGATTGCAAGGAGGGTAGGAAGGCAAATAACCAATTTAAACCCCCTATTGGATGCCCACCTTATCACAGGGGACAGAGCAAATGCCGTTTTCTATCCAATCTCAAATAAGGGTAATACAATAACAATAAGGAAATTTGCTAGGGATCCATGGACTATTACGGACTTTATAATAAATAACACAACAAGTGCGGAGATTTTTGCAACGCTATGGCTAGCTATCCAGTATGAGATGAATATTCTTGTAAGTGGAGGAACTGGTTCTGGAAAGACAACCTTCCTTAACTTGTGTATGCCCTTTATACCCCCTAATCAGAGGATAATAAGTATTGAAGACACAAGGGAATTGCAACTTCCAAGTTTTTTGTATTGGTGCCCACTAACTACAAGAGAACCAAATCCAGAAGGCAAAGGGGAAGTATCAATGTTGGATTTGCTTGTTAATTCATTAAGAATGAGGCCAGACAGGATAATCCTTGGTGAGATAAGAAGACACAAAGAGGCAGAAGTTCTCTTTGAGGCAATGCATACAGGACATAGTGTCTATGCTACTGTACATGCAGACTCTGCTCATGAAACCATAGCTAGATTAATAAATCCTCCTATAAGTGTCCCTCCGAACCTTCTAAGTGCTATAAATCTAAATGTTGTTATGTTCAGGGACAGGAGAAAAGGCGTAAGGAGGACATATCAAATTGCAGAATTCGTCCCATCAGAACAAGGGAAATCAGTGAGTTGTAATATCCTATATAGGTGGAGGCCTTCTGATGATAAGTTTATAACCCATGCTAAACCAATTAGATTTTTTGAGGAGCTAAGCAGGCATACAGGACTAGGCAATATAGAACTATTGAAGGATTTAGAAAACAAGAAGAGAATCCTAAACTATATGGCTAAGAATAATATCAGGAGATTAGAAGATGTTGGAATGGTCATGAATCAATATTATATTGACCCAGAGTTTGTTATAGAGTGTGCTAACAAAAACAAAAACCCAAGTATACTGTTAAGCAAAAAATAATAAAAAATAGGAACTAAAAAGCTAAAAATGAAAAATATCCCTTTCTCTTTGTTGCCCCTAAGAACGTTGAAGAGGTTATCAAGGCTCCTTAGAGGTACAGGGGAAATATTACAGGCCTTTTTTCCTTCTCTTAGAATAAATCTCCTACGAGCTGAATTTAAAATATCTAGTGTTGATTATATATCTATGTGTCTGGTAGCAACCTTTGTTTTTTACCTGTTTTCAAGTATATTTTTAAGTTTAATTTTGAAACTCATCAATGTAGAGAAACCATATCTTGGCTTTTTATTTGCAATTTTCTTTACCATATTCGTATTCATCATACAAATTTCTTATCCCGGAGTTGTAGCACACAGAAAAATAAATGACATTGAAAAAAACCTGTTACCAGCATTGCAGAATATGTTGGTACAACTTAACTCAGGTGTACCACTTTTCGAGATACTGGTTAATATATCCAAATCTGATTATGGTGAATTGTCTTATCAATTCTCAAAGATAGTGAAGGAGATAAATGCAGGCAAACATGAATCAGATGCTCTTGATGAAGTAGCTGCTACAAATCCATCTGAATATTTCAGAAAGGCAATATGGCAGATAGTAAATGGTATGAAATCTGGAGCAGATATGTCAAATGTTCTGACAGAAACAATTAATTCATTATCAGAGGAACAGTTATTGCAGATACAGAGGTATGGAAGTCAGCTAAACCCTCTTGCTATGTTTTATATGCTCGTAGCAATTATTGCTCCCTCCTTGGGAATGACTTTTCTGATTATACTTTCATCATTAATATCCCTCTCTGCCTTTGGTGTTAAAATGATCTTTTATTCATTGTATCTCTTTGTTGTTATTTTACAAATACTCTTTTTAGGCATAATAAAATCAAGAAGGCCAAACTTACTTGGTGAGAAATAATGTATAAGTTTTTTTCAAGGCTTTACCCAAAAAAGATAAGAAACAACCTAATACATCTTCTTGGTTACTATGAGTCCAAACTAAACAAGGATAGAGTTATCGGAGCAATATTTGTTTACTGTTTCCTTTTTTCGTTAGCACTTTCTTTCTTTACAACTAAGAAGCTAGGAATAAACTGGTTATTGTTGTTTTTGTTATATCTCTTTGTGACTAATCTTGTTTCATATTTTCTTCTTTTGCTTGGTGCAGAAAAGAAAGCAAGGTTCATTGAGAGTATCTTGCCTGATGTTTTACAGCTTATGGCATCTAATCTTAGAGCGGGATTTACTGTTGATAAGGCATTTCTTTTATCAGCTAGGCCAGAATTTGGTTATTTTCAGGACTATATAAATAGGGTAGGGAAAGAAATTGCAATGGGAAAAGATATATATTCGGCCCTTAGGGAGCTGGGTAAGGGTATAAAATCAGAAGATTTAAACAAAACTATCCTGTTAATTGAATCTGCTATAAAGTCAGGTGGAGAATTAGCCCCAGTTTTAGAACAAGCAGCTAAGAATCTTAGAAAAAAGAAATTCATAGATGAAAAAATAAGGTCAAATGTTATGATGTATGTGATATTTATTTTCTCTGCTGTTGGATTTGGGGCACCACTTCTATTTGGACTCTCAAGTTTTCTTGTAGAGGTTTTAACAACAACACTAGGGAAAGTAAGTATACCTCAAACAAGCTTAACAGCTAGCTTACCACTTTCATTTAGGGGTTTATCTCTGAATCCTTCTTTTGTAGTAAAATATTGTGTTATATCTTTGATAACAACATCTATCTTAGGTTCTTTGGTAGTTGGTTCAATAAGCAGGGGGAAGGGAAGAGCAGGAGCAAAGTATATTCCATTCATAATCATAGTCTCGTTAGGATTTTTTTTCTTTGTTAGATTTGTAATAAAGAATTTAATAGGAGAGCTTCTTTCACTATAAAAGAAATCAAAAATACAAATCAAAAGTTTTATATACTATATAAACCCAAGATTTCAATTAGATGGCTCCAAAAAATGATTTTAGTGGTGCTGCTGTTATTCTAGAAATAGAGAAATCAAGGATAGAAAGGGAAAAGGCTAAAATTGTTCTTAATAACGGCCTTCTATTGTATTTTGTTTTTCTTATTATTGCAGTGGTAGGGTTTGCTTTTGAATTTATAGATGCAAAAATGTTAAAGATTCTTGTGATTTGCGGAATTGCCATTTTGATTATTAGTACAATTCCATACGTTGTTATATTTAGAAAAGAGGAAAAATTCATTAAAAAGAAACTTTCAGAGATTAAAAAATGAACAAGAAAGCTATTTCACCTTTAATCTCAACAATTTTACTAATACTTTTAGCAGCCTCTTTAGGAGGAGTTGTAATAAGTTGGGGAAAAGCTAATTATGAGTTAAACTATGAGAGTTATAGCACGAATTCTTGTAATGATGCAAGCTTAAAAGTTATTTCTTTTGAGGGTCTTCAGCAGGTTTGTATTGAAGAAAATAATCTGAGTTTTATTATAGAGAATAATGGAGGAATTGATTTAATAGGTGTTAAGATTTCCATCTTAAATAGCAATTACATATTTTCAAAAAATATTTATAGTCCATTGAGTATTGCAGAAATAAAAAAGATTAATGTTCCTTATAAGGATATAGCTAAAATAAGGAAAGTTATAATTGTTCCTATTATTAAGTATGCAGAAAAAGAAATTCCTTGTCCAATTAAAGAAATAGAGTTAGAAAAAATAAGGGAGTGCTAGAATGAAGCCGAATATGGGTGAGGCCAAGAAAAAAAAGAATCCAAATCTAGAAGATATACTGAACTATAAACCAAAAATTGGAGTTTTTAAAAAGATTGTTCTGGCCCTTCCGCTTTTTTTAAGCATAACCTGGATATCCTTCCTAGTTTATAACAGAACCCCTGCTGGCACTGGTATGTTATCCCCTGATGAAATTACGCCCCTAATTCTTACTTTGATTGCATTTACAATAGGATACCTGATTTTTTTGCTTTTAATGTTCTCTGAAGAGATAAAAGAGATTTTCTATAAGAAACACCCAAAAACCTAATAAATAATAGAAATTTAGAAAAATTTTTAAAAAGCTATCTTATTTCAGATTTATCAGATGTTATGCCTCTGTAGCATAGTAGCTATTGCGTCTGATTTAGGTACAGCCTAAATCCGCAAAACCTTGGTATGCCTCCACCTAAAAGGTGAAGGTCGGGGGTGCAAATCCCCCCAGAGGCTTTTTGTTTTTAACACAAACGGCTCTGTAGAAATCCTTTAAGAAATCTATAAAATCTTTAATTGTTCTTCCAGC
>CAZNZT010000017.1:0-22892 GCA_964577685.1 uncultured Methanosarcinales archaeon | reverse complement strand
CATAAAACTCATCAGAGCCATACTTATTCAATTTTTTATAAGATGTCCAAAGCCATTCTACAAATTTAGGATATTCAATCCACCTTTTCTTTGAAATAAAATAAATAAACATTATTCTGTTTAGAAACTGCAAAGTAAACTCATGAGCTTCTTTTCTAGGTATTTTCTGCTTGTCTAATTCTTTTCTTAAGGTAAAGAATATATTTTTGTAGTCTTCAAAAAATGCTTCTGTTACTCTTTCGACACTAAATGCATTGTTCCATTTTTTCCAGATATCGCGCCATGTACTTTCTTTTTCGAAGTAAATATTCGATAATGTTTCAATAACGGTATAGTGCTCTTTTTTATCAATTATTTCTTCCTTATTTATTATGAGTTTTGTTAGTTTGAGTTTGTGTTTTCCTGTTTCAACTTTTTCACGTTTTGGGAATACAAAAATTACTTCTGAGTAATCTACTGAAAAAATTAATAAAAAATGTAAGTATTGCTTATCAAAAGTTGTTGTAACTGATCTAATAAAAGAAGGAGTTAATGTCTTTGCTTCAATCAGGAAAACAGGTAGTTTTTCATCAAAACTGAGAATAGCATATATTTCCTTAATTCTTGGTAGATCTTCTTTTTTAAAATCAAAATTTTTCTTTTTTCTTTTAGATGAAATATCAAACAAAATATTGTCTGGATAGTTGAGGAGTCTAAATAAGCCGAAAATATCTTCTGCAGATTTAAGTTTGCTGATATATTCTCGTATTTCTCTCCTTAATTTAATATTATCTGTCATCTTTATCTTTTTCTCTTTAATTCATTTTCAATAAAAATCTCAAACTGCCGAGAGATAATTAGACCCTTCTCTTTACAATATTTTTTATAAGCATTATACAGCTTTTCATCAACCTTTAAAGTAATATTTTTACTAGCCATTTCAACCCCCCAATCATAAATATTTACACATCTTTATAAATATTACTAATATCTCGCCCACGCTTTGCTCCCTCCTGTTCTTTTTCAGAAAAACCCTAGGAAAGATTTACTTTTCTGGCCCAAAAAATCTTTTGATTTTTTAGGGAAATCAAAAACAAAAGCCCCTGCCCATTAATTAAGAAAAAAACATTTGAACCTCACCCATGAACAAAAACCAAACAGAAAATCACCAGGTTTGCGATTTCCCCGAATCACTCTAAAAAAATTTAAATAAAAATAAGTTTTATTTTTTTATATGGATAAAAAAGAAAAGAAAAAAGAGATTGGAATTCTTGACAAAAAAATATCCAGAAGAGAATTTCTAAAATACACTTTACTTGGGATTGGTGCTTTGTTCTTGGGTGCCTATGGTTACAAATATATCTCTGGGAGGAATCCTTCAAAGATAGGCACAACATTCAAAGGGACAGCCCCGGAAAGACTATGGAAATGGAGCAAGGAGGCATATTATTATAAGAAGATTGGAGAGAATGTCCAATGTCAGCTATGTCCCCACCAGTGTACTTTGGCACCTGATGACAGGGGAATATGCAGAGACAGGGTAAACAAAAATGGAAAACTCTATTCTCTTGTTTACGGGAATCCCTGTGCTGTCCATATAGACCCAATAGAAAAGAAACCGTTATTCCATTTTCTTCCTTCAACAACTATTTTTTCTATTGCAACAGCTGGCTGTAATCTAAGGTGTTTGAACTGCCAAAACTGGAATATAAGCCAGTTCCAGCCAGAGGAGACAAACAATTATGACTTAATGCCAGATAAGGTTGTTTTAGCAGCAAAGCAATACAAGTGCAAGTCTATTGCCTATACCTATTCTGAGCCTGTTGCTTTCTATGAGTATATGTATGATACCTCAAAACTAGCAAAAAAAGAGGGGCTAAAAAATGTTTGGGTGACTGCAGGTTATATAAATGAAAAGCCACTGAGAGAGCTTTCCAGAGTAATAGATGCTGCAAATATTGACCTAAAGAGTTTTAGCGAGAAAATCTATAATGAATTAAACGGTGCAACCCTGAAACCTGTTCTAAATTGTTTAAAAATAGCAAAAGAAGAAGGTATTTGGGTTGAGATTACAAATCTTGTAGTACCAACATGGACAGATGATTTGGAAATGATAAGGGGGATGTGCCAGTGGCTTTATAAGAATGGTTTTTCTAACACGCCACTCCATTTTTCTAGGTTTCATCCTCAATACAAGTTAACACACATTCCTCCTACTCCCATATCTGTATTAAATAATGCAAGAAAAATTGCATTGGATGAAGGAATAAAGTTTGTATATATAGGGAATGTTCCTGGAAATAAGGCAGAAAGCACATATTGTCCAAAGTGCAAGAAGATTGTTATAGGAAGAAGAGGCTATACGATAACAGAAAACAATCTAGAATCTGGAAATTGTAAGTTTTGTGGTGAGCCTATTCCAGGCGTGTGGGGGGCTTAGCTTTTACAAAAAAAGAAAAGCTTTATAATATTTTTATTTTTACAATAAAAATAAGGATGAAAACAGAGTTATTGTATCTTAATGATAGCTATCTAAAGGAATTTGAAGCCACAGTCTTAGCAGCTAATGATAAATATATCATACTGGATAGGACAGCTTTTTATTACACTGGTGGAGGGCAACCACATGATACAGGCGTTCTTATAACAGAGGATGGGACCAAGTATAATGTTGTTTATGTTGGGAAGTTTTCTGGTGATATCTCTCATGAAGTAGATGCCTCTGGGCTTAAGGCAGGAGACAAGGTAAAAGGAATAATCAACTGGCAAAGAAGATACGCTCTTATGAGGGCACATACAGCAGCTCATGTTTTGAGTGGCGTAATACACAAGGAAACTGGAGCTATGATAACAGGCAACCAACTTGGCACAGAAAAAACAAGAATTGACTTCTCTCTTGAAAATTTTGATAAAGCACAAATGAACAAATTTATTGAAATGGCTAATGAGATTATTGATAGGGATTTAAGGGTAAAGTCCTACATACTTCCAAGGGAAGAGGCATATAAGATAGATAAGATTTCTAAGCTTGCCAAAGGCTTACCACCTGATATAGACCAAATAAGAATCGTGGAGATAGAGGGGTTTGACATGCAACCAGATGGAGGCACACATGTAGAACATCTAAAGGAAGTAGGACACCTGAAATTGCTCAAATGCGAGAATAAGGGAGCAAATAATAGACGGGTCTATTTTACATTAGAATGAAAAAAAAGCTAAGACTTCGTAAAAAGAAGCATTCTTATATTTTTGTTGCCCTGTTACTCCTGTTCCTGGTTATACTGGCCTATAAAACCACAAATCACTTTGGGTTTGAGGAGAAGAAAATCAGAAAGCCAGCAGTAGCTGGTTCATGGTACCCTGGAACAAGAGAATCTATAACAGAAACACTAAATAATTATTACAATAATGTAAGGAATGTTGGTATTCAAAACATTAGGGCAATCATAGTGCCTCATGCAGGATGGCGTTTTTCTGGTCAAGTTGCTTCAACAGCATTTAAGCAGATTGAAGGCAGACAATACAATACAGTAATTATTATTGGTCCAAGCCATACAGCAAGCTTTAGTGGGGCTTCAATCCCGGATGTAACTCATTATGAAACGCCCTTGGGTCTAGTGAAGGTTTCTCAAAAAGCAAAGAAGTTGCTGGAAGAACCATTATTTATTTCTCATGAAACAGCCCACATAAGAGAGCATGACATAGAGATTGAATTACCATTCTTACAGAAATCTCTCGGAGATTTTGAGATAATTCCAATATTGATTGGTCCTTTAACAAGCTATGAGGAAATAAAGAAGATTGCGAAGACATTAAAAAAATATATAGACGAAGATACATTAATTGTAGTAAGCAGTGATTTTACACATTATGGTCCAAATTATGGCTATGTTCCATTTACAGAGAATGTTTCTGATAACATAAAGAGACTTGACTTTATGGCAATAAATGAGATAGCTGGTTTGGATTCTGATGGATTCTATAATTATCTACAAAAGACGGGAGCAACTATATGTGGAAGATTGCCTATTCTTGTCTTGCTTAATCTCCTTCCAAATAAAACAGAGGCAAAACTGCTGTTTTATGACACATCCGGAAGAATACTTGGCGATTATAAAAATTCTGTTAGCTATGTTTCTATGGTATTCTACGAGGCACAATTAACAAAGGAAGAACAGGATTTTTTACTTAAGCTTGCAAGAAAAACATTAGAAATGTATCTTAAAGAAGGGGCTATTCCCATCATTGATGAATCAAAGTTAACTACAAATTTAAAAAAAGTTCAGGGTTGTTTTGTGACATTAACAAAGCACGGAAGATTAAGAGGCTGTATTGGGGATATATGGCCTATGAGGGAGCTGTATAAATGTGTTATTGGCAATGCTGTTAACGCGGCTGTTAATGATATAAGATTTAATCCTGTGAGTTATGATGAGCTTAAAGACATTGAAATAGAGATTTCTGTTTTGTCCCCACCAGCCCCACTTGAGTTTAGCTCATCAGATGACTTATTAAAAAAGCTGAGACCTAGAGTTGATGGAGTTGTAATAACCTATAATGGGAGGAGAAGCACATACTTACCTCAAGTATGGGATAACTTTGGAACAAAGGAGCAATTCCTTAGTTCGCTATGCAGAAAACAGGGAAGCATATCAGACTGCTGGAAGAAAAAGAATGTAAAAATAGACACATATCAGGCTTTTGTTTTTCATGAATCTTAGGTAATTCATAAAATCTTTGCTAACAAAAGACTCCCTTCATAGAGTAATATAATAGGTAATGCTATTCCAAGCTGTGTTACTACATCAGGTGGGGTGACTATTGCAGAAACAATAAATATGCCTACATATATATGTGCCCTGTATTTTTTCAAGATTTTTATGTTTAATATATTTAATTTCTGAAGTAGGAGCAACAACAATGGAAGCTGGAAAATACACCCGAACAAAGCACAGGTATAGACAACAAAAGATATAAGTTTGTTTATGCTCCACATGTTTTCAATAACCCCTTTACCGAGGTTCCCTAAGAAGCTTATGGCAAGTGGTAAAAAAATAAAATAGGAAAAACAAACACCTGCTAGGAACAATAGAATAAATGATGGAAGAACAAGCATTATAGCTTTCCTTTCTCTACTGCTAAGCCCTGGAAAGATAAAGACAATTGCCTCATAAATAATCAATGGTGTAGTGATTAAGAATCCAATAAGCAAGCTAATCTTTATCTTTGCTGAAACATACTCAATTGGACTAAGTCCTACTATCTTTACATTCTCAACAACTAAATTATTGATAACCACCTTCATAACTAACCCAGAGAAGCAAAAACCAATAAGTGAAAAGATAAATAGGAATAGGGCTATAACTATAATCCTTTTTCTTAGCTCTCCTAGATGTTTGTATAGGGGTAGCTCCATTTTTATTTTTCTTGCCACCACTAGCTTTATTACTTTGCTACCTTATCCCTTAGGCTTTCTTTTTTTTCCAACCAAGCCTTCCCTGTATGCCCTCACACTTTCCCCAATAGCTCTTGCCAACTCTGGAAGCCTCTTTGGCCCAAATAGAATTAGAATTATTATCAGTATTATAAGTATTTCAGTCATGCCAATCATTTTAACCCCCTGTTTCTTAGAAATTTGTTGAATAATATAAATCTTTTGATTGTTCTTAGAAAAACAAGCAGATAAAAACAAAAGATTTATATATAACCTATATATTAAAATAATATTAAAATAAATATTTTCAAAAAAGTTTTTAGAATATTTAAAAAAATATTATGAACTATCAGATTAATAATTTAATGCCTGTTATCAGATGAATCACAGTTATGGGTTACAAAGTAAAGATTCAAGAGACAAACAGAGGACAAAAGATTATAAATATTCCTAAGGTTATAAGTAGTCTTTTTAATATAAAGAAAGGGATGGAGTGTGAATGGCTATTGGACAAGAGTGGGGACCTAGTGGTGAAGATAATCAAGGAACAGGATAAGATGGCTAAATGACAAAAAACGATAAATTTATATACAAGAAAGAAGTTCAAAGCCTAATGCCTATGAATCCTTCTTTAGACAAAAAACTATCATAAACATCTAATCTATTCTAAAGAGGGACAAATAGGCGATTAATAAAAAAATGCCCTGGTGGTGTAGCCTGGATTGTGGAAAAAACCGCTTTTCCAGCACAGGAACTATCATGAAGCCCTGTCGATGTTTTTTTCAAACAGCAGAGAGGCTTCGACTCGGGTTCAAAAACTTTTTAAGGTTGTTGAAAATCCCGACCAGGGCGTTTGGGCCCGTAGCTCAGCCTGGTAGAGCACCTGTACCACACAAATGGTGAAACTTTTAATCAGGTGGTCGCGCGTTCGAATTAATAAAAGAGAATCGCGTCGGGCCCATTACTTTTAAAAATAAAACCAAAAAATAGAAAATGAAACAAAAATATGATGTAACCAAGCATATACTGGTTCCAAAGCACATAAAGATAAGTGAGAAAGAGAAAGATAAGTTATTTGAGGAACATGGGGTTTCTTTGAAAGGATTGCCAAAAATAAGGAAAAATGACCCAGCAATAGCCCACATTGATGTCAAGGTAGGCGATGTAATAAAGATAATTAGAAAAAGTCCTACAGCTGGAGAATGTGTTTTCTATAGGGGTGTTGTTGATGTATAAGTATGCTAAGGTCCTTATCTCCAAGTATTTTAAAGAGCAGAGTTTTGTTAGTTCTAACATCTCATCTTTTAACGATTTTATAGGAAGGGACCTAAACAACATCATTGAAGAAAACAAGGAGATAGTCCCAACAATAATTCCTAATAACATAGATGATTTTAGAATAAGGCTAGATAAAATTTGGGTTACTAAACCAGAAATAATAGAAGCAGACGGAAGCACAAGAAAGGTATTTCCCATGGAAGCAAGGTTAAGAAAGTTAACATATTCTGCTCCTGTTTTTATTGAAATGAGTGCCCACATAAATGAGGTACAAAGAGAAAGCTTCAGAACACAGATTGGTAATCTTCCAATAATGCTAAAGAGTAAGAATTGCCATTTATACAACCTTAGTAGAGAGGAGCTTATTGAGAGGGGAGAGGACCCTGATGATCCTGGAGGATATTTTATAATCAATGGCTCAGAGAAGGTTCTTATTAGTGTTGAGGACCTTGGCCCTAATAGGTTTTTGGTTGAGAAAGGTTCTGGGCCTTCAGCTTATGTCGGTAAACTCTTTTCAGAGAGAGGTTCTTTCAAAATACCCCACACTTTAGAAAGACTCAGGGATGGAATCTTCTATTTCTCATTCACAAGGGTAAAGAGGGTTCCTATCATTGTAATCATAAAGGCATTAGGATTGCTGAAGGACGAGGACATAATAAACTTTGTGTCAAGGGATACTAAATATAATGAAGTTATAATCAATTTAATAGAATTCGCAGATATAAAGACCGAAGAGGAAGCCTTAGATTATATTTCAAAGAAAATTGGTATAACCCAATCAAAGGACATAAGGATAACTAGGATGAGGGAAATACTAGATAAATATCTCCTACCTCATCTAGGTATTGACAGGGAAGATAGAGTCTATAAAGCGTATAATCTATGTAAGATTCTAAGAAAGTATATTGATGTTATAAATGGAAAACTAGATATAGATGACAAAGACCATTACATGAACAAGAGGCTAAAGCTAAGTGGTGACTTGCTTGGGGATTTGTTTAGAGTAAACCTTAAGGTTCTTATAGGAGACTTATTGTATAACTTTCAGAGAATAGTTAAAAGAGGAAAATTCCCAAGCATAAAGGTAATAATCAGAGATAAGCTATTAACACAAAGAATTTATTCATCTATGGCTACTGGTATGTGGGTTGGGGGAAGGAAAGGAATAAGCCAGAGAATTCAAAGATTGAACTTTCTTGAAACGCTCTCTCATTTACAGAGAGTAGTAAGCCCCCTAAGTGCTTCACAGGAAAACTTTGAGGCTAGAGAGCTTCATTCCACTCATCTGGGCAGGTTATGTCCCATTGAAACACCAGAGGGTACAAATATCGGTTTGAGAAAAAACCTTGCATTACTATGCTCTGTTTCAAACGAGACTAATGAGGAGGAGGTTTTAACAAAACTTAAGGAATGGGGATTAAAAACAATAAAATGAGCGAGGTTTATCTTAATGGGAAATATGTAGGGGACGTTGAAGACCCGAGATTGTTTGTTGAAAAGCTAAGAAATGAGAGGAGAAAGGGGAAGATAGACAGTAATGTGAATGTTTATTATAATGAGAAGGCAGGTGTAGTTGAGGTAGAGTGTGGAAAAGGAAGGGCAAGAAGGCCGCTTATTGTTGTCAGGAATGGACAACCCCTTCTTACAGAGAAGCACATAAAACAACTTGAGAAGGATGAAATAAGCTTTTCAGATTTAATAAAACAAGGAGTTATAGAATATATTGACGCAGCAGAAGAAGAAAACACATATGTGGCTTTCTTTGAACCAGAGTTAACGCCAGAGCATACTCATCTGGAAACCACACCTCTTGCTATGCTGGGTTTGGCTACATCCCTTGTTCCGTATTCGAATTTTAACCAGTCCACAAGATTAAACGCAGGCTCTAAAAACCAGAAGCAGGCTTTGGGGTTATATATTTCAAACTTTGCAGTTAGATTAGACATGGATGTTAATTTGTTGTATGAACCCCAGATTCCTATTGTTCAGTCAATAATACATGAAATATCGGATTATAAAAAGCACCCAGCAGGGCAGAATATAATTGTAGCAGTAATGAGCTATAAGGGCTATAACATGGAGGATGCAATTATTCTAAACAAGGGTTCAATAGAAAGGGGATTTGGTAGAAGTTCCTATTTTAGACCAAGCGTCGCAGAGGAATTAAGATATGCTGGCGGTCTAGTTGATGAAATCTCTATACCTGACAAAGAGGTTAAAGGTTACAGAACAGAGAGAGATTACAGACTGCTAGAGGAGGATGGGATTATCTTTCCGGAAGCAAAAGTAAAAGAAGACGATGTTATCATAGGTAAAACATCTCCTCCAAGATTCTTAAGCAGCTTGGATGAATATAATCTCGCTTCTAGCACAAGGAGGGAAAGTTCAGTAACAGTAAAACATGGAGAAAAAGGGACTGTTGATTTTGTTCTAATCACTGAGAACGAAGAAGGAAACAAATTAGTCCAAGTAAGGATAAGGGATGAGAGAACTCCTGAGGTTGGAGATAAGTTTACAAGCAGACATGGTCAAAAAGGAGTTGTGGGCTTAATAGTGCCTGAAGGTGATATGCCATTTAGTGCCTCTGGGATAAGGCCTGACCTAATATTCTCTCCTCATGGAATCCCATCAAGAATGACTATATCTCATCTTATTGAGCTAGTTGGAGGAAAGGTTGGTGCATTAAGTGGCAGATATATAAATGGAACAACCTTTGATGCTGAACCAGAAGAAAAACTCAGAAAAGAGCTGCTTAGCCTTGGTTTCAGAGAGAATGGTGTAGAAACATTATACAATGGAGAAACAGGAGAACAATACCAAGCAAAAATCTATATTGGCAGCATGTATTATCTTAAGCTGAAACATATGGTAGCTAATAAGATTCATTCAAGAGCAAGAGGACCAATACAGCTATTAACAAGACAGCCAACAGAGGGAAGAGCAAAGGAAGGAGGCTTAAGACTAGGAGAGATGGAAAAAGACACCTTTGTTGCCCATGGCAGTGCTCTTCTGTTAAAGGAAAGATTTGACTCGGACAGGACAGTAGTGCCAGTATGCCATAAGTGTGGCATAATCGCCATAAGGGATGAGTTCAAGGGTAGGTCATATTGTCCTATCTGTGGAGATAACACAGAGATATCTGATGTAGAGATGAGTTATGCCTTTAAGTTAATCTTAGATGAGTTTAAGTCATTGTGTATCTATCCAAAACTTGTATTAAAATCAAAGTACTAAGGGTAAGAAAATGGCAAAAAAAGAAGAGAAGGAAACCAAAAAAACTAGCGAAAGCGAAACAATGATAGAGCCACCTGAAAATCAATTGCATATGAAAATAGGTTCAATAATCTTCTCGGTCTTATCACCAAAACTGATAAAAGAAATGGCTTCTGCAAAGATTGTAACACCAGAGCTTTATGATAAGGAAGGTTATCCTGTTGACGGCGGTTTGATGGATATAAGGCTTGGAGTAATAGACCCTGGTTTGAAATGCAAGACCTGTGGAAGTAAGCTTAAGGAGTGTATAGGCCACTTTGGTTATATTGAACTAGCAAGACCTGTTATCCATGTTAAGTTTGTTAATATAATACTAAACCTATTGAAGTGTACATGTAGGGAGTGCGGTAGAATCCTGATTCCAAAAAACAAGATTGAAAAAGCAAAAAAGGAACTAGATAAAATAGAGCAGGAAATCGGAATAGAGCAAAGGAGAAGACATGTAGCGGAGATAATATCAAGCCTTAAAACAATAAACAAGTGCCCTTGGTGTAAAGCCAGACAACAAAAAATAACTCTTGAAAAACCAACAACATTCCTGGAGAATGAGAAGAGGTTGAATCCCATAGAGATAAGGACAAGGCTGGAGAAAATTCCAGACGAAGATTGTGAATTGTTTGGTTTAGTTCCAGAGCATATGAGACCAGAGTGGGCTGTTTTGACAATACTCCCTATCCCTCCAGTAACAATGAGGCCTTCTATTACTCTTGAGAGTGGGGAAAGAAGTGAGGATGATTTAACACATAAGCTTGGAGACATTGTAAGAATTAATCAGAGGTTATTTGAAAACATAAACGCCGGTGCACCAGAGATAATTATTGAGGATTTATGGGACCTACTCCAATACCATATAACAACATTTTTTGATAATAATATTGCGCAATTGCCTCCAGCAAGACACAGGTCAGGACAACCATTAAAAACCATTACCGAGAGAATAAAAAGTAAAGAAGGAAGGATAAGGCATAATCTTGCTGGAAAAAGAACGAACTTTTCCGCAAGAACAGTGATAAGCCCAGATCCAATGTTAGATTTAAATGAGGTAGGTGTGCCTAAGGTTATAGCTATGAAGTTAACAGTCCCAGAGAAGGTCAATGAGTGGAATATAGATTATTTAAAAAAATTCGTAGAAAGAGGTCCAAAAGAATACCCAGGTGCAAATTACATAATTAGGCCAGATGGTAAAAAGAAAAAATTAACATCAGAAACAATAGAAGCAGCATTAGAGGAGCTTCAACCAGGATATATAGTTGAGAGACATCTTCTAGATGGTGATATCGCTATCTTCAATAGACAACCTAGCTTACATAGGATGAGTATGATGTGCCATAGGGTTAAAGTTCTACCTTATAAAACTCTAAGATTAAATCCGGGCGTTTGTCATCCGTATAATGCAGATTTTGATGGAGATGAGATGAACCTTCATATACCACAAACAGAGGAAGCAAGGGCAGAAGCAGAAATCTTAATGGAGGTACAAACCCAGTTAATCTCACCAAGATACGGACTAAGCATTATTGGTTGCGTTCAAGATGCAATCTCTGGGAATTATCTTTTAACAAAAGACATGGTATTAAGCAGAAGCGACGCTATTGACTTACTAGCTGCAACAGGCATAACAGACTTCTCAAAATTGCCAAATAAGGAAAAAGTGACTGGAAAGGAAGTATTTTCTGTGTTGATACCAGATGACTTTAATTTTACGGGGAAGTCAATGCATTATGATCCCACTTTAAGCAAAGAAGAAAATATTAAGAGAGATGCCTATGTTCAGATTAAGAACGGCAAACTAATAAGCGGTGTTATGGACAGGAACAACCTAGGCGAGGGGTCAGGTTTATTATTAAGGAACATCCACAAGAAATATGGAAAAGAGTTTACAATAGATCTTCTAGGAAAGCTTTTCAGATTGGGAATAGAGGTCCTCTCTAGGGTTGGTTTTACTACATCCATATCAGATACAGATTTGCCACAAGAGGCCAAAAATCAAATCAGGGAAATTCTGAAAAAAGCAAAAGAAGAAGTTAATCAACTAATAGAACTGTACAAGAACAACAAACTTGATGCATTTCCAGGGAAAACAGCGAGGGAAACACTAGAACTAAAAATTTTAGAGGTGCTTAATAAAGCAAGAAACAAAACAGGGGAACTTGTCTCAAAATATTCAGACAGGAACAGTCCAACAAAAATAATGGCTGATAGTGGCGCTAGAGGGAATTTATTAAATCTTGCTCAGATGGCAGCTTGTGTTGGTCAGCAAGCAATGAGAGGCAAAAGAATAGAAAAAGGATATGAGGGAAGAACCTTATCATGTTTTAAGAAGGGAGATCTAAGCCCACCGGCAAGGGGTTTCATAGCAAACGGATTCAAGAGCGGGCTTAACCCACATGAGTTTTTCTTCGCAGCCATGACCGGAAGAGATTCATTAATGGATACCGCCCTGAGAACACCTAAAAGCGGTTATCTCTACAGAAGATTGGCAAATGCAATGCAAGACCTCCGGATAGAATATGATAATACAGTCAGAGATGCTTCTGGAAAAATCATACAATTTGATTATGGTGAAGATGGAATAGATGTTTCCAAGTCAGAAGGCGGAATAATAAATGTAAAAAGAATAATAAAGATGGTTGGTTAATATGGTTAATGCAAGTATCTTTAACGAATATAAAGATAAGCTGCCTAAGAGAATACTAGATGAAATTAAAGAAAACACTCAGGGGTTTTCAGAATCTAAGATTAAGAGGGTATTAGAGAGGGCTTTGGTAGAATATATGGAGTCTAGAGTTGAACCTGGAGAATGTGTAGGCCTTGTTTCTGCAGAAAGCATAGGTGAGCCTGGAACTCAAATGACATTGAATACATTTCATTTTGCAGGAGTAGCAGAAATGAACATTACAATGGGTCTTCCAAGGATAATTGAAATACTTGATGGTAGGAAGGACCTAAGCACACCCATGATGGAGATATATCTTAAGCCACCTTACTCAAGAGGGAAGGATATAAGAGAAATTGCATTGAATATAAGGGAGACAATCCTAAATGATATTATCTCAGATATTAGCATAAACATAGCTGAATTTAAGATTGAGGCAACTCTAAACAGAGAGAAGATGAAGGAATTCGGAATTACAGAAACAGCAGTCATAAATGGAATAAAGAAAAACATAAAAGGGTATAATGTGAAGGTTACGCAGGACAAAATAATTCTAAAAAGCAGAGGAAAAGAAGAGAGCATAAACGAGTTGTATAAAGACAAGGAAAAAATAAAGGTAATTCACTTAAAAGGTATAAAGGGGATAAAACAGGTATTACCTGTAAGAAGAGGGGATGAATATATAATAATAACAGCCGGTACTAATCTTAAAGAAGTCTTAGGGCTAGATTTCGTTGATAGTACGAGAACAACAACAAATGATGTGTTTGAGGTTGCAGCGGTTTTGGGAATAGAGGCTGCAAGGCAAACTATAATTAATGAAGTCTTTAGGGTTATTGAAAGTCAAGGATTAAATGTGGATATAAGACACATAATGCTTGTAGCAGATACAATGTGTAATAGTGGTATTGTAAGAGGCATCACAAGGTATGGGATTGTAAGTGAGAAGTCTTCAGTTTTGGCTAGGGCCTCTTTTGAAACACCCATAAGGCATATAATAAATGCAGCCTTAATTGGTGAAGAAGATAAACTTACATCTGTGGTTGAAAATGTAATGATAAACCAACCTGTACCCATAGGTACTGGTTTGCCAGGACTTGTTACGAAGGTGAAAGGTGATGGCTCAAAGAAAAACTGATAAAACTGTAACAGAAATAAGAAAGCTATTAAAGGAGAACAAATTAATAATAGGCACAAAAAGAACACTAAATGGGTTAAAGCTTGGTAAAGTCTCTAAGGTTTTTGTTAGCTCTAATTGTCCAGCAGATGTCTTAGCTAAAATAAAGCATTATTCAAAACTCTCTAAAACAGAAGTTATAAGACTTAGCTATCCTAATGAGGAAGTAGGAACCTTATGTAAGAAGTCATTTTCTATTTCTGTTTTTAGTGTAATCAAATGAGTAAAATAAAATACGATATGGCTCTGATGAAATATATGCACCTGTTTGAGTCACTTACAGGTTCTACCTTGAAGGATTGTATCTTAAATGATAGTCAAATAATTTTTATTGTGAATGAAAACGAAATTGGGAAATCAATTGGAAAGAAGGGAAGCAATGTAAAAAGGCTAGAGAAGGTTTTAAAGAAAAAAATAAAGATTGTGGAATTTAGTGATGATGTTGTACAGTTTGTTTATAATCTCTTGTTGCCCATGAAGGTAAAAGACATCACTAATGATAATGGGTCTATCTTGATAGTTGGCGGAGATGTAAAAACAAGAGGGCAGCTGATTGGCAGAAACGGAAGAAATTTGGAGGTCCTAAAAAACATCATAACAAGATATTTTAAGATAGAGTCCATAAAAATTGTTTAAAAAATTCAAAAAGAAACATTTTTAAACAGAAACTAAATCCTTTTAACAAAAAATGGGAAGAAAAACAAAGGGTCTAAATGCTGGAAAGAAATTGAAGATTAAGAGAGCAAAAAGTAGATGGAAAGATAAAAAATACACAAGGAGGATGAAAAGACTAAAGGAGAAATCAGACCCTCTTGCAGGTTCTTCTCAGGCTAAAGGAATTGTTCTAGAAAAAGTACAGCTTGAGGCAAAACAGCCAAATTCTGCTATGAGGAAGTGCGTTAGGGTTCAGTTAATCAAGAATGGAAGGCAGATTACTGCTTTCTGTCCTGGAGATGGTGCAACTAAATTAATAGATGAACATGATGAAGTCCTAGTTGAATGTATCGGAGGCTCAATGGGTAAGTCAAAAGGTGATATTCCAGGGGTAAGATGGAAAGTAATCAAAGTGAATGATCAGAGCCTAGATGCCTTGTTGAAAGGAAAGATTGAGAAGGCAAGAAGATAAGGAGATAAAATGACTGAAGTAAAAGCATTTAACAGGTGGACCACAGAAGGAATCAAGGTAGAGGATCCTGGCCTAAGGCCTTATATAACTCTAGAGGCAAAACTAGTGCTCAAGACAGGAGCAAGATACCATGGAAATAAGTTCCACAAGAGCAAGATTTTCATAGTTGAAAGGCTTATTAATAAGTTAATGGTTCCAGGGCACAAAGGCAAAAAGCACTTTAAAACTAGTTATCACATAACCGGAAAGGCAGCTACAAATTATAAGATTGTGGAAGAAGCATTCAAGATTATTGAGAAGAGGACAAATGAAAACCCTATTAAAGTTTTTGTAAAAGCAATAGAGAATGCTGCCCCAAGAGAGGAGATTGTTACAATAGAGTATGGCGGTGCTCGTTATCCTAAAGCAGTTGAATGCTCTCCACAGAGGAGGATTGATATTGCCCTAAGATATATGGTCCAGGGGGCTTATCATAAATCGTTTAACTCTAAGAAATCCATTGTTGAGTGCCTTGTTGAAGAAATTATCAATGCTTATAACCTAAGCCAGGCTTCAAACGCAATAGCTAAGAAACTTGAGGTAGAAAGACAAGCAGATGCCAGCAGATAATCTTATCTAACTTCCCCCTTCTTTTTTCCATATATGAATAGGTATTTCCAAGCAAATCCTTGTTTTCTTTTTATATCTACTTCAAATCCACTATCTTTGAATATTTTCTTTATTTTCTTATCATCACTAAGCCAGTCTTTGTTAGGTATTATATCAAAGAATTTATCATAATCCAGAAAACATATTTTTGAGCCTTTCTTTAATCTTTTATTCATATGCTTTAGGACATTCTTAATATCTCTCACATAACCAAGCATACCAACAGAAACAATTGTATGTACCTTTGGAACAGAGGGGTGTACCCTATGATGGTGTAAGTGGTCATGTATAATTTTAACATGCTTATGTTTTCTTAATCTCTTTTTTGCAATAGCTATGTCTTTTTCTGATATATCGGTTGCATATACCTTACCTTTCTTGCCAACCTCGTCAGCAAGATGTTTTGTAAATGTGCCCACAGAGCAACCAAATTCAAAAACTTTCTTCCCCTTTAGGTTTCCAAGCAGTTTTATTATCTCTTTTCTTACACTTACTGGTAGAAATATATTTTCAGTCAATAAAACCAAATAGGCAAGAAGATTATTTGTTTTTCTGATTGCTTTGGGATTATAATACAACTCAAGAAGCAGATATATAGGGATTCCTAAGGAAATTAAGGAAATTACAAGTCCTATTAATCTTAGTGCACCCTTTTCAATGATAGTCCAAGCAAATAACAATGATATCAAAATGAATGTAACTATTATTGGTCCTACCGTCCCAAATGGAACCTTAAATGGTCTTTTAGTGTCTGGTAGTTTAAACCTTAGTGTAACCAATGCCAAAAGCACCGCAATATACATTATCAAAACAAAGGGGAGTAACATTAACAACAGGGTTCTGTATGCCCCGACAGCTATTATTACAATAAGGGATGTAAGTACAGTTTGGAATAAAATCGCCTTATGTGGTGTATTATATTTTGGATGAATCTGTGAAAATTGCGTTAAAAATAACCTGTCCCTTGCTAAAGCAAGGATAAGTCTTGGTGTAGATACAACCCAACACGCAACAGCCCCTATTATTGCCAAATAAACCCACAGAGTGAATATGTCCCCTCCAGTCCTTCCAAAATATGCTACCCCTAAATCATGCAATGGAGCATTTGAATTTCTAAAGGTTTGCCAATTTATTGTGCTTAGGGAAGTAACGACAAATAATATTGAGATTATAGCTATGCAGATAGTTCCAATAACCAAAGCCTTTGGCATTATCTTTTCTGGTTCTTTTACCTCCTCTGCTAAGAAAGTAGCAGATTCCCAACCAAAGAATGTCTCTTGGATATAATAAAGAGCCAAGAAAATTGAGGACAATGGGAAAACAAAGAATGGCTTAAAGTTGCTTGGATTTAACTTTAAAAGCCCTGGGATTATTAGGGAGAATGCAGCCCCTAGGGTTATTACAGAAAATGTAATCAGCATGGTTGAACTTGTTTTCATACCTCTATATGCTACATAATTGAATGTAAGTATGAAAAGAAGAGACAACATTGTTTTTATGTATGGCAGGTTGTATGGTAAAAGATATTGTATTGCTCCTACAATCAGCATGGCAATAGTTACATTTGCGGCTATTAATGTTATCCAGCCTATAATAAAACTTGTAAATCTTCCATAGGCTTGTTTTGAGTATTCATATATTCCTCCAGCCTTAGGGAAGATTGAAACAAGCTCTGCAAAGCACATTGAGATATATATAGCTATTGATGCCATTATTAGCCAAGAGATAATAGAAGCAGGACCGGCATATCTTGCACCAACAGCAGGTAGAAAGTATATACCAGTCCCCATAATTGAGTTTATGGTTATTAATAGTATGACCGGAAAACCAAGTACTTTCTTTAATTCCGACATAATTTTTTTTATGTCCTTATCCTTTATAAACTATTCGGTCTATGAGGGTAAGAATAATCAAAGCAACTTAGCCAGCTTTTTTATATCCTTGTTTGCAATATGAGTATAAATCTGTGTTGTCTGCAGGTTTTTATGTCCAAGCAATTTTTGTATATGTCTTATATCACAACCAGCTTCTAATAAGTGAGTTGCGAAGGAGTGGCGGAGGGTGTGGGGCGTTACTTTTTTCTTTATTCCTGCTTTCTTTACAGCTTTTTTAACAATTTTCTGAATTGTTTCTTCTGAATATTTCTTGCCCCTGTTTGATTCAAAAACAAGACCTTCTCTATGAACTTTAAATTCATTTAGCCTTTCTTTAAGTTTTTTATGTAAAAACACAACCCTTTCATTTTCTCCTTTTGTTGTTTTTAAATGGACAACCTCTCTATCAAAATCAATGTCTTGCCATCGCAAGTTGCGAACTTCACTTAAACGCAATCCAGCATAATAGAGAAACATCAAAACGAGTTTGTGCTGCAAGTTTTCAGTTTTGTTTATTATGCTTTCTATTTCCTCTTTATTTAAAACTACCGGCAGTTTTAATTTCTTTTTGACTAGAGGAATATTCTCACTAAATTCCTCCTTCAAAACATTCTCATAGAAAAATTTTAAGGCAAAATAAATGCTTCTTATCGTATCCCTGCTTTTCTTTTTATATCCTCCTAAAAATTCTTTTGGAGATTTGCCTGATGAAAGAAATAATTCAGCATAGTAGAGATATTTCTCAATTGTCTTTTTTGAGTACTTTCTAATTTCCAACTCTTCCTTTAGCTTACCAAGATATTTATTCATATCTTGTTTCCAAACACCATCCATAAATTACTACGGGAAATCTTAATATTTAAGTTTTTTTATTAGAAAGTAAGGGTAATAGTTGTTAGGCGTAATTAAAACGAACTCTGAAACCCCCGACCACCCACCCCTAAATTGAGAGGGGTTGCTTTATTAAAAGAAAAATCCTTCGCTTAACCTTAACAAAACAAAAGAGAAAAAATAAAATTGCTTCGCAACTTTATCTAACATTGGTTAAGCGGTTTCGCTTCGCTTCACCCAAAGATTTTTCTAACGGGCGGGCGTCCTTTTTATTTTCAATAGTTTTATAAATATATTAAAATTATAGGTAGTATTATGGGAACAAATGAGTTGAGAAAACGGGGAATATGGCAAGATCTAAGTGGAAAAAAAGCAGGGGTTGCAGAAAAAAGTTTTTATGAAGTGTTTAAGGAATATTTTAAAGGGACAAAGTTCAGAATAAGGAGAAACCCTAAAGAATTTAGTAATATTTATCTTGGAGTAAAACTTAGTAAAAAAGTATTAGCAGAAATTTATAATGTTCCAATAGAAAAAATAAAAAGGCATGGAATAGTTCCAGATTATGCAATAGATAATCTTGAAACTAAAAAAACATTATATGTAGAAGTCAAAAGACAGGATGGTTGGGTAGAAGGAAAACCTCGTAGTGCTGGCAGGGGAAATGCACATGAGAGGTCATGTAAATTTTTTACACCTGGATTATTAAAACTATTAAGAAAACATGGAAAAATCAGTGATAAGGCTTTACCTTTTTGGGTAGTTTTTGTAGGAGATATTACACGCGACCCCTGTCGTGTAAGAGAAATAACCTTTTGGTATGGGAAATATTCCGCACATTTTTTTATGTGGAGAAATCAAAAAGATAGCTTGTCTTTAATCAATCATTTTAATAATAAATTAAAACATCTTTTGATATAAAAATAATTTGTCAGCACCTTTCATATTAGTTATTTTTAAGAAAAGTAGGGACCTTCCATTTATGAGGAGAATCAAAATAAGTATAATCAAATTCATATTTTACTTTATCTAAATCTTTTCCTGATCTCATGTTATCCAATCTTTTTTTAATTATATCAATAAAACTTCTATTTTTTTCTATTAATACACAATTTCTATTTTTTTTAATAGCAACTGCAAGAGTAGTCCCGCTGCCTCCAAAAAGATCCATAACTAAATCTCCTTCTCTTGTGGTCATTTCCATCAAAAGATCAAGCAATGCTTCGGGTTTTTTAGAATCCTTAAAATCAACACCTTCCCCACCTTCTTTATATACATTTGTTACTACATCTGTATAATCGATATAATTGCTAAATAATATTGGTTTTCCTGCACTTTCTGCAGGTTGAAAATAAACACCGCTCTTTCTCTTATGATTTCCAGTAACAAACCACCTAAAACCTTTCCACTTTTTGTCTAATCCATATACTTTTACTAGTTTATCTGGCCCTAATCTTTTCAGATACTTTTCATAAATTTCTCCAGACCAATTTGCAGTTGCTATTTTACCTGCAATAATATATCTTCTAAAATTACTCATTGATGGTTTGTCCTTAATTATTTCATACTGGTTAGCTTCATATATCTCTATCTTCTTTCCACCAATATTTTTAACAGTTGGTCTATTATCTTTTATTTTTATTTTATAGATAAATTTCTCTAAACGTGGTTTACTCATTTTAGTTATAAATCTAGTGGATTTGTTTTTCCTATAAATTAACAAATATTCATATACATCATGGAAAGTTGCATTTATCATTAACTGTCTTTCGTGGTGTCTTATTTTTATTGGAAAGAGTCCTACAAAACATTCTTTACCAAAAACCTTATCTAATACATTTTTCAATGTAAATAGTTCCATTTGATTTATTGAAGCAGCTAAAAATCCTTCATCATTAAGATATTCATATGCCTTTTTCACAGAATTTAATATCATTTTATCCCAATTAGAATTAGTATCTGAATAATTTTTTCTAGCCCCTCTAGATCTTTTTGTATTATAAGGTGGATCTAAATAAATTAACTTTGCTTTTTTTCTAAAAACACCATTAAGAACAACATACCAATCTTCATTATTTCCTCTTAAAAGTAAATAATAATTTTTTAACCTGTCCTTTTTCGAAGGTTTGCCTTGAGTTTTATCCATATAAAGTGTTAGTTGTTTATTCATTTTATCACCAATACCTTATAAGTATTACTAATACTTTACAAGTATTTAAATCTTTCGGTTTTTCTTTATCTTTCTCAACTCATTAACACAAGCATTGTCAATGAATCCTTTAACATTCTGATACCTAACTCTAAATTCTTTATCTTTTAGAAGTTCCTCTATTTCCTTTTTTAATTCAGGATCTATATTAGCATTTCCCATAATACTTATTGAGTATTTATAAGTATTTAAATATTCCTATTTTTTCGGACGCCCGCCTTAGTCCTTCGGACATTTTGCCTGCTTATGCAGAATATTATTAAAAGCAACCCCTCTTTATTTTATTTAGAAATTTCGGCGGTTCCCGCTGTCCCAGAGTTCGTTTTAACTTCTCCGTTCGCTTTGCTCACTCCGACCACGCCTTGCAGGCTCTCACTTCGTTCGGGACGCCTAACAGCCGTTAAAAGAGAAATTCCTGCGAAATTTCTCCAAATTTTTGGCTTCGCCAAAAACTTCTTTTAACGGCATATGTTATACGCAAGTTTCTGAAAGTTAAAATTGGGGGTAGTCGCCGAGTTCCTTCGGAACAGATAGTCTGCTTCGCAGAAAAAATAATAAAAAGATTTAAATATCAAAGATAATTAATGATTACTATGGCAAGAGATCCATTAAAAATTGTTGGTGTAATCATAATTATTATAGGGGCAATTATATTGTTTAGTGCATTTCCTTTAGTTCAACAATCCATCATTAAAATCGGTGGATTAGAAATTACAGATGTTCCTCCAATAAGTGCTACAAGAATTGCAATTGGAGCAGTTGGAATTATACTGGGTCTTGTAGTTTATTTTGGAAAAGAAGGATTAAAAATTTTTACAGGAAGATAAGATGAAATCAAAATATTGGATATATGGAATTTTGGCATTAGCAGTTATTGGAGTTATTTTTATTAGTGGTTGTATTCAACAATCAAAAGAGGAAACAGTTACTTGTAATCCACCTTACATTAAAGTTGGTACAGAATGTTGTTTAGACAAGAATTCTAATAATATTTGTGATAAGGATGAAACACCGACTCAACCACAAACTTACTGTGGAGATGGAATTTGTCAATCTGATGAGTCCTGTTCTTCATGCCCTTCTGATTGTGGGGAGTGTAGGGCAAAATTAGGAGAATCATGTTCTTGGAATGATGATTGTGAAAGTGGTTATTGCGTTCATGGAACTTGTAGGTCATCTTCTACTTATTGTGGGGATGGGTATTGTGATAGTGGAGAGAGTTATTCAAGTTGTCCTCAAGATTGTGAAAAGCCAGTTCTATTTATGATAGGAGATTCCACTTATAGCCCTGGAGATACGCTAACAAAATTAGGCGAAAATTATTATAGGGTTTCCGAAGCTCATACGGGAGATACCATTGGAACTATTACTTTTCCACTTTCATTTAACAGTGAGGCGAGAGATGTGGAATTTGATATTGGTTGTTATGATATTGATAACTTAGGTAGATTGGACTCACACCCTAATGAATATGATCCTAAAGAGGACATAAGAGACTCTATAGTAGAAGGTGATAAAAGCTTAGGTTTTTTTGCTTATTTTGGTTATGGTTCAGCTGACCCTTTTATTTTAACCAATAACAAAGATTTTGGAGCAGAGATAGAATATACCAACAAAGGAAGTGTACGTGTACTCATTTTTCCATCTTCTAATTGGGGTAATACGAGAGAATTTAAATGTACATTAACTGTAACAAGCCACAACCCACCCGAAAGGAAGCAGAAAGAATTCAAATTGAGATTTACTTAGATGACAAAATAACTTTTACAACCACAATTTTTACAAATAAATTCTTTTCTCCCTTTTGATATAAAATTCAGTTCAATTAATTGAGTAGTATCACAGTTATTACACTTCACTTCTATTGTAAGCTTATTTACTTTTGCCTTGATTCTTTTTTCTTTTTCTAACCTTTTATTTAACAAATCTAAATCTTTTCGTATTCTTGGGATGTTGTTTAAGTAAAAATGTTCTTTAGGTATTCTATGAGGAATTTCAAATCTTTTACTGTATCCAAAATCATAAGGTCTAATAAATTCATTTCGCATTATTGGTTTAGATTTCGGTTTGAACTTTTCCCAGCAATCAATAGTAGTTTTACTAATTTCTAATACACAACTTGTTCCAGAAAAAACATCTGGTTTAATTGCTAGTGGAGTACAAGCTAGACCAATCTTTAAGATACTTGCAGGAGTACATTTCTTTTCTTTCTTTTTTCTAAACATATTATCCAGTAGTTGAATATTGTATTTAAATCTTATTAAAAAAATTTCGGTGGCGACTACCCCCAAACCCCCAATTTTAGTCTGCTTCGCAGAAAATTATAATATTTAACTTTCAGAAACCTCTTCGCCATTTTTTTGCTTCGCAAAAAACCGTCTTGCAGACTATGGCTCGTTCCTATCGGAAG
>CAZNZT010000016.1:0-25391 GCA_964577685.1 uncultured Methanosarcinales archaeon | reverse complement strand
GGATTAATGCTATTCCTTGTGAATTGTATACTTAATAACTTTACTTTACAAAACAGAAACCTTTAAATATATCTAAAGATTATATTTTTACAATTTTCAATAAATATTAAATTTTCAGAAATTTTTAAAGAATTAAAAATAAAACAAACAAAAATGGAAGAGTTAGACAAAAAATTTATCGAGCTATATAGGAAGATTGGTGAAATTCAGGGAATAGATTGTTCAATAGCTGCAATATTTGCCAAGTTGTATATAGAACCAAAAGAGATTTCAATGGAAGAGTTAGCAAAATCAACAGGATATAGCCTAGCATCCATAAGTAATAAGGTTCATTTTATTGAGAACATATCCCCATTAAGGAAATTCAGAAAACCCGGTTCAAAGAAGGTTTTTCTTTACATGGAGAAAGACATATTATCTATACTAAGAAATGCTTTCTTAAAAAAGGAACGATATGCTGTAAGTATAGCGAAAGAGAAGATACCCTTAATAATAGATGAGTATAGCAAAAAAGCAACAAAAAAAGAGAAAGCAAAACTTAGGATACTAAAAGACTATTACAATCAAATAATGAAATTGGAAACCTTGCTAAAAATCTTCATAAAGACGATTAACAAATTTGAAAAAATAAAATGAGAAAAGATATTGTAGTTAAATTAGACAATGTCTGGAAGGTTTATAAAATGGGAGCAGTAGATGTTCCAGCATTGCGTGGTCTAAACCTAGAAGTTAAGAGAGGGGAGTTTTTATCAGTAATGGGTGCATCTGGTTCTGGAAAATCCACGGCAATGAATATGATTGGGTGCCTAGATGTTCCAACAAGAGGTAGAATCTTTTTAGAAGGACACGATATATCTCACCTATCCGAATCAGAATTAGCCCAAATAAGAGGGAAGAAGATAGGTTTTATTTTTCAACAATTTAATCTTATTCCAACATTAACCGCCCTTGAGAATGTGGCTTTGCCAATGCTTTTTCAAAATATTCCAAAAGCTAAGAGGATAGATAGGGCTAAAGGGCTTTTAGAGATGGTTGATTTAGGGGACAGGATAAACCATAAACCAAATGAGTTAAGTGGAGGTCAACAACAAAGAGTAGCAATAGCAAGAGCCCTTGCGAATGATCCAGAGTTAATCTTAGCAGATGAACCAACAGGGAATCTAGATTCCAAGACAGGAAAATTAGTTGTTAACTTTTTACAGGAACTAAATAGAACACAAAAGAAAACGATTGTTATGGTCACACATGATTTGAATGTGGCAAAATACGCCCACAGAATAGAATATTTAAAAGACGGGCAGATTATAAAAACAAAAAAACATTTTAATGGAGGTTGAAAAAAATGAAAAGACACTTATTACTTTTGTTGTTTGTAGTATTATCTATATCTAGCTATGCAGCTACAACAACAACATCTGGCGATAGAATGCTTTCTTGGTATAGCATAAACATAACCATGGTAAACCAAGAACCAGATCCGGCGGAAGCAGGAAGATATGTAACTGTTAGATTTAAAATTGAGAATAGTGGTAGAGAAAACGCAGAAGATGTAACGCTAGAACTCTTGCCAGAGTATCCCTTTTCTTTAGACCCAGGAAAAAGCCCAATAAAATATATTGGTTCGGTCCATGGAAGGCAGTTAGGCGATATAGGGGTTATTGTAGATTATAAACTAAGAATCGATGAGAATGCTATTGAAGGGGATAATGAAATTGAGCTAAGGTATAAGATAGCAGATGGACATTGGATTAAGCCAGAACCATTTTATATAAATATTCAACCCCATGACATACTACTCAGTATTGATAGCATTGAAACCCCTGAGAAACTAAAACCCGGTAATTCAGGTGATATAAAGATTAATCTGAAAAATCTTGCATTCAGTTATATCAAAGACATAAGAGTAAAGCTCGGATTGGATAATTTACCTATTTCAACTGTTGGTATGTCAAATGAAAAAATAATAAAACAGTTAGAGCCAAATACTGTTGGTTCTGTTGAATTTACTATCATGGCAGATCCAGATGCAGAATCAAATGTGTATAAATTACCAATAAACATAGAGTTCTTTGATAAGCTTGGTACAAAATATAACAAAAATGGAACAGTTGGATTGATTATTGGAGCAGAGCCAGATTTATCTGTATATATTGATAGTACGGACATATATAGACCTGATTCTTCTGGAGAAATCTCAATCAAGTTTGTGAACAAAGGGGTAACAGATATCAAGTTCCTTAATGTTATCTTGAAAGAAACAGATGAATACAATGTAATTGGTTCAAATCAAGCATATATCGGAAACATAGAGTCTGATGATTACGAAACAACTGACTTTAAACTATCGGTAAAAAAAACAAAAAGCAAAGAACTTACTATCCCACTGCTAATAGACTACAGGGATGCAAGCAATAGAGAATACAAAAAAGAATTAAACCTAAAGCTAAGACTATATTCCGCATCAGAAGCAAAAAAACTAGGACTTGTGAAAGGCAGATCTTCAGTAGGAATATTAATAATTGTTATAATCGTTGTGGTTGGAGTTTTCATTTATTTAAGGAGGAAAAAGAAAGGGAAAGGCTTTAGGATACCCTTCTTTAAGAAAAAATAATCTAAAAAATGATTAAAACCTACTTTCTTTTTTCCCTTAGTAATCTAAGGCATAGGAGATTAAGAAGTTGGCTTACTATGCTTGGCATATTCATAGGGATATCTGCTGTTGTTTCTCTGATTAGCCTTGGGGAAGGATTAAGGGAAGCAATAAAATCTCAGTTTGGGTTTCTTGGAACAGACATCCTAAGCGTCAGAGCCGCTAGCTCCTCTTTCGCAGGTGTTCCAGGTGCTGGTTCTCCAAATCCCTTATCCAGTACACTTGCAGAGAAGATAAACAAAATAAAAGGGGTTAAAGTAGCATTTAACAGATACATAGATTCAATAACTATGGAATTTAACAACCGTCAGGTGATACTCCCTGCGGTTTCTATACCCGGAGGAGATACAAGGAAGATATTGGAACAGATGATGAATTTAAAAACAGAAGAAGGAAGATTGCTAAAGGACGGAGATGGTAGAAAAGTTCTATTAGGAAACAACTTTAAGAAAGAGAATCTCTTTGGAAAAGGAATAAAGGTAAGAGATACAGTTCTAATTAATGGAATGAAGTTTGAGGTTGTTGGGATTCTTAAAAAGAAAGGAAGCTTTCTTTTTGATTCTGGAGTTATCATAAACGAGGATGTTTTTCTTGATGAGATAAGAGAGAATGATGAAGAGGTTAATATTATTGCAATAAAAGTAGATGATCCGAATAATATTGACAAGGTAGAAGAAGATGTTGAAAAGCTTTTAAGAAAGGAAAGGCGTGTTAAGGAAGGGGAAGAAGACTTTGTTGTTGAAACACCTCAAAAGACAATTGAAACACTTAACTCAACCTTATTTGCAGTCCAGCTGTTTGTCTATATAATTGCTATAATCTCCCTTCTTGTAGGAGGTATAGGCATTATGAATACAATGTATACAGCGGTATTAGAAAGGAAAAAGGAAATAGGTATAATGAAAGCAGTAGGTGCAAAGAACTCAACAATTTTTACCTTATTCTTTCTAGAATCTGGTATGCTTGGTATGGCTGGTGGTTTAATAGGCATCTTTCTTGGTCTTATATTTGCCTATGGCCTTGCAGCTGTTGGTAGGGCTGCCCTAGGGTCACAACTAATAAGAGCACATCCTACATTCCTACTCATTTTTGGTTCATTACTTTTTTCTTTTTTTGTAGGAACTATCTTTGGTGTTTTACCAGCCTTACAAGCTTCAAAACTACAACCCGTTGAATCCTTAAGAGGGGGAAAATGAATATTGATGAATTAAAGTACTCAATAAGAAACCTATGGCAGAGAAAATTAAGAAGCTCCTTAACAATTGTTTCAATACTCATAGGCATCACAGCCATATTTGCTCTTATAAGCTTTGGTCTTGGCATACAAAATTACATAAACACTTTATCAAAAGAAATGGGAGCAGATAAACTTTTTGTTCTATCAAAAGGAATAGGGACCCCAGGCACAGACGAAAACTTCTTTTTATCAAAGGATGAAATTGACTTTATAAAAAAAATCAATGGAGTAAAAAAGATAGAAGGGATATATTTAAAAATAGGAGAAGTCAAGCTAAGGAACGAGAAAAAATACAATTTTCTTGTAGCCTACAATCCAAGGGATGCAGATTTTATTGAAGAAACCTTTACAGTTGGTATTATCAAAGGAAGACAACTTAGGAAAGGAGACTTAAACAAAGTTGTCTTGGGTTACGACTATCAATTTGAAAATAAAATTTTTAAGAGAGCTTTAAAATTAGGAGATAAAATAGAACTAGATGGCAGGAAAGTAGAGGTTGTAGGATTCTTTGATAAAATAGGAAATCCACAAGATGATTCTAGTGTATACATTACAGATAATGCATTTGAACAATTCTATCCTGAAAAAAAAGAGAAGTTTGGTTATGCCGTATTGCAAGCAGATAAAAATATTAATCCTGAAAAACTTGCTGAGAAGATAGAAGACAAGCTAAGAAAATATAAGGGTCAGGAAAAGGGAAAAGAGGATTTCTATGTACAAACCTTTGCAGATTTAATAGAAACATTCGGGGCAATAATAGTCATAATTAACGGAGTTCTTGTCCTTATTGCCCTTATATCTGTTCTAGTAGCCTCGGTTAATATAATGAATACTATGTACACAGCCATACTAGAAAGAACCAAGGAAATAGGAATAATGAAGGCGATAGGTGCAAGAAATAAAGAGATACTTCTAATCTTTGTCTTTGAGTCAGCGCTACTTGGATTTGTAGGTGGTATTCTTGGGATATTTTTTGGTTATCTTGTTTCGTCTGCTGCTGGCAGGATTGCAGCTACCTCAGGGTATTCCCTCCTAAAACCAATTTTTCCATGGTATTTAACCCTTGGCTGTTTACTTTTCTCTTCATCTGTAGGATTTGCTTCTGGCTTATTGCCTGCAATACAAGCCTCAAAGCTACAACCAGTGGATTCCTTGAGATATGAATAATAAAAATATTAGGACTCAACAATGCTTTCTTTCTATGGAAAAGTTTATATAAACAAAATTGAGAATTAAAAATATGAATGAAGTAATCAGAAGAGATATTATCTCTGAAATTGGAAGGGCAATAAATATACTCAAGGTTAAAGAAGAAAAAGATACTGCTCAACTAAGAGAACTAAGCAACCACACAATACATAATGCTTCTGTATTTCAGGATGAAGATAGTATTAGCGTTGCTATCCTTGTTTATTCTTTATCTAAGATAATCGAAAGAATGAAGGACATAGATTATAATTTTATTTTAAGACTACTAGAGAAAGCAAATGACGCCCTTAAGAAATACAAGTTTAACAAATTTAGAAAGACTATAAAGAGGTTGTTTAGTTTTATCTCAAGTATGGACAACAAACTAAAACTCTACATAGGGGAAGTTATACTCCAGGCTCAGATAAAGAAGGGAAGCAAGTTATATGCTCATGGAATTTCATCTGCAAGGGCTGCTGAAATGTTGGGCATATCGCAATGGGAGCTAATGAGTTATATAGGCAAAACAAGATTAACAGATGTTTATGTTGGAATCAACGCCAAGGAGAGATTAGAATATGCAAGGAGTCTATTCAAATGAGCTCTATTGTTTTTGATAGTGGGCCGATTATAAGCCTTACCACAAATAACCTTTTATGGATTTTGGAAAAACTCAGGGAAAAATACAACGGCAATTTCTATATCAGCAATGCTGTTAGAGAGGAGCTTATTGAAAAGCCATTGAAAATAAGGAGATTCAAATTTGAAGCATTACAGGTCTTGGATGTTATTAGGAGAAATATATTACAAATCTACGATAATAAGGAGCTAATAAATGAAACAAAATATCTACTAAACCTAGCAAACAATTGCTTTATTGCAAAAGGCAACCCAATCCAAATTGTGCATTTTGCAGAAATGAGCGGACTTGCAATTTCAATATTGAATGAAACAGAAGCCTTCGTTGTTGATGAAAGGAATACAAGATTATTAATAGAGGAACCAAAGAAACTTTTAGATATACTAAGAAAGAAGCTACACACAAATGTTTCATTGGACTCTAACAAACTAAGGGAATTTACAAATATTACAAAAAACATTAGACTTATAAGGTCAGTTGAGCTAGTAACGGTTGCGTATGAACTTGGTTTTCTTGATAGATATGTCCAAAACACCCCAAATCTAAGAAAAACATTGTTAGAGGGACTATTATGGGGTGTTAAGTTGAATGGATGTTCAGTTTCTGATAAAGAGATTAATCAGATTATCAAGATAGAGGGACTATAATCAAACAAACTTAAACAAAACACAAGTTTTAAATAAACTTTTTAATTAGTTTTTTTGTGTGATAAAGGGGCAAGTTATTTCTGGAGAATTTGGAAAGATTTTGGTCAGACAAAAATCTGGTCAGAATATAGAACTAGGTGAACTCCTTGTTGCTGATGTTGGCAATTCAAAGGCATTGTTACAAGTTACTTCTTTGCTTTATGGAAGCCAGATTTCACAACAGAATCTTGAACTTATAGCAGGAATGTTTCTAGAAGAGGGAGATGAAATGGAGCTTATGGATGCTAAGCTTAAGAATTATAACCTTGCTGTCTTAAAGAATCTAATAACAATAGGAAAGGATGGAGTAAAAGTCTCTAAGGGCCTACCTAATTTTTTCTCTTCTATTAGAGAAATATCTAAAGAAGATTTGAATTTTCTTGTTAAGCCAAAGAATCCATTGTTTATTGGTAATCTAAGAAGTGGAAGTAAGGTATTAGATGTCCCAATCTACATAGATGGTGAGGAGGCATTCTCCCACCACATCTTGGTACCTGCACAAACAGGAAGAGGAAAATCAAATCTTTGTTCTGTTATACTATGGGATAGTTTGGATAAAGACTATTGTGGAGTTCTTGTTTTAGACCCACACGACGAATACTATGGAAGAAACAAACTTGGTCTGAAGGACCATCCACTTAATGATAGGGTAGTCTATTATACACCAAAGAATGTTCCACCTGGCTGTAGGACATTGAAGATTAATTTAGAATTAATTAAACCCTCCCACTTTAATGGAGTTGTTGATTGGAGTGACCCACAACTACAGGCATTAAGTGCCTATTATAGAGAGTATGGAAAAAAATGGATTGAAGCCATCATATTAGACAAACCACTAAAAGTTAACTTCCACGAAGGTACTATCTCTGTTATTAAGAGGAGAATTACTAGCTTACTTGACTTGGACTTTGATGGTCAACAATTATTCTGCAATGGAGTCTTTGATTTGAATGCTGGTGAAAGCTGTATTAGTGACATCTGCAAGGAACTAGAAGAAAGTAAACTTGTGATAATAGATACATCCAATTTCTCTGGTCCAGTAGAAATATTGATAGGAAGCTTGATTGTTAATGAGGTTTTCAACAGATATAAATCCTACAAATTCAATGGACTATTAAAAAATAAACCAGTTATCTCAATAGTCATTGAAGAGGCACCAAGGGTTTTAGGAAAAGAGGTTTTGGAAAAAGGACCAAACATATTTTCTACTATTGCTAGGGAAGGAAGAAAATTCAAAATAGGTTTATTTGCCATCACACAACTACCTTCGCTTATCCCAAGGCAGATTTTGGCAAATATAAACACAAAAATAATTCTTGGTATAGAAATGGGACCAGAGAGAGAGGCAATAATACAAAGCTCAGCACAAGACTTGAGCGATGATGATAGGAATATAGCAAGTTTAGATAAAGGAGAGGCAATTATCAGTTCAACATTTGTCAAATTCGCTATTCCCATTAAGATTCCATTATTTAAGGATTTTGTGAACTTAGGGATGAAAAATAAAATAAAGAGGTCATTTGATGGTATATCTTTCTTAATTTGATAGAATTACTTTTTTCTGAACAGATTATAAAATAGTAATAACAAGACTATCGAGATTATTGTCTTAAATACTAATTCAATACCTAATAATTGCTTCTCTATCATCAAACCGCTTATGGCCGCCCCTGTTATTCCTCCAGAAACAAAAATCTTAAGTGCTTCTGGGGTGGAGAGAAACCCAATTACAATTCCAAGCAAGCTTGCTATTGCTATCTTGTTTAAATCAAACTGAATGTTTCTAAGATTCCTATTAAAGAAGTCAAGCATCTGTTTGTTTAACTCCTCTCTCCTTGTTGTGATGATGTTGTGGTCAGCTCCTTCTATCTTATTTAAACTTGCTGTTTTGATAAATCTACATGTATTTTCCATATGTCTTACAGGTATAACTCTATCTTTTGTTCCCTCTATGAAGAGAACTGGAACCTTTATATTTGAGAGCTGTTTTATATTTTGTTTCTTAAAGTTTATTGAGTATTCCATCATCTGGGATATGCAATGGTTTAATGCTTCAATACTTTTTCTCTTTTCATCATCTTTCCTTCTTGTTATCTTGTGGATAACATACTTTATCTTATAGATAAAATATAGCTTTATCGGCATCTTATAACTTGTGCTTATCAATACCATGCTATTTATTCTATGAGGGTATATATTATAATATAATATTGAAACAACACCACCAAAGCTGTAGCCTATTGGTACTATCTTGTTTATTTTTTCCTTTCTTAGGATGTGTTCTATGTCATGAGCAAAATGATGTAAAAAATATGCATCTCTATGCTGGGGCTTATCAGAAATTCCATGCCCCCTTAAATCAGGAGCAATTAAAGAAAAGCCAGCCTTTGATAAAATCTTAATTTCTTCTTCCCATATTTTACTGCTTGATCCAACCCCATGAATAAGCATAAGATACGGCTGTCCTTTCTTTATAATTTTATAATATATCTTAGTTCCATCAAATGATATAACTGATTTCAACATTAGATTGAAAATAAACAAAGGGATATATAAATTTTTTTAAAGTAACTAAAATATAGACCTAATCCATTGGATTAATTTATCAAAAAAACTTTCAAATTTACATCTGTTTCTTATACACCTATTGGAATAGCACTCATAATCATAATTGCAAGATTCTTTTATTGCTTTTTGCACTTCCATTGAACCATTTGTATTACAGAATAAGTTATTAACTCTTGAGCCGATAGAAAAACAAACTCCATTATAGTCGCACCCCGCAGTTCTATTATTCAAACACCTTTTTGGATTCCCAGAACATACATCCTTAGTACATGCATTCCCATCATCACAATCAATATCAGATAAGCACTCGTCACAATCAGTATCATCTTCAAATGTGCAATTCTCAGGACAATAGCCATCTCCTGACAAGCACCAATCAATTAGTATATGATTGCATCTCTTAGGAGTTCCTGAACAGACATCCTTTGTAGCTGTATTGTTATCATCACACTCTGAATCATTTACACATAATACTATTTTGCTTTCATTTTTACTCTCTTTTATACAATCATTATCGTTTTGAAGCGTACATCTCTTTGGACAACAACCATCATTGTTTTTGCACCAAAGTATTAGCTTGTGGTGGCATATAAGCGGGTCTCCATCACAATAGTCAATCGTACATGCATTTCCGTCATCACAATCAGAATTTGTTGAACAACTTCCACAATCAATACAAGACAATCCTGCCTTAAAGCAGAACTGAACTTGGGCAACATTACCAATCTTTTCAATATCATCAATTCTTATTAGTGAAGCATCCATGAAGATATAGTAATCTGTCTTTTCCATCTCTTTTGTTGTTTCTCCATTGACCTTAAATTTTACTATAGCTTTTCCTGTAGAATCATCATAGTCCAAGAATGTTATATTATAGTCTTTGTTGTTTATCTCGTAACTTTTTGTGTTGCTCTCATTTATCTCTCCAGTGATATCACAATCTGCATATATAGAAGATGATAAAAATGTAACTAAAAAAAAGAGAAGCAATATAAACAAAACCTCTTTTTTCATTTTGTTCTCGTTGCTTCTTTCAGTTTTTTTGTGTATTCTTCGATTCTCTTTAGCATTAGTTTTTTATTTTTAAGATTCTTTTCTATTATTTTGACAATTGCAGAACCGATAATTGCACAATCTGCTCCAGCCTTGCAAATAGCCCTTACATGCTCTGGTTTTGATATTCCAAAGCCAACACACAAAGGTAATTTCGTGTGTGACCTAACCCGCATTATGAGTTCTAATGTACTTCTTTGGAGTTCTTTTCTTGCTCCCGTAACCCCAAGTCTTGAAACAATATAAACAAAACCTCTTGTATTTTTTACAATCTTCTTTAGTCTTTCTTTTTCTGTTAATGGACTTACTATAAAAACACTACTAACTTTATTTTTTCTTGCTTCTCTTATTATCTCCCCTGCTTCCTCAATTGGCACATCTGCTGCTAGAACAGAATCAACGCCAGTAGATTTACATTCCCTATAGAATCTTGCTATGCCTCTCTGGTATATCAAATTATAATAAACAAGCAAGCCTATTGGCATTTGTGTAAATTTCCTTATGTCCTTTATGAATCTAAATGCAATATCTGTGTTTATGCCTTTCTTTAGGGCTCTAACATCTGCTGATTGTATAGTGGGTCCATCCGCTATTGGATCAGAAAATGGAATACCAAGTTCAAGCATATCGGCATATTTACTTAGCCTCTTAACTATCTGCAAACTTGTTTTATAGTCAGGGTCACCTATAACCACAAATGGCATTAGTGCTTTTTCTCCTTTCTTTCTTAGCTTTCTGAATGTATCTTTTATCCTATCCATCATTTAATCTTTTATCCTATAATAAGTTATAAATCTTTCTATTTATAAAAAAGTTTAAATACTATTACCCTTTAGTTCTTTTTAAACCCTACCCAGCGATAAAGATGAAACAAAAATCTATCATAGCAGGCCTTATTCTTATGTTTGCCATAGTGATGCTGGCTTTCTTTATATACCTTGACTCCAAGGCAACAACAATTGATGCACAAGGAGAGTCAGTTATAGAAGAAATGCCAGATAGGGTTGTAGTCTATTTTAATATTGAAGCCAAACATCTCTCTGCGCAAGTGGCTAAAGACAGGGTTGCAGAGATTGTAAATAATGTAACAAATGCTTTATATTCTGCAGGGATTAATAAGGAACAGATAACAACTCAAAACTATAACATATATCCAAATTGGGTTTGGAAAGATAATGAAAGAAAACAGGAAGGATATATTGCCAGGCAAGGTTTAAGGGTTGAATCTGAAAAATTTGACAAGGCTGGAGAGATTATTGATTTAGGAGTTGATAACGGTGCCCTGGTTAGTCACATCAATTTTGAGCTAAGTAAGGACAAACAAAATGAACTAAAGGCTAAAGCCCTAAAAAAAGCAACAGAAGATGCGAAACTTAAAGCAGAAGGCATTGCTGTTGCTTTAGGAAAAAAGCTTGGTAGGGTTGTAGAAGTCAGAACAACCAATTTTAATTATTATCCTTACCCTCTTGTTAGGTCAGTAGAACACACAGAGGAAGCAAAAGAAGCCACCACAAATATCCAACCAAAGAAGATTGAAATTAGAGCTTCTGTAAGTGTAAAGTTTAAAGTTCGTTAAATATACTCTGATTTATTTCTATTTCATAAGAACAAAATTAAATAAAAAACAAAACAATATAACCACTTTAATCAACTCATTCACTTACAATTTGCTTCGAAAGTTTAATAAAGTTCCATTTTGTCTTTGTGTTATAATGTTCCGTTTGAATATTAAAGACAAAGTTAAAGTTTGTGGCAAGAAAGGTGAAAGATTATATTGCCCCCTCATCGCATCCCTCATAAGTTACTTTTACTAGACCTATTATTAATGAATCTTGCTATTATCATAAAGCAAACTTTTCCTCACAAGAAATATACTACTTTAAATATAGACACCCCTAGTTGAATATATTATCTTAACACTCTAAGATAAATGGTACAATAAAATAGTAAAATATATAAATCTCTCCTGTTCTTGTCTTTTAAGAAAAAAAGGTGTTTGAATGGTAGTTAATCTTTTTAAAAAATTTATAAACAAGGTTCTTAGGAACATATTCAAGAAGAAAAAGCATCTAAAGCTAGGGTTATATGGCCCACCCAATGGTGGAAAAACCACACTAGCTAATAGGATATGCCAAGACTGGTTAGGGGAAGATATGGGTTCTGTTTCTAATATTGCTCATGAAACAAGGGAAATACAAATCAAAGAACAAATTAATATCAAATCAAAAGGGAAAGAACTTTCTTTTAATCTAGTAGACACCCCTGGGATAGCAACAAAAGTCGACTATGAAGATTTTATGAAAGCAGGTCTAAAAGAGAAGGAAGCAAAACAAAGAGCAAAGGAGGCAACAAAAGGAGTAATAGATGCTATAAAATGGCTTGATGAAATGGATGCAGTTGTTGTTGTTTTAGATTCAACGAAAGATCCATACTCACAAGTTAATATAACCATAATAGGTAATTTACAAGCAAGAGATATACCTGTATTAATAGTTGGAAACAAGATTGATTTAAAAAAATCAAAAATCAAGAAGATTCAAGCAGCGTTTCCCCAGTATAATGTTATAGGTATATCAGCAAAATACGGACATAACATGGACAAGTTTTATGAAGGCTTATTTGCCCTAGTTGGATAAAAAAGAGGTAGCAAAAATGTTAACATTCCAATTTGTTCCATATTCAAAAATAGAAGACCTTGGTTCAGCGAGAAGGGTTCATATGCTCTTAGACCTAGTAAAGCAAAATAAGATAGTGATACTAGAAGGGCGACTAAAAAAAGAAGAAGAGAAAGACTTAATAGAAATAACTATGGAAGAGATTAATGAAAGATTTAAAGGAATAGAACTTGCAGTTATTTCACCAGATAAAAAGAAAGGTGGTTTTTTTAAATCAATGAAATCAAATCTGATTAATACGCTCCTAGGTGATAGGAGTGGATTTACAATAATAGGGCCTGCTACAATTGTAAAACAAATTAAAAAAGACCCAGATAAGATAGAACTACTAACTAGAGAGGTTAAGAAAAAGAAAAGAAAATAAAAAATGCCTCATCAATGTGTTGTATGCAATACTATCTATGATGACGGAGCATCAGAGATAATAACAGGTTGTAAGTGTGGGGGAAGACTCTTTTTCTATATAAGAAAGGAGAAATTAGAAGAAGCAAAGAAACTTCAAGAAAGCATAAAACTCACAAGGAAGGAAAGAGAACAGATGGAAAAGGATGTGTTTGAGATAGTTGGTTCTGACATTGAAAATGATAAACCAATAGTCCTAGACTTGGAGTCAATTAGAGTTCTAAAACCAGGCAAATATGAACTAGACCTAGTCCATCTGTTCAAAGGAGAGCCGTTAGTCTTTAAGCTTGAAGAAGGAAAATATATGATAGACCTTATAGACAGTTTTAAGCAATACAGCAGAAAGAAGAAACAAGATTAAATCTAGGTGGTTATTTACTTGCTATTATTTCAATTACATCTCTATTCTTAAGCTTATGTTCCTTGCCTATAATCTGTTTTGTTTTTAAATCTACTGCCCTGACAAAATTATCACCTATTTCTGTGTGAATTTTATAAGCAAACTCCAAGGCAGTTGTTCCGTCTTTGACTAGTAAACAGTCAGGTAACACATTTCCATCCTTATCCTGCAGATGTGAATTGGCTACAGGATAAACAGCTATATACCCTAGCAGATTGAAAACCATGTTATCTAGGACCTGTTGTACTCCTGTATTGCCAAACCCCTCCAAAACATTCTCTTTAATGAATTTTAAACCACCTTTTTGTTTGTCATTTAATCTACTATCATCAAGAATAGTAAAATTGCTTTCTCCTGGAATATATTCTACAAGCCCATGCTTTGCAGCTTCTTTTAATGCTAATTCACTTTCAGCAGAACAAGGAATTAGGATATGGTCGGGAAATTTCTCTTTAAGTCTTTCAAGATTTTGTTTGGCCCCCTTTACATCTATCTTATTACAGGCAATTATCATTGGTTTTGTTATCCTTCTAAGTTCTGTAGCAATCTCTTTTAGTACTCTCTCATCCCATTCTTCTATGTCGTCACTTAGCCCAAGTTTTGTAATAACCTCTTCTATAATCTTCTCATTTACACCTAGCCCAGTAAGGTGTTTGGCTAAAGCCTTGTTTACATTCTCTCTCTCTTGTTTTGTTTGTTTAACAAATGGCTCCCATCCTTTTTTTATCAGCCTTAAGTACCACATGTCTAATTCATATTCTAGGAATATTATATCCTTGGCAGGATCATATTCTCCAGGCCTGACTACCTCTCCGTTCTCATTTGTACTTCCAGAGATATCAAGAATATGGATTAGAGCATCAGCCTGTCTTAAATCATCAAGAAACTGGTTGCCCATCCCTTTACCTTCATGAGCTTCAGGGACTAGACCTGCGACATCAAGTAATTGAATAGGAACAAATCTGTTGTTCTTTAAACAATAACCATGTTTTGGTTGGCATTTCACATTAAAATCCTTGTCAACACATTCAATCCTTACAAAACCAACACCGGAATTTGGCTTAATTGTAACAAATGGATGGTTTGCTATCTCTACTTCAGCTAAAGTAGCAGCCTTAAAGAAAGTACTCTTACCAACATTTGTTTTCCCGACAACACCAATTAACATCCTGTACCACGACATAATTATTCTATCAGATTATAAAAACCTTTCTCTCTGGCTATACAAATAAAATAAAACGAAAATTTTATATAAACACGTCCTCATATTCTAAACTATGGAAGAAATCAAACTTCCAGAGACAAAAGTAAAATTCAAGGATGTTTTTAATCTGAAGAACCTCTATGTAATGATGCACGAATACCTTGTAGAAGAAAAATGGTATGGGGAGGAAGGTTATCCTGCTGGAGCAGATGTAAGCAAAGCACACAGATATATAGAAACACTATACCTAGAAAAATACTGCCAGAGAGGTCTTCATCAAGGTGGTAAAGAACTGTGGATATACTGGCGTCTATTTAAAAAACCAGAAGGAAAATATTCCGGATATATAAGATACAGATTGAATATAGATTTTCATGGCGTATATATACAAAATAGAGAGATAATGCATCATGGTAAAAAAATTAAGGCTCAATGGGGCGAATTAGAACTCTTCTTTAATGCCGCTGTCCAATTAGATTATAGGAATGAATGGAAGAATCATTGGCTATTAAAACATTTTGTAGATTTATACAATAAGAGGATAATGAGCCAAGAGGTAGAGAAGCATGAAAAACAGCTATGGAGAGAAGTATATAGGCTCACTAGCGTTATAAAACGTTATCTTGATATGCGTGTCTTTATACCTACGCCAGAACCATTCCATCCAAAACTATATGGCATAGGAACATAATCTTTTTAAAAAAATATAAATTCTTTAAATCAAAACTGGAATCATGCCTCCGTAGCATAGTAGCTATTGCGGCAGACTTGTAATCTGCAGGTCGAGGGTGCAAATCCCTCCGGAGGCTTTTTTGTTTTGAGGTGAGAACAATGAACTTAATCTTCTTAGGACCACCTGGTGTAGGGAAAGGAACAGTTGCGAAATTGTTATTGAAGGATTTAGCTATTCCTCAAATCTCTACGGGGGATTTGCTAAGGGAAGCAGTGAAGGAGAATTCTCCATTAGGAAAAGAGGCAAAATCATATATGGATTCTGGCAAACTTGTTCCAGACAACCTAGTTATAGATTTAATAAAAAAGAGAATCTCAAATGAGGACTGCAAAAAAGGGTTTATTCTAGATGGTTTTCCAAGGACAATACCTCAAGCAGAATCTTTGGAAATAAATAACATCAAAATAGACAAGGTCCTAAACTTCATAGCATCTAAAAAAACAATAATAGAAAGGCTTTCTGGAAGGAGAATCTGTAAAAATTGTAATGCTATATACCATATAAAGAATATACCTCCAAAAAAAGAAGGAGTCTGTGATAAATGTGGTGGCAAGCTTATTCAAAGGGATGATGACAAACCTGAAGCAATAGAGCGTAGATTAGAAGTTTATAAAAAACAAACAGAACCCTTAATAGAATATTACAAAAAGAAAGGAATTCTTGTTGATATAGACACAGAGAGACCATTGCCTAATATATTAAATGATGTCCTAAATGCTGTTAAATAGATACTTAATAGCTTCAGTTGCATAACATCCCTTCTTCAAAAAGAAACTAATTCTCAACCAATTTTCACCCTCTTCTAGGACCTTAAGTTCTTTAACTTCAAAGAATAAATCCCTTTCTGTTCCATATTCACTAAGCTCTGGCATTCTAGGAAGAATAAAGTCTCTAAGATGTATCTTCTCTTTTTTTAAAATCTTGTTTATTATATCTTGTAATTTCCTATTATACTTTTCAAGTTCTGTACCAAAACCAACAACAGGAATCTTTTCGTTTTTCTTGATATCAAGTTTAAGATACTTTCTAATAGTTTCGTTAAATATATAACTTTGATAACTATGCACATAAAGCTTCAATATTTTTTTATTTATCTTCCTTAATGCACCAATGTAGTCATTTTCTATGATATCAAGCCCGAGCAACATAGTTGCTTTTTCAAAATTCCTCTTTATGATTGCCTTCCCAACTTCAACATTCTTACTAGAGAATCTCTGTTCACCAAAATAATTCGGTATTAGGATATTTTTTTTCTTTATATTACTCTTAAAACTTCTAATCTCATCTTCGTTTAAACCCCGAATAGTTATAACGAACCTATTCCCTTCTAAGTCTCCAAGAGAAATCGGTTTATCACCATAACCTAAAAATTTAATTTCTATGCCTTCTAGTCTTATTCTTTCTATATTCTCTTTTTTTACATTTTCTACAGAAACAAATTGCTCTGTTATAGCGAATTTGTCCTTATTTCCTGCAAACCCAAATCTTGTATGTACTATATTTAATGCTCTAGCAATTTTCTCAATAGCATCTATCGTATTGTAATTTACTTTTTTTAATAAAAAGTAAAGATACCTCCCTCTATTTCTTACCTCAATGTCCATTACCTCCTTTACAATAAAGTCTTCTGGTTTTTCTTTTACTTTCATAATTCTTAAAAAAGGAAAGTTATTTAAAATAATTTCTATCCTCAAAAAATATGCGCCTGTAGCTCAGTTTGGATACCTTGCTTAGGGCCAAAAAGAGCGAAAGAATAATATCCGCCAATGCCTCCTAAGCATTAGGTCCGGGGTTCAAATCCTCGCAGGCGCGTTTTTAGTTCTTTTAATTTTTTTAGTTGGATTATTTTCTACAAAAAATATAAGAATAAAACTCAAAAAGAAGAATCCTCAAACCCCAACTCAGGACTTTGATTTCCTATTTCTCCTCCAAAGCAGCCTGAGCAGCTGCTAATCTTGCAATAGGCACCCTGTACGGACTGCAACTAACATCATTTAAGCCGATGTTATGGCAGAACTTTACACTTTCAGGTTCACCTCCATGTTCCCCACAAATTCCAATCTCTACCTTGGGATTGACTTTCCTTGCTTTTTCAATGCAAATCCGCATCAACTTTCCAACACCCTCCTGATCTATGCTTTGGAATGGGTCCCTTTCATATATCCCTTTTTCAACATATTGTTTCAAGAACTTACCAGCATCATCTCTACTAAATCCACAAGTCATCTGCGTTAAATCATTCGTTCCAAAACTCATAAAATCAACTTCTTTGGCAATTTCATCTGCTGTTATAGCAGCCCTGGGAACCTCAATCATAGTTCCTACCCAGTAATCTTTGCCTCTCTTTAGTCCTAAATCATTAGCTACACCCTCAATAATCTCTTTTATAATCAAAAACTCTTTAACATTACCAACTAAAGGAACCTCTATCTGTGGCAAAGCCTTAATACCCTCTTTCCTACACTCAATGGTAGCCTCAAAAATAGCTCTCACTTGCATCTCACTAATCTCCGGATACTTAACACCTAATCTGCAACCTCTGAATCCAAGCATAGGGTTAAATTCATGCAGGTTACTAAGCGTTTCCCTAATCTTTTCTTCACTGATATTCATTTCCTTAGCCATTTCTTTTATTTCTTCATCTTCCTTAGGTAAAAATTCGTGTAATGGAGGATCTAGCAATCTAATAATAACTGGCAATCCATCCATAACCTTGAATATTCCCTTGAAATCTTCTCTCTGCATAGGTTCTATCTTGGCTAAAGCTTTTTTTCTTCCTTCTAGGTCTTCTGCTAGAATCATCTCCCTAACAGCCTTTATCCTGTCTCCCTCAAAGAACATATGTTCTGTTCTGCATAGTCCGATTCCTTCTGCTCCAAATTCTCTTGCTATTTTGCTATCATGGGGCGTATCAGCATTTGCCTTGACCTTTAGCTTTCTAAACTTGTCAGCCCAACCCATCAATGTAGCGAAGTCTCCACTCAACTCAGGATCCACAACAGGAACCTCCCCTTTGATTACTTCTCCTGTAGCCCCATCTAGTGTAATATAATCACCTTCATGTAATTCTATACCTCCGATTTTACAACTCTTATTCTTCTCATCAATCAGAGCATCAGCACAACCTGCAACACAAGGCTTGCCCATGCCTCTTGCCACAACAGCAGCGTGTGAAGTCATACCCCCTCTTGATGTTAATATTCCTTGTGCAGCATTTATTCCTTCTATGTCTTCAGGTGATGTTTCAGTTCTTACTAGGATTACCTTTTCACCACTTTGTGCAAGCTCCTGGGCCCTCTCAGCATTAAAGACAATCTTACCTACTGCTGCACCAGGTGAAGCAGGCAACCCTTTGCCTATGATAGTTGCTTTCTCTTTTGCAACAGGATCTAGTCTTTTGTGCAAGAGCTGATCCAATTGTTTTGCATCTATCCTTAAAACAGCTGTTTTCTCATCAATTAATCCCTCTCTTACCATATCAACAGCTATCTTCAGGGCTGCAACCGCTGTCCTCTTACCTGTTCTTGTTTGTAGGATATACAACTTCTCCTCTTGTATTGTAAATTCCATATCTTGCATGTCTTTATAGTGTTTTTCAACCTTCTTATATATCTTTATAAGTTCATCATAAACCTTCGGCATCTGTTTTTTTAGCTCTTCAATGTGCTTTGGAGTTCTTATACCAGCCACAATATCTTCACCCTGGGCGTTAGTAAGATATTCTCCATAGAGCTTGTTCTCTCCCGTGGAAGGATTCCTTGTGAACAAGACACCTGTTCCTGAGGTTTCACCCATATTCCCGAATACCATTGTCTGTACATTAACAGCAGTTCCCAACAGACCAGTGATATTATGTATCCTCCTGTAGGCAATAGCCCTTTTATTATTCCAGCTACCAAAGACAGCATCAATTGCCATCTTCAGCTGTTCCTTAGGGTCTTCTGGAAATAATCTTCCAGCGTGTTTCTTAATAACATTTTTATATTCTTCACAAATTTTCTTCCAATCCTCTGCTTCTAGGTCAATATCATATTCCACGCCTTTTGTTTCCTTTACCTTATCAAGAACCTCTTCAAAATATTTGTGCTCAACACCCATAACAACATCTCCAAACATGCATATAAACCTTCTGTAGGCATCATATGCAAATCTTTCATCGCCAGTTTTTTTAGCTAAACCTAAAACAGACTTATCATTTAGACCCAAGTTAAGCACAGTATCCATCATTCCAGGCATAGAAACAGCAGCCCCAGACCTTACGCTAACTAATAATGGATTTTCAGGATCTCCTAATTTTGCGTTCATCTTCTTCTCTAGCTCTGCTAGTTTCTTTTCAACCTGTTCCCACATACCATCAGGATATTTTCTACCGAGCTTGTAATATTCAGCGCATGCTTCAGTGGTTATAGTAAACCCTGGAGGAACAGGGATACCTATTCTTGTCATCTCAGCAAGATTTGCTCCTTTTCCTCCTAGCAAGTCCTTTAGTTCTTTTTTTCCCTCTTCAAAGGAATATACCCATTTTTTTACCATATTAACAACCTCCTATTCATATTTTGACTAAATTCTATTTTTACAAATAAAAGATAAAACCTAAGAGAGGGAATTCCCATTTTATTTATAAATTTTATTACCTTCCTGCCAATAAAAATGTACCTCCTTATAAGAAAGTAAAAAAGTTTGGAATATTATCACCTTAGAAATAATAGCAAAAAATTTAAGCTGAACTATAAACCCCTTAGGCTATGGACTTATCAAGAATAGGTGAGTTTGGAATAATAAAAAGGATAACAAAAAAGCCAATTGACAAAAACATACTCATAGGCATTGGTGATGACACAGCAATAATCAAACTTAAAAACAAACTTCTGGCTCTAACAGCTGATACACTAGTAGAAGGCGATCATTTTTCCCTTGACTATTTCACACCAGAGCAAGTAGGTAAAAAAGCAATAGAAATCAATGTTTCTGATATAGGTTCAATGGGAGGAATCCCGAAATATGCCTTAGTTTCTCTAGTGTTACCAAGAAATACCGATGTCAAGATAGTAGATGCAATTTATAGGGGAATTTGGCAAACCTGTAAGAAATACAAGCTTGAAGTCGTTGGAGGGAATATAACCCATGGAAAGCAACTAGTAATTGATGTTTCAATGCTTGGAGAAGTAAAAAAAGAGAATCTTTGTCTAAGAAGCACAGCAAAACCAGGAGACTTCATATTGGTAACAGGTCCCCTTGGAACATCAACAGCAGGGTTAAATCTTTTACTAAAAAATATTGGTAATTATAATAAAGTCAGAAAAGCTCACTTGGAGCCAGAAGCAAGTCTGTATAAAGTTAAACCCTTTTTGAGATATATCAATGCAATGATTGATGTTTCTGATGGCTTGGCTTCAGAGGTCCAACATATATGTGAACAAAGTAAAGTAGGTGCAGTAATTTTTAAAGACAACATCCCAATATTAGAAGAAACAAGAAAAGCAGCAGAATTGCTCAATGCAAATCCAATAGATTACGCCTTATATGGTGGAGAAGATTTTGAGTTAGTTTTTACTGTTTCAGAAAAAAATCTTTCCAAAGTAAAAGGGTTCCTTATTGGAGAAATAAGAAGAAAAAAAGGAGTTTATCTTTATTCTAATGGAAAAGAAAGATTAATAAAAAAACATGGCTATGACCACTTTCTTTGATTGGTCTTAACCACAACTCCCTGATTTTGGGCCACTAGAGACTGAAGCGCCAGTTATCTTATTGCCACAGATGTCTGGTCTACTCTCAAAACCACAGCAAATAAGATTTTTCAATTTATTTGGGTCCCATCTATAGTCCTGCATCTCAAGTCTTATACCATTTAATATAAGTGACTCAGAGCCCCTCACTCCAAACTTCGCCATCTCCTCTTTCTCAGCTCTCATTAACTCCACACCTTCTTCCTCTTGGCAATTCTCTATCTTGTTAATATCATCTAGATTATCACTACATTCATTCCAACAGTCATCCACATTCCTACTATTGCACTTACTGATTATACATCTGATATAGTCCCAATAATTTTCATTTTCGTACTTCCAAATACACTTTTGTCTCATATCCTCATGTAATTCCTGAACACCATGCATAGAACACACATCCTCTTCACAATAATTGTCCTCGCTACCAGCGTAAAGACTTTTATCATAAATAACATAGTGGGGTTCAAAATCTATCTCAGAACCAAACTCTTTGACTACTGGTTCCACTATTTTAGTTGCTTCTTGCCCATAAGGACAGAAACTCATTATAAACATCTTGAATTCTGGCTTTTCTTCTTTTTTGAATTTATCACATTTCTCCTTTAGGGCATCTTCTTCCAATTCTTTTATCTCATCACAAACTTCCTGTTTGCCTGTAGCATCACATAGGGTTTTAACCAAAGATACCTTATCACTGATTGCCGAAACTCTAACAACACCATTTGTCACAAGAACAAATCCAGGAACCCTAACTGGCTGGAAATACTTAGACTTACTAAACTTTAAACCAGCTTTTTTAGCATATTCTTTTGCAATAGGTTCCATCTCATCACAAGCGGTTGTGCATCCATCGGAATTCATAAAGATAAACTCATCATTTCCCATGCTAATCTTACCAGTCTTACTAGAATCCCTATTCCTAAAACCACCAGTAGCTATGGATATAATAAAAAGCACTCCAAGAAGAATGCTAATTCCCATCCATAGTGTTGACTTCTTAAACTTGAAACTTCTTTTTTTTGCTTTTTCTTTATTCTCTTCCTTATCCTCCATGATTGACCACCCCAACAAATTAAGAACAGAAAATCTAACTTTCTTTTTAAATCTTATTAATTTATAGCTCTTTTGCACTCATCTGCAAACCTCTTTAGATTTTCTTTACTTGTTTCTCCAATAAAAGATTTTTTATTAGCAGGGCATATAAATTGTGGCACATAACCACTAATTAATTCACTAAAGCACTCCTTAACATTTGTTATTTCTTTACTAGAAGATTCCGCCCAATAAAATCCATATCCTTCTTTTTCTAAATCCCTGACTATAGGCATCATCCTTCTACAATGGGGGCAGTAGCTAGAATGTAAAAATATTACATTGCTTTCAGGAGCGTATTTTGAGAAACAGGAATTATTTTTATTTGTAATGTACCCACCTACTCTATTAGTGTTTAGGCCTGCCATATTAGTATTTAGGCTAAACTTATTCTCACTATATTTCATCTCTTTAGGAAAAAACCTATTTATGCTAACAATAAAAGTGGCAAGAATAAATATGATAATAACTAAGACTATGCTAATAAGGGTTTTCTTCTTCTTTAGCATAGCTAAAAGAAAACCTTGAATCCTTTATAAAGACTTCTATCTATTCGTTCCGTTCAAGTTAAGGATGTTCAATAGCGGATGTTTAGAATAGGCTGTTTTTAACATCGGAATTCCTGTTAAACTCGTTTTCGGTTACGAAGTTCCGAAAACCTGCGTCCGCAGAGTAAAATTTCAATTTCCAATCAATTCGACCGCAGGGAGTGTATATGTGGGTAGCACTGGGGAGTTCCGTTCCTTCAAGCTCGTAAGAGCCTTAGAGAACAAGTATCTAGGGGAGTTCTTTTCATCAAAGCCGAAGGCTTATCTAGTCTCACTAAAAAGGGGGAGTTTTGAATTTTAAGATTAAAAAAGAAACATTTATAAATACGTTTAGATATATTTCAGTAAAAACTGAAATTTGAGAAAAAATGGTGCGAAACTTAGCAAAAACAGAAAAGGAGTTCATTGATAGGACAGGAAAGATCTCAAAACAGTGGGGTCTAGGAGAACCTGCTGGTAGAGTATGGGCTACTCTTTTGTTTGCAGATACTCCTCTTTCTCAGAGAGAAATAGCAGAAAAAACAAATTATAGTTTAAGTTTAGTTAGTCCTAGTTTGAAGATTCTTGAAAAATTAAACATGGTAAGATCAATTAGGGGGAAAGGCAAGGAAAAATTGTATGAACTTGCTGTTTCATTTATTGAAGCGTTTAATGAGTTAATCAAAAGATTTTTGGAACAAGATGTTAAACCTTTAATTGAGACATTGGAAGAAGTAAAAGAATTGGGCAATACTAGTAGAATGAATAAACTGAAAAGATTAATTCAGGAATATAAACGATTAGAGATGTATCTTACTTTGTTTACCAAGATAATGCTTATGAAAAAGGCGACTGCTGAAAAGGTCAGGAAGATTATAAGCTAAAATTATTTTTTTAGCATTTAAATTTCATAAAAAACTGAAAAAAGTTAAAAACAAAAAAACAGGATGTAAATAATATGGTTTTAAACAAAGAAAAAATGATTTCCAATTTTACAAAAGTAATTATTAGTAATAAAATGGCGAGAAATCTGGCTTCTAAACAATTTGAAAAAATGCTCTATAAAAATATGGTTGAGAAAGGCAACCCCTTATATTCAAAAAATGCAAGGATTGATAGGTTTAATGGTGTAAAAGCTATGTATCTTTCATTTCTTAAGAATCTCAATAAGGGGATTATTTCTAAAAGAGTAGCAAAAAGGCTTATTGAGACTTTAGTTGAGCAAGTATTTTTTCAAGACGAGCGTAGAAGAAACGCCATAGTGTCGTTTGAAAAAAAGCATGGTTTGAACCCTCCTCTTTTTATTACGCTTAGTCCTACAAAAAGGTGCAATCTTCATTGCATAGGCTGTTATGCTTCTTCAACAGCAAAAGCTACTGAAACATTGGATTGGACCACAGTTGATAGAATAATGACTGAATTACATGATGAAATGGGGATGCGATTTTTTGTTATTTCTGGTGGAGAGCCGTTAATGTACAAAAGCGAAGGAAAAACCATATTGGATTTACCTAAGAAATGGAAAGATAGTTTCTTTTTAGTGTACACAAATGGGACATTAATCACAGATTCTGTTGCTAAGGAAATGGCAGAACTTGGAAATATAACTCCTGCAATTTCAGTTGAAGGTTTTGAAAAAGAAACAGATGATAGAAGAGGTAAAGGCATTCACAGACAGATATTAAAGGCGATGGAAAATTTAAGAAACAACGGCGTTCTATTTGGCGTGTCTGTAACAGCAACAAAAAATAACATTAATGTTTTGTTAACTGACGAATTTTATAACTTTTATTTTGAGGAATTAGGGGCAACATACATGTGGATATTCCAGTATATGCCCATTGGTAGAAAATTCACAACAGAGTTAATGATTAGTCCTGAGCAGAGATTTGAACTATTCAAGAAATGGAAACAAATCCTAAGTGAAAAGGAATGGTTTGTAGCAGACTTTTGGAATAGTGCAATACTTTCAAATGGTTGTATCTCATGCGGGAGACCTGGAGGTTATTTTTACATAGATTGGAATGGCAATATTATGCCCTGTGTTTTTATTCCATATTATAAGCATAATGTAAAACAATTATTTTCTGAAGATAAAAAGATAGCAGATGCTTTATTTTCTGATTTCTTTGTTAAAGGGAGGGAATGGCAATCTAAATATTTCAATCAAAATGGAAAATTAGGGAATATGTTAAGACCTTGTTTTGTGAGGGACCACCATAAAAGATTTTTAGAGATAGCTAAAGAGACAAATGTTATACCACAAGATAAAGCGGCAAAAGAAGCAATGGAAGATGAGGGATATCATAATGAATTAATTAAATTTGATGAAAAGCTTAAAGAGATTGAGGATCCTTATTGGGAAAAGGAATATACAAAAAAAGAAAAAAGAGGTGATAATGGTGAAATATAAAATAATACTAATACTTTCAATTATGATAAGTGTATTAATGGTTACTTGTGTAAGTGCAACGAGCAGGCCTTTTTACGATACAGATACTCCTGTGATAAGTGCTTCTGCTGAAAGCATCACTCCTTATCCTGTAGAACCTGGACAAGATTTTAGTGTACAGTTAAGAGTTTATAATGATGGTGGAGAAAAAGCAG
>CAZNZT010000015.1:0-27478 GCA_964577685.1 uncultured Methanosarcinales archaeon | reverse complement strand
TGGATTAGAGAACATCAATCTTTGGGGTGTCCACCTTGCTTAAGTTGACAGTATCTGTTTTTGAAACAAAAACTATATAAATAGATATATTAAGGAAATAGACTATGGTCTTAGAAACGCTTATTAATCCATTTAAGGCTGAGAGAGAGCCATGGGAAATGTTTTTTGTTGGGCTTTTGTACTCTTCTGTTGCTGTTTTATTGAGTTTGTGGGTGTTTAGGCCACATGCAAGCCTGGTAATGGTCTTTTTAACAGTTATATCTTGTGTGCCTCTTATGTATGGAGCAATAAAACTTGAAGAAAAGAAAGATTTAGAGATAGAAGATGAAAAATTGCTTATTAAGGAGCATGGTAGGGCGTTATCTTTTTTTGTGTTTTTGTTTTTAGGGATTACTCTGTCTTATACTCTCTGGTATGTTTTTTTACCTGCAGATTTAACTCTTAGCTTATTTTCTATCCAAACAAAAACAATATCTGATATAAATACACAAGTCACTGGCCAAGGCATTAATCAGGCAACTTTATTTACAAGAATCTTTTTTAATAATCTCAAGGTTCTTGTTTTTTGTCTTATCTTTGCTTTTCTCTTTGGTTCTGGTGCTATTTTCATATTAACTTGGAATGCGTCTGTTATAGGTACCGCTATGGGTAATTTTATAAGAAGCAATCTTTCAGCAAGTGCAACATTCTATCATTATTTTGAGATAACCTCTCTCGGGATTCTGAGGTATATGATTCATGGGGTCCCGGAGATATTGGCTTATTTTGTTGGGGGGTTGGCTAGCGGTATAATATCTGTTGCTGTGATAAATCATGATTTTATGTCAAAGAAGTTCCAACATATTTTGCTTGATTCAACAGACTTGTTGTTGTTGGCTATAGCGCTACTTTTGGTTGCAGCATTATTGGAGTCTTTTTTTGTGCCTTTGCTGTTTTGATTATTCTAGAACTTTTAGTTTTCCAGGCTTTATTTCAAATATCTCCCCCGCTCTTAAGAGTTTGTTAATTATCTCTTCAGCTTTTTCAACTTTTGATTTAGATACTACTTCATCTATCTCTACACCGTTGCCTTGGTCCATTTCTTTTATTAATCTAAATATCTTTGAGTTGATATCATCTTGTATTGTTTCTTCTTCCGTTACAATTTGTTCAACTTTATTCTTATTTTCGTCTTTTTTGTGGATTTCTTTTTTATTCTCTAACTCTAATTTTCTTACTTCTATCCATAGGGGGTTTTCTATTTTTTTTATTATTTCAGCAACAATGTACTTTTCGTTTAGATATTCTCTTGGTCTTCCGATAATTAAAACAAAATCTCCGATTTTTATATCTTTAAAACTGTCGTTTTCTTCAAAACTTCTCACTATGATTTTGCCAGAACCATCATCAACTAGAATGCTCTGATAGTTTGTGCCTTCTAATGGTTGTTTTGCAACCACAGTGGCTATTATATTTGCTCTTGAAATTTTCCTATTTCCTATTTCTATGTAATTAGGCACCCAATCCCCTTCTTCTCTTACATATTTTCCATCTAGAATATCCTTAATCCTTATTTTGTATGCGACCTGTCTTTTTTGTGTTTTGTCTTCCATCGAGCCCCCCATTATAGATTAAGGTTTGTAATTTAAATAGTTTTTGTATATTTTGGATTATAACTTTGAAATCATTCCTGCTCTTGGTTCGAATATATCCCCTGCTCTTTTTAGCCTTTCTATTGCTTCATCTACTTTGTCTTCGCTAATGTCTTTTTCTCTTGCTATCTTCACTATGTCTTCTACTGGTATTGGCTTTCTACCTTTCTTCTCTAATTCATTGATTATCTCTTTTACTGCCACCATATAGCTTCTTGTTGATGCAGAGATTCCTGTAGCAATCCTATCTATGTCTATCTTTCCAGTTTCTTTATCTAAACCAACTTGTTTTAGGGAATAACTTAGTAAATCGATTGCACGTTTTACATCTTTCTTTGTAACTTCATTTGATAATCTTAACTTTGCATTTGCTTCTGACATTCTAACTAGTGCTTCAAGTTGTCTTGGCGAGATTGGTATGGTTCTTATTCCTTCTTCCGCCATTCCGCTTCTTCTCATTTTTAGATAGTACCGTTTTATTTCGCTGATTGCTTCATCGGTTAGCCTTGGTTTAATCTTTTGTTTTGCATATGCAATGTATTTTTTTAAGAAGAGGGTTTCTATTTCTTGTGTTTTCTTTTCCGGAGCTTTATGTAGGCTTAAGATGTGTGTTGCCATTTCTCTGTCTCTTTTTTCATCTGGTATGTCCTTTATTGTAAAAATTAAATCAAATCTGTTTATTAGTGTTGGTGGTAAATCTATTTGGTCGGCGATTATGCCATATGGGTCGAATCTCCCAAATTTTGGATTTGCAGCGGCTAGGACAGTTGTCTTTGCCGAGAGTGTAGCCTGTATATTTGCCTTTGAGATAGAAACTGTTTGGTTTTCCATTGCTTCATGTAATGCTGCTCTATCTTCTGATGACACTTTATCCATTTCATCAATACAACATAAGCCATTTGAAGCTAAAACCATTGCACCAGCCTCTAGGCTCCATCCTTTTAGGAATTCATCTTTTACAACAGATGCTGTAAGACCAGCTGCACTTATCCCCTTTCCAGAAACATACCTTGATTTTGGTGCTATTTGGTTTGCTCTTTTTAGTAGTGCACTTTTTCCAGAACCGGGGTCACCAACAAGCAAGACATGCATGTCTCCTCTGCTTTCTACTCCATCTTTTCTTCTTTTATGGACCCCTCCAACTAGTTGTAGGAGTATTGCTTCCTTTACCCTGTCATAGCCATAGATGGACGGCGCAACAGATAATATGAGTTTTTTATATAGTTCTGGGTCTTCGGCTAGTTCCTTTATTTGTTTTTCTTCTTCTTCTGTTATTTCAATTTCATAGAATGTTTCTTCAACAGCTTCAACAAAGTTTGCTTCAATCAATAAGTCAAATCTAGTTGATTTTGTTCCGGTTCTTAGAATAATGGGAACTTCTTTTATTATACCTATTACCCTTATTTTTGATCCAGGATTTGTTTTTCTTTCGGATAATGGGGATACTAGGTCATCTCTTAGGAAAACATTGATTCTCTTTGGTTGGTCCCCTCCTTCTAGTTGTTCTGGGTCTTCTTCTAGTATAAGGCCTTGTGCATCTACTAACTCTTTTGAGATTAGCCTGAATTTTCCTTTTCTCCCACAACCACATCTTGATGGTTCTTTAAATGCAGCATCAAGCTGTAAGACATTTATTATATTTCCACATGAAGGACATTCAAATTTTGCTGCGGTAACCTGGGGTCTTACATCTGATTTTTGTCTTACTATCCCTTCTATCTGGAATAATTTGTTTATGTGTTTACTCCTTATGTTTCTTATCATTATGCATTGGTTTGCTGGTAAATTCCTGAACCTAACCTTTATCTTATCTGCCTCTAAGTCGAAATGTTCAATGGAAAGCTCTGCTGCTTTTATCGTGTCTTCTGGTTTTTCTAGAAGTAGCTCTGCAAGTTCTAAATCAAATTTGCTTAGGTCACTAAAGTTTATAACTAAGAAGTTATGCCCCTTTCTTATATTTTGGATTAAATTTGTTAAATAGTTTTTTTCTATAAACTCCTTGAACTTTTCTATTTGCTCTGATACTTCCATTTTATTTTTTAAAAAGAAATAAAAATTTGGGTTATCTTTTTCCCATTACTCTTTTGAGATTGACTATTAACTTATCTAAAGCAGCATGGACCTCTTTTTCTGATTTTGTTCCAGTGCATACAATCTTTCCATTGCTGAATAGCAAGAAGGTTGCTTTTGCTTCTTCTAGTTTATAGACTAATCCTGGAAATTGCTCTGGTTCATATTCTGTGTTTTCTAGTTTTATTGCAAGAATATTTAGATTCAAGTCCATTCCAACAGAGCCAGAAGCCACAATATTTTGTATTTTAATCTCTGGTTTTATCTTTATTTTTATATTAATCTTTTCGAGACTTTTTATTATCTTTTTAATGCTTTCATTTACCTTTTCCATTGATCTTGCTCCTGTGCATACAACCTTTCCAGAGCTAAATATTAAGGCAGATGTTTTTGGCTCTTTTATGCGTATTACTAGCCCAGGAAACTGCTCTGGATTATATTCTGTGTTAGATAGTGTAGCTGCCATCTTTTCAAGAGGTATATCATGTTTTAAAGATGTAGAGACGACTATATTCACTACTTTTATATCTCTCTTGCTAGATTCTTTCTTTTTCATCTGAATTACACCCCCAAGACCTCTTTTTTTGTTTTAAAAGGTTATTTTTTCTTCTTTCCTTTTTTTATTTATAAATATTTATAAAGAGATAAAATATATAAATTTTGGTATTTGGTTTTGCTAAGTTTTTCTTCTTAGGAGCAGGCATTTAAAAACGAAATATTTTTATATTTTGGATTTGGAGAAATAAGTAATATAGGTTATTTTAAGTTAATAATTAAGTTTATTTAAATAACTTTAATAACTAAATTTATTTTAGAATGACAAGAATAAACATAGAGATTAATGATGAACTGCATAAAAAGGCTAAACTAAACGCTCTTTTGCAAAATAAAACCCTTATAGAGTATGTTAATGAGGCATTAAGGGAGAAGATAAACAATGATGAAAAAAACTTTAGAAAATAAAATGCAGATAAAAATTTTAGTTGGAAGATTAGCAGTTGCATCATACCTTTCATTGTTTTTGTTAGTTCTTTTATCGGGCAATGTATCTGGGGGCAGCATACCTTATCATTTAATTGAAGGGGGTGTTTGTCAATCATCAATACCCGGATTAGTTGATGTTTCTGAGTGCAATGTTTGTGTTTCTCCTGAGGTTTGTGCTAAGAGTTGTGTTTCAGAAGATTTTTGTTCTGCTGATACAAGGAATAACAAATGGTCTAACAACAATATTATTATTGCATTTAATTTGTCTCTTATTCCGTCTGCTGCTTTTTTTTCGTTTAATGGTCATGGGGACTTTAGATTTTCCTTAAATGGAGATCGGATTTTTTTTGATGTGACAAACGAGAATTTTTATAGGATATACCATAGAGAAAGGGGCGAGTATATAATCCAGTCTGCTTTTAAGGAAATCGCTAATCCACCAGACTATCTTATCAATGGCAGAAATATATTTGATTGTTCCTTTAGAGGGAATCCTAATATTTATCTTAAGATGATGGATTTTACACTTATATTTAATGACAATGATGATGATGGCCATATAGACGGGTTTAATGATTGTGACCCAAACAGCCCAGATATTTATTTTGGGGCGCCGGAGATATGTGGTGATGGGATAGATCAAGATTGCGATGGAGCTGATTTAGTTTGTGATGAGTCTGAGCAGGGATGTAGCGATTTACGTGCTCTTTGGATTAATGAGGGTTATGGTCCAAACTCAAAATGTTGCGGTGATGATGGGTCAGATGATAATTTTTGTAGTTTGTTTAATAATGGTTATTCAGCGTGTTATAATAGTACGTGGTATGGGGATGGTGATGGTATTAATTATTCATGTGAGTGCGGGAATAGCGGCATACAGGGGACATGTGATAATATGGAGGAAGGGTGTTGGACTAATAACAACCAATGCTGCGGTGATGACGGAGTAAATGATAGGTTTTGTGATGGAAGCATTGGTAATTCTGTAGGCGCGTGTGAATCTGGCATTTACAAAACAGAGGCAGACCTTTCTGAGTTTGTATGTAACTGCATAACGGGTTTAGGCAGATGGAGTCTTAGTGGAGATGCTGGTGGGGGTAAGTGCTGCGGTGATGATGAAAAAGAGTATTATAATACTAGAAGGACCATACAAAACTTTATTGGGGATGAAATTGTGAATCAAGATGATTCTGCTTGTTGTGATAATATGTCTGATTGTGTTTATAATGGTTTATGCTATCCAGCAAATGACAGCATAGCTGGAGTTTATGATATTGATTCTGATAATGAAGCGGAAATATGTGTTAGTGTTTTATCTGATGGCTCTGTTGTTGGTGTCTGGGATGATGCAGATAGAAGCAAAGAACTATGTGAGCTACTTAATAGAACAAAAAAAACAAAATGGATGGACTCAAATCCCATATGTGAAAGAGGCAGGTGTAGCGAATTTCTTGATGCCCCATCTGGAGAGTTTTGTTGTGGTGATGATGAGAATGAGTTTTTCTTAGAGGGAATACCAGATGTTTGCTTTAAAAATATAACTGGGTGTCTTTATAAGGATGAGGTTAGAAGACAATATAAGGTCTTTGAGGCAGGCTCTATTCTTGGGGATATGTATTGTGAAAAGGACAATGGGACTTATAGATGGCTTTATAGGACAAACCTGATAGCTAGCGAGCTTTTAAACATAGCCAAGAATAAGGATGAGTATACGCTTTTTTGTGATGATTATAAAAGTGCCCTTAATTATTATGATTATTCTCTAGATTCTTTCCCTGTCTCAAGGTATTTTAGTGGTATTGTAGGAGACACCCATCTTTGTGGCAATGAACTGATTGGTGCTCATAGGAATGACCCCTGTGTTAATAATGTTTGTGTTTTAAGGTACAAGATGCTTAGTAAGGATGTTGTTGTGTTTGGGGCTTCGTTGAATAAGGATATTGGAGAATTTTCTTTGCCATTTAAGGCTACACTAAGGTGTGTGTCTGACTGTGATAATGTGCCTGAAGATGGTGAGTATCATTCTTGTAGGATGGATTGTTCGGGTGTTTATGCTTATTATAATAAAAAACTTAAAAGTGTAATTTATAGTAATTATCCAATCACTAGTTTTAGTTCAATGGGTTTATGGCAAAGATTTTTGGTATTTATAAGGAATCCATTTAGGGCAATATTTAGTTATCTAAGAAGTAAGGTTAATAGGCCTTCGTGGAATCAAAAGAATGTCCTTAACCTTACAAAAAAGTACTCTAGGATTTATTTCGCAAGAGAAGGTGCGCAAAGAATAGAGGGCATTGCTGAATCAACAAGGAAAGGAGAGTTTAGTTCAATAACCTTTAGCTGTTATAGGGGTATGATATGCGATAGTCTGAACTTGTTTAGTTTAAATAAGAGAAACTTTTGGACTTATTGTAATTATGAGGACAGTGGCGGGAAAACATATGTCCTGATAAATAAGTCCTTTTCTCAAGAGACAAAGGAAGGGTTATGGCAGGATTTAACAGCAAGATTAAGACCAAGGCTTTCTAATAATATACCAGAAACAGAACCTTTTGTAAGTCTTGATTTTCCTTCATCTGTGAGGGAATATGAAACAGTGAGATTTAAGATTAGTATTGATGGTTGTACACCACCACCCTATAACTATGTTTTACAGTTTGGGGATGGAAACTCTGAGACTGGTACTATTCATGGTTATGAAGCAGAGGTAACTCACACTTATTTAGGAGATGTTTGTAATAGGGGTGTTTGTGGTATTTTATTAGAGGTTACAGATAGTAAGAACAATATAGTTCGTATTCAGAAAACAATAAATCTTGTTTCAGCACCAGAGCTAGCTATGTCTCCACAAGAGGCGCTGTTGGTTGTAGGAGCAACAAAGCAATTCTATGCGTCTGGTGGGGTTGGACCCTATAGTTGGAGTATTGTTTCTGGTCCTTGCTCAATAAATCAGAATGGATTGCTGCATGCAAACGCATTTGGAGTATGTAAGATTCGGTTAGAAGATTCCGTTGGTCATACTGTTGATTCCGGAGATATTAGAGTTATTGAAACTGGGAAATGTAATATAAGAAGGGGTAACTGTAATCTTGATGAAAATTGTTTATTTAAACTTTCAGATGAAAGAGATGCTCATGCTTCGCTTGATTGTAGCGATTATTTTGAGTACAGCGTCTGCTGTCCTAATGTTATAGAAAAAGATATGGCTGGTTGTGAAGTTGGATTGCTTAGGCTTTCTGATGTGAGGGATGCTCATGCTGGTGTTTATAGCACAAGTCAATTTGCAAATCCGTTGTGCATTAAATCTTCAGACCCAAGATATACACTAAGTTGCCACACTTCAAATTCTTGTTCAGATACAGAATTTTGTATTGTTGCATTATCAGATGAGGATGATGCTCATGTTTCAGATTGTGATTCTGGTTTCGGAATAAAAATATGTTGTAGTATAAGTTAAAAAAGGTGATAAAAAATGAAAATTGAAATAAATATAGAAAAAAAGCATTTGTATCTTTTTATGGCGTTTTCTCTAGCCATCGTCGGTACAATATTGGCTTTAGCAGCTTATGACCAGTCAAAGGCGTCGCATGGAACACTATACACAGATACAATTGAAAGAAAAAGTTCTGACAGAATAACTATAAATTCTCCAGTAGATATAGTGGCTAGTGTTGACCCTTTATTTAGGATAACTGTCGGTAGTTCTAGTTTAAAGGTAAGTAAAAATTCTGAGTTTATTATGTTTAATCCAGAATTAGTAAATGGCATAGCTATTACTGGTAATGATAACAGCAAAGGAGTTTTCGTTAGACAGGATGGTAAGGTAGGTATAAATACAAACTCACCCGCAGAAGAGCTTGATGTTAATGGTGATATAGGTGCAAGGAGGTTCTGCATAAACGATGGTTCTGGGAATTATGATTGTAAGGATAGCTGGAGTAGTGGAGTAATCTGCCAATGGAAATTGTCCAACCCAAAAGATGGGTCACATAATAATTTTGCATGGTTGAGCAACTCAGAGATTGTGTCCGAAAAACCTACTGGGATTTGCATATGTACAGATTATGATGATATACCTTCTGCTTTGGCAGATCCCTCTTGGGGAGGGTATTTAGAGATACCTTATGATAATGGTGAGTACTGGATTTGTGATGATGATACAAGAGAAGGTTGCAAAGAGAATTATTTTATTTATTATTCATGTGGATAGGAAATAGGGTTTTGCACTGGTTTACAAAATTTATAAGGGGGTTTATATTTTTATTAAAACTTGTAAACTAAGAAGAATGCCAAGGAAATCACAGATAACAGTTTTTATTGTGCTTGGTCTTGTTATTTTGATTGTTTTTTCTTTTGTTTTTTATCTAAGATATGCCACATCAGGGGTTTTTTTGAGATGGAGAGGTGATAGGTTATACCGTAGTTTTATGAGAAAAACATCTTTAAGGGGACATATCTCTGATTGTTTTGATACAGCACTTAAGGAGGCTATTGTTTTGGTTAGCCTCCAGGGAGGTAAGATATATTCTTCTCAGGCCAATATGGGGTATAATGAAACCTCTATTTATGGTTTTATATCATTTAATTGTAGTGGATTATACTCGGTTGTTAATTTTAGCTTTTGTAGGGTTGGGTACGGGGTTAAGGCTCCAAATATGTCTGCCCCAGAGTACCCTTATCCTGGTTATTTGGTTGAGGAACCAAATAAGATTAATTCCTCTTATACTCAGGTTTTTGCTTTGAAGGAGAGTAATAGGCAATATTATTCTCTTCCTTTTCTTTGCAATAAATATGGACCAAACTTTCCTTATATTCCTAATGCCACCTTTACCTGCGAAACAAACACTGAAAATAACGATTCAATACAAGATTATATCAGGTATTACCTGCTTGACAGGGTGGTTTCTTGTGTGAACTTTAGTAGATTTGCCTCTATGGTTAACTATAACATCTCTGAAGGAGAGCCAGAGGTATGGGTTGTTATAGGTGATAATGATATTTTTGCTAGGTTAAAGTACCCTATAATTGTGTCTATACCAGGTTTGCTAAAAATGAAAAGGACTGAGGAGTTTAGTATAAGAAAACCTATAAGATTAAAGAAAATCCATGAATTAGCGATGCATCTTATTGGTTCTGTTTTTGGTAGGAATATTAAAACAAATTGGCATAAGGCTGATGCAAACAATATCTTTTTTAATATAACAAGGGATGATCCAGGTGATTGTGGTGAGGATAGGAATAGGCCTTGCATTTTGAATGGAATGCATGTTAAGAAATTACCTGATTATTATTTGAATTATCTCGATAAAAGCTATTGTAGTTCGTTTGAGCATTATTGTTATTCTGATCTTCTTATTATTAATGATACCCTCTCTAGGATTGATGATAGACCATTGGTCTTTGTTTTTGCGATAGAAAATAGGGCTCCTGCCCTTGATTATATTTATTGGAAATATTGGCGCATATCTGGGAAACAAAGTCATGAACTATGTGGTTATGACTATTGTTCATATATTGAGGACATTACAGGAAGGAATCTTGCTCTTGTTTATAATAAGGTGGGCGATTATATTTCGACTAATTATGATGATTATGATATTGTTGTTTGCCTTAATGATACCATAGAAATATACCCTATGGCGATAGACCCTGATGAAGACATCGTAAATTATGAGGTTTATACATCTGCACCATTTTCCTTTAAAAAAACAGGCCAGGATAACTTTACAGCTAATGCATCGGTTACAGGGGAATATTTTGTTGTGGTTAATGCCTCTGATAATGAAGGACTTTATGATTATCAAAATGTTAGTGTTTATGTTAAGATGTGTCCTTAGGTTTGTATTACTAAGTAAGATAAAATCATATTTTTTATTGTTTAATCATCTATTGTAATGAAAAAGTTTATATAATGCTTACTAAATAGTATAAAATATATATTTGCATTATTAAGTATGTTATAGTATGAACAGAGGAAACCAAGTGAAAGAAAGAATTACTATAACTGTTGATAAGGAACTTCTTGATTGGTTAGATAAAAAAATAGAAGAAAAGGTTTTTGCGAGCAGGTCTCATGGCATAGAGTTTTTAATAAAGAAAAAAATGGAGGAGCCAGATGGTTAGGTATAGGAGCTTGGCTTTTGTATTGGTTTTTTTAGTTATAGGGCTATTTAGCTTTAATATCGTGTTTGCGGATGGGGTTTGTTATAGGATATCTGGTTCTTGTGAGCCTGCAAGAGATGAAAATACTTGTTTTGGATTAGATTCTCCTGTGGAAGTAAATGGTGTTTTGTATAAGAATAAATTTAATGAAAGCATTGATAATATACCAGAATGTACTCAGAGTTGTTGCTGCGAGCATATCGGAGGCAGGATAATATCACATAACAATATTATTAGGGGGTTGTGTATGATTGGTGGCTATGAGGTGGTTGGGCGTGCTTTTGAGTCTGACGATGCGTGTTCAAATGCCTGTGTTAATCATATACCTCAGTGTAACTATACTTGCGGATTCAACCAAGATAATTGCCTTATAAGTAATGGAACTCGCATTAATTCTGGTCTTTATTATTGTAATGGCACCAAGAGAGTTTATAATGACCAGTTGCAGTGTAAAATAGACTGTAATTTGTTAGCAGAATGTGAAAAAACAGAGCCAAACAACATAAGTGAGATTACTATGCCATGTATTTGTGGTGGTGAAGTTCATTCTAGTGGGTATTGTTGTTATGGTGGTCCTAATGGGATATGGAGTAATTCTTCTGATGATTGTATTTCTAATGCTTGTGTAGAAGAAGGATATTTCTGTGCTGTTGGTTGTGATATTTCTAGTGATGAATTAGAGATAAGAGGGGATTATAACTATGATCCCAACAACCCTGTTAGTTGTCCGGAGGAGACGCCATATTGTTGCTCAAAACCTGCACCAGAACCCCATTATTGTTGTACAGCGGAAGAGTTTTGCTCTTCTTCTAATCTTTTAGACCACATTGAATTTGAATTAGAAAATAGAGTTTATCTTTATTCTGATTGTAGTGAGGATCAAGGAGAAATAAAGGTTTGTAGTGTAAATTGTACCCATCCGCCTTGTCTTGATATAAATGCACCTATTAATGAGTCAAATGAGTATCAACCAGACCCAACAAAGGAAGATGAAGATGAAATAGAGTTTTGTTGGTGTGAAGGTATAGCAAGAAATACAAACACAGATGCAGGCTATTGTTGTGGTGATAAGTATTATCCTCCAGAATTAGGTGGGTGTATTGAGTTATCTACTGGAACTATATCCATTGAGGTAAGGGATATGGTAAATAATATAGCTCTTAGTGGTGTGGTTGTTTCTTTTGATGGCAAAGTATGTAATACTGACAGCAGAGGTATATGCTCTTTTTCTAATGTTGTTGATGGTTCTTATGATATATCTTTCTTTAAGGAAGGGTTTGCAACAAAGTCTATAACTGTTGTTACATCTTTTGAAACAAACCCAACAATGAGACTAGTGGTTGGGATAGAGCCAACAGATGTTTCATCTTGCTATTTAGATAATCCCCCAGTACCAGTAATTAATTTGGAGCATGTAAGGGGAGTTAAAGCGGTTGATATAAAATGGAGCATACAACAATGCGATAACATTTTAGGATTCATAATAAATAGAACAGACCCTAAGGGCCATTATAATATAACTTATGTTGATGCTGTGTTAAGGTCCTATAGAGATGATACTGTTTCTTGGAACACATTATATAATTATTCAATCAGGGCAATATATTCAACTAACATTTTGAGTGATTGGGGTAGTCAAACAATCTTAACGGGTATGTCCTTATGCGAGGGTGTGTTTGATGATAATGAATTTTGTGTTGATGGGAATATGAAGAAGGAAGGTAGGCTTAGGTTTGGAGTTACATGCAATAATGAGAATAGGGTAACAGCTAATACAATTAAACTCTTTTGTTCAGATGGGGAAGTTTGTGTAGGACCAGATGAAAATGGTAAAACAACTTGTAAAAAAATTACAGATAATTGCATGGAAGAGGGAGATGTAACACCAAATGATTTTATGGATGATTATTATAATCCTTTTGGCCTTTATTACACTAAAGAAAGGTGTCAATCTGAAGATAAATATTGTTTTTATGATTTTTCTTTGACTAGCGTGGATATGTGCTATTCATGTGAGGAAAAGACTTGCTATGATTATAAGAGTAAGGAGGCATGTGAGGAGGATAACTGTGGTGTGGGGGGGGAATATGCTGGTAAGAATGGCACAAATCAAGGATGTAAGTGGATGGCAACATATGAGGAGCTCGGCAGAGGTATATGTTATGATCCTGACTTTGATGGAGATATGTGTTATTTGTGTAATAAATACAGTGATGTCTTCTTTAATCTTTGTAATTCTTCTATTTGCTCTGCTTTGGGTAGTTGTTACTTTAATGTTTCTGGTGGTTCTTGTGAGAGGTGTGAAAAACAAGGAGCTAGTATAACTACATGTGAGAAATATAAAACAAAAGAAGATTGTATCGGGGCTGGTGGGGTTTACCAGAATTTTGTTATTGAAGATGTTCCAAATGTATGTAATACAAATGTTAGGCTCAGTAATGATGCCTGTGGTGTAGGTTTATGTAGGTGGGATGACAATATTGGATGTTATAAGGATGGTGATGGTAATGGTATAATGGATTGCATTACAGATTCGTGTAGAGTTGATATATCCCCACCGAATACAAGAATAATTGGGGATATACCTTTGATGGGAAAAGATGGAGCAGATATAATTTTTGAGGTTGAAGATAATGCTGGTCTTGGAAAGTTTTATTATTGTGTTTCCCAGAATCCTGAGTGTTGCCCAGATAAGGAGTTAGATCTGAGTGGAACATCAACGATAAGAACAACAATAAGAGTAAACCCTATCGATGAGGGGATTTCTTTTAGTCCAGGTATTTATTATATTCGTTATTTCTCAGAAGACGAAAATAAGAATTTTGAAAGAATAAAAGAAACCTCTTTTTATGTAGATAATGAACCACCAGATTTCTCACTTTATCATTATAGCCAGTTGCGGGATGATGGAAGAGCAAATCTGACTATTGTACTACAGTCTGATGAATATGTTAGATGTAGTTATTCTTTTAATGAACAAATACCAGTTCCTATCAGGGATGACTTTAGTAGTGGTAATAAAAGCAAGGTTTTTTATTTAGCGTTGTCTGGATTGGAGAAGAGTTTTTATTATTTCACAGTAAGCTGTGTTGATGACTTAGGGAATGAAAAAACCAATACAACAATAATAAGGACGCCATTGACCAATATTATTAGGAATGCAAGACCAAATTATGTTAGATTCAATAGGAGCAGTGTTGAAATAAGGGTTGATACCACCTTAGATACAGACTGCTTAGCGAAGGGAATTTCTGGTACAAATCAAACAATACAATTAACAAACAAAGAAGAGTTTCCAACAGGCAACTTTACACATTGGAGAGTACTGCAATTTAAAAATGGGTCTTATGCTTTTAGAGTAGAGTGTACATCAACTGAAGTACCAGATTTATCTGATAGTGTGAACATATTTTTTACTGTTGATAATCAACCACCAGTAACTTCTATTAGGTTAGGTGGTTCTGATGAGGAGATTAATGAAATTGATTTTGTAAGTTTTCCATTAGTTTTAGAATTAAGTTGTGATGACTCATATCTTGGTTCTCCTCCGGGGGAGTATGAGTGTGATAGTAAAGAGGATATCTTTTGGTGTGCTACCAAGAGTATATGTGTACCCCAGTATCATCCACTTTCTCCATCAACGATATATATTGAAGACAGTGAAACTGCAAATGCTATTTTCTTTTATTCTGTTGATAAAGGTGGGAATAGAGAAAAGACAAGGGGGTTTGTTCTTAGAGGGGATAACAAAGCCCCAATCATAACCCTGAATGCATTGCCTTCTGTGACTGTTTCAGCTGTAGTTGTTGTAAGTGGAAATGCCTATGATCCTATTGGTGGCTCTGGTATAGTGAGGAATGAAAATAATCAGAGTTATGTAATTGTTCGTGTTGTAAGTGATGACGGGGGTGTCAGAGAGTATCAACCTAATCTAAACGCACAAAATAATTTTGTAGTTTCGGTTGTACTCTTTCCAGGATACAATAATATTTATGTTTTGGCTAGGGATAAAGCAGGAAATTCAGCATATTCTGAAGAAAAGAGAGTTTATTATGATTTAGTTGGACCTTTAGTAATACCTGGGATTTATGACTATACGGGTTTGAGAATTGATTTTAATCAGTCTTTATTAATTAACCCCTTTGCTGAAAGAAGCCATTTAATAAACTTTTCAGCTATAATAACTGATCCTTCTGGTTTAGAGAACATGTCTGTTTTAATTAATTGTAACACTCCTGATTTGTGTGGGACCTTAAATATCAGATTGAATATGGTTCCTGCTGGAGAAAATGTATTTTATGCAGTACTTCCTTCCGGTATTTCAACTATTGGGAATTATACAGCAAGGTTCCTAGCCCGTGATGGAAATGGTTATTCAACAGAGTCAGAACTTCAGTTTTCTGTTAAAGATTCTATTGGTGTTATTCTTAGAGTAAATAACCCCCCACCAGATATTGTTTATTCTAGGCATTATGTGTTTAAGGGTACAACACATTCTGATGATGGAGAAGGAACACTAGAACCGAATTTACTTGTTATTGCTAATATAAATGAAAGAAAAGAATTTTCTACTTATTCAATGCCTTTTTCAGAACCAAGGTTAGGGTTTTATTTGAATGTTAGCGAACCCTTGCGAATACCAAAAGAAGGTGACTTAGAACTTATTCTTATTGGGAATTGGTCTAATTTGCGTTCAGGCGATTATCTTGAATTCTCAAACCATGAGCGATATCCTAGGTACCTGATTACGAGTGTAGAAACAACAAGGAAGCTTGGTGGACTGGTTTCATCTACTGTACGATTTACACCCCCTCTTGCTAGGGGGCTTGATGCTAATACAAAAGCTTCTATTTATAGTGAAGCGTATAAGACAGGGTATTTCAATTTAGAGGTTAATCTAACTCCCGGATCAAACTACATTCTTCTTTCCGCTGTTGATAGTGTAACAGGAGATAGGGATATTATGGCTTATTATGTTAATTATACTCTAAGGGACTTTTACATTACTGGGTATAACCCACATAGGTACACTAAAGAAATAAGTCCAAAGCTAAGGGTTGTAACAAATATACTTTCAAACTGTCAATATAGGAATATACCATCAGAGCAAAACTGGTATGACTTCCCTCAGTATAGCTCTATGTTACATGAGGTAAACCTAGGAGAACTTAAGGATGATACACAATATAACTATATTGTGAGGTGTTTTACTGGTTTTGATTGGGATTCAACAGATGAGAATGAAAGATTGGAGTTTAACATATCATTTATTATCAAGTTGGGAATAAATAAACCGGAAATAACAAGTATTATGTCAACGGGCGTTAATGTAATAAATGAGAGAACGCCTATTAGAGATATTACTGTAAATGGTTTAGTTGAGCCCTATTCCGAGATTAGTATTTATGTTGGTGATGTCTTAGCAGGTGAGACAAACCTTACTTCAGAAGGAACATTTTCAGTTAATATTTCGTTGCCTGGGCAGGAGAAGAGATATAACATCCAGGTAAGGGCAATTGATTTGGTAGGCAATATTAATTATTCTGATGTTGTTTATGTGATTTATAATACATCTTCACCTTTAGCCCCCTTAACCATTGTTAGGCCAAGGTACAATCTTACAAGCAGTCCGATAGTTAATATTGTGGCGAGGACAAAGGAACCATCAGATTGTTTCTTTTCCTGGGGTTCAGATTTTGATAGCAGGCATCTTAAAAATTTCTCTTCAGATGATACAAGGCGGACGCATTATATAACAATAGACCTAAGGAACAAAGAAGGCGAACGTTGGGCTAAGTTTAATTATACATATAATGTAAGGTGTGTCAACTTTTTGGGAGAGTCTTCAACATTGTTTGATATACCCCTTAATGTTGATGTTGTGCCCCTCAATATTACTAAATTGATTTCATTAGGCGGTACTGTAATACCATGGCAGGAGAATACGATTCTAGTTGAGACAAGTAAGGAGGCTATATGTAGGTATTCTGATGGTGAGATTAAGAGTTTTGCAGATATGGAGTATAATATAACAACAAAGTTTACTACACGCCATTCTTTGATGGATACATTTGATGATAGAAAATATGCTCTTTGGGTAGATTGTATGGACAGAGCAGGACAGACAGCTATTAATCCTGGTTGGCTTAATTTTACAGTTAGGCTTAGGAATCTTACAATACTTGGCTTTGGACCAAACACAACAATAGCAAATAAAACTCCGATGTTGTGGGTAAAGCTAAATAAAGCTCCGTCTGAATGTTTCTTTAATGATAATAGTGCAGAGATAGTTTATCCCAAGTTCGAGATTGATAGAGTAGTTTATTTTGCTGAATATAGAATTAAGGATGAATTAGAAGACGGAAGACATAACTATGATGTGTATTGTAGGCACGAGTATAACCCTTCTGTTTCTGCCGTGATTTCTTTTGTAGTAAATACCACGCCTCCAGGTAAACCAGTTTTAACCTCGCTAACAAATAACAGCCATATAAAAAATGAACTGGTTTTGGAAGGAAGTATAGAAAGCATTTATGAGAATGTTCTTCTTTATGTTATGGTGAATAATAGTGAGGTGGGGTTATTTAATGTAGAAAACAATGAATTCTATGAAGTAATTGATATGACAAATTATTCAGATGGTACATATCTATTATCCTTACAATCACAACTTCCTGGAGCAGATGAGTCAAGCAGGAGCGATGCTTTTGTTATATTTGTAATCAAAGATACAATTTCAGAACCACCCATATTAAGCGATTTGCCTGCTTCAGTTGGGAGCGATAGTATTTTAGTGAGGGGAAGGGCAGAGCCATATTCCACTGTGACTTTGTTCAAATCAAGGAGCAACCTAAATGGCTCGCGTCTAGGAACAACACTATGCGATCAAGAGGGGAACTTTAGTTTTATGGTTAATTTAGATGAAGGATGGAATTATTTCTATTCTTATGCAAACGATTCTTTGAATAATCCTCAGAGTGAAAGATCTAATGTGATTTTCACATATTATGACAACAAAGGACCGGGCATAAATATTATAAGGCCAAGGTATCAGGAGAATGAGGAGATGTTTATTATAAAGGCTAATATAACTGATGATTCAGTTATTAAGAATATAACTCTTTACATCAATGGTAGCTTGGAGGATGTGTGGGCTGGGGGAATCGGAAATCAGATAATATACAACTATGGATTTATTTTTGAAAAGAATGGAACCTATTTGATAAATATAACAGCCTATGATGAATTTGGTAATTTTAATTATACAACAAGGCAGTTTGTATTAGATACGGCTATGCCAGATCCACCTAGATTTAATCTTGATAATGCTATTCTTAATTATTCTAACCCCACATTAGAATTTGTGTTTGATACAGGGGTAACTATAGATGGGCTAGAAGGGATTTCGGCTATACCCGGGGGAAATATAGATAATATGACTTTTAGCTTTTACCCCCATCCAGATGGTTTTCCAGATAAAGTTTATAATATTAATCTATACGCTCACTCTTCAGTAGGATTAAGAACAGTGGGGAATTATTCTTTTACATTTACTATAGATACAACTCCTCCTGAGGTCGAGATTTCAGATACAGTAATTGATAAAACTACTGTGTTGGGGCCAATAAATATAAATGGAAGTTGTTCTGATAATACAGCATCAGACCATTCTATATTGATTAAGATAAGCGAGGGTGGCACGACTTGGGAAACGCATTGTACTAATGGAAGATATAGTAAAGAGATTACTTTATCTGGCTCTGATGGAGAAAAATATGTTCATGTTGAGGCTATAGACTTAGCAAATAACACAAATAGGGCTTATAAGGTCATACAATTAGATACTGGTATTCCAGATATTAATATAACGAATATTGTTAATAGCGATATTATATTCGGAAATCCACCATATAGGACTAATGATGACCAAGCAGTAATCATTGGAACCTTCTATGATAGTAATTTTGATAGAATAGATGTTTATATTAATGGGGTTAAGGAGCAGAACCCAAGTATTCAGGTGTATACTGATAACAACACATTCATCTATGTAGCTAATCTAATCAGGGCAGATAATAGGGAATTAGCATTAACATACACATTTGTTGCCAGAGATAATTTCAGTTTAGCTAATAACAAAAGCATCACCATTATTTCAGATTCACGAGGACCGATAATAGAAGAAATAATACCCAAAACAAATACAACCTCTGAGAAGCAACCAACTATAAAAATAAGAACAAATGAAAAAGCAATAAGTTGCTTTGTTGATTATACCAAGGTAGACGGGTATAGGCAGAGGGATTTCTTTAGCACTAATGATGGCATAAATCATACAGTAATTCTCTCTTCGTTTATCTTTTATGAAGAGAATAACACAAAAACACAGGAGATTAATATTACTTGTAGTGATATGCTTGGTAATCAGTTGACTACTAGCATAGGCTTTACAGTTGATTTAAGAAGACCAACAATAACAGATTTTTATTTGGATTATAGCTTAGGAGCAATATTAGCAACTGAGGATGATAGTATAAGGTATTATGTAGTTAGGGTAATACCTCCAAATGCTCAGGGCAGTTTAATCGTGACAACGGATGAGGATACTAGGTGTAATATAACTGGTTCATTTGAAGGAAAGTTCTATGATAACTATGATTACTATAGCAAAGAACACTCTATTATAATAAATATTGGTGATAATACTATTTATGAGTATTCTTTTGTTTGTGAAGATAAAGCCGGTTTAAAGACAAACATCAAAAAAATAAAAATAGAAGCAAATAGTACATTCAGACCAGGGAAACCATTTATTAATCCTATACACCCACCAATAGACAAACAAGTATCTTTAAATTCATTAGTGGTTGAATTTTCAGGCAGTATTGTGCCGTTTAGGGGGTATCCTATTACTATAGCTGAGTTGATTATTGGTGATAGAACATATATATTAGATTTAGATGCTGATGGATTTTATGCAGAGAATGTAACTATTCAGTCTGATGGTATCTATGACTATACAATTTTAGCAATACCACAAGAAGGTCCAGAAGCAAGACTGTCTGGAAGGATAGAAATAGATACAAAACCACCAGAAGCCCCAGATATTATAATAGGATGAGAAGATGAAAAATATAAAAAGAGTATGCAATATCATGTTTTTATTATTCTTTGTTGTTTCTCTAGTTAAAGCTGATTTTATAGATAAAGGGATTATTTATAATCCAAGACCTTATATCTTATTAAATTTTTCTATGAATGAGAGCACAGTATTTATAGATAATTTTAATTTGACTAATTCTACTGGCGGTTTAGTAGATTATTTTAATAGCAACCCTGTTAGACTTAGCCCTACAATGTTTAATTTTACAAAAAAACCAGAAGCAGAGATTTTAAAGGATAAAGAGTATTATCTCTTCACCGTAAAGTATAGGGATGAAGCTAATAATTCTAACACATCAATATATGGATTTAGAGTTGTATACCCGTCCCTTGGTATAGAGTTTGTTAGTCCGAGATTTGGTATTAGCTCATCTAGAAATATCAATTTAACAATCTCAACAGAGAGGGATGCTATTTGCAATTATAGTTTCATACCTAATTGCATCCATTCTATTCCATTTGATTCAACTGGGTTAAGGCTTCATAGGAAAACAGGGATAGTGTTAAACTTGGATTATACATCGCTTTGTGTTCAATGTCTTGATAAAGACTATGGTAAAATGTTTCGAGTTAATACAGGTATTGTGCTTGATTCTTTAGACCCAACAATTAATAACTTATATGCCGATGATGTCACAGAATATATAGGTGGTGTGCTGAAGACTGTCCTTACTGTGGAAGCAAGCGAGGAAGTAATTTGTAAGTATAGTAATTTAGCTACAAGTTATGAAAATATGGCAGAGTTTGATAATTATGATAGATACAATGAAACAGCATTTGATTTATATCCTCAACAGACCTTGAGCAATCTTGTGGATAATAAAACATACACTTATTATGTAATCTGCGAGGATAAATCAGGTAGATTATCTAATCTTCAACAGGTTTCATTTAGGGTTGATACTTCGGTTCCAGCAAAGATAACTATAAATTCTCCAAAGGGCGCAGTGTCTGGGGCATTCAGGATTGATGTTACAACAAACAAGGACTCATATCAGTGCAGCTTTAAAGAATCTGAGGATGGAAGCTATGTATTATTTAGTACAGCTTATGGGAGACACCATACTAGTATTCTTTATCCTGCTCCTCAAGAAGGGCATTATACTTATTATATTAGATGTTTGTTTCAGTCACCTACTGGCGCATATTTTGTGGAAGAAAAAACAGATTTTTTTGTGGATACAACCGAACCAATAATGCAATATGTTAAGACTATTTTAAGTAATGGAACAGAGACGGATAAAACTTATAAGGATGATGAACTTTGTGCAAAATGGAAGGCCGAAGATAATGAAAGTGGAATAGAGGAGTATGCTTATTATGTATTCCGTGACCTTCAAACTGATGAGTTGATTGAAAGTGGAGTTACTTCTAGTGAGGAAGATTGTATCAGGGTTGATTTGAATGATACAGAAAAATACTTCTTTACTGTTAGCGCAAAGAATAAGGCTGGTTTATGGAGCGATAATATGTCTAGCCCACCAATAGAAGTTGTTTTTAATTTAAGACCGCCAAGCTGTAGCGATAATATAAAAAATGGAGATGAGACAGATATTGATTGTGGAGGTGATAGCTGTCCTGGATGTGCTATTAATCAAAGATGTTTGTTAAATAGCGATTGTGTGACTAATTATTGCAATTCAAGCAATAGATGTGCTAAACCAAAGTGTAATGATGGTGTAAAGAATGGTTTGGAGTCTGATACAGATTGTGGTGGAGACTGCTTGCCTTGCGCGGTTGGTAAGTATTGTAATAGTGATGATGATTGCCAATCTGGAAAATGTGATGTAACTACAAGTAAATGTGTGGAAGAAGTGGATAGTTGCCATAATAATCTGTTGGATGTGGATGAAACAGATATTGATTGTGGTGGTAATTGTATGCCTTGTGGTCTTGGTAAAGCCTGTGATTCTAATTCTGATTGTGTAATAATAGCAGAGTGTGTGAATGGAACTTGTGTACGAAAACCAGAAGATACTGATAATGATGGTATAATAGATGAAAAAGATAATTGTCCTAATGACCCAAATTTTGATCAAAAAGATTCTGATAATGACGGTGTTGGTGATGTGTGTGATGATGATAACGACAATGATGGATTGCTAGATTCATTTGAGTTAAAATATTTTGATAGTATCTCGGATGTTGGTCCAGAAGATGATCCGGATGAAGATGGTCTTACTAACCTTGAAGAATTTAATGAAAAGACAAGCCCGATAATGGTAGATACAGACGGAGATGGTTATAATGATAGAGAGGAGATAATCAATGGTTTTGATCCTCTTGATCCCACGTCTCATCCAAAGAGAAGTTTCTTTCTCTATTTTGCCATATTTATTACTTTAGGTATTGCTAGTGTGGGAGGTTATTTGTTGTATAGGCAGTTATCTGCTAAGAAAAAACCACCAATGCCACCCCCTCCTTTTATGAGAAAAGGTGTTATTCCACCACGGATTAGGGTTCCAACAAGACCTATAAGGAGACCTGGTGGAAGGGTAATTCCAGAGCGTCGCATTGTTTCTCCTATGAGACAAAAAGCAACCGTGAAAAAGACACCTGTTACCGCTAAGGGAATGGAGCGTCAAGAGATTAAGCCGCCTGTAACAGCTCCGTATCCTCTTAAGGAGATAAAGGAAACAAAAAAAGAGGATTCATTTTCTAAGTTAGAAGAGATAGCAAAAGAGAGAAGACAAGAAAAAATAAAGGAGTATTTGAAATCTTCGGATATACCTGACAAAGATGCAGAGGAGAAGATAAAAAAACTAAGGAGACTAAAAAAATAGGAAAATGCTAAGTAAGAAAGCCCAGCTTTTTGGTCAGATTTTTATTTACATTATCGCGATTGTTTTATTTTCTCTTATATTGATTTATGGTTATAGTGCTATAAGGGAGCTAAAGGAGAAATCAGAGAAAATAACCTATATAAAATTCAAAACAGAGTTAAAGTCTGTTGTAAGGAGCATATCTCCTGATTATGGTACATTGAAAAGAAAAATATTCTTTATTGGAGGTGATTATAAAGAAGTATGCTTTGTCCAGACTTATAATAAAGACAAGGATTATATTGTTATATCCAACACCATAAAAAATCCAATAATAAATGATAGTTTTAGGAGTAATGTAACTGAAAATGTTTTTTTAATCTCTGGGGATGGTGTAATAGTTGATTCTTTTTATGTAGGACCCATAGATGTCACTGGTCATTATCTTTGTGCAAGGGCGAGGAATGGGAAAATAAAGGTTCAGTTTGAGGGCATGGGCGATCATGCAACTATTTCTACTTATTAGGGGGTGATGCAAATAAACTGCGATATGTGTGGGAAGGAATCGAATTTGTTCAGAACAAATATAGAGGGAACAATATTGAATGTTTGTAAAGACTGCAGTAAATTCGGTAAGGTTTTATCTCCTGTAGTAGAGGAGAGCATAGAAAAAAAGCAAAAGCCCGTTAAGGGAAAAATTGCTATTGAAAAACTAGAGCCAGAAATTGTTGAAACTATAGTAGCTAACTATGGAGAGTTGATAAAAAATAAAAGAGAAAAGCTTGGGATAAAACAAGAAGATTTTGCTAAAAAGATTAATGAGAAGGTATCTCTGATTCACAAAATAGAAACTAACCAATTTGAGCCGAGTTTGAAGCTGGCAAGGAAGATAGAAAAATTTTTGAAAATAAAACTTATAGAGCAAAATGAAATAAAAAATGAGAAATTAAATAAGACTGAAACAGAAAGATTAACAATAGGGGATCTTATAGGGATGAAAAAGTAATTATTCTTTCTTAAAAATAAAATATTGGCAGTCACGACTTGTGTTTTTATAAACCAATTTAAACTTTTTGTTTATTGTTGATAATAGTTCTTTAGTTTCATTAAAACATTTTTTATCTTTTGGATGACAAGGTAATATATCACAGGTGTTTACTAATATATGTTTTGCATTTGCTAGATTTTTTTGTAAAGTTTTTATTTTTTCTGAGTTATAAACAGTATAGTAAATTAATTCATCTGCTTTTTTATTGGAATTAACAATGAAAATTGGATTACTAATCCAGATGTTATCTTTTACTTCTTCTTTTTCAATGTATGCTTGAAATGCTTTATATTGCTGATATCTGGGAGGATATATATTTGCTGATTCTAGGTTAATCCAAAGGAAAATTGTTAAGAGTAGGAAACCATAAAGAAATAATTTGTTTCGTTTGGCTATAAGTCTGATATATTTAATAGTACCATAAGCAGATATTAAGTACATATAAGGGAGGAATACTATAGTAAATCTCATCTCTTTATGGGGGATTAAGCTAAAAAAAATAAAATAAACGACAAACAGGAATAAAATAAGTATTTTTTCAATAGCTTTTTTCTTTTCTTTTCTTTTCAGGATTAGCATTGTTCCGACTATTAGAAAAACATTAAAGAGATTCTCTTTGATTAGGCCTACAAAGTAAAAATAAAATGGTTTATTGAATATCCAACCAGTATTTTTTGTCATGAATACCTGAAGCAGAAATGGGTATAATGGATTTTTATAAAGTAACCAATTTATAATGATGAATGGCAAGGACATTATGAAAAAACCAGATAGGATGTCTATTACTCTTTTTGCTTTTTCTTTTTTATGGGCCACTATAATTATTGATGCTAAACATCCTAGCACGAATGCTTGAGGATATCTTGTTAGGAAAGCAAGAGACAATAAAGATCCTGAGTTAAAATATTTTTTTTTCAAAAAGAAATCTAGTGCAAGAAGAGTAAAAAATGTTGAAGGGATCCCTGTAAGTATTGTTGGGCTATAAAATAAAAATGTGGGGCTTAGTGATAGGAATAAAGCTGCTAACAAACCTGTATTTTCATTAAAGATTCTCTTTCCTATGCTATAAGTCAAATATATGCATCCCAGCCCAGACAGTATTTCTAGTATCTTCCCAAATAATATGGGGTTTAATCTTATCTTCCAGATAAGACCTAAAATCAAAGGTAAAATTATGGGTCTTGCTGGTTCCCAGAGTCCAACTTTGCCAAGCGAGAAGATATACTTCCCCATTTCTATATATACAGCAGAATCCCAAGGAATACCTTCTTGCTTTACAAGATAGAAGCCTTCTATAATCATATAAATGGATATTGCTAAATAGAGAATTTTTTTCTTATTAAGGTACTGTTTCATTTTCTATTTGTGTTGTTTGTACCCTTCACAGTACTTAAATTTGGTATAATACTTACAGATTTCTTTTAGGATTTCATTCTTGGTTTGTAACCCAGAAAAACTCTTTTCTTCTATTACTAGGGTAGGATAGATGGATATATTATATGTTTTTTTTAGAATAGATATCATCGGTTCGTCTTTTTGTTTTGAATCAAAAGAGAAAATCAAAAGCCTTTCTTTGAATAATTTTTTTAAATAAGTTAAGATAAAAGCTTGCTTTTCACAGTCTGGGCATTCTTTGTCGTCTGAATAGAAATATAATATTGTAGCAATCTCTCTTTTACAAAGTTTCTTTGCTCTTCTAACTAGTAGCCAATATCTTATCTGTGCTAGGACATATTCTCTCTTTAATAAATTAAAATCTTCTTTATTTATTGTTGAGTGTTTATCAAATGTTTCCAATCTTTCTCTAGTAGATTCCAAGCTTTTTATGTTTTCTTCCAATGTTTTTGCTACTGCCTCGCAGTTTTCTTCTTTACCAAGGGCGTCTATAAAGGAATATTGTAATTGTAGGCTGCTATACTCTATATTTTGTTTTTTGCTCGCAGATTCTATGTACCTTGTTCTTTTTTCTTCTATTACAAGACCAAGCATTAGACCAAATAAGAATATTCCTAAGGTTATAATGGCCGCAATTGCATATTTTTCAGTACTTACAGTCCTTATTCTTACCACCTCTGTTTTTTTCCCCGTATCATATCAATTGCTATCCCAATCCACATAATCCCTAATAAAATATAAAACAATACTATGTAGGCTATTAATGAGAAGATGCCCTGTTTTGATATTTTTTCTTTTGTTGCGGTATGGGCTTTTTTTAGAGTGTAAATAGAAATCATCAGCATGATTATAGCCACCAATATATTTGTGAAGTTTAAGTCCAATAAATGAAAATTGAATGAGAGATTTTTTATTAATGTGATTATATCAAAATCAATATATTTCATTTTAATTAGTTTGTCAATGTATGGCCAAAGAGAATAGTAGGCTATTGAACTTATCAGAACTAGGGCTATTACCCCACTAAGTATTATTAATGGCATCTGTATTAATCCGAAATCACCATAATTCTTATTAAATAACATTTTCCTGTATTTTAGGGCATTGTAGATTGAGCCTTTGTACCACCTGTTCCTTTGTTTATATAGGTCTTTTATGCTCTTTGGCGCGATTGTGCTTACATTTGCGTGTAGTAGTTGAATTATCTTGTATCCTTTGTTTTGTAATCTTAGTGCCATTTCTAGATCTTCAGTCAAATTAAAATTTTCATCGAAGTAGCCTACTTTTTTTAGGATTTCTGTTCTGTAAACACTAAATGGACCAGGAGCAACATGAATGCAATTTAGCCTACTCATTAACGCCTTATAGAAAAGGTTTATAAGGTACTCAAACCACTGTAATTTTTGCAAAAGGTTTTTTGGTTTTCTTATTTTTAGTGCTGGTAGTACACAAGCAACTTTCTTTTCATAGAAGTAGGGTAGGATCTTTTTTAGGGCATTTTTTTCTACATAAGAGTCAGCATCTAGGCAGACGAAGAATTTTCCCTTTGCTATTTTTAGTGCTCTATTGAGGGCAGCACCTTTGCCTTTATTCTTTTGGTTTATAAGTTTTATTTTGAAACTTTTATTTTCTTTTATTATATTTTGTACAACTTTTTTGGTTTTGTCTGTACTACCATCGTTTACTATAATAAACTCAATTTTGTTTTTTGGGTAGTTTAATTTTAGTACTGATTTCAAAGTAGGTTTTATTCTTTTTTCTTCATTGTATGCAGGTATAGCTATCGTCACATAAGGTAGTTTTTTTAGTTTTTTGATTTTATATTCTTTTTTATTTTCAAATAACACTAATAACCAAAATATTGTAAAGTATAGAGAGATTAGGTAGGCAAACCAAAGCAATATTTTTATTATGGTTTCCATATTTGTTTTAGTAGGTTGGATTTTTAATATAAATTTTTTTGTTATGTTTACCAAAAATTATATAAATAGGTCTATAGTTCCCACTTGATAAGAAAATGGGGCGTATAAAAACACAGCTTATAAAGAGGATTACTATGAAATTGTTGGAAGAGTATAAACCTAAGTTTAAAGATAGTTTTAATGATAATAAGTCGATAGTCTCAGAACTTACTGATGTAGGTAATAAAAAACTTAGGAATATGATATCCGGTTATATCACAAGATTGGTTAAGAAAAAAGATTCTGTTTATGTAAAGTAAACCTTAAAAGTATACACTTATTAATTCTTATTTAATAATCAAA
>CAZNZT010000014.1:0-27657 GCA_964577685.1 uncultured Methanosarcinales archaeon | reverse complement strand
ATTAAAGTAAGTAAAAACTACGGCACCTATCTGATTTTCGGCAGTAAGAAAACTCAAAAATTTAATGTTCCTTGCGGAACTTAAATTTTTGGATTTGCTAACGCAAATCTCGGCTAACACGCATTAAGCGGGAAATTAGCCTAACCACACCCGCCCCTAATTTCCCCAAATTTTGAGTCCAGCTCTGTTCCGCTCAGGTTTTGTGGGTTGCCTCAAAACCTTCGCTTCATGAGGGACTCAAAACTTCGCTTAATGCGATATGTTAAGTGAAATAAAAGTGGGTCGCGGGAGTGCCTTCGGCACAGATTGTCTCGCCTTTGGCGAGAATATTATTCATATCTGACTGTATTAATTGGATAGATCTTATATATCAGAACAGAATCATATCTGGAAATATTTTCAGGAAATCTATCTTTTAGTTCTTTCAAAAAATCATGCAGTTCAAAATGTGATGGAAAAACAGATTCAAATTCAAGGTCCCATTTGCCTAAACCTTTAATAACATGAATAGTTGATTTTTTTGAGCATAAAAAATTGATTAATTCTCTTTCTATTTCTTTTTCCATATTTGCTAAATTTAGAAATGTGTGAAAATGATGGAGCTTGAATTTTGTATGATCAATTCTTATATTGAATCCTGTTATTATGTTCTTTTTAATAAGATTTTTTATTCTGTTCCTTATCACCTGTGGGCTCATATTCATTTTTTCCATTAATTCAATCATTGGCATTCTAGAATTTTCTTTTATAAGGTTGATTAGTTTGTAATCTTTTTTGTCAAGTTTTATTATTTCATTTTCAGGTTTAATTTCTCCATATCTGTGTTCTATCTTTTCGTAAAGATAATTGTAAGGCAAATAATACAAATGTGATGCTATGCTTAGTTCTTTATCTATAACATATTTATCAAATTTGTAAATTATTGATTCATATATTTCATCAACTTGTTTCATTGTTTTTGCTAGAAAAATTATGTAAAAATCAAAACTTCCATCTAAACTTGCAACCCAGTGAATATTATGCAATTTAGAAATATGATTTATTAGCTCATCTTCAATTTGCTCTGAAAAATGTTGAAATTTTAAGAATAATCTGCAATACATATAACCCAGTTTCGCTCTGTTTATTGTTGTGCAAAATAATGTTATTACACCATTATCAATTAATTTATTAACTCTATAATTAACTACATTTTTTGGCAAACCAACTCTCTTTCCAATGTTAGAAAAAGATTGCCTGCTGTCTTTGTTTAACTCTTTAATTATTCTTCTATCTTTCATTGACAATTTTATGATTTCTATTGTTTTTGATATTTTTTCTTCCATAATATATCAAATAGTAAATAATATATTTAAATCTTTACCTTTTGAACAAAAAATAGAAAAAAAGTTTGAAATAATTATTATTACTTAATTTAAGTATGAAATATGAAATTTATAGGGCTTGGGATGCGTCAAGATTTGCTGGAATAGGTTTTGTAGGATATTTGGAGAGAGAAAAAATTGAAAAAGGTGAATGTTTAATCCCGAGAGAAAATGAGTTTAAGGATGATTTGCAAAGGGAATTACTTACGGGAAAAGTCAATTGTGTTCTTAAAAGGGGAGAATATAAGTATCCTAAACCTGATTCAGAAGCTAGAGTTGGTTTAGAGGAAGTAGTTAATGTTTCTGAACTTGCTAAAAAATATAATATTTCAGAAGATAAGATTCTTGATGATTACTTGCATTTATCTTCACCAGGAAGAAAAAAGGTTGCCGCTATGTGTCAGGGGGGTTTGTTGTTATTAGATGATTTTTATAGTACTGAAGATAGAGGTCTGGTAGGAATTATTTGGAGAGCTCGGGGAGATTTTATTGTTTATGAATTTGAAACTGGAGATATTATAGACAAACGATGGTTTAATTTGGGAGCAAGATATGGAAATTGTGGGAAAAGAGATTTTTTGCGTACTATTCAAGATATTGAAGATAGAAACAAAGAATTAAAGCTTTCAGATATTTTTACTGCTATTAAGTCTATTAGGGATTATGATTATTACCATTATGAAGATGATTAAAATTTCCGGCCGCGACCCATTTTTACTCTCCTCACTCCTTCAGAGTTCGTCGGCACGTTGCACTCTCGCTATCGCTCGGCTCACTTAACACGGCTTATGCGGAAACCTCGTTGCACTTCGGTTTCCCAAATTTGTCCTGCGGACAAACTTCGCCTAATCCGATATGTTAAATCCGCCGAGCCGATAGGTGAGAGCGCAGCGTGGTCTAGGAAAGCAAAACTTTCAGAAGGGTTTGCCCTTGAGCATTTTATAAATTTCTGCAATTAGCAGACGATATTTAAAGGACATCTCCTGCTCCTGATAAATGTAGCCATTTATAAGTAGTAAATAAACAGAAAGGTTTATAAAGGAATAGTTGCTACATTAAAAATATGGGTGTTAACGAATTAATCAGGTCAAAATCTGAATTAGAGCAAATAGCTGATTTGCTATCTGATGAGGTTAAACAATTTAAAGGGGAGAATATAGTCTCTAGGTATATTAGAATTGTCTCTTATTCTGCTACTTTTATTAATGGACAGGTTTCAGAATGGAGGGGTTGCCAGTCTAATCTTAATAAAGAGATGATAGACAGGGGCATATATACTCAAACTGGTGTTGATGATTTGCTTCCTCATAATGTAAGGGAGGTAGCTGTTGCAAGAGATTTGCAGGGACATAGATTTACTTTTCATCCAAAAGGAATCCCTCTACCAACAACAGAAGAGGCGTATATAGAATCAATTCCATCAGGCATTACAATGTATGATCCTGAGCTAAGAGAATTTACCAAAAATCATAAAAATACAAGACTTACAAGGGCATTACGGGTTGAACAAATAATAATTGTAAACTCTAAAGGAGGAAAAGTTATTCAAACAATTCCATTTTTTGGAATCTCTTATTCTCATGGTTATGCTCCCATTCCAACAAGTAGAGATATAGGTGTTGTTTGTACATCTGAAGGTGAAATTAAAAGATTAACTGATTTAATCAAATATTTAGCAGATCCTACATCTGACAAAAGAATCAAAAGAGCAAAATCATTTAGTGAAGCATTCCATGAGTTATACAAAATATCAGGATTAAGATATGGCAGTTTAGAGGAAGCAGGAATACCTTTATCTGAATTATATGATGTTATAATGCTAACTGGCGTTCCTGTTCATGAAATCTTTGGACATCATTTTGAAGAGCCAATAAGGCTTTTAGGTTTTGGAGAATCTGGAACTTTCAAATATGGACAAAACATACAAAATAAAGGTATAGTTCTGACAGATAACCCTCAACAGAAGATAGAAGGATTTAGAGTCCAAGGATTTACCTATGTCGATGCTTATGGGAGGAAAAGAGAACCTAGAGTTCATATAAAAGACGGAAAAGTTGTTGGTTTTCTAGGAAGCGAATACGCTGATCCCGAAAAACTCAAACAATATATGGGTTTGGAAAAGAGTGATTTTGTAGGTAATGCATCTCAGTATAATGATGGGATGTTTCCACAACCGAGAATGACTTGTACTGTTATTGATGGTCCAACACAAAATATAGATTTAGAAGGGAGAATCTTACTTGTTTCTCATGAGGGTTACACCCTACCACAAGAGAAAACATATATGATTAAAGCATATGAAGCGTATGTTGTAAGGGATGGAGAACCAAAAAGAGTAATCCCTCTCCAAGTTACTGGTGGGATAAATCAGGCATTAGCAAATATTGTTTTGTTAAATGACAAAAGTTACCAAGTAGGTATATGTGGAAAGCCAGAACCAATTTATTATCCTCAATCAAGGAGACAGGCACAAGTACCAGTTTCTCAATTTGCTAAAAGCCAAATGTGGAGAAGACAACAAGTTTATCCACTTCCTATATCAGACGTACATTTGAGAATCCTGGTAAAATAATCTTTGACAAAGTTAAGATAATCTGTACTATAGACACTACAGAGCTTCAGTTATTTATCCCCCATCATATATTTTCTGCAAGAAAAAACGCCAAACAAAGCATAGGTACAGTAGGACACAGGGCAAATACCTATTTTTTCTCAGATATCAATGTTGTAATTGCAGCATGAATTAATGCACCCATTATCATAGCTATTATTGCAATAATAATTCTTGTTGGTAATGAACTAAGCGTCCATGTTGTAGTTACACTTGAAATCATTACATCAGCAAGAGTGCCTAAAGCAATTACAATTGTCAACATAACCATTAATTTATTGGTAGTTTTATCATCCATATATTTTAAAGATATTGTTATTCTATATAAATATTTAACCCAAGCAATTGAAATTAACTCCCTTCATAAAAATTAATTTTCCAGCGCTTAATTAATGCAATTAGGTCTATAAACAAGAACAAAGGGATTGTCTGGAGTGAATCTTTCTATTCCCATCGGCACTCTGATTACCATTCCTCTCCCGTTTTTATACTCTTCTCTGAAAAAACACCAAGACTGGTTTAATAAACTTATGTCTCCGTCTCTGACTAGCCACTCATTAGGCTCCTTTCTTTTTAAGCCCCTCCTTATCAAGACTTCTTCTCCTCTTCTTATAGTTTTCTTAACTCCTTCGTTTTCAGGAAGATTAGCCAATCTAAAACCAAACTGCTTTGTGAATGTCTGGAATTCATGATAGTACCACCCAACATAGTAAAGGGGTAGTTTTGATTTCTTGGCTAGATGCTTGAGTTTTCTTACTACACCAGCATAATACAAGTGATGCCCTCTCATTGGTGGATAAAAAAATCCAGGATAATAATTAAATTCATTTTCTTCGTTTATTTCTCCCCTGTCTTTGTCATGCATACACAATCTAAAATAAGCTCCTTGGGTTAGACCTTCAATTACAAAGTCAATATGTAGGTAAAAGTATATATTCCTATAGAAATCTTTGCTATAGCATTCTTCTCTGTCAGCCCCCGCATATATTCTTATGCTTCTATCTTGCCTCCCGACAATCCTTCTTATTATCCTTTTCTCAAGAGACACCCTTCTCCCTATTCCTTCTGGGATGAACCCAAGGAAATACTCATCTGGGTGATACCATGGGGGAGTTATTACATCTGTATCCATTTTTTTATTGTAAATATTGTTCTCTTTAAAAATATTTATATATTCACCTGCTCCTTCTATGCTTATGAGGACTCTTTTTATAGAGGCAAGTTATAGTAAAAAGATAAAGCTTCCAAGAAGTATAGAAAAAAAACTACCTAAGAAGATTGGTCTAGTAAGTTCTATACAATTTTTAAAAAACTTGCCCCTAATCAAAAATCAGCTAAAAAACAAGAAAGTATTGATAGCTGGCAAGGTTTTAGGTTGTAATGTTAAAAGAGCAGAAAAAATAAAAAACATTGTTGATGCGTTTTTATATATTGGAGATGGCAAATTCCATCCTCTTGGTGTTGCTATCAAAACAAAAAAGCCAGTTTTTGTTTATAACCCGTTACAAAAATCTTTCTATAAAATAGAAAAAGAAGAATTAGAACAATACTTAAAGCGAAAAAAAGGGGCGTTAATTAGATTCTTAAAGGCAGGAATTGTTGGAGTGATTATAAGTACAAAGCCAGGGCAGTACTATCCAATAGAAAAATTAGGGTTTCTAAAAAGAAAATATCCAAAAAAAAGATTTTACCTATTTCTCGCGGATACTATTGATTATAACCAATTAGAAAATTTCCCATTTATAGAGGCATGGATTAATACAGCATGTCCTAGGATTGATGAAGATATCAAGATAATAAACATAAGTGATTTAGACTGTTCTTAGTTCTAATTTAGGTATTAGTTTTTCTGGGCTAACCGGTTCGCCAAAAATAAGCCTATAATACTCTATGAATTTGGCTGTTGGTTTAAGGCTATTATAGTCCATGAATCCTTCAGGTCTTAAAAATCTCTTTTTTGCTACTTCTGGTATAGGGGCAGTATCTAGTCTAATACCTCCTGCCTTATCGTCCCTCACTAGGACTACTGAAACACCCACATTTCCAGAAACAAGCTCTTCAATACACCTAGCCCCTGCTATATAACCCCACTTTCTGTCTAATTTAGTAGGAGGACAGTTCCTTAAGCTATCATAAGTAAGCGTGTCTGTAGAAACATCTTTGAATCCTCTTTCTTTCATAGCTTTTTTAATACCTATTGCTAATAACTCTGGCTCAATCTTTGGATGTCCATGCTCATCAACTTGTCCAACATCAACATGGCTTTCTAGTCCTTCAATAGCAACACTTTCAGCCATAGCAATTACTGCAAAAGGTCTTCCATATCTTGCTTTATTTTCATCATAGGCTTGTTTAGCCATTTCAAGTATATGGTCTAGTCTGTATTTTGTTACTTGATTGCTATTAATTTCCCCACCAATAGTTATATCTGCACCTCCAAATCCACCAGCAGCAGCAACAACCCAATCTGTATCTCTACCAAACATTGTGATAAAATGAATCCTGCCATTTGTAATAGCCCCGTCTATGCCTCTCTTAACACATTGAGCTGCGTTGTATCCTGCTGTATGATATCCAAGAGAAAACCATGTTCTTGACAAATCATTATCCATTGTTTTTGGCCAACAAACAACAGGGATACCTTTCTCAGATTGGAGCCTATAGATTTGCTTTTGGTGGTCGTCTCCACAAAAACCAACGATGCCTTTAATATCGAATCCATCCCTCTTTATTTTTGCCAGATTGTCAGCAATCGCATCTGGGTCAGCCTTTGCTCTTGATGACCCGTAAGGAATCCCAGCCCTTTCCTTGTCTAAGTGCTTTGGGTCTACAACAAAATATCTTCCGGTATTGGCACCTTTAAAGCCACCATCAAAAGCTATAACTCTATAACCATACTCCTTTGCTGCTTCATAGGCTCCTAGAGTAGCTGATTGCCAATTGGCTACATGACCACCTCCAAAAACTAAAGCAATTGTTTGTTCAACCATCCTACCACTTAGTTTAGAACTTAAATGCTTTTTAAATATTTTTCTATTGTATAGTAGTAAATTTCCTTAATCTTTCATATTTTTTAATATAAATCTGCTTAGGATAATCTATATAAATACCAACAAAATCCACAAGAATTATGAAACCAGAGCTGTTGAGCCCTGTGCAAGATTTCACGAGCTTGAGGGCAGCAATAGATGCAGGAGCAGATGCTATCTATTTTGGAATAAAAGAACTTAATTTACGCCTAGGTGCTAAGAATTTTAATTTGCGTGATATAAAAAAAGTTATAGATTTATGCCACAAGGACAATATCAAGGCGTACTTTACATTAAATACGATTGTTTACGATAACGAACTTCTTAGGGTAAGGAAGATACTAGAAAAATTAAAGAAAAACTCCATAGATGGAATAATTGCTTGGGATTTTTCTGTTATTCATGAGTGCGAAAAACTTGGCTTGCCAATACATCTCTCAACACAGGCATCTGTAAGTAGTTTCAATGCAATAAAAATACTAAAAGAGAGATTTAAGATTATAAAAAGAGTTAATCTAGCAAGAGAGCTTTCTTTGAATCAAATAAGAAATATAGTTAATCAGATAAAACAAAATAAATTAGGTATGGAAGTAGAAGTGTTTGTTCATGGTGCTATGTGTGTTTCTATATCTGGAAGGTGTTTCCTAAGTCAAGAAATATTTAACAAATCAGCCAATCGTGGAGAATGTTTACAGCCATGTAGGAGAAAATACATAATAAAAGACATTGAAGAAGGTCATGAGTTTGAGCTTGGTGAGGATTATATAATAAGCCCAAAGGATTTGTGTGCAATAGATATCCTAGACAAATTAATCAGAACAGGCATAAACGCATTTAAGATAGAAGGCAGGAACAGAAGTCCAGAATATGTTAAAGTTGTAACAGAATGTTATAGGGAGGCGATAGATTTTTATTTCAAGAATAAAAAAATAAACAATAGACTCCTAACCAAACTAAAAGAAACACTTCGTACAGTCTATAACAGGGGGTTTTCAACAGGTTTCTATTTAGGAAAGCCTGTTGATGATTGGAGTAAGGCTTATGGAAGCATAGCCACAAAAAAGAAGATATATATCGGAAAGATAAGAAACTATTACAAAAAAATTAATGTTGCAGAAGTAGTTATTGAATCAAACAGCCTAAGGATAGGGGACAATATATTGATACAAGGACCAACAACCGGAGTTATAGAACAAAGAGTAACTTCCATTGAAAAAAATCACAGAAAAACAGATAAGGCAAAAAAAGGAGAGGTAGTAGGGATAAAAACAGAAAGGATTGTAAGGGCTAATGATAAGGTGTTTTTAATAACTTCTTAGGCTTTTTGTTTTTTTGATGTTTTTTCTTACCCTTCCAATGTCTTTTATCCCTCTTTTTTTTCTTTTTTCCAAATTTAAGCTCTTCATATTTTCTAAATAGTCTTCTGTATCCTGTTAGCTTTACTATTCTAACTACAACTATTGCAATGATGGTAGACAGTACTACAATTAATACCAAGAAAACAATAACCTTTGTTTTTATAACATATTCAAACCAATATAATATACTACTTATTAAGTAATTTTCTTTGCTAGTCTTGACTGGTTTTGCTTCGCTGGCAAATGCTTTCTTTTTTTCTTTATTTTCTGAACCTCTTGTACCTTCAGTGCCTATTGATTTATTTTCTATCTTAGTTTTGTTATCCTTTTCTTCATATTTAATCTTCTTGAATATGAATTCAGCACTTCCTCCTTCTATTTTAATCAGTTTGATGAATATGTCGTTCTTGTTATCATCATCAACATCAAATTCTTTCTCATCACCAACATAAAAAATAGATGTTATAATCTTTGATTTAATCTTTACTATGACTCTATCCGAATAGAGTTTTGATATATTTACTATGTGTTCATTATTATTCTTGTCTTTAAATATAAGATAAGTTCCTTGCGTGACTTTCACACTTGTTCCGCTGTTTATAAACTCTTCTTTTGCTTCCAAGTTTACTTTTTTTATTACTCTCGCAACTCCACCACCCCCACCACTGCCACCACCCCCGCCTCCTCCGCCACCCCCGTCTTCATTTATGTTAGGTGGGGTATAACTCAAACTTGCGTTCCCATAATTGTTACCTAATGTTAGATTTGCATTATTACCATCATCCAAAGTAGTAATAATAAAATGGTAAATACCAGAGCTTGTTACTGATATCGTAGTATGGTTAGTATAGACTGTCTTTGTCTTGTAGCTACTTATAGATTCATTTGCTAGGGTTTTTGAGGAATTAAAGCTTTTTCCATAATAGATAACATACCTCAGGCCATGGAAGTCGGGATTCCCCCTAGTGTCATAGCTTACATTTTTCCAACTGAGGGTTGCTGTATTACCTGAAGAGCTTATAGTTATATTGGATGCTGTTTTTGGTTTTATTGTATCATTGGATAAACCACTTAAACAATTTGAGAATATACTTTCATTATAGTTGCCATTGGAATCAACTGTAATTAAAACATAGTAATATCTCGTTCCATTTGTGGTTGTGTTGTCCTCAAAAAACTCTATGCCTTCTGATACATTAGTAGCTATAACTCTTAGAGAAGAATTTACTAAGGTTATGTTACTAGTGAACCTGTAAATTCTATAACTCTCACCACTTTCATTCCCGTCATCACTCCAGTTGATTTCAATATTTCCATCAGCGTCATAATCTAATACAGACACTAATGTAGGGTGGGTAACAGGTGCAGAAATAACGGTAAACATGTATGTAGTGCTATTACTTGAATTATCATATCCATCATCACAATGAACTCTCCAATAATAACTTGCTTCACTTAGGTTTGTCCAGTTATAGGTTATATAGCTACCAGGAGTAACATTATTTGTGATATTAATGATACTAAGCTGATTTCTACCTCCATAAAGATAGCAGCTCATAGTATTATTATCAAAGTCTGTAACACTCCAATTTAGTATAGTATAATTACTATTAATGAAACTTCCATTCTCTGGAAGATTCAATATTGGTTTATCTGGAGGGGTATTCAAAATTGTTATACTGCTAGAATTATACCAATCACTCCAGTTATAACCATCATAGACTCTAATGGAGAATATCCATGTTTCATTATAAGAAAAATTCCCTGCACCTATTAGCGTAATGTTATCAAATGCTGGGACATATTTGCTGTTATTGTACCATCTTGTCTCATTGAAGACATTAGTGTCATTGTCAACATCAAAATAATCAAAATATGCTACCAAACTACCATTTGTTCTGTTTAGACTATCGGTTGATGTTAATGTTAGGTTTAATATGCTTGGTATGGTATTCTCAACAGTAAAACTCCATTCTTGTGTCATGTTCCAATTGTTGCTCGTATCATTACAATAAAATTTCCAAAAAACAGATTTGCCTCTTGTTGCTGTTATATTTTTAACCACACTTATAGGAGCAAAAACACCGTTAATTGAGCCATTAGAGCTATTTATCCATTGTCCACTTTCGTTCCAAGAGAAAAAATAGAACGAAACCCCAAAGTTATCAGTACAAGTTATATTGAACTGGACTACATCATTCTTTCTTGGTTTTGTATTGTTTGTTGCATTATTTGTCAATACAGGCGGTGTTTTGTCAAATGATGATAGTGCAGATAGCAAATCAATTCTTGGTATCTCTGTTCCATGGAAGTTAATTACTTTCCCTGTGTGATTTAATATATCTCTGATTTCTGTTTGGCTCAAACTTGAGTTATAGCTTAATAGTAAACCTGCTCCTCCAGCCACATGGGGAGCAGCCATTGATGTTCCGGACATTGTAGCATAGGTATCGTTATAGTAGGTACTATAAATATTGTTTCCTGGTGCTGCAACATCAACCCAGGCTCCATAGTTTGAATATGAAGGAACACTATCACCCTCTCCTGTTGCAGCAACCCCTATGACATTATCATAAGCAGCAGGATAGGCATTTGTCTTATCACTTGTGCCATCATTTCCTGCTGCCGCAATAAGTGTGATGTTCTTACTGTAAGCATAGTCTATGGCATCCTGTAGGGTGCTTGAATTTGTTCCACCAAAACTCATAGAGATAATAGACGCGTTATTGTCAGCAGCATACCTTATAGCATGTGCAATATCATCTACTTCCAGAATACCAGTCCATCCAGCGACACCACATTCAGAAGCTGGACACCATATCTTAAAGCCAGCCCTCACAGGCATAATCTTGCAATACCAACAAACACCTGCAATTCCTTGACTATTATTTGTGACTGCAGCAGCAATCCCAGCACAATGCGTTCCATGACCATGATAGTCCATAGGGTTTGTGTCATTGTTGTTATAGTCCTCATTCGGATCAAATATATATCCCTCGTCTTCGTATGAGGAATTATCAATATCTACAAAATCATAACCCCTGACATCATCCACATAACTATTATTGTCATCGTCCACACCATTGTCTGGTATTTCATCTGTATTATTCCATATGTTCAATGCCAAATCCGGATGGTCCCAATCAACTCCTGTATCTATTATTGCTATAACCACTGAGCTATTTCCTCTTGTTATATTCCATGATTCATTAGCCCTTATCACATTAAGTCCCCACTGGGATGCGAAGGAACTGTCATCTGGCTGATATAAAATTTCATATATATAATTTGGCTCTGCATATTCAACATAGGGTAGTTTTGAATATTCTTCAGCTAATTTTTTTATATCAGCATTTTTTGAAACCTTCAATTTGTATATTCTGCTCAGCTCCCTCTTATTTTCATCTTTAAATAGCTTTTCTTCTGATAATACCATATGCATTATATTTGAACCCACAAGTCTTGTAAGGTTTTGGTTAAATCCCAATACAGCATTCTCTTTGTATTTCACAATTAGCTCTCCAGCCACATATTTTTCTTTAGGCCTTTTTTCTTTATTTGCGTAATTGAAACTAGTGAAAAATAGGAGAAACAAAATTACCAGTAAAAGAGAAAACCCTCTTTTCATTTTACTTTGTTTAAGTTATCTAAGTCCAAACTTCTAATCCTCTGATAGTCCTCATGTCAAATAATGAAGAACCAATCCCTCTCCCCATAAAAAATGATTGCTCAGATAAAAGTTCTCCTAACAGATCAATCAGCTTCTTTTCCTCCTTATAGCTGACAAAACTTACACTTATGTTTAATTCTTTTTCAATGATTTCTTTAACCTCTTCTTTACCACCGAGCACATCAATAAGCCCCATCTCTTTTGCCTCTCCTCCTAAATAAAACATACCTGTAGCAATCTCCCTTACTCTTTCTTCTGAAATGTTTCTATTTTTTGCAACTTCTTCTATAAAAAATTCATGGATTTTGTCAATCCTTGACTGGAACAATCTTCTCTCCTCTTCTGTTAGGTGCTTAAATGGGCTTCCTATGTCTTTATATTCTCCGGAAACCAAACGCTGATAGGTAATGTTGTAATCTTGGAGAAGTCCGGAAAACTCAAGATATGAAGCTAAGACACCTATGGAGCCGGTTATTGACATTCTGTTAGCTACTATTTTGTCGCAGGAAGAAGCAATCCAATATGCCCCAGAGGTTCCTATCTCCCTTATCCAAGCAATTGTTGTTTTGTTTGTTTTTTTGATTGTGTTTGCAATCTCCTCAGAAGCTACCGCACTTCCTCCCGGAGAATTTATCTCAAAAACTATTGCTTTTATTTCAGGATTTTTGTTTGCTTTTTTAATGGAATCTATTATAGAACTTGATGAGCTAACTTGTTGCCCAAATATCTTAAGATTATCTACAATTATTACCCCTTTTATTGGTATAATGGCTACATTACCACCACTAGCTTCCCCTCCAAGGAAGACAGATATAAAACCAGAAACTATGAAGCTTAGTATTGCCAGAAGAAATATTATCATTATGGCCGAAAACCATTTGTTTTTAATCGTTTTCATCTGATCACCCTATTACATAAGTTTCAATTGTTCTTGTTTTGCTTAATATCTCGCTTAGTCTTTGATTTGTCTTAGTAAAAATCATGAACAATGGATCAACAATCCATAGAAGAATAAATGGAAACATTGGGATTAAAAATAAACTTCTTGAGATACATTGCCACAATCTTAATTTTTTTGTTTCGCTAATTACTGATATATTAAAGAGCATCTTTCCTGGTGTTTGTTGGAGCTTATACTCCAATATTGTGAAGTAAAGTATGGCAAAAATAGCCATGGTTAATGAGACCACCATTAGCTTATTGGAATAACCTGGATTTGAAATAAAAAACTCGTATGCTTCTGAGTAAGAACCAAATCTTGGCAGCATATTTGTTATTATTCTTCTAAAAGGAAAAAATAATATAAAGTTTATTATTAAGATGTCTGTGACAAAAGCAGCTACTCTTTTCCATATAATAGCTGGCCCTTTAAATGTTCTCTCCTTTGGTAAATTCAAACCTCTTTTTCTCATTATTAAGGATTAATGATTAGCACTTATTTAAATAATTAATGATTTAGCTCTTTATTTTTTTTGTTAAGATTTATCTTAAACTAAAATCAGCAACATTTATAAACGGACATAGAATCCTGTTTTAAGGAATGTGGAGAGTAGCTTCTCCGAACCTAAAAATTAAAGATAAAAATAATGGAGGCTAAAATGTCTTTGTATAAGTATATTAGAGAAATTTGGAAAAAACCAGAAGAGAACTTAAAAGATATCTTTAAGAAAAGAATTCTTGAATGGAAAAAACAACCAGCAACAATAAGGGTTGATAAACCTACAAGGGTTGATAGAGCTAGGTCTTTAGGCTACAAGGCGAAGCAGGGTTATATTGTGGTTAGGCAGCGCATTATGAAACACAAAAGACAGAGACCAAAGTTCAAAGCCGGAAGAAGAAGTAAACATATGAGGAGAAAAAAAGTATTAAGGATGAGTTATCAATGGATTGCAGAACAGAGAGTTGAAAGAAAATATAGGAACTGTTCTGTTTTGAATTCCTACTATGTTGGTGAAGATGGAAGATATATCTGGTTTGAGGTAATCCTTATTGATAGAACCCATCCAGCTATAATGTCAGATCCACACATAAACTGGATTTGTGATAAGAAGGGTAGGGCTGCAAGAGGCTTGACATCCACAGCTAGAAAATCTAGGGGCTTGAGAAATAAGGGTAGAGGTGCAGAAAAGGTAAGACCTAGTCTTAGGGCAAATAAGAGGTGATAGGGGGATAGTTTCAATTTACCCCCTCGCTAAAAAATTAGAATTGTGGGAAGCCCTCCTTGTGCCTTGGGCATATATTGTCTGCTTTGCAGAAAAATTATTAAAGTTTAATTTATTATTAATATTTATGGCACAGAAATTGTGGGCTGGAGCATTAGGTGGAACTGGGATTATTGCAGTTTTATTTATCATTGGCATAATTCTTAGTTCTACTGGTATTGAAAAAAGTTTAGGAAACCTTGCTCTCTGGGCGGCTGTTGGAATCGGAATTGTATTTGGATTTTAGGCATTGTTGGTATTCTCAAAAGATTAGCACGTTAATTTCCTAAACTCTAGAAGGCAAGTTCTTTTTAATAATTTTAAATCGAAAAATTTATATGTATGTAAATTGTATTAATATTGTAGCTAACAATATATATTATTGTAGTTAATTAAAATTGTATGGACAAGAATATGGTGAGAGCAATATCACTTATAAAATCAAGTGTATATAGGGCAAAAATATTGAAAGCTATTGGAAGTGAGATGATTATGCCCTCTGAAATTGCGAAAAAAGTAGGAATAAGGTTAAACCATGTTAGTATGTTTCTTAGAGAGTTAAAAGATGAAGGACTTGTAGAATGCCTTAATGAAGATACTAAGAAAGGTCGTTTATATCAATTAACAAAGTTGGGAAAAAATGCAATCGCAAAATTTGATTAAAGTAGCAGAGAGGAAATTTATTGATCCCTCATGGGATTATCGTAATGAATATACTAAATTTCTTACTCACGGGTATCATACTTATCCAGCAATGATGATACCGCAAATAGCCAGAAGGTTAATAAGAACTTATGGAAAAAATGCAAAAACTTTACTTGACCCATTCATGGGTTCGGGGACAGCATTGTTAGAAGGTGTTTTGCATTCCCAATTTAAAAAAGTTTATGGCATAGATATAAATCCTCTTGCATTATTAATAGCAAAAGTAAAAGTAACCCCAATTAAACCACAATCACTCTGGAATGAATATCATAAATTAATTAAAAATTGTTTAAGAGATAAACGAGAAGTTAGTTTCAAACAGAAAAAAATCGAAACTCCTAAATTCTTTAACATCGATTTTTGGTTTAAACCAGAAGTTATTTTAGATTTAACAATAATCAAAAACAATATAAACAAGATAGAAGACAAAGATATTAGAGATTTTTTCTTAATCGCCTTTTCTGAAACAGTGAGAAATGTTTCAAATACTAGAAAAAGGGAATATAAGCTTTATCGTATGAGTCCTGAGATTTTAAAAAAACACAATCCTAAAACTATTGAAGAATTTAGGCAAAAAGCAAAAGACAATATTTATAGAATGGAAAAATTTGTGAAAGAGAGGCATGATTGTGATGTTATTATACTTGACGAAGATACAAGAAACAAAACATCTTTGCCAGATAATTCAATAGATTTAGTTGTTACATCTCCGCCTTATGGTGATAGTAGGACTACTGTAGCTTATGGTCAATTTTCAAGATTAGCTTTACAATGGTTAGGTTATGATAAAAAGACTGTTATGAATATAGATAAAGTCAGTTTAGGAGGAATACCTACAAAAGATTTAAAGAATGGTTTAAGATCCCCAACTTTAAAAGAAACTTTAGATAAAATCACTAGCATTGATCCAAGAAGAGCAAAAGATGTTTTAAGTTTTTATGTAGATTTTGATAAATGCGTAAGAGAATTACACAGGGTTACAAAAAAAGGAGCATTTCTTTGTTTTGTTGTTGGTAATAGAACTGTAAAAGGTATTCAAATTCCGACAGATCAGATAATTGTTGAACTTTTTCAAGCAAAAAATCATTATAAACACCATCATACTTTTATTAGAAATATCCCGCATAAGAGAATGCCAAAACTTAATAGCCCTACTAATGTAAGTGGAAATCATGCTGTAACAATAAATGAAGAATGGATTGTTATTTTAGAAAAACAATAATACACTATTCATCAAGGATTACTTCCTTTTTTTCATATAATTTATCAAGATGGTTTCTGCCTAATCTAAATCCTGGACCATGATCTCTTACGAAGAAATCACCTTTTCCTTTGTGCCTTTCTCTTATATCCATCCTAAACTCCCAGACTACTAATCCTTGTTTAAGCAATTTTTCAAATGCTTTTTCACTTAAATTCGTCAATAGTATTGCTCTTTTGTAATGAAAATATTCATCTTCACCTATCTTTTTTCTTTCTGCAAGAACAAGTAACAAGTTTTCAAATAGTTTCTTTTTCAAGGTTTCCATTAACTCCTCAATTTTGAAAAAAGCTACAATTCCTCCTTCTTTATGGACAATGTTTAAGCGATTACTTTTCTCTTCAAGCTCCAATTTGAAACCCTTATTATTAAAATCATCAACTTTTAGAGTAATCTTTAACCCCTGCCTTCCTTTTGCATCTGGATAACCATATTTCTCTATGATTTCTCTCGCAGAAAGGGGAGACCAGTGTGGAACTTTTGTAAATAAAGTTACTCTTGAAGAAGCATCAATTCTTTGAGCCTTTAATTCAATTGGAAGCCCCTTATATGTAAAGTCTGGTTCTCCGAGATTATTTTCCTTAATTTTTAGTAAGGTTTCTAATGTGAAACCAATTCCGGTATTATCTTTTCTTAACGATTTAACAAAACCTTTTTTTGAAAGTTCTAATAACTTCTGTTTTATGTCAATTTCTTGTAAATCAGTCATACCAAGAAAATTGAGAATACAACAATTATATAGTAATACCACAATGTAGATACAATTTTAATACAAGAAAATATGTATTTTGTATTATACAATTTCTGGTAGGGCTTCTTAAACTAATTGTCTGCTTCGCATAATTATTATAAAAACGCTCACCAACAAAAACTTTGAGTTTTTGGGCTTCACCCAACGTTGCACTAAAACTCAATTCTCACTACATTCGGAGAAACTAACAGTGATTTAACGGTTTTGCTTTCTTGTATCTCGCTCCACCCAAATTTTGCCCTGCGGTAAAACTTCTCTTAATTGCATATGTTAAAGCAATCACTTTCCTCTTGGGCCTATAAATTTGCCTATTTTCCCCTTCCCATAGTAAATGAAGAGAATTATTATTACTAGTACCATAATAAAAACACCTAGCTTGGGGTGTTTGGCTAAATAACCCCCACCATATACTATGTTTCCTGTAATCTTTACTACTCCTTGAAAAATCTTTTTTGGGATACTTCTTTTATCTTCTATGTACACATTTGTTATTGTGTTATTATTCGGTAGTTTAATCTTATAATTTCCAGTTGGAAGTTCTTGTGATAAGTCAATGATATAGTCCTCCCCAACATCAAGGCTTAACCTTTTTGTTAGTATAATCTCCTTGCCATCTTTTTCTAACAGAAACCTTATCTTCTCCCTGTATGGTAGATTCCCTATATTGTTTATAATTATGTTCTGATTCTCCAACCTTATATCAATATCCTTCAGTCCATTTATTCTGATTTCTCTTTTGTCTTTTAGTTTCTTATAACTGCCTTCTAGCACATAATCTCCTGGTTTTATACTAGCATCAATAACATACTCAAATTCCTTGTTTGCTGGGATTTTAGTGTTGAGTATTGTCTTTTTCCTAAAAAATGATTTTCTATAAAGAGTAACTAGAACCTTTCCATCCATTGGCTCATCTGCTTGGTCATAAAGGTTCTCTAATAGCCTCAGCTTTTCATTAGGTAAAAACGCATTCTTGTTTATTTTGCTTTCTAACCTCTTGGCTAATGGTTTAATGACAATTTCCTTGCTTTTGGAATAGCTTATGTCTTGCCAAGGTTCAAATATAACTCTTACTGTATGACTTCCAGACCTTATATCTTCGGGAACTTTTATCTTCTTATGGAAGCTCCCATCACTATCTATTCTGAGTTCTTCTTTCTTTTGATTGAAAACAATAAAGGCTGTCTTTTCTTCTATTTTTTCGTTGCTTCCCTTTTTTATTGACCCCGTTATAGAGAACTCCTCTCCAGGCATTATTTCTTTCTTGTCTATCTCAAAATCTATGTTTACCTTGGTAGTTACTAAAAAATCTCTTGTTTTTATTCCATCTATGTTTTCCCCATATAAGGAATCAATATTTATTAGAATATTGCATAATCCCTCGTAAATAGCCCTTATTTCTGGAAGACTAAATTTTATTTCTTTTCCTTTTTCTAAGTTTATTGGTTTTGCATAGTATTGAATCTCTTTTCCCCCACATCTCAATCTAGCACTTAATAATCCACTATCTGTTGTTTCAGGAGTTATCTTTATGGAAACGCCAATGGTATCTCCCATAGTGTATTCCTTTTTTATCTCAGATGTTATGGATATCTTAGCGCACACTATGGAAGGCAGTATCAAGAGAAACAATATGTAAAATAAAAATCTTATTTTTCTCATATTAGTTCTAACCTCTTGTCAATCTCTCTTGCTATATCCTTTAAGTCATCACAGGTTCTTCTTAAGTCTTTTTCTATTTCTTCTATTAACGAGGTCAGATTGTTTGCCCTTAATGAATATTTGTTTCTTTCTCTTGTTACTATCCCTGCATCCATAAGCTTTTTTATATGGTGGATTATAGTACCTCTACTGAGCTTTAACTTCCGAGCAAGCTCATCAGAAGTTAACTCTTCCTTTCTTTTTGCACACTTTAATAGTTCAATAAAAATCCTAAAACAACTTTTATCTTTATCTCTCAAATTAAATAATCCTAAAGAGGTACCTAACCACTTTAGGCTTATATTTATCTCTCTAGTAATTGGCTTTTTTAGGTTTACAATCGTTATCCTTGTGTATGGAATCCTCATCCTGGTATTAAAAGAATCCCTTCCATATATAAATCTTTCCATATCAAAACGAAAACTTTATATATATGTTGTTTTTACCATATATTTGTTTATTTTAAATCAACAAAAAATAATTAAAATTAAAAATAAAAAGGAGGTGGTTATTATGGCATGGGATCCGTTTGATGAGCTGAGGAGAATGAGAGACGAAATTAATAAAATCTTTAACAGATTAAGTTTTGAACTCCCTATCTTGGGCAAGAGTGGTAAGGAGATAGTACCATACAGGGGCTTTAGGACACCAGAGGTTGATATAGAAGAGAAGGATGATAAAATCATAGCAAATATAGAGTTACCTGGTGTTTCAAAGGATGATATTGAGCTTAATGTGAATGAAGATTCTATTGAGGTCAAAGCCCAGAAGAAAATAAAGAAAGAAACAAAGAAAGAAGGGTTTTATAGCTATGAAGCAAGGAGTGCGCAGTTTTATAGGAGAATACCCTTGCCAACAGAAGTGGTTCCAAGTAGTGCGGAAGCAGTCTATAAGGATGGACTATTAACGGTAGAAGTACCAAAAGTAAAGAAATTAGAACACAAGAAGGGTAAGAGGATTAAAATAAAATAAAAAAGAATGGAAAAAGGCAAAACAGAGAAGAAGGGAAAATTAGAATCAAGCGAATCCCAAGAGATGATTAAGGAGAAGGTTAGAGAAGAACAAACTGAGAGAAAACAAAAACAGGCAGAGGAGCAAGAAAAAGATAAGAAGATTAGGGAGCTAACAGAAACCCTTCAGAGATTACAAGCAGAGTTTGAGAACTATAGAAAATATATTGAGAAGCAATATGAAGGGGTTGTTAGATATTCAAATGAAGAGCTAATAAAAAAATTACTTCCAATATTAGATTCATTTGAGTTAGCCTTGAAGAACACATCAAATAAAGAAGAGTTTATAAATGGAATAAAGCTAATCTTTAGCCAACTTTACCAGCTGTTAGAGAGTGAAGGGGTGCAGAGAATTGAGTGCCTTGGTGAGAAGTTTGATCCTTACAAGCACGAGGTATTGTTAACAGAAGAGTCAGATAAAGATGAAGGGATAATATTGGAAGAGTTGCAGAAGGGTTATACCTACAAAGGAAAGGTAATAAGACACAGCAAGGTGAAGATAAGCAAGAAGAAAAAGAAAGAATAGGCTTATGGAATCATGAAAATACACAAGGACACACCCCTTAGCGAAATACTAAAGATTGGTAAGCAGTGTACTAGGAAAAATAATTGCTGTAAATATGGTAGCGGGTTTTTAATTGGAGATGATATAAAGAGAATTGCAAAGTTTTTAGGGATAACAGAAGAAGAACTTAAAAATAACTATCTAGAAGAGGCAGAGTTGTTTAATACCAGATTGTTTAGGCCTAAAATCAGAAGAGTCAAAAACAGACCATATGGACCATGTGTATTTTTTGATGGAACAGGGTGTACAATCCATAAGGTAAAGCCGTTACAGTGTAGGGTTGGGACCTGTGGTAAATATGGTGAGGAAGTCTCAATATGGTTCATGCTTAACTATCTCGTAAACAGGGATGACCCAGAGTCAATAAGGCAATACGCATTGTACCTGAAGAATGGCGGTAAAACAATTGAAGGCGGGAAGCTAGAAGACCTGGTCCCTAATAAAGAAAGGCTAAGAAAAATACTTAGCATGGAGATATTGTAGTTGTGCTAGAGAGGTGGTTTTTATGAGAATAGAAATAAAAAATGGTTTTGGTTCAAAACAAAAAATTCAGCTTAAGCCAGAGGTAATTCTCAGATATCTAATAACTAATGATGATGAGGCAGAAACATTGATAATGTGCAGGGGTTCCGAACTAGAACTTTACACAACAGATAAAGATATATATGAAGCTCTTTGTTCTGTGAAGCCGTATGATAACTTTAATCTTAACAAATTGAAAAAGCTATTTGAGGTTGTTGATGTAGTTTCCTACAAAAAAGAATTTGGAAAAAACAAACCGATAGTTAAAGAAAGCAGAGTGGAAGAACTCAGAAAATTAGCATTAAAAAAGGAGGAAAAGCAAAATGCCAGAACAAAAGATTAATTTGCATATAGATGATGGAGACGCATTTTATGCGCATGAACTAAGCATTAATTTCAATCCAATGCAGTTTGTTTTTGATTTTAAGAGTGTAACCCCTAGGGTAGATCCAAGAAGCAAAGAGAGAGCCTCTATTGTTTTAAAACATAATGTAGTCTTAGTTGACCCCTATCATGCTAAAAAAGTTTATGAGTTGCTTGGAGAGGTTATAAAAAAATATGAAAAAGAATTCGGTAAGATAGAGAAACCAAAGGTACTAAAAAAGCTTGAAAAAAAGAGCAAAAAGGAATCAAAGAAAAAGGTAAGGGAAGATATTCAAGCTCCTACATATATCAGTTAGCTAATTATAAACGGGTGATAAAAATGGCAGAAAAGGTAAAAAAGGAGAAGATAATAGGCATAGACTTAGGTACATCAAACTCTGCAGCTGCTGTTTTGCAAGGTGGGAAACCAGTTATGATACCGTCAGCAGAAGGAGCTAGTCAATATGGTAAGGCTTTTCCTTCTGTTGTAGCATTCACAGAGGATGGACAACTTCTCGTAGGTGAACCAGCAAGAAGACAGGCTGTTTCTAATCCTAAGAATACAATAATAGCAGTAAAAAGGAAGATGGGTACAACGCATAAATATAAGATACTTGGAAAGGAATACACACCACAACAAATAAGTGCATTCATATTGCAAAAAATAAAGAGAGATGCAGAGGAATTTCTTGGAGAACCAATAAAGAAGGCAGTTATTACATGTCCAGCATATTTTGATGACAATCAAAGACAGGCAACAAAGGATGCAGGAGCAATCGCTGGCTTGGATGTTGTAAGGATAATAAATGAACCAACAGCAGCTTGTTTAGCTTATGGTCTGGATAAAACAGACAAAGAACTAAAGATTCTTATATTTGATTTTGGTGGCGGGACACTTGATGTTACTGTAATGGATTTCTCAGAGGGTGTCTTTGAGGTTAAGGCAACCTCTGGAGATACACAGCTAGGAGGCACAGATATGGATAATGCTTTGATGAATTACATAATAAAGGATTTTAAAAGTAAGCATGGGGTTGATCTAAGCGAGGATGATACAGCAATGCAGCGTTTAAGGGAAGCTGCTGAAAAAGCAAAGATAGAGCTTAGCACAATGATGGAGACTGACATAAACCTTCCTTTCCTAACACAGAAGGATGGCTCTCCTGTACACCTCCAGATGAAGATAAACAGAGCCAAGCTAGAAGAGCTTGTGGAGCCAATAATAAAGAAATGTAAAAAGCCAATAGAACAGGCACTAAAGGATGCAAAACTTGAACCAAAAGACATTGATAAGATTATACTCGTTGGTGGCCCAACAAGAATGCCTTGTGTAAGAAAATTCGTTGAGGACTTTATCGGAAAAAAGGCTGAGAGAGGCATAGACCCAATGGAGTGTGTTGCACAAGGCGCTGCGATACAAGGAGGTGTCCTTGCCGGTGAGATTAAAGATATATTATTGCTTGATGTAACTCCACTGACCTTAGGCATAGAAACCCTCGGTGGGGTTATGACACCTTTAATACCAAGGAACACAACAATACCAACAAAAAAGAGTCAAATATTTTCTACAGCTACAGATAACCAACCAGCTGTTACAATCCATGTACTACAAGGAGAGAGACCAATGGCAGCAGACAATAAAAGCCTAGGGAAGTTTGATCTTGTGGGTATACCTCCTGCACCAAGAGGAGTTCCTAAGATTGAGGTTACTTTTGACATTGATGCAAATGGGATTGTCCATGTTTCAGCAAAGGATTTAGGAACTGGTAAGGAGCAGAGCATAAAGATTACTGCTGCCCAGAAATTGAGTGAAGAAGAAATAGAGAGGATGAGGAGGGAGGCACAGGAACATGAGGAAGAAGACAAAAGAAGAAAACAGGAAGTAGAAACAATAAATCAAGCGGATGCCTTAGTTTATTCAGTAAAAAAATTGTTTAAAGACTTTGAGGGGAAGGTTGATAGTAAAGAATTAGAAACACTGAAGGGCAAGGTTATGGAACTAGAGGAACTACTAAAACCTGAGAAAAAAGATGTCAATAAAATAAAAACCAAGATGGACGAAATTAATGAACTAACTCAGAAACTTTCAACGGAAATCTATCAAAAAGTTTCTGAAGCAAAGACAGAAAAACAACAAAAAGCAGAGGAGTCTACTAAAGACAAGAAAGAAGGGGATAATGTAGTTGATGCAGAATATGAAGTAAAAGATGATAAGAAGAAGAAATAATTTTTTCTTTATTTTTATATGAAAGTAATAGCAATAAACGGAAGCCCAAGAAAGGGGAACACTGATTTTATGTTAGATATTCTTTCAAACTCAATAAGTACTTTAGAAATAATTTTTTTACGCAAAAAAAATATAAAATTCTGTGATGGTGAATGCTTTTGTGCTAGGAATAAGAAATGTAAAATTGAGGATGATATGCTAGATATTTATAAGAAGCTTGAAGAAGCAGATTTAATAATTCTTGCATCTCCATGTTACTTCTCAAATGTTACCGCAATAATGAAGAATTTTATGGATAGGTGTAACCCTTACTATTACAATAGGAAATTAACAGGTAAAGGATTTTTCTTAATCTCTGTAGGCGGTTATAGTCCTTCTATCAAATGGGCAATCAAGTCAATGGAGAACTTTCTTAGAGGGATTTATGCTAAGAAGATAGGTTCCTATTATGCTGTTGCAGATGACCCCTCTGATTTAAAGAATAACAGAAAGGTTATTAAAGAGCTGAAGGATATAGGAAAAAAATTATCAAAAAATTATTAAGTCATCAAAAATGGTGAAGGATTATTATAAGATACTTGGTGTAAGCAGGAATGCTACTAAGGAAGAAATAAAAAGGGCATATAAAAGATTGGCAAAGAAGTATCATCCAGACATAAATAAGGATCCGGGTGCTGCTGAAAAATTTAAGGAGATTAATGAGGCTGCCCAAGTCCTTGGAGATGACGAGAAAAGAGCACAATACGACCAATTTGGAGATGTAGATGCATTTAAAAGAGCATCAGGGTTTAGTGGGTTTGATGCGTCTGACTTTGGTTTTGATTTTACAGATTTTGCATCTTTTGATTTTGGGGATATATTTGATAGGTTTTTTGGGGGTGGTGGTATATTTGGAACTAGGAGAAAGAGGGGTCCAAGCAGAGGTGTGGATATAAGGTACGATATGGAGATAACCTTGGAGGAAGCTGCATTTGGAACGGAAAAAGAAGTATCTATACCAAGGAATGAAGTATGTATGGAATGTAACGGGACTGGGGCAAAAACTGAGGAGGATATCATAGATTGTCCGAGCTGTAATGGAACTGGCTTTATAAGAAGAACCCAGAGAACGCCATTTGGATTATTTTCTACTACAACAACTTGCAGAAAATGTCATGGAGAAGGAAAGTATATAAAAAATGAATGCCCAGTCTGTGACGGGACTGGTGTAGTGCACAAGGTAAGGAAGATAAAAGTAAAAATTCCAGCAGGAGCAGAGGAAGGAACAAATCTCAGGATATCTGGGCAAGGCGAGGTAGGAGAGAGAGGCTCAATCCCTGGAGATTTATATATTGTTTTGCATATAAAGAAACACAAGCTATTTGAGCGTAGGGGAGATGATATCTATTTAAAGGTTAATATTCCATTTACTGTAGCAGCATTGGGTGGCGAGATTGAAGTTCCTACTTTAAGTGGAAAAGCAAAATTAAAAATACCTCCTGGTACAAAGTCAAATACTATTTTTAGGATGAGGGGCAAGGGAATACCACATCTACATGGAAATGGGGCTGGAGACCAAAAAGTAGAGGTAATCATTGATGTTCCATCTAAGTTAACAAAAAGACAAAGAGAGCTTCTAAAAGAGTTTGAAAAAGAGAGTAAAAAGAAAGGATTTTTTAAAAGGGTATTCTAATTAGTTTTTATCTCCATCAAGAACTATTTATTCTTTTAATTCTTTCTGTTCCTCTTATCTTCTCAATATAATCTGCCACTTCTTTTGGAACTAGGGCTTTCCAGTCACCACCCGATAGGATTCTTTTTCTTATCTCAGTTGCGCTAATACCAGGTATCAATTTTATTTTTCTTAGTCTTATGTTTTTCTTTTCAAACAATTTCTCTGTAAGGTCGTTCCCAGTATAAACTATATCAAAGCTTGGAACCAGGCGTTTAACATGCTCAACCCATTTTTCGTTGTCATCAATATCAGGGATTGCAACTATCTTGTAATCCTTTATCTTTTGTGCTTTCAATGTCATTTCTATCATCTCTTTTCTTTCATTATAGCTAAACGGATTGGCTTTTGTCCAAGATTCCTGAGAAGAGCCAATGCCTATTATTACACTCCCACATTCACCTAAAATTAGTTTTACATCTGAAAGATGGGCATTATGGAATGGTTGAAAACGGCCTATAAAAAGAGCAATCATTTTTTAATCACATATATCTTAGCTGTCTTATGCTTGTTTTTTTCAATCAGTTTTTTTATTCTTTCACTCATTTTTATTTTACCTTTTAACATGTCATCAATCTTTCTGTAAGTTTCTCCTATTTCCTTTTCATCACTCTGTCCCTTGAATAAACCTGCAGACGGTTTTTTGTTTATTATATTACTAGGTAATTTGAGGTATCTAGCTAATTCAAGAACCTCTGTCTTATATAAATCTCCTATTATTTCAAAATCACAAGCACCATCACCATACTTCGTGAAATATCCTAATCTAAGTTCTGTTTTGTTTGATGTTCCAACTACTAGAGCATTGTTTGCATTTGCATAATTATATAAAATCACCATCCTTATTCTTGGCTTTAGATTTATCCAAGAATTTTTATTTTGTTTTATTTTTATTTTTTTGAATTGGTTCAGTATAGGATTAATCTCTATTATCTTGTATTTAACATTAAGAGATTTACAGAACCCTATGGCATCATTTATATCTTCTTTTCTTGTTATATTTTTTTCAGGCATTATTAAGCCAGTTACATTATTGTTGCCTATAGCATCAACAATCAACCTCAAAGAAAGGGCAGAGTCTATTCCCCCACTTACACCAATAACAGCTTTGCTTAATCTTGATTTTTTAAAGTAATCCCTTGCTCTTTTTATTAGGTTATTGTATATATTGTGTATATTCTTCATTTTATTTCTAAATCGCTTAAATACCTAAAAGCCTATTTGGTATCATATTTATATTTTACTATGTTCTCAAGATTTATTTTCAATACCTATCCATTGATTTCTTGTTCCAAAAATCCATTGAAAAAAGATAATATTTTTAAATAGGTTGATAAGAACAACTGTAAAAGATGAAGTGTTCAAATTGCAATAAAGAAGATCAATGGCTTGAGATTATTGGTTCCGATTTCATCTGTAAGAAGTGTATTAATAAACATAAAATTATGGGCCTTATATATAGGACCCATATAGATACATTCCATTTTCTCATTAGGAAGATAAAACCAGAAAACTATAAAGAATTTATGAACATAACAAGAAAACAAATAGAAAGTATAGTTGACCTGAAAAAATATGGAATATACTTGAAAACAACAAATGTTGTAGAGATTGATTAAAAAACTTTATTTGATATTTTGTTTTCAGATGATAGAGGAGATATATAACAAGGGAATGTGGACTAGCGCAATAAATAGCCTTATGGGTACCAAGGTTAAGGCAAACAAGCAATTATTAAAAGATGCTATAATCAGTGCCATAAGGAAAAGGATCCCAATAAAGCGATTTGGTATTCTTTTTTCTGGGGGGATAGATTCTACATTAATAGCCTTGATATGTAAAATTCTAAAAAAGAATTTTATCTGCTATTGCGTTGGGTTGAAAGATTCTAAGGATGTTGCTTATGCAAAAGAGATAGCAGAGGCACTTAGATTAAGATTAAAGGTGAGGGAGTTCAGTCTTGATGGAGCAGAACTTATTATCCGGGATGTAACAAGGTTATTGAATACCAATAATGTTGTGAAAGTTGGTGTTGGCTGTGTGCTTTATTCTGCTATAAAGATTGCACATAGAGATAAAGTATGTGATTTCTTTTCTGGTCTGGGTTCGGAAGAGATATTTGCTGGTTATCAAAGGCATCAATTAGCAAAAGATGTAAACAAGGAATGCTGGAGAGGTCTAAAATCAATGTGGGAGAGGGACATAGAGAGGGATTTAAAAATAGCAAATAAATTAAGAGCAAATCTCTTGCTCCCATTTCTTGATAAAGATGTTATTAAGATTGCTATGAATCTTCCTTCAAGTGTAAAAATAGGTAGGGGCTATAAAAAGCTGATATTGAGACAGATAGCAAGTGATTTGGGCCTAGAAGAGAGGTTTGCATACAGAAAGAAAACAGCAGCCCAGTATGGAAGCAGGTTTGACAGGGCTATTCTAAGATTGGCAAAAAGAAACGGATTTAAATATAAAAGAGACTACCTAAAGAGTTTTCTACAATAAGGCCAAAATAGATTCTGTTTATTAGTTCTAACGCTTATGATACACATCTACCATATGAACTGTAAAGTAAACCTTAAAAGTATACACTTATTAATTCTTTTATTTAATAATC
>CAZNZT010000013.1:0-29149 GCA_964577685.1 uncultured Methanosarcinales archaeon | reverse complement strand
AGGGATTAATGCTATTCCTTGTGAATTGTATACTTAATAACTTTACTTTACAAACTAGAAAGATTTTTAAATTGGTTTTTTCCTAACAAAAGGAAGCCAAATCCCAACCCCGCCACCCCTCCCCGAATAAATAAAAAACAAAATATTTATAAACAAGAAAAACTTGATTAAATTATGAATAGAATATTCTACTGGATAGCTGCTATCTTATTATTTATAAATGCTTTAGCTGGATTTGTATTACTCGCGATTTTTTTGTCATTAGGGCCTGCAGGCCCTGCAGCATTGGCTGCTATATTTCATTCATCAAAACCCTCTTCTTTATTTAAGTTTCTGCCAGTCTTTTCTCCATTTGCAGCATTATTTTCTCTTTCAATTTTTATATTGCCTCTCCTTATATTTTTTTCAATATTCTTTATAATTTGGGGGATTTTGTACCTATCATTTGCTTGCGGAAAAAGAGAAATGAATATTTTCAGCAACCTTTCTTTAATTTTTTTAGTTTTGCTTTTATTTTCCCATGTATTATCCTTTTTATTCTTGCATATATTGCACCCAGACCTTTTCACAGAACAAATCGCTAGGCAAACATCAGGTATGGTAGGAATAGTAATAATTGGCTATTATTTAATTTATTATTTTTCTTTCTTAGTAGTTTCTTCTATACTTGGAATTATTCTTACCATAATTGGTTTTATTAAAGGAAAGAAATCTAATTTAAGAACTGCTCTGCCAAAGAATATTATTTCAGATTAATCCAAACGACATAATGGTTTCGCCCTTTTGAAGAAAGCGTCACCCAAATCCGCATTCGGCGGGACTTCTCTTAGTCCAAGTATATTATACTTATTGTTTGGATAACACACGGTACGATACGAACATAACATTTAAAAACCCTTTTAGATTATATCTAATGCTATGCCATCTTTGAAATTCAAATCCACTGCAGAGATTAAAGTACCAAAAAGACTAATAGACCAAGTTATAGGTCAGGATGCTGCTGTAGAGGTTATAAAAAAGGCGGCACAGCAAAGAAGACATGTTCTGCTCATCGGAGCCCCTGGAACAGGTAAGTCCATGCTTGGTATGGCTCTTGCAGAGCTTTTGCCAAAGGAAAAGCTCGTTGACATCCTTTGTTTCCCTAATCCCAATGATGAAAACACCCCATTAATAAGGACTGTACCTGCCGGGAAAGGGAGAGAGATAGTAGCAAGAGCAAAAATACAATCTATGGGTTTATTTAAAAATCAGAATATATTTATGTTTATTCTTGTTATTATAGCAATGATAGCCCCCTGGTGGGCTAGAAGTTATTATAAATCTGACCTTATGTTTGCAGCATTTTTCTTGGGAGGCATGATTTTTCTTGGAGCGTTTGTTATATTCCTTAATATGGGTAGAAGAATGGGAGGTCCTCAACTAAAGATACCTAAACTTATAGTTGATAACTTCAATAAGAAGCAGGCACCATTTTATGATGCGACGGGAGCCCATGCAGGAGCTTTGCTTGGGGATGTTTTACATGACCCATTCCAAAGTGGTGGTCTGGGAACACCTGCTCATGAGAGGGTTGTTGCTGGTATGATTCATAAATCTAATAAGGGGGTCTTATTTGTTGATGAAATCGCAACATTGCAACCACATACTCAACAAGAGTTATTATCCGCACTTCAAGAAAAGAAATTTGCTGTTACAGGACAAAGTGAAAGGTCTGCAGGTGCGATGGTTAGGACAGAACCCGTGCCTTGTGATTTTGTTCTCGTAGCTGCTGGAAATTTAGAAACAATTAAGCATATGCATCCTGCATTAAGGTCAAGGATAAGGGGCTATGGCTATGAGGTTTATATGGAGCTTTCTATTCCAGATACAGAGGAAAATAGGAATAAAATGGCTGTTTTTGTTGCCCAAGAGGTAATGCGTGATAAGAAAATACCTCATTTTAGTAGAGAAGCTGTTCTGGAAATAATAGAAGAAGCAAGGAGGAGAGCAAACAGAAAAGGGCACTTAACACTAAGACTCAGGGACCTAGGAGGTTTAATAAGGGCTGCAGGGGATATTGCACTTGAACAAAAGGCAAAGCTCGTTGAGAGAAAACATGTTGAAGAGGCAAAGAAAATAGCAAGAACACTAGAAAAGCAGATTGCTGATAAATATATAGAAAGAAAAAAAGAGTATGAAGTCATTATCACAAAAGGAAATAAGGTAGGTAGGGTAAATGGATTAGCTGTTATTGGAACTGAAGAGTCCTACTCAGGTATAATATTGCCTATAGAGTCCCAAGTAACCCCCGGAGGTAAAGAAAAAGAGATTATTGCAACCGGAAAACTTGGTGAGATAGCGAAAGAAGCTGTAAAGAATGTTTCTGCAATAGTAAAAAAATATTTTGGAGAAGACCTGAAGGGAAAGTATGATATTTATGTTCAGTTCTTGCAAACCTATGAAGGGGTAGAAGGAGATTCTGCATCAATCGCTGTTGCTACCTCAATAATATCTGCATTAAAAGGCATACCAGTAAAGCAAGACACAGCAATGACTGGCAGTCTATCCGTGAGAGGAGATGTTCTTCCTGTTGGTGGCGTTTCTTCGAAAGTAGAAGCAGTTATAGAAGCAGGAATAAAAAATGTTATTGTTCCAAAATCAAATCTGAGAGATATAATAATCAATAAAGAGAAGCTTAAAAAAGTAAGAATAATCCCTGTAGAGCATTTGAAGGATGTACTAAAAGAAGCCCTTGTTTGGAAGGGTAAGGAACATATTCTTAGAAAAATTTCTAAAGACTAAATTAAAATAAACAATAACATTTATAAACAAATGTCTTTTTCCAGATTTTATGAAACTTCCAAAGGTAGTCAGGAGATACTGTAAGCATTGCAAAAAATACACAGAACACAAGGTTTCTTTATCTAAGAGAGGAAAGCCCTCTTCTCTTAGCTATGGGAGCAAAGTTAGAGCAAAAAGGAGAGGGCAAGCAAGAGGTTTTGGTAACAGGGGCAGATATTCAAAGAAGGCTATTTCAAAATTTAAGATGACTGGTAAAAAACTAGCAAAAAAAACAGACCTGCGATATACTTGTAAAGAGTGTAAAAAAACTCAAGTTCAAAAGAAAGGTAAGAGGGCAAAAAAAGTAGAATTTGTATAGGGTGAAAAAAATGAGGCCTGTAAGGGAACCAAAAAGCAAGTTTATAAAGGTAAGATGTTCAAAATGTAAGAATGAGCAGATAATATTTGGAAAGGTTTCTTCAATTGTCAACTGCCTTGTTTGTGGGAAGAAGATTGCAGAACCCACAGGTGGAAAAACAAAAGTTAGGACAAGAATACTAGAGGTCCTAGAATAAAAATGTTGCTTAAAAAAGAAGGATTTCCTGAAGAGGATGAGCTTGTTCTTTGTACTGTCACCAAAATATTTCCACACAGCGTTTTTGTAGAGCTTGATGAATATAAAAGAGCTGGAATGATTCATATCTCAGAGGTTAGCCCCGGTAGGATTAGGAACATAAGAGATTTTGTTAAAGAAGGTAAAAAAGTAGTCTGTAAGGTTCTGAGGGTTAACAAAGAAAAAGGCTATATAGACCTAAGTTTAAGGAGGGTCAATGAAAGGCAGAAAAAACATAAGATAAATGAGATAAAACAAGAGCAAAAGGCAGAAAAAATAATAGAAATACTAGCTAAAGATTTGAATAAAAATCCAGAGGAACTTTATAAGGATATTTCATCAAAAATATTGAAGAGTTATCATATGATTTATCTATGCTTTGAGGATGTTGTAAAGAGAAAAGTTTCTTTAGAAAAGTTTGGAATAGACAAAGATGTTGCCAAGGTTTTAGCATCTCTTATAGATGGGAGAATGAAGCCTCCCGAGGTCTCTGTTAGAGGAGAATTAATATTAAAAACTTATGCTCCAAATGGAATTGAAGTTGTTAAGGAGTCTTTAGAGCGATTAGAAAAAAAGGGTAAAGGCAATGTTAGGGTGGTTTATGAAGGCGGTGGTAAATACATGGTGGAGTCTAGAGCAGAGGACTATAAAGAGGCTGAAACCATACTAACAAAATCTGTAAACTTTGCAATTGATTTTATGAAAAAGAACGATGGAGTCGCAGAATTTATTAGAGATGAAAGATGAAACACATACTAAAATGTAAAGATTGTTCATTATATACGCTAAAGCCAAGATGTCCTAGTTGTGGGGGAGAAACTTTTAGACCAATACCACCAAAATACAGTCCAGAAGATAAATACGGAGAATACAGAAGAAAGGTAAAAAGAAAACAACTGATTGAGGCTGGTTTATTATGAGCACCTGGAGAATAGACCAACTATGTAAAAAACCAAAACTTTGTAACCCTATACTAATAGAGGGTTTACCTGGAATAGGTAATGTTGGGAAAGTAGCTGTTGATTTTATGATTGATGAACTTAAAGCAAAGAAGCTATACGAAATAACATCAAATACATTTCCTCACTCTGTTTTTGTTAATGAGGATAATCTTGTAGAGCTGCCAAAGATAGAAATCTTCTATAAAAAATTTGGTAATAACAGGAATGACCTTCTTCTCTTGGCAGGCGATGTTCAACCCATAGATGAAGAAAGCTCCTATGATTTCTCTGAGAGGATACTTGACCTTGTATCAAGCTTTAAAGGTAGAGAGGTAATAACCTTAGGGGGAGTTGGCTTGATGGAGGTTCCAAAAAAACCAAAGATTTATTGTACTGGGAATTCTAAGGATATAATAAAAAAATACAGGAGCAAGGATGTTAAAGAGAAACTTTATGGTATAGTCGGACCAATAGTTGGTGTGTCTGGTTTGCTTCTTGGGTTAGCCACAAGAAGAAAAATAAAGGCCGTTTCCTTGCTGGCAGAGACCTATGGGCATCCAATGTATTTAGGAGTAAAAGGAGCGAAAGAGATTCTAAGGATATTAAATGAGAAGCTTAGGCTTAATCTTAGGATAGAAAAGCTTGAGAAGGAAATAAAGGAAATAGAGAAAGCAATTCTAGAAAGAAAAGAAGAACTGGGTGAACAACCCAAAGGTGCTATTAATAAGTTTGGGGTTACATATATTGGTTAAAACTAATTCTTTCTCACTCTTAATGCCTATTAGAATTTTTGTTAGACACAATCTTTAACTACTAGGACCCCTTGCCCTGTGTCAACTGTGTCAAAAACGAAACATTTAAATATAACTTTATTTTCTCATTTATAAATTTTATTGAAATATATAATATATAATAGTTCATAATCGAACTAAGGGGGTGTTTTACTTCCTTTTTTGGAAAGGGGTGAATAATATGCCACGAGACATGATCAAAAAATGCCCTGAATGTGGAAGTATAAACTTATTCTGGAATAAGGATAAGGGTGAGATTGTTTGTAGAGATTGTGGCCTGGTTATAGAAGATAAGATGGTTGATTTTGGACAAGAATGGAGAGAGTTTGACGGTGAAGAGGCTGAAAGCAGAAGAAGAACGGGAGCTCCTATGACCTACACCCAGTACGATCAAGGTTTAGGTACAGAGCTAGGACAAAAAGGAGACATATTTAAGCTAGAAGGAAGAAGCAGAAACAAGTTCTTTAGGCTAAGAAAATGGCAGTATAGAATCTCTACAGCAATAGAAAGAAATCTAAAGCTTGCTCTGGCTGAGTTAAAGAGAGTTTCTTCCTATTTAAAGCTACCAAAGAGCGTTGATGAAGAGGCAGCTAGGATTTATACCCTTGCTGTCCAGAGAGGGCTTGTTAGAGGCAGAAGTATGGAATCCGTAGTTGCTGGTGCCTTATATGCAGCTTGTAGGAGACATGATGTCCCTAGAACCCTTGATGAGTTAAGCGAAGCCTCTGGAATAGAGAAAAAAGAGATTGGAAGGACTTATAGATTTGTTACAAGAGAGCTTGGGATTACAATATTGCCTAGCAATCCTGCAGATTATATCGCAAGATTTGCTTCTGCCCTAAAGCTAAGTGCAGAAACCCAATCAAAAAGTATAGAGATACTAGAGAAAGCACAGAAGATAGAGCTAACCTCTGGAAGAGGGCCTACCGGAATAGCTGCAGCAGCACTTTATGTTGCAGCCTTGATGCATGGTGAAAAAAGAACACAGAGGGAAGTAGCAGATGTTGCAGGCGTTACAGAAGTCACAATAAGGAATAGGTATAAGGAATTGCTTGACAAACTAAAATTAGATAAAGAGCTTAAGAAAAAGAAAAAAAAGAAATAACCTAAAACCTGTAAAGATATTTTTTTAGATTTATCTTGTTCTTTTCTATTTTTATTCCTTCTTTTTCTAATAACCTTTTCTTTTCCTTGTTGTTTGTCTTGCCTTTATAACCACCGAGGCTCCCATCAGAGCAAACAACTCTGTGGCAAGGAATTCTTATTGGATAGGGATTTTTCTTTAAGGCATTTCCTATTGCCCTGTATGCTTTAGTTCCGATTGCCTTTGCTATTTCCTTATATGTGGATACTTTGCCCTTTGGTATCTTTTTGGTTAATTCCCAAACCCTTTTAGAAAAATTATACCTCATTTTTTTTTCTATATTCAATCAAATCCTTTATTGTTACAATCTTTATTTTATGCTTTATAGAAAACTCCATTAGTTCTGGAACTTTTGCCATAGAACCATCATCATTCATTATCTCAGCAATTATTGCTGCAGGATATAATCCTGCAAGCTTACATAAATCAACAGCTGCTTCAGTATGACCACTTCTTTCTAAAACACCATCTTTTGCAGCCCTTAAAGGAAAAATATGACCAGGTCTTGCTAGGTCCTCTGGTTTTGTGTTCTTATCTAGCAGGGCCTTTATAGTTTCAGCCCTATCATGGACACTCACACCAGTGGTTATATTCTTTTTTGAGTCTACAGAAACAGTAAAAGGAGTTTTAAATTTATCATCAGGATCCTCTACCATCATGGGTATCTTTAATTCATCCAACCTACTACCTATGATAGGGACACACATTATCCCTCTTGCTAGATGTAACATTCTGTTTATCTTGTGAGGTATTGCTTTCTCTGCAGCTAGTACAAGGTCTCCTTCATTTTCTCTGCTCTCATCATCTACTACTACAATAAACCTGCCTCTTTGTAAATCTTTGATTGCTTCCTCAATTCTTGCAAAAGCCATTTAAAAAAGAAAATCAGCAAATCTTTAAAAAGCTGATGGTTTCATATATTGTTTGTTCTTATCAATAATCTTGCTTTGTTTATGCTTCCCAGCGTGTAGCCATTTTCTCTTCTGTGGGTTTGCTTGAGTTTTGCTTCACTGTGCTAGCTAAAATATAAGTAAGAATAAAATCTCTTGCTATATTGCCTTGCATTCCCATAAGGATATATCTTGCATTCTCGGGGCAAAATGATTCAATCGCAAGAGGGTTATTGGTCCTTAAATTTCCTAAGCCGACTTGAGAGGATAGTTCACCTCTAGAATATGTTTCTTCTAGATAACCTAGCACATCTCTAATTATTTCTTCTTCACTCCTCCCTTTTGGGTCTTTTATATCAATGTGGGCTAGTATCTCATTATCAAGATTTGTAGCTAGGTGCAGGTTAGCACTTCCCACTATTTCATCCAGACCAAAGATTGCCTTACTATCTGGATACCTTTGGACACTAGTTGTTACTATAACATCTGGTCCTTCTTCCTCCAATACTGATATATAGGGCCTTAATCTTCCTCCCTTGTATTTTAACAAGAATACATCTGCCTCTTTTATAGAGCAATATGGGTCTACAGCAATTACCACATAAGACGATGATTTTATAGCTCTGTTAAACTCCTCCCTACCTATTCTACCTAAACCAAGCTCTCCAAGAATTTCAACATGCTCATCAACAGAGCCAGGAGTGTGATTTAACTCTTCTTTCTCTCTTGTAACCCTTATTGATACCATTCTTTAATCCACCTTATCCTTTCGGAGTCAGAAAAAGCAAGCCCTATTTAAATCTTTTTATTACTTTAGAAAGGCAACAAAACTAGAATGTCTCATATATATCCTTCAACAACAATATCTTTGCCTATTTCCCTATAACTAACCTTCTTTAGTCTTATTGATTTATCTACTTTATTTATTCCTAAATCACCTATAGCCCCTATGCCATTCCCAATCATCTTAGGAGAGATAAAGAATACTATCTTATCTACAATTCCCTCCTTTATGGCACTTGCATTTAATTCAGCCCCTCCCTCTATCATGATGGATGTTATACCCAGCTTACCTAGTCTCTTCATAAGCTGCTTTAAATCTACTAACCCTTTCTTTTGCTTTAAAACTAATACAATCGCGCCCATCTGCTGGAGCTTCTTGATTTTATTCTTACTTGCTTTATTCGTTGTTGCAACTATCAACCTATCTGGTTCTTTCTTTACAACTTTAGCTCTTAATGGCAATTTTAATTTACTATCAACTATCACCTTCATTGGGTTTTTTCCTCTAGCAAGCCTTACATCAAGTTGAGGATTATCTTTAAGGACTGTGTTTATTCCGACCATAACTGCATCAACCCCTGACCTTAGCTGGTGTACATAGCTTCTTGCTTCCATACTCGTGATGTATTTGCTGTCTCCTGTCTTTGTTGCTATCTTTCCATCTAAGGAAACAGCAGACTTTACAATAACAAAAGGCACTTTCTTCTTAATCCATTTCATATATGCCTCATTTAATTTCTTGCATTCTTCTTCTAAAATACCGATTCTCGTTTTTATTCCCCTCATCTTGAGTTCTTCATACCCGTTTACTATGGGATTAGGGTCTCTGCTTCCTATAATCACCTCCCTTATCCCGGCTTTGACAATCTTCTCTGTGCATGGTGGTGTCTTACCCCAGTGTGAGCACGGCTCTAATGTAACATACATTGTAGCACCTCTTGCCCTCTTCCCAGCATTCTTTAATGCATAAACCTCAGCATGTAGGTCCCCATATCTCTTATGCCAACCCTTGCCAACTATCCTATTCCTTTTAACAATTAGACAACCTACTAATGGATTAGGTGATGTCTTGCCAATTCCTTTTTTTGCTAGTTTTATTGCTATCTTCATATATTTCTTGTGTGATATCATCCTTGTCTCTTATCATTCAGATAATATAATATATAAAATTTTATATCTCACAATATATAATACCTAAATATAATACCAGAAACCTAAGGAATAATTTTATATATACCAGATTTATATACACCAAAAATAATTGCTAAATCATTCAATATGAGACCTTTAATAATCGGGCATAGGGGTTGCAAAGGACTTGAGCCAGAGAACACCCTCCTTGCTATTAGAAAGGCAATTTCTCTAAATGTAGATGCAATAGAGATTGATGTTCGTTTATCTAAGGACAATGAGTTAGTAGTAATCCATGATAGCCGGGTTGATAGAACAACGAATGGTAAGGGACATGTAAAAAACCTGACCTTAAGGGAAATAAAAAAATTGGACGCAGGAAAAGGTGAAAGGGTTCCAACCTTGCAGGAGGTTATTGATATAATAAAAAATAAAGTTTTTCTATTGATAGAGTTAAAAACATCAAAAACAGAAAAAAAGGTTGTTGATCTAATAAGAAAGAATAAAATAAAGAGGACTTCATTTGTTATATCTTTTATGCCAGAGCTTATTATGAATGTTAAGCGTTTGGATAGAGGCATAAAAACAGGAATACTTTTTACATCAAGATTTATAAATCCTGTCAAAAAAGCGAGGAAAACTAAAGCAAACCTTGTTATGCCACTCTATAAGATAGTAAACAAAAATTTTGTGGATAGGTGTCATAAAGAGGGAATAAAAGTTTTTGTTTGGAACATAGACAATCTAAAAGAGCTAAGAGCTTATTCTAAACTAAATCTTGATGGGATAGGCAGTAACAGGCCTGACATATTGGTGGAGTATTTTAAGAAAAATAAGCAGATTTTTAAATAACCACCTATTAATATTTCAATAATGGTTGAGATGGTCAAGATAGCTGTGTGCGGTTCTGCGTTTGGGACTGATGAAGATATTCTAAATAAAGCAGAAGCTATTGGTAGGGAGATAGCTAAAAATAAAGATATCTTATTAACCGGTGGTTGTAAAGGTTATCCCTATGCTTCATTGAAAGGGGCTTTACTTGAAGGATGTAGGGTAATTGTTTATAGTCCAGCAAAGGATGAGTCAGAACATAGGGAGAAATACGACTTTCCTATAGAGCAAGGGGTTGAGTATAGGTTTACAGGGCTTGGTATCCCAGGGAGAAACATACCTTTAGTTGAGTCAGCAGATTCTGTAATCATCATTGGTGGAAAGATAGGAACACTGAATGAGTTCACTCTTGCATTTCATCAAAAAAAGAGAATAGGTGTTCTGGAGGGTTCTGGTGGAGTCACAAAATTAATCAGGGAAATCGCAGATATATGTGATAAAGAAGGTGAGAAAGACAATATAATATATGAACAAGAGCCAAGAATACTCATACACAAACTAGTTAACCAATAAGAGCCACTCAAAAACTATTTATAGTAGGGGGATAAGATAATAAAATCATGCAAGAGGTTTATCAGCCAAGAGAGGATTCATACCTTCTAAGAAAATATTTAGGTAAATATGTGAAGGGTATTGTATTGGATATGGGAACAGGCTCTGGCATACTTGCATTAGAGGCAGCAAAAAGTAGAAAGGTTGTTAAGGTTTTTGGCGTTGATGTTAATGAAGAGGCAATAAAATATTGTATAAGGAATATAAAAAATAAAAAAATCTTGTTTATGTGTTCTAACCTCTTTAGTGTTTTCAAAAAAGAAGAGGCATATAAAAACATTAAGTTTGATACAATTCTATTTAATCCACCTTATTTACCTACGGATCCAAGATATGGAGATATTGCCCTAGATGGAGGCAAGTGTGGATATGAATTAATTTGTAAGTTTTTACATGAGTCTAAGAGATTTCTAAAACCAAAAGGTAAGATTCTAATGGTCTTTTCTTCATTAACCGGAAAAGAGAGAATAGACCTTTTTTTACAGAGAAATAATTGGGAATATCTAGTGTTGGAAAAAAAACACATCTTTTTTGAGGATTTGTATTTGTACCTTATAAAAAATGCAAATAAAAGAAATAAACGAAGGAAGGATAAAGGATATTAAATTTTTTGCAAAGGGGCACAGAGGGATTCTATATAGAGGGACATATAAAAACAGAGAAATTGTTATAAAAGCAAAGTTGCCCCAATCCAAAGCTGTTGGAAGGATACGCAATGAGATAAAATGGTTAAAAATTCTAAACAAATACGGAATCGGACCAAAATTATTTCTTTCAGGCGAGGATTATTTTGTCTATGAGTTTATTGATGGCCCGTTCATTCTTGATTTCTTTGATAAAGCAAATAGGGATGAAATAATGATGGTGATAAAAGATGTCCTAAGCCAGTGTTACACCCTTGATAAGTTGAGTATTAACAAAGAAGAAATGCACCACCCTGTAAAGCACATAATAATTGATAGAAACAACAATAATAGGGCAGTCTTGGTGGATTTTGAAAGATGCTACAAAACAAAGAAACCTCATAATGTAACCCAGTTCTGTGAGTTTTTAATAAGGATTAGAAATGTGCTCATAGAAAAAGGAATCAGTATTAACAAAGAAGAAATAATAAATCTGGCTAAAGATTATAAGAAAAAAATAAGCAAAGCAAATCTTAGAAAGATACTAGCTCTTTTAAAATAAGAGAGGCTTAAAGATTATACTCCTACGATATACCACAAGCCTTATTGCCTATACCAAAGAACTAGCCAGGATATAATATTTATCCCTGCTATCAATAGTGAAACTCTGAATATACCTAATATAGGTATAAGGAATGAGGAAGAGAGCAAAGCGCCAATGCAAGCACCAAATAAATCGGCACTATAAAGTTCAGCTGCGATTTTCCTAACCTCTTGCTTAGATGATAACTTTGAAGCTAGTGGAAATGCCATGCCAGTTAGATACGCAATTATTATCATAAAAATTGGCAAAATCAATTGAGAGGAAATACTAAGAAGAACTATGTTATGAATCTTGTTCATAAAAAATAATAAAAGAGGCAATATAGTTGAATAAAAAGCAAGAGAAAGTAGCAGCCTCATAAACTCTTTCTTTCCAATCTTGTCAATATGTTTATTGGCATAGTAGGAACCCAAAGCCAAACCAATCATAAATGATGTAATAATTATTGAGATCTTATGATAAGCATACCCGTACAAGACCTGAAATCCGATTAGGATTAAAACTTCCAAACTTGAAGCAGAGAAACCTATTGTGGAAATGGCAAATGAAACTGAACTTGTTCTTAACAAATAGATAAGGATAACTGCACCTAATATTACAAAAAATAAAGTAAAATTAAATCTGAAATGCTGAATCCAATAGAGTAAGTAGTAATAGTATGCTATGGGAGTAAAGTCTCTATTAACTTCTACATCTCTTTTTAGGGAGCCCATTAGATACTTTATTCTTTCTTCTGTTAGCTTCCCTTTCAGATAAAAGCTATTTACATAGGATGTTCGTATCCCTCTTTTACCCACTAATCCTGAAATATTATAGCTCAGTTTGGAATCAGAAGCAATAAAATAGCTTCTCTCACCTGGTATAATAATTACATTGTTAAAGGAATCTCTCATTGTCTTGTAGATTACAGAATACATTCTTTTTGTTTCTTTGTTCAAATAGTTTCCATATGCACTTAAACTTAAGGATATGACACCATTTTTTTCTAAAATTTTTTTTGCTTCTTTAAAGAATTCTTTTGTGTAAAATCTGTTAATCTGAGCTGTACTTGGATCAGGTAAATCTATTATTATAACATCATACTTTTTTTCTGTACGCCTAACGAATAGCCTTCCATCTTGGTTTATTATCCTCACCTTGTTATTTTCTAAATTGTTTGTATATCTTCTTCCAATAGATATCAGGTAAGGATCCAATTCCACATAGTCTATACTGCTTACATTGTACTTTAGTATCTCTTTTATAGTTCCTGAAATCCCTCCAGATATTAATAAAACATTTTTTGGATTAATAGACTGAACCATTGCATAATGAACTGTTTCTTCGTTTGCGATAGTGTTCTCTGTTGTAAAGAGAATAAGGCCATTCTCGTAGAAATTTAGTTGCTCTGCTGTCTTAGTAATCACAATATCACCATAAGGGGTGCTCTTTTGTTCTAATAACTCCTGATTCTTGTATTGTTGTTCTTTTGTGATTTTGTCTAAATCAAAAGAAAAAAAGAAGACTGTTCCAATAATGAAAAGCAAAACTATTGTATATAGAAATATCTTGTTTCTTACAAATAATCCAAGGGAGAACGCTGCTGCCAGATTTATTAGCATTAAGAAAAATATTGTTTGATAATGATTTAGAAAATAGATAAAAACAAAGCTAAACAGCAGTCCACCTAGGATATCTCCTATATTGTCTATAAAATAAACCTTCCCAATGTTCCTTGATTCTTCTTTTTTGGAGAAAATGGAACAGACAAGATTCAGAAGGAAACCAGAAATCAAACAATATGGAAAAAGAATGAAGAGTGAAGACAAAAATATTTTTGACAGACCAATAAGCTCTCCTGGTAGGAATATAAAATTCCTTAGGTTTCTTATAATCCAAATGTAAAAAAATGGAAGAAATGCTATAACTATTTGTAGAACTATAAGCAGATTTATTCCCAGCTTTTTTCTTTTGAAGTATCTACCAAGATAGGCACCCATTCCTGTTATGAACAACCAATTTGCAAGGATTATACCAAAAACAAGTTCGTTACCATGGAAGACAGTAAGGAACTCTCTTATTACTATAATCTGGGTTGTAATAGAGGATATACCCAAAGCAGTTATAGAGAAAAATAACAACCACTGCCTTTTGCTCTTTATCAGGCCTTTCATATTCATTTCTTAATAAACACTAAACCTAACTAACCCCCCTTAGCTGAACCAAACAAGCCCAATATATCTTTAACAGCTGCTTGAAAGTTCCAGTTATTCTTTACAAGGTATATTAAGAGAATAACAACAAAAATAACCATTATAAACGATATTATCCCAGATAACTTTGAACTCTTGAAGAGCCTCATATCCTATTGCCTATAAAAAGAGATATATAAATCTTTCTGAAGTCACAAAAAAATAATACAATAAAAAACAAATCAAAACCTATTTATATGAGCTGTCTTTATGCCCTGTTGGATGGGGTGAGGTCTATGCAAATAAAGTCAATAAAAGCAAGAGAGGTTCTAGACTCAAGAGGTAACCCTACTATAGAAGTTGACCTAAAGACAAATGATGGCTTGTTTAGGGCGATGGTTCCAAGTGGAGCATCTACAGGCATATATGAAGCATTAGAGCTTAGAGATGGTGATAAGTCAAGATACAATGGAAAGGGTGTTTTGAAGGCTGTAGGAAATGTCAATAATATTATTGCTCCTAAGATTTTAGGTATGGACTGCACGAAGCAAGAAGAAATAGACAAAAAAATGATAGAGCTTGATGGAACTGAAAACAAGTCTAAGCTGGGAGCCAACGCAATCTTAGCTGTTTCTATGGCTGTATGTAAAGCAGGGGCTGTTGCTAATGGAATGCCGTTATATGCGTACATTGCGGATTTAGCTAATGTTAAGGAGTTTGTGATGCCTGTTCCTTCATTTAATGTTATTAATGGTGGAAAACATGCGGCAAATAAACTAGCTATGCAGGAGTTTATGTTACTCCCGATAAAAGCCCCTAATTTTAGGGAAGCACTTAGAATGGGTGCAGAAACATATCATGTACTAAAAGATGTAATCAAAAAAAGATATGGGCAGGAGGCTGTTAATGTTGGTGATGAGGGTGGATTTGCACCAAATATCCAAGATAATATGGAAGGGCTTGAATTGTTAAAAGAAGCGATTGAAGAATCAGGTTATAGTGGAAAGATTATGATAGGCATGGATGTAGCTGCTTCTGAGTTTTTTAACAATGGTTTTTATGATTTAGATTTTAAGAACCCCCATAGCAATAAAGATATGAAAAAGACAGGGGAAGAAATGATAGAACTCTACAAAGATTTTATTGAGAAGTATAATCTTATCTCTATTGAGGATCCATTTGACCAAAATGATTGGGATAGCTATCAGAAATTAACTTCTCAAATCGGGCAGGAAGTACAGGTTGTAGGTGATGATCTTCTGGTTACAAATCCAAAGAGAATTAAAATAGCGATTGAAAAAAAAGCTGTGAATGCTCTGTTACTGAAGGTAAACCAGATTGGTACAATAACTGAGAGCATAGAAGCCTGTAAGCTTGCAAAATCTTCTAATTGGGGCGTTATGGTAAGCCATAGAAGTGGAGAAACAGAAGATTCCTTTATAGCGGATCTCTCTGTTGGCTTAAAAACAGGACAAATCAAAACAGGAGCACCTTGCAGATCAGAGAGATTATCCAAATATAATCAGTTATTAAGAATAGAAGAGGAATTAGGTAATAAATCAAGATATGCAGGAGAGAAGTTTAGAAATCCTTAGGTTCAGCTAATCAAAAAATCATAAGACATAAAAGACATAAAAATGAAGGCAAAGCGTAGAGTAGTTTTGATAATAGATGATGGATGGGGAGTTGCAAAACCAGGTCCAGGCAACTACATATCCCAAGCTAGTACTCCTTACTTTGATTATTTCGTAAGAAATTATCCTCATACCATAAATAAGGCATCAGGAAGTGCTGTAGGTCTTCCAGAAGGGACGCAAGGAAATTCCGAGGTAGGGCATCTGCATATTGGAGCTGGAAGGATAGTCTGGCAGATGTATGAAAAAATAAATAAGGCAATAAAAAACAAGAGTTTCTTTAGTAATAAGGTATTACTTAAAGCAATAAATCATGCAAAAACAAAATCCTCTAGTTTACATCTTATTGGTATGTGTTCTGATGAAGGTGTTCATTCGCACATAAATCATTTGATAGCCTTGTTAGAGATGGCAAGGAAGCAGAAACTAGATAGGGTTTTTATCCATTTTATAGCTGATGGTAGGGATGTAGCAGAAAAATCTGCAAAAAAGTATGCTCTTGCTATTCTAAAAGCAATAAAGAAATACAAAGTAGGTAAGATTGATTCATTGATAGGCAGGTATTATGCAATGGACAGGGACAATAATTGGGATAGGACTAAGAAAGCATATGACATGCTTACTAGGGGTGACGGGTTTAGGGCAAATGATATAATGGAGGCCATTGAGATAGCATATAAGCGAGGAGATAAAACAGATTACTATATAAAACCAACTGTCATAAAACCATTTACTCCAATAAAGGATAATGATTCTGTGATTTTCTTTAACTTTAGAACAGATAGACCAAGACAACTTACTAGAGCTTTCATCTCCAAGAGATTCAATAAATTCAGGAGAAATCCTTACCCAAAGACATTTTTTGTTACAATGACAGAATACGATAAAACATTTAACTGCCCTTTTGCATTTTCAGAAGAAAAAGTGAAGAATAATTTGGGTGAAGTTATATCAAAAAATGGTTTGAAACAACTTAGATTGGCAGAAACAGAAAAATATGGGCATGTTACTTATTTTTTTAATTCCCAAATAGAGAAGCCTTACAGGGGAGAAAAGAGAATATTAATCCCAAGTCCGAAGGTTCCTAGCTACGATTTAAAGCCAGAAATGTCAGCTCCTGAGGTCTGTGCTGAGGCAATTAGGCAAATAACAAAGCGAAAATTTGATTTTATTGTTATAAACTTCGCAAACTGCGACTTGGTTGGACACTCTGCTGTAAGAGAAGCAATAATCAAATGTGTTGAAGTTGTTGATGAATGTACTGGGAAGGTTGTTAAGTCTGCCTTAGAAAATAATTACACCGCTATAATAACTGCAGACCATGGCTCTGCTGAAGAAAAGCTTTATCCCGACGGAAGACCAAAACCAGCTCATTCCTCAAATCCTGTGAATTTTATTATAGTCTCTAACGACAAAGAACTTAAAAGCATTAAACTAGCTAAAGGTGGCCAGAAAGATGTTGCCCCTACAATCCTTGAGATAATGGGGCTAAAAAAACCAAAGGAAATGACTGGTAAAAGCCTAATCATCCACTAATCAAATAATCAAACTATAAAACCTAAGATGGTTCAGATAAAACCCTTTAAGGGGATTAGGTATAATAGAGAAGTAGTAGGTGATTTCAGCCTAGTTATAACCCCCCCGTATGATGTAATAACAGAAAGTGAAAGAAAAGAATTTCTTAGTAAGTCTAAGTTTAATCTATTGAATATAATCTTGCGTAATGAAAAAGGAAATGAAAAATATCAGAAAGCTGCTAGGGTATTTAAGGAATGGCTTGAAGGGAATATATTAATTACTGAAAAAGAAGAATCCATATACATTTACAGCCAAGAATTTGATTTCAATAATAGGAGAATTGAGAGGACAAGCTTTATTGCATTACTTAAGCTAGAACCATCCATTAAAAAGATTATCTTACCCCATGAGAAGACCCTATACCTTCCAAAACTAGATAGGCTAAAACTTATCAGGGCAACAAGAGCACAGTTTGGCAATATACTTGTTTTTTATGTTGATAACAGGAAAAGGATATCTGCTTTAATAAAAAAAGAAAAAAGGAGAACTACAATAATAGACTTCAGAGACCCCATTGGGATTAGGCATAAAGTGTGGAAGATTGATGACAAAAATAAAATAACACTTATAGTAAATGAGATGCGTGATAAAAGAGTGTACATCGCAGATGGGCATCACAGGTATGAAGCTGCTTTAGCCTTTGGTCATGAAACCCCTCACTTAAAGAATTCAAGATATGTTATGACATCATTTGTTGATAAGGATGATAACCTCCTTATCTTGCCCATACATAGATTAATATTTAATATTGGGGAGATAGACTCTAAGGCTGTAATGAATAGCATCGGGAGATATTTTGATATAAAAGAGAAAGGAAATAGTAGTAGGATGCTCAGGGAGCTTAAAGGAAAAGAACACACATTTGGTATGTACTATTCTGGTTCCTTTTATATATTGACTCTAAAAAATAAGGAAGAAGTAGAGGAACTGATAGATGATTTGCCTAAAATTAGTAGGAAATTAGATGTTTCTATATTACAAAAATTAATATTAGAGAAAATCCTGGGTATAACGGGAGAGGATATAAAGAGAGGAAGAAAATTAAAATATGCTAAAAGCGACAGGGAGGCCCTGAGAGCTATAGCTAATAAAGAATGTGATTTTGCATTCTTCTTAAATCCAACTGACATAAATCAGATAATTGAAGTAGCAGACCATGGAGAAACCATGCCACAGAAGTCTACTCTATTCTATCCTAAGGTATACAGTGGAGTAATCATAAACAAGATTGGGGTGATGTAATTATGAAACTATTTATCCCAGGACCAACAGAGGTCATAGAAGAAGTGAGAGCCCAACTCTCAAAACCAATGATTGGTCATAGGAGTAGGGAATTCTCTCAGCTTTATGATGAAGTTAAGGAGAAGCTCAAGAGATTGCTTTACACAAAAAACCATGTATTTATCTCAACCAGTTCAGCCTTAGGAGTGATGGAAGCATGTGTAAGAAACCTTGTAAAAAGGAAATCTCTTAATTTAGTGTGTGGAGCGTTCTCGGATAGATGGTATAAGATGGTTCTGGAGTGTGGTAAAGAGGCTGATGTTGTGCAAGTTGATTGGGGTAGAGCTATAAAACCAGCGATGGTTGAAGAAAAACTAAGCCAAGGAAACTATGATACAGTCTTTTTGACCCATAACGAAACCTCAACAGGTCTTACGAATAACCTTTATGAGATAGCCAAAGTTGTTAAGAAGTTTCCAGGTGTTTTACTTTGTGTTGATGCTGTAAGCTCAATGGCTGGAATAAAGATAGAGGTTGATAAGCTTGGTTTAGATGTTTGTTTGGCTTCTGTCCAGAAGTGTTTTGCATTGCCTCCAGGATTGGCTGTATTTTCTTGTTCTGATGAAGCCTTAGAGAGAAGTAAGAGTGTTCCGAATAGGGGTTATTATTTTGATTTTCAGACATTTTTGAAATATGATGGAAAATCACAGACTATTTCAACACCAGCAATACCTCAGATATATGCACTAAATTACCAGCTTGATAGAATTTTTGAAGAGGGGCTTGAAAAAAGATTTGAGAGGCATGCAAGAATGGCAGACTATGCAAGAAAATGGGCCTTAGATGAAGGTTTTGATTTATTTGCAGAAAAGGGTTTTGAGAGCAATACAGTAACTTGTGTGAAAAATACAAAAAATATTAATGTTGCTGAAACTATAAAAATGGTAAAAGAGAGGGGTATGGAGTTCGGGAATGGATACAGGCAACTAAAAGAAAAGACTTTCAGGATAGCTCATATGGGTGATTTAAGACTTGGTGATTTAAAAGTCCTACTTGATAATATAAGTGATGTGCTAAAAGACAAGGAGGGATAAAAGATGAGGGTGCTTTTTGCTGACAAAATAAACAAAAGAGCCAAAGAGATACTGGAAGATGCTGGCTTTATTGTTGATGAAAAACCTGGTTTAAGCGAAGAAGAGTATGTTTCAATAATAAAGGACTATGATGCTATGGTTGTTAGAAGTGGTACTAAGGTTACAAGGAATATTATTGATGCAGGAGAGAAACTCAAGGTTATTGGTAGGGCTGGTGTAGGCGTTGACAATATAGACCTTAATGCTGCTAGAGAAAGAGGCATTGCTGTCATGAATGCTCCTACCGCGAATACTAATGCTGCAGCAGAGCATACAATCACCCTATTGATGATGTTGGCAAAGCATATTATCCACTCCAATATATCAATGAAAAAAGGAGAATGGGATAGGAAGAAGTACATGGGTATAGAACTCAGAGGAAAAAACCTCGGGATTATTGGTCTTGGAAAAGTAGGAAGAAAGGTAGCAAAGGTTGCTATAGCATTAGAGATGAATGTTTTTGGCTATGACCCATATCTTAGTGAGGAGGATATGCAGAAAGTAGGTATTAGGAAAGTAGAGTTTGAAGAACTAATAGAAAAAAGTGATTTTATAACAGTACATGTTCCATTGAATGAAAAAACAAGAAATCTAATAAGCAAAAAAGAATTTGAAAAAATGAAAGATGGGGTCAGGATACTGAATGTAGCTAGAGGGGGGATAATAAATGAAAAAGACCTGTATGAGGCTATAAAAAATGGAAAGGTTGCCGCAGCTGCAATTGATGTTTACAAGGAAGAACCCCCTACATTTAAGGAGCTAATAAAACTAGACCAAGTAATATCTACTCCTCATTTAGGAGCAAGTACAATAGAAGCACAGGTAGGTGTTGCCGTAGAGATTGCTGAAGCAATTATAGATGCTCTTAAATATAATAAACTAAAAAATGTTGTTAATAATGTAACAAAGCTTAGGCCTTAGCCCCTATAGAATCTAGCAGCATCTTCTGGAGAGACAGAATTTATCGTTACACCAGAAGAAAACTCAAACCCAGCCCATATAGCTATTCTTGGGGTTATCTCAATATGGAAATGTAAATCACTCTTTTCTGGGGAATAGTGTAGATAAAAATTATAAGACAAATTCAGTTTCTTCAATTTTAGTAAGATTTTTCTTAATATGTCTGCTAAACCACTATAATCTTCATCATCAAACTCAGAAAGATTTCTTATATGTCTTTTTGGGAATACCCATACCTCATAGTTAAATCTTGAAGCATAAGGGGTAAATGCCAAGAATCTTCTGTTCTCAAAGGCCTTTCTTTTTGTTTTTGACTCTAATTTGATTATTGAGCAATAAGGACATTCCTTATATTTTCTAGTGGCTTCTATCTCTTCCCTTATGGCCGGAGGTATAACAGAGATTGCCACTATCTGCATATGGCTATGGACTAAGGATGTGCCAGCCTTATCTCCGTGGTTTTTAAAGACTAGTACATATTTTATGTTATCCATATCCATCAGCTCGTTTATTCTCCTATTTATAGCCTTAAACACAAGCTTTATTCTTTCCTTGCCTAGGTCCCATAGTTGTTTATTATGCTCTGGTGTTTCAACTAGGATTTCATGTTTGCCATAGGCTGCTGAATGTAGAAAGAATCTACTTTCTTTTAGTATGGGGCTCCCTTTCTCTTCTACAAATGGGAATTTATTTGGAAACAATCTAATCTGCCATTTTCCATTCTTTTCTATTCTCCAAATTTCTGGTGGCGTTAGGTTTTCATTGCCTGGACAAAAAAAACATTTTTTCAGCTCTTTTTTCTTCTTTTCTTCTTTAAACTCCTTTGGCCTCTTGCTCCTTCTTCCGGCAATGATAACCCATCTGTCTAGGATATAATCCTTCCTTAGCTCAAGCATAGTATAAAACCTCTAAAAAGAGTATATAAATCTTTCTAAGTTGGGTTCTGTAAACTTATTGTTGGTATAAAGGTTTCAGATAAATGAAATGGGAAAAGGTAATTTAGGAAAATGAAGAGCAGACTTTTAAGTGGAAAAATGTAAGGAACAAATGAGGAATGGGAGAGCATTTTAGCAACTTTAATGTTTTTTGTTTTTAGATATATCTTCAGAACAAGATAGAAAAAAACCGTATGGTTAGTATCAGATATTCCATATTCGCTATAATATGAATAATCAAAAACAATATTGAAACAACTATCAATATTAAACTTATTCTTCCGCGGTATTTTACATAAGTTATAATAGAACCGATCAGAAGGGATATTAGGATGAGCAATGCTCCAACAAAGAGTAGGACCAAGAATAATATTGAGATTGCTATTCCTTCTCCTTCAATTCCGGTCTTTATAGTTCCTGCTTCTAACGAACCCAGAAACCACTTAAAAACAAATATGCTAAAAAGAAGGTGCAATACAATTCCAATCCCAACACTTGTAAGTATTATTCTTGATTTTGGATATTTTGACCAAATTAAACTTCCGAAAAACAAGATAAGGGAGTAAAACAAAAGCAGAATTCCAGAAAGAGATAAATTTGCGTTGAGTCCTGTACTTATTAAAAACCAAGAAAGTCCAATAATAAATAAAAGAAAAGACCATACAAAAATCTTGTTTTTTCTCCATATTTTTTCGAGAATGAAAAGGCTAAGCGGGATTATGATAGAAAGAAACAAAAGAATATAAGTAAGCTCATCCACCCTGCCTAAAGAATTCAGAATTGTTATAAGCAATCCGACAATAAAAATTCCAAGATAAATAATCCAACTTTTCATCTTCTGCAGTTCTAATTAATATTTATTTATATAGCTTTCTAGAATTTGAATTTGAGATTGAAAGCTTGAAGTGCCCTCGAATCTCTGGTAACGTTTGCGGACATACAAAGTTCGGCTTTGCCGAATTTGGAAACCCGAAGTGCAACAAGCAAAACCCTTCAAGCCCTGTTAGTTTCGTCAGAATATTGAGAGGGATTGGGTTTTAGTGCGGATTTCCGTAGCGAAGCGAATGAAAAATCCAAAGTTCAGAGAAAAATTTACATCAAGCTCGGAGAGCTTTCCAATAAGAGTATCAAGAGCCACAGAAAAAAGATAAATGTAATCCTTATTCAATGGTAAAATTACATAAGATTTAAATATTTAGAAAGATTTCTAAACTGTACTAAAATGGTTCAGCAAAACTATAAATGTCCTCATATAGCACAGCAAGGTTTAGATATAATTAGAACAGGATTAAAAGAAAGAAGAGCAAAACCTGTAAAAAACTATTCGTGGTTGTGTCATGAATGTGGTTACCTATGGACTGGTTTTAAAGATCAAGGAGGTCAGGAAGAGGCATTAAAAGAATTACAATCTGGCCAAACCATGTTCTTTGATTGGAGTAAAGAAAATTTAGAATCTTTTATATCAGATGGTTTACATGTAGTTGGCATCAAAGCATGGGATGAGCCTGTCCAATATGCGAGTCAAAATGAAACATTATTACAAGAAGGCATTTTTAATCCTGATTTAGTTGAAAAGTATAAAAGACAACAAGACGAATGCGAAACTAAACCATTGTATGATCCACAGCAACATCCTTGGTTTTCTTATTTGTTAGATAGGATGCCTATTAGAGGTAAAATACCTGGTATGGATGCTGAGCCTGATTGGTATAGTGCAAATATTGCATTTGCTTGGTATATATTATTAACTGACATTCCAGATATTCATAAAGGTGTGGTTGGTGAAATGGGACCAAGAACCCCTAAAGGTCCATTCCCAACATCGCAAGTTATGTTTGCATTAGCTGCTGCAGATTCTAAAGGAACATATGTGCCTTTAGATTATGCTGAATGGCCGATTATGGGTCTTTTGGGGATGCATGAATGGTTTAAGCGTGAGAAGCTTCTTGATTACTTATTTGGGGAACATAAAGGTACAGATTGGTCTACTATGGGTAAGAAATTTAAAAATGAATTTGACTTATTGTTTGCTAGTCATTTTGTAGAAGATTTTGCTTTTGGTTGGTATTTTAGAGAACGTCAAAAGCAACAGAAAGGGGATGGTGGTTATGATGCTTATCCTTATGATGAGATGTATCATAACAGTGAACGAGCTAAAGTTCATTGGCTTAGATTTATGCAAGATTTTTTTTCAGATGCTCAATTTGCAGAATCTTTCAGAACAGATTTGGGTGAAGTCATAGCTCAAATGCAACTGTGCACTAGAGACCAAGGTTATATTGCTTTGTGGCATTATCCTGCATATCGTTTGCTACACTCTGGGTTAGTTGAAGAGTCTTTTTTTGAAATGTGGCTGTATCGAGAAGCTACAAGATTATTATCAGAAAGGGGATTTAGTAAAACTGATTTAAGTAACCAACAAGAGTTGCAACATATTCCCTTTTCAGAAGCTATAAGAATTCTCAAGAAAGTTTAATCTTTCTGGGGCCATATTAATAATATAGAAAATCTTTTTTGAATTGCAATTAACATCTGGCTTAAGGGAAGTTTTTCGCATAGCAAGAAAATCCCGAAGAGTTTTTGTAGTCTTTAGTTAATCAGGTGGCTCCATCATATTAATCAAAAAAAGACAACATTTATAATATGTGCAGGTATTTATTATTAAGTTTGAAGAATTAAAAAGAATTAAATAATCCTAACTATATAAGGGAGTGTGGAAATGGAAGATAATAAAATCTTGGCAAAAATGGAGAAGTATCTCAAATGGATAAAAATAAACAGAAGGTTAGCAGGACCTATTTTTATAATAAGTGTTATTTATATTTTAGTTTATCTCACGATTGCTTTTTGTCTTTGGAGTATTGGATTTCAAATGGCTAACATTCAGCAGACATTATATTTTATTAGTTTTAGTGTCTTTGTAGTAATGTTGCCTTGCTTTTACTGGAATGTTGTTGAGAAGCATAAAATAAAAGAGGTCGTATTATGGTTGAATATTATACTTTAAACATATCCGAAGCGATAAAATCATTGAAAAGTTCTGAAAGGGGCTTAACCAAAAAAGAGGCTGAAAAAAGATTAGAAGAATTCGGTTATAATGAATTGCAGAAGGAAAAAAAACTTACTGCATTGACCATATTTATTAGTCAATTTAAAAATGCGCTTATCCTATTGCTTGTTTTTGCAGGATTTTTGTCTCTATTTTTGGGAGAAAGAATTGAACCAATAGCGATATTCGGAATAGTTCTCTTAAACGCCATACTTGGTTTTATTCAAGAATTCAAGGCTGAAAAAGCAATTGAAGCATTAGAAAAAATATCTGCTCCGATAGCTAAAGTTCTGCGTGATGGAAAAGAACAAAAAATACCTGCAAGAGAGGTTGTTCCTGGAGATATCCTTCTACTTGAAGCAGGAGATATTGTTCCAGCAGATTCAAGGATTATTGAAGTGTCAAGTTTGCAGATAGATGAAGCACCTTTAACTGGGGAGTCTGTTCCATCAAAAAAAGTCATTGAGCCATTAAAATCGGGCACTTCTGTAGCAGACCAAGAAAATATGGCTTTTATGGGTACTGTAGTAACATACGGAAAGGGAAAAAGTATCGTTACCAATACAGGTATGAAAACTGAATTTGGAAAAATTGCTAAATCTCTACAAACAACAAAAGAAGTTCAAACACCATTACAGGTAAAATTTACCCGATTAGCAAAACAGATTGGAGTTGTAGCTATAATTTTAATTATTATTGTATTGGTTTCGGGAACATTACAAGGAACTCTGACTTTTGGTAAGATGCTTTTATTTGCTTTAGCTCTAACTGTTTCTACAATTCCAAATTCACTCCCAATTATTGTTACTGTTAGTTTGTCTATGGGAACAAAGAGATTGGCAAAAAAGAATATGCTGATTAAAAAGCTTCCAGCTGCAGAAAGTTTGGGTGCTGCTACTATTATTTGCAGTGACAAGACTGGAACTATAACCAAAAATCAGATGACAGTAACAGATATATTCTATGACAACCAACTAATAAAAGTAAGCGGCACTGGTTACGATCCAAAAGGAAATTTTTATGCTGATGGTAAACAAATTAATCCAAACCAATTGGAATTGCTGTTGAGGATAGGATATTTATGCAATAACGCTAAATTGGTGAAAAAAGATGGTAAGTTTGAGATTATTGGGGATCCTACTGAAGGAGCTTTGATTGTTTTAGGGAAAAAGGGAAAACTTGAAGATAAGAACCTGCGAAGAAATTATTCGCTTATAGAAGAGCTGCCGTTTGATTCAAACAGAAAAAGTATGTCTGTCATATTTAAGAATAAGATAAATAAGAAAACAGAAGCTTATGTTAAGGGTGCTCCTGATCTTCTTTTAAAAGTCTGCGACAGAATTCTTGAAAAAGGCAGAATAAGAAAACTCACTAAAAAAGATAGAGAAAAAATTCTTAGAATGAACAATTCTTTTGCTGAGAAAGCCTTGAGAGTTCTTGCTCTTGCATATAAGGAGGTTCCTGATTCTAAAAAGTACAGCATAGAATGGGTAGAAAAAAATCTTATATTTGTCGGACTTGTTGGAATGATTGATCCGCCGCGTGATGAGGTTAAACAGGCAGTCGAAAAATGCCAAGAAGCAGGAATAATGGTTATGATAATAACTGGAGACCATGCCATAACAACCAAAGCAGTAGCACAACAAATTGGGCTATTTAAAGAAGGAGATATTGTACTGACTGGAGAAGATGTTGAAAAAATGAGTGATGCTGAACTTGAGAAAAAGATAGAAAAAGTCAGAATCATCGCAAGAGCTTTACCTATTCAAAAATCAAGGGTTGTTGATGCATTGCAAAAAAGAGGCCACATTGTAGCAATGACTGGAGATGGAGTAAATGACGCCCCTGCTCTAAAAAAAGCCAACATTGGAATTGCTATGGGCATAACGGGTACTGATGTGGCTAAAGAAGTAAGTAAAGCGATTTTAACAGATGATAATTTTGCTACAATAGTAAACGCAATCGAAGAGGGCAGGAATATTTATGATAAGATGATTAAATCAGCAAAGTATCTTTTATCTTGCAATGCTGGAGAAATAACTGCAGTATTTATGGCAATAATGCTTAAATTTCCCCTTCCATTACTTCCTCTTCAGATTTTATTAATGAACTTATTGACAGATGATTTTCCAGCTTTAGGTTTGGGATTTGAATCAAGTGAAGAAGGGATTATGAAACGTCCACCAAGAGATCCAAAAGAGAAACCCATTTCAAGAAAAATCTTCTTATCAATTGTTATATTTGGATTAATAATGGGTATAGGAACTTTATTTATGTTTATGCAATATAAAGACATCAATGTGGGGAAGGCTCAAACAGTGGCTTTCACAACCCTTGTTATGTTCCAGATGTTTGCTGTTATGAGCAGCAGAACTCTTTACTATTCACTTAAACACCTAAACCCATTTTCAAATAAGTGGTTGCTTGGAGCTGTTTGCTTATCACTGATTATACAATTAGTAGTAGTTCATTGGTCACCATTACAAACAATCTTTGGTACAGTTTCATTGTTAGCAATAGACTGGCTTAAAATCATAGGCATTTCAAGTTTAGGGTTTATAATGATGGAAATTAGTAAAGTTTTTATTGGTAAAAGCAATAATACGAATTCAATAGACAAAACTAATTTTTGAAGAAGAGTTGATTTTGAATAATTTTCAATACTCTTTCTTTAGAATCCCAAATTTCAATTCATTGTGCCATTTGTTATATCTATATTTATGTTCCCTCATTATTCCTTCTAACTTAAAACTAGCTTTTTCCAAAACCCTTCTCGAAGCAACGTTTTTTTCGAATAGATTAGCATAAATTCTATGAAGTTTTAATTTCTCAAAAGCAAACTTTAACATTAGTTTAACGGCTTCTGTCATGTAGCCTTTTCCCCAATATTTTTTTCCTAACCAATACCCTAATTCTGCATTCTTATTTTTACAATCTATGTGCATCAAGCTTATAGCGCCGATTAATTTATTTTCATTTTTCAAAATAATACCCAAGCTATACTCTTTTCTTTTTTTAATTCCATAATGTGTCTTTCTAATCCATTTTACCGCATCTTGTTTTTTATATGGCCAAGGAATGTTTAAAGTCCATTTAACCATATCTTTGTCTTGTAGATTTTTGTATATATCTAAAACATCAGAAACTCTTAATTTTCTTAATACAATCCTTTCTCCTTCTATTTCTAGTTTTATTTTTGCCATGAAATTACTTTAAAATTTGATTATTTATAATTTTTTCCAAGAGCGCCGCGGAGTGAATTGAGTTTAACATATGCGCGTGTTAGCAGACCGAAACCCGAAGGTTTGAGGCAAGGAATTTCGTAGAAATTCCGAAGAGTTTGGGGTGAGATAAAGAAGAAATGGTTTTTTTCAACTTATAACCTTAACTGAAAATTTCTGTTATCCCTTTGAAAAATTTACCAATATTTAATGTAATATCTGTGAAAAAATCAGTCCCCCTGCATTTATTCTCTGCAATCCCTATCAGTTCATTTAAAGTTTTTAGATTGGCAACTTCCTCAAACTGGGCTTCACATATTATGTTTGCATCTTTTAAGCCGCCCTCCTCAATTTCTACTTTTTCTCCAAAGTTAATTCCAGCTGTTGCTAATTCATTGTTGCTATCATATATAACAAAATTAACTTTCTTATCTTTTAGATACGAAGGTATTGTATACTCTTCTTGGATTAGCGAATCTATTTTAGTCTGGAAGATATCACATTTTTCATATTTTTCCAGCAGCTTTTTTGCCCTCTCAAGGTCATTCTCCCTCAGTGTTGTCTTTGGGAATTTCTTTAAATTCCAACAATCGCAATACCAGCAATACTCTACCAGCTTTTCACCAGTATATTCCTCTCCATAATAACCCCAAAATTCATCATCAGGCACGAGTTCCTTTAACCTAGTTTCCTTTTCGTAGATCTGCAAAAGTTTACACTCTTTGCTTTTGTTTTTACATAGCTTCTCTAAAAGATTGTACCAGCCCCACCACCATCCTGTCACTTTCCACTCACTTGCTTTCTGGCGGATTTCTAATTTTTTCTTTTTGTCATCACTCACCCATCCTGCTTTAAGAAATTCTTTCTCCTGTGAAGTTATACCCTCACTAAAAATACCTTTAATACAAAATATTTTTTCTTTTTTTAAATCCGGGCGTTCTTCAGCCAGTTTTTCTTTCAGGGATCTCTCTGCACAGTTCCATGCTTGGCAGGAGAACTCACAGACAAAATGAGAATATTGCATACTATTTTTTTTCCCGATTGACTTAACCTCTTTATCTACAATCCTGCTGTTTATATGAATAAGGTCATCAACAAGAAAGCCGTTTTCTTCTCTTGTTTCGGGAGGGTCGCACTCATAATTTCCTGAAATATACCCCTCATAAAACATTGAAACTTTTTTGTTTTTGTATGTTCCCTTTCCTACAATTGTCTGAAAAACAATCCAATTTTGGAAGCCAGATTTTGAACATTCCAAAACCGCTCTGCTCTGCTCAACAACACACTGCCTCCTTATATCATATGGCCAGTTATTATAATTCCCAATATTTTCCTTTATCAAAGATTGAGAGCCAACATCGTAAACTGTCCATGCTTGGGCTGGTACGGTCATTAATGTAAAATACAAAAGAGCCAACAGCAATATAACCAATTTTTTGTCTTCCACTATGTCATAATGGTTGTTATTCATTATTCTCTCAGGCAAGGAAACTCAAAGCTTTAGCTTTGAGATGAATTGCCTTG
>CAZNZT010000012.1:0-32735 GCA_964577685.1 uncultured Methanosarcinales archaeon | reverse complement strand
TTTACTATTATAATGTAACCATAGAAGACAAGGCAAATAACAAAAACTCAACAGAGACAAGAGTAATAACTTTAGATACAACATACCCATCACTATCCTATGCAGGTGGTACAGAAAATAACAACACCTACTTCAATAGAGATTGGATATATATTAATGTCTCAGCTTATGATATAAATGAAGATAACATTACCTTCTACCTTTATAATAGCAGCTTTGACAATATCAACACAACAACCTTAGGCAAAGGCAACAGGAGTATTAACTTTACAAATCTTAACTCCAATATGGTTTACTATTATAATGTAACCATAGAAGACAAGGCAAATAACAAAAACTCAACAGAAACAAGAGTAATAACTTTAGATACAACTTATCCTGTGATTAGTTTCAAACCACCGACTCCTATTAATGATACAAACCAAACCAGCGGAACATTAACAATTAATGTAACCCATACTGAAATTAATCCAGATACTATTGTTTTATATTGGAATAACACCAAGAACAAGACAAAGAGTTATTCTGGGAATTATACAAATTTCACTCTGGTTAACCTGAAGGATGGTGAATACCAATACTATGTATGGTTGAATGATTCTGCTGGCAACTATAATCAAACAGAAACAAGAATAGTAAGGATAGATACCACGCCCCCAGTTATTAGTTTAATTTCACCAGAGAATGATACATGGGAAAACAATCTAACTAATCCTGTCTTATTTGAGTATAATGTCAGTGATGTATTATTAACAATAGCAAATTGCAGCTTAATAATCAACAACAAACTAAACCAAACCAACTATACAATTAGCGAAATAATAACACAAAACTTCACACAGCTTTTAGGTTCAGGTAGCTATAACTGGAGTGTTAATTGTACCGATACTTTGGGGAATGAAAACAAAAGTGAGGAGAGGATTGTTAAAGTTGATTTGACATTTCCTTCTATAAGTGATATGAATAGGAACTCTACTAACCTGAGTATCACCACTTATGTTTGTCTAAATGCTACTGTTTTAGATACAATTTCTGGTGTGAACTGGGTTTGGGCTTATATTATTCCTCCTAACAAGATACCTGAGACGGTTAGGTTATATAATAATATAACTACTCCCTGTGATCAAAGTGATACAGATGATGTTTATTCTGTGGAATATAGAGCCACCCAATTGGGGACATATAATTGGACAATAACATATGCAAATGATTCTGCTGGGAATCTGAACTTTACTATTACTGGATTGACTTGGAATACCACTAGTATTGGAACTCTGACTGTTAATATGACCTATCCTCTAGTCAATTTAAAGATAAATGAATCTGAACCAGCTGTTAATTATACATATAACCAAACATGTTCTGTTATTTGTGATGATACTCCTCAGAATTGTACTGATGTGTATTTATATGTTCAATATAATTTTAGTGGTGCCTCTGATGTAACGACTACTACTCCTTATTTGGTGAATTATAATGATACCTATTTTTGTGGTAATTTAACTGCAGGGAACACTACGCCCTGTAATTATACCTTTACTATAAGATCAACTATAGATTCAGGAGCAACTTCATGGGAGGTATGGTGTAGAGCAGACTCCTCTAATGTTGGTTCTTATATCTCCCAAGAGTCAGTTAATATTACAATAAACGACCATCCAACTGCTAGCTTTACATATCCTCTTAATGGAACATGGTTACATGGTCTTGAGATATTAAATGCATCTGCTTCAACTGATGACCAGAATATAAGTTTATACAGATTTGAGTTAGACAATAACACTGATTTTGATTCACCTACAATAATATGTAGTACCAAAGATGAGAATTGCACCTTTAATACATCATCCCAGACACAATGTTCTGAGGAAAGCTTTGATTGTTATTTAAAGCTGAACATAACTGACAGTGATGGACTGACCAATAGCACATATATAACAATAGGAATAGACAATACTCCTCCAAGGATTTCTTTGGATATACCATTAGATGATACTTGGAATAATGTAGGGGTTGTAGACTTTGGATATACTGCTATAGATCCGAATCTAGATACATGTATATTATACCATAATGCATCTAGTTGGAAAGCAAATGAAACAAATAGCTCTGTAGTATCTGGACAACAAGACATAGTGACATTGAATCTTAGTGATGGAATTTATATATGGAATGTCTGGTGTAATGATAGCGAGAAAAATGGTATGTTCAATAGTACTAATTTCACAATAAACATTGATACAACATACCCATCAATATCCTATGCAGGTGGTACAGAAAATAACAACACCTACTTCAATAGAGATTGGATATATATTAATGTCTCAGCTTATGATATAAATGAAGATAACATTACCTTCTACCTTTATAATAGCAGCTTTGACAATATCAACACAACAACCTTAGGCAAAGGCAACAGGAGTATTAACTTTACAAATCTTAACTCCAATATGGTTTACTATTATAATGTAACCATAGAAGACAAGGCAAATAACAAAAACTCAACAGAAACAAGAGTAATAACTTTAGATTCTACTGCTCCGATAGTAGTATTAGATAGACCACAGAACTTTACCAATATTTCAACAAACTACTATATGCTAAATGCTACAGTAGCAGATTATGGTTCAGGTGTTAATACAACTGTTTTCTTGTATAGGAAGAATAATACTGCTTCTTGGAATATAGCTTGTTATGATACAGATGGAGCACCACCATACAACTGCACATGGAACTTAACTAGCCTAGAAGATGGAAATTATTATCAGATAAGGGTTTATGCTAATGATAGTTTGGGTTTAGTTAGCGGTAATGACACTCATTATAATATTACTCTTGATAGAAAAGGACCAACAATTAACTTAATAGAACCAGAAAATAATACCAGGAGTTTGTATGGAAATGTTGTATTTAAGTATAATGTCAGCGATGCTACCTCTGGAACTAAGAGCTGTTCTCTTATATTTAATGGGATAATAAACGAAACAAAATATTCCATAGTAGAAGGAATAACTTTAAATTTCACAAAGACAAATATGCCAGAAGCCCAATATAATTGGAGTATTAATTGTACTGATTATGCAAACAATGTTAATAGTTCTGTTATCAGAAATTTAACAGTAGAACCGGATAGGGATCCTCCAATTGTTACATTAATATCTCCTAAGAATGATTCAATATACACAAGTGAGGATATTGTTTTTGTGTATAATGTGACTGATACCTTGTCTGGAATAGCAAACTGTTCTTTAATATTCAATAATAAGCTGAATCAAACTAATAACTCTCTTGTGGTGGAAGGAGAAATAAATACATTCATGATAAATGGTGTATCAGATGGGAATTATTCTTGGAGTGTTAATTGTACTGATACTAGTATTGGTTATTATAATACAGGAAGTAGTCCTACATGGAACTTTACCTTATTGAAGACAACAACGCTTAGGGTTAATGTAACTCTCGATCAGCCAGAATATGAGCTTGGTGAAATAGCTAATATAATGACAAATGTAACAGATATTTTTGGTAATAAACTAAATGCTAATGTGACAACATATATTATTAAAGGTAATGCAACATTACCATGGTGGAATCACTCTTACAAATATAGGAGAATGATAAATATAACTAACAATGGAAGCAAAGTAATTCAGGCTAATTATACTATTAATTATACTCTAGATACATTAAGTTTAATAAATGCAGGTAAGATGCAAGTTAATGGTTCTGATTTAAGAATAACTTATTGGGACAGCATGACTAATGGTTGGAAGGAATTAGACAGAATAGTGTTTGGTATTAATACTACTACAACACATATCTTATTTAGAACCGAAAGAAATATCTCTGTAAATTCATCAGAGTTAGGCTATTATGTTTACTATGGTAATTCATCTGTGACAAATCCCCCAGAAAATAAATCAAATGTTTATTTCTATTATGATGCTTTTGATACTGATACTTTGGATGAGTATAATAAGACAAGGCCATTTTCTACTTCAATAGAATCTAGCGATGGATCTTTATCATACGATTCAGTAAATAAATGGATTACTCTTGACTCTAATAAGTCTATAAGGAAAAATTTACCCTCTCTTGCAGATGTTGTTATAGAGGCAGATCAATATGTAACTTCTTGGACGGGAGCTAATGCTAGGTTGGAATTAGGTGTTAGGGTAAAAGGCAATATCAATTATTATTTCTTTGTTTCAACTAACCTTTTAGAGTACAGTAAACTTAGGAGGAATAACGGTACAAGTGATGTGGAGCTTGCAGCTTCTAGTTATTACAATAGTACTAAAAATGTTTGGCACCACTTGAAGTTAATGGTTTATAATAACAATTCTAATGTTATTATTAGAACATTTGTTGATGGGAATAATATTATAAATTATACTGACTCATCATCGGCAGCTATTCTTGATGAAGGTGGCTTTGGTATTGGAGCTTATAGATTAATTGGAAGATGGGACAACATAAAAGTTAGAAGGTATATTGGGGAGGGACCTCTAGTCGTTGATGGTGGAGAAGAAGAATTTTTAACAAGCAATTCATCTGTGACAGGGTTGGATGGTTACTGGACTTTGCAGTATGATACCCTCTATTTGGATTATGGGTGGTATTCTGCTACTTCATTGGCATCTAAATCAAATTATTATAACGGGTATGATTATAAAACCTTTGAGGTAGTTCCAGATACAACTCCTCCTGTTGTGCAGTTGAATGTTCCAGATGTTTACAATACTTCTTCTACTTCAATCAACTTTAATTGGACTGCTACTGATAATGTTCCGACTAATAATATTACATGCAATCTGACTGTTGATGGGGTAGTGAATAAATCAAATATTAGTTCTCCAAATGGTTTCTCTACAAATTATACTGTTAATGGTTTTGTTGAAGGAACCCATTATTGGAATGTAACATGCTGGGATAACATTAATAATACCAATACGAGTGAGACAAGGAGCTTTAATATTGATTTAACAGCACCATCTATAATATTAAATGCACCGTTGGATGGGTATAATACCAGCAATGATTGGATTTTATTTAATTTTACAGCTAGCGATAATTTATTTAATATATTGAATTGTTCTCTGTATGTTAATGGTACTCTTAATCAGACAAATAGTACGGCATATAATGGTAGTTATACATATTTCAATGTAACAGATGTACAGCATGGTTCTTATAGTTGGAATATTACTTGTTTTGATGGTCTTATGAACCAAAATTGGTCAGAAACTAGGAGATTTTTTGTTGATAAAGAGCCTCCATCTATGTTTGATATAACCCAGTCTATTTATGTTATATACAATATTGACAATCTTACAGTATTTGTTAATGTAACAGATGATGTATCTATTGATAGTGTTGTGATTGAAGGGAATTGGTCTGGAACATTTTATAATTATACTCTTGTAGAGTTCTCTGGAACAGGCCATAGTAGGAGATATAACTATACTATCACTTCAGATAATTTAAATTCTGGAGAGTTTGTTGTTTATAGGTTCTATGCAAATGATACTTTTGGTAATATAAATTATTCTTTAAGTTATAATTTTACAGTTGTAAAGTCTGTTGCAAATGTTTCTATAGTCTATCCGAAATACGAAATAAACAGGTACATTAATAACACTTTTTGGTTGAACGCTACTACTACTGCTTTAAATGGTTCTGTATATGATTGTAATCTTTCTGTTGATTATGCTCCTGGATTGACACTTATCAGCAATAAGGTTCAGTCTGTTGGGAATCTTTCTAATGGCTCTTCTTATTCTAATACAAGATGGCTCTTTAATGGTACTGTTGTTGGTAATTACAGGATTAATATCACATCTAATTGTTCTGAAGGTGAGTCTACTAGGATAGGTTCTGTTAATATAGAGATAACACCCACCTTCTCTAATATCACTTCTGAATCTTATGCCGAGCTTGTAGTAATAGATAATCTCACTTATTATCATACATCTTCTGAGACAGGTGTTGATTGGTGGATAAACGATAGTGAAGAACTTATTGGTTTTAATTCTTCAAATCCAAGTGAGTATTGGTTTAAGTATAAGTGGTATATAATATTGAATAATACTCTTATTTATGACTTTGCTAATGTTACTTGGGATGTAAGAAGGACAGGGGTTTTTGGTTTTGATAATTCAACATTTATCCAATATATCGGTAGGCTAGAAGAACACAATATTAGGATTAATTATACCAAGAAAGTATATTCATATTCAAAGAAAGATAATGTTACTTTTCTTGTTGAAAATCTTGGTCAGAATAATTTTTCTGATGTTAAACTTAGATTAGTTCTTAAGTCTTTTGATATTTCTAGGAATGGCATTTTAGATAATTTTACTTTGGTAAACAGTTCTGGTTCAGTGGAGAGTTATTATATGAATTCAACTACATCATTGGGGTATGATAAGGATGATTTTAATATCCCAGAAATCTATTTTGTTGATAGTTATTCTAGTATCAGGGGGTATGCATATTGGGATTGGGATATGCTTGTGGATAATGTTAAGCAAGACCTTAATAATTTCAGTTTTGATGCAGGTGGAGATGATTTTATGATAAATCTTACGTTTGATTTAGGCAATTTGTCTTCTAGTAGTATGTTAGGTCTTGATCCTGGTGTTGGATTAATAACACCAAGCCTTATAATGAGAACGGATACAATAGATAACATGTCTGCAAGTGAGTTGGGGACTACTTATACAGATGTTACCTTCGAATTGACTGATAATAATGTGGATACCTATGATTATGCAAGAAAAAGAGTAGGGGATGATGTCCAGGTGTTGAATATACTAAATGAAACGGAAATGTCTGTATATGATAATGTATATTTGAGGATTTATCTTTATGATATCTCCCCCCTTAGTTCTTATCCAATTGTTGTGTATAGTTATAATAAAGATAATGTTACTGTTAATGAGAGCAATCATATTGATTATACTTTTACTTCAGCACAACAGGGTAGTTGGGTTCAAATTAACATAACAAGAGTAGCAAGAAACCAGAATGATTGGGGCTACATAAGGGTGAGATTAACTCCAAATGGCTCTGCAGTTGGGAATAACAGAATTATATACTTCTCTGAGATAAGATTTAATGTAACAGATGAAACGCCACCTTCTATAGTTTTGCTTAACCCTGTTGATGATTTCAATACCACAAGTAAAAATATATCATTTAATTTTACAGTGTCTGATAAGGTTGATTATAACTTGTCATGTAACCTTACACTTGATGGTATAGTTAATATCACCAACATTAGTGCATTGAATGGAACATATGTTAATTATACTATTCATTCCTTATCTGAAGGAACCCATTATTGGAATGTAACATGCTGGGATGATAGTGGTAATTTGAATACCAGCTTGACATATTTCTTTACTGTTATAGATGAACCAAAAAATTTGACAGCTACTCTTGCTTCTGATAATGTAAGTATAGTATTAAATTGGACGAGCAAGTCCTATTCTGCTACATATAATATCTATATGATTGACAATTATACAACTCCTTTCTCAGAAATAGCCAATGTAAGCGGAGTTAATGATTCAAACTGGACCGATACGGGTGCTTGGCAGTCTAGGATGAGGTTTTATAAGGTTGCTACGGTAAGAGGAAATGTTAATAAAACAAGTACTCTAATTGTTGGTAAGTATGAGTTTGAGCTTATATTTGAGAATGAGAGTAGCTCTGATTGGAATCTTGTTAGCATTCCATTACAGTTGAATAAATGGGAGCTATATAATGGCTCTAATGATGGTTATGATTTTCCAGTTAAGCCAAGTAAGTGTATAAAATCATTGTGGAGATATAATACATCTACAGGATGGGATAGAGCTGATTATCTTAATGGGAACTGGACACCTGCGACAGGAGATGAAGATTTTACGAGGTTAGAGCCTGCTAGGGGCTATTGGTTTGAAGTCAACAAATCTTGTAATCTGACTTTTGTTGGAAGGGTACCTCTCGAGGCTTTAAATGTTAGTTTATTTTCTGGATGGAATTTAGTAGGCTGGTATTCAACGAATAGCTCACCTTTGCCGACTTATGGTGCTGATCCATATCCGATTACTGTTACTCCTACCAACTCTGTTAAAGCAATAGATAGGTATAATACAATTACAGATAGATTTGAAGTTACTGTCCACTATGATGATTGGGGTTGGTGGCCTTCCTGGAATAATCCAGACTTTACTACTGTAGATCCTGGTTTAGGGTATTATTTTGATGTTGTTTTAGACGCAAATTGGACTCTTGACCCTAATACATAAGGTGGAATGATGCGTATGGTTAATATACTCAAAAGTTATTTTGGTAAGAAAATAGGTAGGAATAAGTCCACTAAGATACAATTTATAATTTTTTTCTTGTTCTCGGTTTTATTTTTGCTAAAGACTTGTTTAGCAATACCTGTACCCCATGGGATAGATGGTATTGTTTATGAACTTGATGGTGTCACTCCTGTTGGAAATGGGATTGATTTTAGCGTCTATGATACAAATACAGGAGAGCTCATAATCGGGAAGACAAAAGCAAATGGTTATTATTCAGTTTCGCTAAGTGGGAATAATAATGATATAGTAATAGTTAAGGTGTGGAATCGGTATCATTCTTCAAATAGAACAATAATCTTACAGGGAGTAATGCATAATGTTAATTTATTGCTTAATATGTCAATACCAGCCCTCCCACCAAATATAACTTCTGTTCCGATAACAAAAGCAATAGAAGATCAGCTGTATATATATGATGTGGAAGCTGATGATGAAAATGATGATATTCTAGAGTACTCTTTACTTGTGCATCCTGATAGAATGACTATTGATTCCGAAACAGGCATTATAAGGTGGGTTCCGACTAATGATGATGTAGGTATCCATAATGTTGTTATTTTGGTTAGTGATGGTATCTTTGTTGTGAATCAATCTTTCATGCTTGAGGTTATTAATGTTAATGATGCTCCTGAGATAATATCTGGGCCTATCACTTCGGCTGTGGAGGATGAGGAATATAGGTATGATGTTGAAGCCATAGATGTTGATAACGATGTTTTATATTACTACCTTGATAAGAAACCAGATGGTATGCAGATAAACCTTACGACAGGATTAATTAGCTGGGTTCCTGATAATGATGATGTTGGTGAAAATAATGTGACTGTGAGAGTTAGTGATGGCAATTTAAGTACAACACAGTCTTTTACTATTAATGTTATCAATACCAATGATAAGTTTGTTATTAATAGTACTCCTGTAACTATAGCAATAGAGGATGAGCCTTATGTCTATGATGTGGATGCTTATGATATAGATGGTGATATCTTGAACTATTCCTTGTTGGTGTATCCTACTGGAATGAGCATAAACTCATCTACTGGTCTTATCTATTGGGTTCCTACAAATGAGCAAGTTGGGAATCATAGTGTTATAGTACAGGTAACTGATGGATTCTTTTATGAGAATCAATCGTTTATTATTAGTGTATTGAATGTAAATGATGCTCCAAATATAACCTCAACTCCAATAAAGGAGGCTTATCTTTTTAGAGTGTATAAATATGATGTAGATGCCGTAGATCCGGATAATGATGATTTAGAGTATTCTTTACTAAAGAAACCATTTAATATGCAGATTAATAAGAAAACTGGTGTAATAAGATGGATTCCCTTCTTTAGGCATATAGGTAGAAATGAGGTTATTGTTGTTGTTAGTGATGGAAATTTGAGTGCTATCCAAGCTTTTAATATTACTGTTCCTTTTGGTTTTTATATTATGGGTAGTAGAGGTCTTGAAGGTGGTGGAAACAGCATTACTCAGGAGGGTTTTTTGAGTGTGAAGGGAAATAGGAAGGAGACGGAGGATGTAGAGAATGTACTTACTAGTGAAATTGAGGGAAGAGCCAAAGATGGTGGTATTGTTGATAAGATAATGGTGGGTAATAGTGGATTTAATAGTTTTAAATCTAATGCTTTATTTGAGATAGAAGAACTACAAACCAAACCAAGGGGTGTTAGTGCGGTACCTAAGAAGGCTTATAAGTATCTTAGGATTGGGATAAACGATACTTATGATATTGGGAGTTTTGGTAATATGACTATCTTTTTTGTAGTTGAGAGAGGTTGGTTAAAAGATAATAATGCAAGTCTAAATGATATTGTTTTGAATTTCTATTCAGAAGATGGTTGGAAAGAATTGCCTACAGGTGTTTATAAGGAGGATAGGACAGATTATGTTTATTATAAGTCAGAGGCAAATAATCTTGGTTATTTTTCGGTTTCTTTAAGGTCTTTGAAATTGCCGAACAAGATTGTTACTACAGGGATTGGTGAGCAGTATATTATTGCTGGAAAACTGTTTAGGGAAGGCATTGGGCAATCTGAAAGGGGAACCATAATTAGAATAGTTAATCGTAATAATAGTGAGGAAGTAGAAACAATAACAGGCATAGGTGATAATGATGGTGCATATTATTCCATAATCATGGGAAGTATAGGTGATAATATTGATATTATTGTTAGGTATCTTGGGAAAGAGTTGAAAACATCTTTTATTCTTGAAGGTGATACAAAAGATCTTAATTTAGTTGTTAGTAGTGATGGTTTATCTATAATGACAGATCATGCCATTGATTTAGATAATCATCTAGGTAGTTGGTTGGCACTAGGGTTTTTATTGCTTGTGGGAATTGTTTATATTATAAAAAGAAAACATATTAAAAAGCCTGAAAATAGGAAGGAATATAAAGAAGCAGGCTTTTATGCTATTAGTATTATCAAATCAAAGAAAAGCACAAAAAAGAGGAGATAGTATGTATGGAAGATACATTCTTCTTTTTGTCTTAGTATTTGCTGTATTTTTTACTTGTGTTGTGTATGCTCCTCCTCCAGAGCCACATAATGTAAGGGGTACTATATACCACAACGATAGCTCTTATGCTACTGGTGGGATTCCTGTTACTATAAATAATACTATAAGCGGTGATTTTGTTAGGACAAGGACAAATGGAGTAGGACCCTCATTTATTGATGCATCATACTCTGCTACTATACTGGGTTCTGATGGGGATACGATAATTGTAATTGCTTGGAATAAGACGAATTATGGGATTAATACGACTGTATTGGCAGCTACAACAACTTATGCTGATGTTATTCTGAATACAACAAGACCAAGTGAGACGAATGTCAGTATTATAGAACCAGCAGATAACACAATGGTGAATATAGATGACTATTTTAATGTAACAGCAAAGGTTCTGGTTATTGGTGGTGAGAATGGAGTTGGATGTAGTGCTACTATATCTTTTAGCAATAGTGATGTTCTAAAGCTTGCTGGTGGTGAATCAGCAACGCATGATTTAGGGAACATTGCTCTTGGTTCCTATAAGATTACAGTATGGAATGTTAGTACAAATTTAAGTGGTGCTTCTAATATAACTATTGAAGCAAGCTGTAATTCTGATGGTAAGAATTTTGATAATCTTAGTAGGAAAATGGTAAGAAATCTTACTGTTTGGGATTCTAATGCACCAGTAGTTAAGTTAGAGTCTCCTGCTAACAATTCCAAAATTAAGGTAAGTACTACACCTGTAATCTTTAGGTATAATGTCACTGATAGTAGTGATATAGCGAACTGTAGTTTGATAATTAATAATAAAATAAATAAAACAAATTATAGTGTAATAAAAGGAACATCTCAAAATTTTAGTGTTATATTAGATAATGGTACATATAATTGGAGCATAAATTGTACAGATAACAGCACAAGCCATAATGTTGGGGCTTCTGTAACATTTAATCTGAGTATCACTCCAAATTTTATACCCAAGGTTACGAATATGGTTATTGATGGTCCTATAGAGCTTGTGGCTGGTTCTTTTTCTATTGTTTACTGCAATGCCACAGTAAGCGATGATAATAATATAAGTGACTTGAAGAACATTAGTTCTTTTCTTTACCATACTTCTGTAAGCGTGATGGCAGATGATGATAGAAATAATCACTACACAAATCATAGCTGTAAGGAGGTTTCTTCAACAAAATATTCTGCCGACTATAGCTGTTCTTTTGTGGTTTATTATTATGCTAATAATGGTAGTTGGGTTTGTAATATTACTGCAGAGGATAAGAGTAATTACTTTGGGTCTAATGAGACAGGGACTACTGTTAATAGCCTATTGGCTATAGATGTGTCCCCAGATATTATAGATTATGGAGAATTAAGTCCAGGAGATATATCTTCTGGTGATGTTACTGTTAATATAACAAATGTTGGGAATATTGATTTTAATGTAACTGTTGAAGGATTTGCTGTTTCAGAGGGTGACGGGCTAGCGATGGATTGTGATAAAGGAGTTATTGATGTAGGATATGAGAGGTATTCTGTATACGAAGGAAAAGCATATAACCAGATGATTAACTTGTCTAGTAGCTCTTCATTAATATATAATCTTACATTACCACAGAGAACTAATGACACAACATATAAAAAAGATAGGAATTATACCTATTGGAAGATGGGCGTACCTTATGGTGTTAGTGGGAATTGTAGTGGTTTTGTAAAATTTGTTGCAATAGAAATTTAAAAATGGGAAGAATAATGAAATTAAAGGGCGTATGCTCTAGCATAGTCAAGAAAAATAAATGTCTTAGATACCTTTTTTTATATTTTACCATTTTTATATTACATCTTGTTTTGGTTTTTGGGTTTAAATATGAAGTGAGCTATGAGTGTAGAAATGGGGTGTGTGTTGAGGGAAATTATGTTAAATGGAATATATCTGTTTTTAATATTGGAGAAAATAAACTGGAGGTTAAGGGTATTGAACTTAGGGATGCTTTTAATGGTAGCAGAATAGCGGGCTTTAATGCAAGTTATAATCCTTTTAATGCTAGTAGTGAGTATGATCTATTTGTTGTTCCATGGAACCAGGAGAGATCTAAGATTATTAGTGGTATACTTCCTAAAGCTAATAACTATCCATACCTCTTATATTATGTTTGTTTTTATATATTTGTTAATGAACCTGTTTATGCAAAGAACAATATATATACAACAGAGCATTGTTATGATGAGGAAGTATACTCTGTTCCTGCTTTTGAGTGTGTTTCTAACTATTCCTGTGCTAATAATGAGACTTGTATAGACACAAGATGCATTGCTTTAAATTGTTCTTATTGTGAATATCCTAGAATGCATAAATGTTTTAGCTATGAATGTTGTGATGATTCTTCATGCAGTTTTGATGAAAAATGTGGAAATAATGTTTGTGTAAAGTTAAATTGTACTATTGATGAATACGCCTTTAATCACACATGCATAAAACTTAATTGTTCTTATGATGAAGGCTTTTTTAACCACACATGTGTAAAGCTAAATTGTTCTTATGATGAAGGCTTTTTTAACCACACATGCATAAAACTTAATTGTTCTTATGATGAAGTTGTCTTTAATCATAGTTGTGTGAGTCTCAATTGTAGTGATGATGAATTTGTTTTCAATAAAAGTTGTAAGAAACTTGAGTGTATGTTTAATGAGACGCCTGTAAATCATACTTGCCAGCCACTTAAATGTTATTTCTTCCAAAGAATATTGAATCATAGGTGTGTAAATAATAAGCCCTTTATTTTTAGATTGGCTATTGAGTTAATTATATTAATCTTTATAATCACTTTGGTACTACTTGATTTTAGGAAGTATAAAATAAGGAAAGAGGAAGAAAAAGAAGCGAGGAATCTGGGGGCTAAAGAAGAGAAAAAGAATGAGTCTAGTGGTAAGGGTGAATCTAAACTAAATGGTAAAACTTAAAAATCATTATTTTGGTTATGCTTTAGGTGGTGTTTTGATGAAAACAATAAAGCTAATCACTCTTGTTTGTTTGTTTGTTGTGTTTTCTTACCTTGCTTATGCATTAAGTATAGGGGTAAGTCCAGGCAGAATCAATTTTAATGATCTCTTGAGAAGTGGTTATGCAGAGAGAACTGTAAGGATAACCACAAACTACCCTGGGGAGCTGATGGCTCATTTTGTTGTTAGTGGGGAGATTGCAGATTGGTTAAGATTTGAACCAAATAGTACGTATTTTAATCTCTCTTTAGATAGGCCTTATTTGTTGAAGGTTATTATTGTCCCCCCTAATGATACAAGGAGTGGTAGTTATTCTGGAAAAATCAGTATTGTTACGGATAGAGTTGGTGCTATATCAGGTAGGGCAGGCGGAATTGTTAAGGCTGGGGTAACACTCATCTTAAATGCGATTGTGACAGATACCGAGGTAGTGGAATGTAGTGCTGGTGGTTTTGATTTTAAGGATATAGAGATTGGTTATCCTCTTGAAATTTCTTATGTTATAAAAAATGAGGGGAATGTTAGGATAAAACCCAAGGTTTCTTTTGATATATGGGACCAGAATCAGGAGAAGATTGTTTTTTCTGGTGATTTTACTACACCCGATGTCCTGCCAACTATCCAGAAACGATTTGTTAAGAAGATATTTAATCATAACCTTGGGGTAGGCCAGTATTGGGCTACAATAAGTGTTGATGAATGTCATGGAAGTAGCTTGCTTAGTTTTAGTGTTGTGGAGAAGGGGGGTATTGTTGATAAAGGGATTTTGGAACAGGTGAGAAGTAAGGTTTGGGCATATGTTAATGAACCGATTGAGATAGTAGCTACTTTTAAAAATATGGGTCCAAGAACTGTTTCAGCAAAATTTAAAGGGAGTATAAAGAAAGGTGAAAAGATTGTAAAGGTTATAGAGACCGAGGATGTAGATGTGGCCAGTGGTGAAAAGATAGACCTTAAAAGCTATTTTACACCAGAAGAACCTGGAAGATATACAGTTTCTGGGAGGGTTATTTATAATAGAAAATTAACTTTTGAGAAAGGGAGCACAATAAATGTAAATTATCCAGAAGAAAAAGAAAACCTGAGACTTGCTCTTCTTTTCCTTTATCTTTTAATATTGATTACAATAGTATTTCTTGTGAGGAAGATATTGAAAGCAAGGAAGAGGTAAGAGATTTATGCTTTGCTGTTTTCTATTATTCCTAGAACCTTGTCTATCGCCCTAAAAATTTCTTTTTCGTTTATTGGATACTTTTTTAGCCTTTCTCTGTAGATTTTCAGTTTTGAAATGAACTCTTCGATATCTTCCTTTTTTGGGGATTCACTATAGTCTCCTATCCTGTGTTTTTTCAATGAGATTGCATTAATTGTTTGTTCAAATTGCCCTTGGAGTGGTATTGCAAAATATGGTTTCTTTAGATAGATTGCTTCTGAGATAAGTGTAAATCCTGCCGAAGCTATAACAGCTTTGCATTTTGCTAAATCAAAAATAAAATGGTCTCCTGTTTTTTTGAATTCTAGATTTTTTTCCTTTTTGTTTTTTTCATGACCATAAATCTTAAATTTTTCGTTTATTCTTTTTAGAGTTTCTAAAACTCTTGGGTTTTTTTTAGTTAAGTATACAAGAATAAAATCTTTATCTTCTGTTTTATCTTTAAGCCTTAAGACTTCTGGTCTGATTATGGGGGGGACAACAAAAGTATTTTTTTTATATTTCTTTTTAATCTTTGCCTTAACAAATGATGTTATAATATAAAAATCCGGTTTTATTGCAAATGCTTTTATTATGCCCTTTGCTATTAGGAATTCTTTCTTGTATTTTTTCGGGATGGGGGTGTTAACTTCTAGGTTTGTTAGTCTATGCTGGTTGTCTATTGAAATTAGAGGTATTGAATAAATAGAAGAAAGTAAAGACACTGTTAGTTCCATATCTGAAATACATAAATCAAAGTTTTGCTTCATTAGTTTGTAAATTTCTTTTGAGTTTTTTAGATTTGAGAGAAGATTTCGGATTGAGACTTTTATTGTTTTTGATTTGTTTAGTATATTATTCTTAAAGATTATGTGAGGGCCTTTTATTGGGAATATTCTAAACTTGCTTTTATCTAAAGATTCTAGTGCTTGTCCATATGTTATGATAGTTACCCTGTGCCCTTTTTTTTCTAGGTAAGGGATTATCGTTTTTGCTCTTGAGGAATGTCCAAACCCTTCTCCTGCTAGACCATATAATATCCTCATAGGTTTGAGATAATAATGCCTGTTTATAAACCTTTCTTGTTATTGATATTTGAATGATATGGAATATTAAATTCAATTTGAGAGCTCGCTGTTTAGTGAGTTCTAGAAGATTTGCTTTTTGATTTTGTTTTTAAATCTTCTTTAGGGGTTACTATTGCGTTCTCCTCACTAAATTTCGCAGAACATTTAATATTATTTTGATATCTGTTTATAGTTTTGCTGGTTTTTTTATTTCTTTAATCCACATAGAGCCAATTTTCATTAGCTCTTTTTGGAATTTCTCACTTATTTCGTATGTTTTTTCGTAGAGATTGTAGTCAATTAGGCCCATGCTTCTCATTGGAGTAAGTATCCTATCATAGAATTGTCTTTTATTGTATGATAGTTTTACTCTTTTTCCCTTGTAGGGTTCTTCATCTATTGTTGTAATAAACCTGCCTTCATGGAGTTTTGTTGCAAGAAGCGACATTTCTGTTTTTGTTATTCTGTTTCCATGTTCTTTCATATAGTTTACCAATACTTTTCCAACTATCTTTTGCTGAGTTGTAGCAAAGATTATCTCAAATATGTCTTCTGGTAGATTGAATCTGTCAAATAGTATTACCATCTCCCCCCTGATAATTAGAAATAAGATACTAGTATATAAATTTATGGGTTTTGTTCTTAGTGTTTCTTGATTATTGTTTAACTACTTTTTTTATTTTCTTTATCAGAACAAAAGTGGAGTTACAAAGACTTCAAGAAGTGCAGCTATGAACAGTAACACAAGTGAGCCTATGATTAGGTCAAGTGAGTCTATCATTATATGTCTGAATTTTTCGCTACCGAAGTCGTGTCTTATGACTGCAACAGATATTATGCCTCCGGCAAGTGCAGCCATGAAGTATGCCATAATCTCTGGGATTCCATGGATCATATACCTTACTAGACCAACTGAAACTAATGCGAGATAACCTCCTGTTGCATTCCTGATGAAGTTCCCAATAGCAGTAGCAATAATAGATGCGTTCCATGTAAGAATGAATATTGCTCCAAAACCATAGCAAAGTGAAAATAGAAGGCTAAATATCATTACCTTTACATTATTGAAAAAAATCTTGCTTAATGTTGTGAAGAGATTTGTAAAGTTTCCAGTGGTAGCATAACTTACCATCTCTATACGCCTCAGGTCTCTTAATTGAGTCTTGAATAATATGCTGGTTGTATCACTTGGTAGGAAAATAAACCAAACTAAAAATGATATCACAAAACCAAGGAAAAGAAACATAAAGAAGCTTAGTGCTTTTCCGTGTTCTTTTATTAGGAATTTCTCGTCTTCATAGAGAATATCTTTTTTTTCTTCTATCTTTATTGCTCCGTAGATAAGAGGTACAGCAGCAAATGATGTTAGAAAAATCATGATAAGGCTTGCATCCTCCCTGAATATGTAGTGGCTTATAATTATGGCAAGCGATGAGTATATCATCCCTATAAAGAGCATCTCCCATGGTTCTCTTTCTGCTTTTATAGGGTTTATTAGACTTTCTAGTACCATATCATATTAAATTTTTGTTTGTTATTTATATTTCTTTTTGTTTTTTATTTTAGTATCTTCTTAGTTTCAATATACCAAAGATAAAAATCCAGTTCTGCTAGTGTTATCCGTAACTTTTTGGCAAGAGCTTTTAGTGTTTTCTCTATTTCTAGATACCTCTTCTTTCCAATGTTTTTTGTTTTTTTAATTAAGTTAAATCTTTTTAGCAAGTCAATTATGTGGAAGTCTATAATTGCAAATTCTTTAAAACCAATATTTCTCAGGAAATGACTCGCTTCCTTATAACCTATTCCTTTTATATTTCTGACAAGCCATTCTCTTATTTCTTCTTTGTTCTTTTTATTGCTTACTGATAATATTTTTTCCCTTATTTCTTCTTTGTATTTTCTTGCTTTTACAATATATCTCGCTCTTGTGTTTGGGAATCTATGTGCTAATTCTTTTAACCTTTTTGCTAAAGTTGATTCAGGTAGTGTTAAAAATCCATTTCCTATTTTATTTTGAATCTGTATAGATTTTTCTGCATTGAAGTTTGCTGTGAGTATGCAGAAACAAAGTTCTTTGAAAATATCATTTGTTGTTCCATTTCTTATTTTTTCAAATTTTTTGATTCTTGAACTTACTATTTTCTTTACTTTTTTGTCTTTCTCAGTCTTTTTTATTAGTTCTAAGAGTTTTTCAATCTTTTTCATTTTTTGTTTTTGTATATTTTTATTTTTGTTTGACATTGCTTTTATATCTTTCTATTTTAATGTTTTCTTAATTACTGTATTTTTTAATTATAATCATAAAGAAATTACAGTACTACAGTACTTAATTAAAAATAGAAAAATTTATATATAACCTCTTCTTTTGATTAGATTAAGATACACTTTACCATACTAATTTAGATTAAAGAAAAAATGGAGTTAGTAACATTGTTTGCTGAGCAGAAGTGGAATATAATAAAATCTCTTTCTGAAGGTAAGTTCTCCCCTTTGCAATTATCACAAAGGTCAAAGACAACAATTGCAAATATAAGCCAACAGTTGAGGTTGTTGGAAGCTGCCAAACTTGTTAAGAAGGAGAAAGTACCTAATAGGGACAAGGGAAAGCCAAGAAGTCTGTTCTCTTTATCAAGTGAGTTTGCTTATCTTGTTTCTGCTATGAATCATTTTGCGGATAGGAGGCTTCTTAGATTAGAGAACTATCATAAGCCTATATTAAGAATATTGTTTCTGGATAATGAGAAATTGCATTATTATCTTTTGAAGTTCTATTGGAAGATTGAAGGTTATTTGGATAAGATAGACCTTATGCTTGTTTTTCCTCATATTGAAGACATTAGGGTTTTCATAGTATCTGATATTGCGAAAGAGATTGAAAAAAATCTTGGTTCTGTTGTAATAAAAAAACCAGGTGGAAAGTCTAAGCTAATTAGGGTGCAATGTTTTGTTAGGGATTTGTTTGTTAGACTAGTGAAACAGGGCAAAAAGCCAATTTTTTCTTTAAATAAGCTCAAGGTTATTTATGATCCTAAGGGTATGTTTTCAATGTTGGAGAAGGAGGTGATAGCTAAGGCTCAATAGCTTTATTTGGGCAAGGAAATAGGGCATGGGTAATAAATCCTAGATAAGTATATTATGAATCATCCATCCAAAACACCTCGCGTTATTACCTCTGCCTTATTTCTGAACAGCCCTTTTTTCATTTTGTTTTTTGTTTATGTTCACGGAAATCGTGAATGTGAATGTAATTGAAGAAAGTAAATGTAAACGAAAACGAGATTGTGAAGAAGAAGGAGGTGAAAATGTAAATGAAAAAGGAAGTGCTTAGAGCGATTTTGGTTTTGTCGGTTTTGGTTGGTCTAGCAGCAATATCTATTGGTGCTCCCTATGGACCGGATAGCATAACAAAGGTGAAGAGTGAGAGAAAAACCACTTTTGATGGTGGTGTTAAACAAGTAGATGCACAGGCAGGCAATGTAACGCAGTTGTTGATTAATACAACAATTTTGACTGATAGATGGCAGGGCTACTATGGAAATATCTCAGGGAAAATAACATTAGATGATGCAAACGGCTATACTCTGTATGACTGGAGTTCTGAGGATTTGGATTTTGTTGGAAAGATATATGCAGCAAATAGTTCGGTTGGTGATTGGAGTGATGTTGTTTGCTTGAATCTTACATCTGATGGAACAGGGACAGATGGTGGTTCATTACTTAATGTGACTAAGTTAGAAGAAGCGTATGGGATGAATCCTAGCGATAGTGATGGGATTGATGAGACCTTTACAGGTACTTTGGATATAACTGTTGGTTCAACAACATTGTACCAATGTCCAGCCACACACCTTTATGTGAATAATCAATCTCAGAATCTACACTGGAATGAAACATTGCTTACAGAAAACAATACACAGACCGTTATATTTGCAACAAAAACAGAGCAGAATGTAAATGGTTTCAATAATAACACCTGGGACTTCCAGTTGATTGTTGGAGAGAACGGAGATGATAGTTCGACAACTACCTACTACTTTTACATAGAACTAGCATAAAGCTGGATTTTGTTTTTTTTATCTTTTTTAACTTTTGATTAAGAAGAATGTCGAATGCTAAGAATGATATGCCTATTTTGATATTTGAATTATTGTTCTTAATAGCTCTTTCATTAGGGGTTATGCTCTATTCTAGAAATGTTATAGGTAGTACAACCGATACTACTATTGCAATACTGAATGTAACTAATAACCCTCCCACAATCTATAATGTTTCTATAAAGCCAGATCCACCTATTAGTTTACAAGGAACAAATACCACTACTACACTTATTAATTGCACTAGTAAGATTAGGGATCCAAATGGTTGGGATGATATTACTACTGTAAATGCTACTATATATTTTGAGTTAAGCGGATATGATGAGGATAACTCTAGTGCAGATAATAATTATAGGTATTTTAATACAAGTTGTGATTGTGTTTCCATCTCATCAACCAATGCATCTTGCTATTGCCTTTTCGGTGTTTGGTATTATGCCAATAATGGTAGTTGGAGGTGTACTGTAAAAGCAGCCGATGCTTTTGGCTTGTCTGATACTAAAAACTCTACTTTATTTGAGATAAGTCCAGTTATTGGTATTGGTACCGCTGATGTGTTAGATTATGGTGATCTATCTGTTACAGAGACCTCTGCCTCTAAACCACTTAAGGTTTATAACTTTGGTAATGTTCCTATAAATATTAGCGTTAGGGGTTGGGGAGGGACAGAGGCTTATAGTAATGATTATAGTAATGTTTCAATGATATGTGAGGTAGGCAATATATCAATGCATTATGAGAGATATGCTACAAATATAAGTATTAGTTATGGGAATATGACAAATCTCTCTAATACTTCAACATTGATTCCTGATTTTACACTTCCAGTAAGGACAAATGATGTTGCCTATGGGAATGATTCTAATGTAACATATTGGAGAATATATGTTCCTTCGCAGGTATCTGGGAGTTGTAATGGTACGATAGAGATTACAGCAATACAGGCAGAGTGATAACCAAAAGTTTTATAAAATAGAGGGTTTATTTTATTATGATGGACAAGAAATTTCTTTTGTTTGTGTTCTTTTTTTTACTAGTTCTCATGGGTTGCAAGAATAAGGAGGTAGCTGAAGAAGAGGCGTTTAAAAGTTATAAGAGCTCTTATGGATTTTCTTTTGTTTATCCAACTACTTTTAGGGAGGCAGACAAAAGCAATAATAGGATTGCTTTCTTAGACAAGTATAATAATGCTATTTTGTTTATTGTAAATGAAAATGTTTCTTCTAGTGATATTATGGAATTAGGTAGAGGACAAGCTTATAGTGATTTTTCAGACCAGCAGATTAGTGCAGATGAAATCTACAAGAATGTTAAGAGTATGAAGATTAATGGTGTAGAATGGTTTACTTATGCCATGAATTTCTATAATAAGGAGCTTAGGAGTATAGTTTCTGGTAGATTATGTGGTAATAAGGAAGTTATTGTTGTTTTGGTAACAAGTTATGATAGCTATGAGGAAAATAGAGATAGTTATGTAGGAATACTAAGAAGTTTTGAGTGCTAGTTTGCACGAAAGTTTTAAATAGTTCTGAAGTGTTTTTTTGTTAAAAAAGGGGTTGAAATATGGCCTTTAATTTTATTTATTTCCTTAATGGATTAAGCACACTTGGAGTTGCTATACTTTCTTTTTATGTTTTCTTTTTATGGCTTAAGAATAGAAATATTTGTGGTATCGGGAAGCTTATTGGTGTGAACGGCTTAGTTTTTCTTTTGCCAAGTTTTTTAAATCTTGCTTGGGCTTTTAATCTAATCTTGCCCCATAGGAATGATTTTATACTTATAGATGGTTGTTTTAGTATCATAAAATCAACGATTCTTCTTCTTATTGTGTATCTTCTGGTTAATAATAAACATTTGCTATATTTTTTGTTTCTTTTCTTTTTAAGTTCCGTGGCTGTGCTTTATAGTGCAAATGTCTTTTTTCTTTTTGTTTCAACTATTTCATATCTTGTAGTTTTGATTGTTTCTATGGACCTTGTTCTTTTTTCTAATTATTATCTCAAAAGAGCAGGGTATTTTGGTATATTGTATTCTTTTACTTCTCTTATTCCTCTTGGTTTTGTTTTATTTGGAGGGGAGCCTTCTGTTATGGTTTGGTTTATTCCTAATATGGCTCTCTTTTTTATGTTACTCTCATTTTATTTTGATGTAAAGAATTGTGGAGTTACAGTTAGAATGAAGAGGTGTTCCAGATACAGAATTTTTTTGCCACTTTTGTTCTTTAAGTTTTTTATTTTTATTATGTCTATGAGCTCTTTTATTTTCTTAAGCACTATTGCTATTCATGAGCTTGGGCATTCTTTGGCTGCTCAATATTATGGATGCCAAAAGAGTAAATCCATAATTTATGATTTGAGTGATAGGCCTCATACTGAGATGGTGTGTGAAGGTTATTATAATGATACTGTTATATCCCTTGCTGGTATTATTCTGACTTTGGTTGTTTCTTTTGTTTTCTTGTTTACAGGTGGGGAGTTTACTACTATCGTCTCATATATTATCTTCGGTTTTTCTTTGTTGATTGGTTATGGAGACTTGATTGGTTTAGGAGTTTCAGTGAGTATAGTTTTTACAATAATGTTTGTGGCTCTTATATTTCTTATTGCTGGTGTAGTGAGATTATCTACTTACTATATAAGGCATCAGAAAAGCTTTTATAAGAGTCGGCTTGAGATGGAAGGGGTAAGTCCTGATAAATACCTTTGGTTGGATGATGATACCCCAATTAGGAATCTTTATGAGCTTATAGAGGCATTACATAAGATGGGTAGGGTTGAGTTTAGGAGGTATGTTACAGAGGATAAAAATGTATTTCGGGATTGGGTAAGGGATAGTTTAGGTGAGAAAGAGCTTGCAAAACAGATTTCTAATGTTAAAGAAAAGAAATTGATGGAGTCTTTAGTGTTGATGTATCTTCTCAAGAAGCAAGCTGAAAGAAAAACTATTTTAAGATTTATTTGTTTTCCTCTTTTAAAGAATAAAATACGGGTGCAAAAATGAAAAAATCGATTAAAGGATATTTGCCATGGTTTGTTATTGGTGGTTTATTAGCTCTTGTATTGGGGCTTTTTTTTAGTATTGGATTTAAGGAGGAATCTTTTGAGATAAAGGATAGGTGTGGACCTATTATGAATTTTATATCACATACAGTACAGGATGAATCTGCTTGTGAGATGAGATGCAAGAGTCAATGTGGAATTAAAGAGTTAAAGTATAGCAGGGTTGAATTTAAGGAAAGAAGTGTTGGATGCAATCTTTGTAAATGCTTTTGTAAAAAGAGTTTTTTTGATAACTTAGGTTAGTTTGGTAGTGGCAGAAGATGGAAGTAGGTGAGATTGATGATTGGTATGAGGAGAAGAAACAGGAATTTTTTAGTAGGTATTTAGAAGAGCTTAGTAAAGTTGGTGATGAGGGTGAAAGGAAAAGATTGGAGCAGGAATATAAAGAAAAGATGAGGCAGCTTAGGGAAGAATATCTTGCTCTTTATGAAAAAGGCAAGAAAAAAGGCATATTAAGTAGAATATTTTTAAATATCAGGAATATTTTTGGTGCAATAGGTAAACTAAGAAGGTAATAACTAGCATAGTTAAGCAAAATGAGAAGAATGCTTAGGATGGTGTTTAGTTTGTTTTTTTGTTTTTTGTTTATCATTGCTTGTTCAAAAATAAGTAAAAAAGATGCTGAGGGAATAGCTAGAGGTTTTATCAGAACACGGGTTAAGTTTTTTGCTAAAGGAGAGGGCGGCAGTATGGATTTAGGTTCTTATAATATAAGCAAAATCAAAAGTTACGAGGAAAATAGACATTGGGTTGTTATTCTGCATATTGAATCAAAAGTCGGAAATGAAACAAAGGATAATGACTTGGTTGTTAAGATAGACAAGAATGGAAAGGTTTTTGAGTTTAATGGGATGAAGGTTAGGTAGTTTATTTCTAGATTTAAAATAACTCATGTACTAATTCAATAAATAACGCATTACTAAATGCTTGGCATATACAACCATTGCTTTCTAGTTTTTTGGCAGAACTTAATTCTGAGGCATTCCCTATTGCTCCTTTGTAGAGAATTTCTTCTGTTGAGGCGTTTAGTATTTCTTTTATGTATTTCTTGAATTTTTTTTTGTTTGTTTTATGCAATGCAATCGCTGATAGATTATTAAGCCAGAACCATGAGTCACCCCTGTGATAACTTTTATTGTCTTCTCCGCTGTACTCTTCTGAAAAGAGTAGATTGTCTTTATCTATTGTTGATAGTCCTCCCCACTTGAGCCATAATTTGCTTAAGGCGTTTTCAAAACATCTTTCCCATTCATCTATTGTTAGAAGGAATGGGTAAGTATAAGCAGCAATGAATATGTTTGGTCTTATGGTGTAGTCGTTCAATCCATCTGCCAGTATCATTCCATTCCACAGATGCCTTCTTACTTTTTCCTTTAATTTTATTTCATATTCTAGGTATCTTGTTTCTTTTGTTAGATTGTACATAAATCTATAAATATTTAGCCTGAATGCTTGTATCTCAATTCTTACTCCTTCTCTAGTATCATTGTTATATGATGAGTCCATCCATGTTTCTAGTGCTTTGTTTATTGCAAAATAATCTTTTGTTTGATGCTCTATTAGGAGGTCAACTAGTCTTTTTAGATTTTCTTTTATTTTTTTTATTTCCTCTCTTTTTAGGAGTTCTATTCCTTTGAATAGCCAACCGATAGCATCTGCACTACTTAGACTGGAGTCTGGAAACATATTTGGTATCGTGCCATCTTTCCTTATATTCTTTAGTGTTTTGTTGATTATATCCTTAATTAAATTATTTTTTTTGTTTAAACTTAATGCTTTTATTGATATTAGTTCATCTCTAGTCCAGAATTGGAAGAACCAAGGTAAACCAGCATATATTCCTCTTTTATTTTCTTTTTCTATTATCAGGTTTTCAAGAGAACTTAGTGCAGAGATGTATGCTAGTACTATTTTTTTGTTTTTGATTCTTTTTATTATGCTATTTTTTTTATATAGCTCTGTAAAAAATTTTTTTTGTTTTTCTTTTAAGGTTTTTAAGTTGTTTAGTACTTGCGTATTTTCTTTTACTGCTTCTTCTTTGTTGTTTGAGAAGCTAAGCACAATTCTTTTTGATTTTGTTCTTATTGCTGAATAGACATACCTTTCGAATGGTGGTGATTTTCTTTTTTTGTCATAGCTGTATTCTCTTTTGAACCACTTCCCTATCACTTTGTAATTTAAGGAAGGTATAGTACTTATCACAAGGTATGCCTCAAAACCATTATGATTGTATTTTATTATTATCTTACTGTCTTCTTCATATATGTTGAAGAATCTGTTCCATTCCGGACAGGAATAACTCTCTCTTATGTCAAGGATGATTTCTATTTCTCCTTCTTTGTTTAATTCATATACTAGCGTATTAAGATGGAATGGCATAAAGAATATCTCAGTTAGCTTTTCTCTCTTTACCTCTATATTGAAAAAATTATTTCTTATTGATTTTATTTTTCCTCCATTTGTTTTTATTTCCTCTATTACCTTATACATATTCCCTTGTATGTTAAAGAATATTCCTTGATACCTGCTTTTTGTTTTTTCATTTAACCAACAATAACCACCTTCTTTGTTAGTGAGAAGAAAACCAATCTGCTCCTCGTCTGCTATCTGCTTTTTTATTTTTTCATTTAGTATAGAATGTACAAGTTCCATTTGGAATCCTAATAATTGAATCTTCTTTTTATTGCTAGATTATGTGCTTCTATATACTTTTTTATGAAGAATTTCCAATCAGCGGTTGAAGCTAGTCTTCTTGCTTCCATCCTATTTGCGATTCTATCTTGTTTTGATAGTTTTGTGTAGTCCCACATTATTTTTGTTAATTCTCGTATGATTTCTTCGTCTCTTTTTTTGAATCTTTTTATTATATATATTCCAGGATTTTTTGGGGATTTTGGTAGGTTTTTTATATACCTACCGAAACCAGCAAGGTCAGTAGTGATAGATGAAATGCCAAGTGTGCTTGCCTCCAATGGCGTGTAACCCCATGGCTCATAAAATGATGGAAAGATACCGAGATGGCATCCCCCTATTGCCTCATAATAACTGAGGTCAAGAAGACCGTCTGCTCCACTTAAGTATATCGGATAAAATATAATCTTTACTCTGTCCTCTTTGCTATTCTTGAGTTTTGTTTCCTTGATTTTGTTGAGTATGTCATCATTTTCATCATATAGCTCGTGGGTTATAATTGGCGGTAAACCTTCTTTTTTTAATCTTACTACCTTCTTTTTTATTTCTAGTAAATCTGATTTGTTGAATATCTTCCTTTCGCTGATTCTCTTTTCAGAGACGATATTGTAGATTATTCTATGTTTTATGTTTTCTGTTTCATCATCAATTATGTCTTTTATGTCTTTGAAGAAAGTTCTGTTCTCCAGAAGCTCTGGTTTGATTCCCTTTATGTTAGCAGGCACCCAAACAAAGGCTACTATTGTTTTATTAGACCTTTTTTGTTTTAGGATTTTGTTTAGTCTTCCAAGAGAGCTTATAAATATGTCTATTCCTTTGTCTCTTAGTTCATGTCTTCCAGTTAGGAAATAGAATAGTGTGTTCTCTAAATCAAACGAATAGTATGGAAAGAAGTAATAGAGTAAAAATTCCCTTATTTTTTCTCTATTTTTTCTGTGTTGTATTGTTGCTTCTTCAAATGTTGGGAACTTCTCTATGTCTAAACCATTTGGGGATATTATATCTGGTTTTTTGTTGAGAAAATTTTCTGCTTCCATTGCTGTTATCTCGCTGACTGTTGTAAATACATCTGCGTTATTAGCTGATGCAGATTCTAGTAAGTGCTTTGATTCAACCCAGAATTTGTAGATTTCTTCATTCTTGTTTATCATATCCCATATTGAGTAGAAGTCAATGTTATTGCTTGCTAGCGTTCTACCAAGGACTGTGGCATGCGTTGTAAAGACTGTTGCTATATTCACATTCTTTTCTTTTAGATACAATATGGCAGAACCACTTAACCATTCATGGAAGTGCGCAACCACCCTCTTCTTTAGACCAGAAAGCTTTTCTAATAATTTTCCAACATAATAGCCCCATAACAGTGGCTCATCATAGTCATAACCAGCCCTGAGGGAGTCTATCTTAAATTTTTCCCATAGCTCCCATTTAATGGCATTAATCTTATTATAGTCTCTTGGAAAATCAATTAGTATTGTTTGTGGCTTACTTTCAATTAGCCATTTTCCATAGTGGCAGGTTACTCCCTCTTTTTTTAGTTCTTCAAAAGCTTTTTTTATATCCTCCCTTGGTAGTGTTTCTTCAAACTCACTTGTTTTGCTTGGAAAGAAGGGACCTATCATGCAATAGTTATGGTTGTAGTGTTCTATCATCTTTGCTGCTTTAGACTTTATTACTGTATTTATTCCACCCACTTTGTTGCAGACTTCCCAGCTTATTTCAAATAAGAAATCCGCCTTAGGTTTTGTTTTTTCTTCCATGATTATTTATTTCTTGTTTACTATTATTTAAGATTTATTATATCATTCCTAAGTGGGCACATTCTTGTTTTTAAAATGGAAAACTTTTAAAATGGCTTTGTATCCCCTTAGTTGTTCATGATTATTGTTTAGGAGGAGGATAAATATGAGTGAAACTTCGGAATTATTGGCCAAGATTAGAGAAGAAAAGCCTTTGATACACCATATAACAAATTGGGTAACAATTTATGATTGTGCCAATGTTGTTAGGGCTATTGGAGCTCTGCCTGTGATGGCTCATGCAAAAGAGGAAGCAGCAGACATGACTAGGATGGCATCTGCACTGGTCTTGAATATAGGTACCCTAACAACAGAGTTAGTAGAATCTATGAAATTAGCGGGTAAATCTGCTAATGAAAAAGGAATACCTGTTGTTTTGGATGTAGTGGGCGTTGGAGCTACTAAGCTTAGAGAAGATAAAGCGAATGAAATATTGAATGAGGTAAGGGTGGATATTATAAAGGGGAATGTCTCTGAGATTGCAAAGCTTGCGGGAGAGGATGTAAAAACAAGAGGCGTTGAAGCTTCGCAGGTTGAGTCTGACCTTATTGAGATTGCTGTGAGATTGGCTCTTGAAAAAAAGGCTACTGTTGTAGTTACAGGGAAGGAGGATATAGTAACAGATGGTAAAGTCCTTTATATATGCAAGAATGGCCATGATATGCTAGGCAAGTTTGTGGGGACAGGATGTATGGTTGCTTCTGTTATAGGATGTTTTGCAGCTGTTGAGAAGAATTATGCTAAGGCTGCAGCATCGGCATTAGTTGTTTTTGGGATTGCAGGTGAGCTTGCTTCCAGATTAGGAAGTGGGCCAGGGAGTTATAAGTCTGCTTTTTATGATGAGCTTTTTAATCTTGACGAGAGCGACATAGATGAGATGAAGAGGCTAGAAGAGAAAAGAATTACTAAGAAGGAAAAAGAGGAAAAAACAAAGGAGGAGCTTAAGCAGGAAATAAAGAAAGAAGAGAAGACAATAGAAAAGTTGGAAAAGATTGAGGAGAAGAAAAAGAAGAAGATTAAGAAATTAGAGCAGGAGAAGGAAGAGATTGAAAAAGAGATTGAAAAACAAGAAGAAGCTATTCTGAAAGAAGAGGAAAAAATAGAAGAGGAAATAAAAGAAAAGGCAGAAGAGATTGAGAAAGAGGAGGATGTAGTTAAGAAGCTTGAAAAAGAGGAAGGGCAACTTGAAAAGAAAGAAGAGCTCTTATCAGATGAAATAAAAAAAGAAGAGGTAGCAATAGAGAACATTGAGAAGGAGCAGGAAAAGGCAGAAGAGAGAAAAGAGGAAAAAGAAAAAGAGCTCAAAAAAGAAGAAGATAGCAAAGATGAAACCAAAGATAGATAGCATAGACCTTTATTTTATCACAGATGCTAAGTTAACTAAAAAAACTATTTTTGACGATGTTAGGGCAGCGATAGAAGCTGGCGTTAAGGTTGTGCAATATAGAGAGAAAGAGAAACCAACGAGGTTAGTGTGCGAGGAAGCAAAAAGAATAAAAGAATTATGTGATAAGAACAATGTTTTATTTTTAATTAATGATAGAGTGGATATTTGTCTGGCTGTTGATGCTGATGGCGTCCATCTTGGTCAGGATGATATGCCTTATGAGACAGCCAGAAGGTTGTTGGGCAGTAAGGTAATTGGTGTGACTGTCCATAATGCCAATGAGGCTCTTAAGGCTGAAGAATTTAATGCCGATTATATTGGTTTAAGTCCAATTTTTGAAACAAAAACAAAACCAGATGCAGGTAAACCTGGGGGATTAACCCTAATAAGAGATGTTAAGGCAAAAGTCAATATACCAATTGTTGCTATTGGGGGAATCTCTTTAGGTAATCTTAGGGATGTTATCCTTGCTGGTGCAGATTCTGTCGCTGCAATCTCTGCAATAGTAACTAAAGATGATGTTGAGTCTGAGTGTAGGAGGTTTATTGATATAATAAAAAAAACAAAGAGGGATAGGTAAATAGATAAAATGACTAAACTAGAAAAGGCAAAGTTTAATGATGTAAGTGGTGAAATGGAGGCAGTTGCGAAGAGAGAAGGTGTAAGGGTTAAATGGTTGGTGAAGAATATAGCTGAGGGAAAGATTGTGATTCCTGCTTCTACTCTGCACAATGGTTTAGAACCAATTGGGATTGGGTATGGTTTGAGGACAAAGGTTAATGCTAATATTGGTAGTTCTCCTGCTAAATCAGATATTAACTATGAGCTAGAAAAATTAAGAGTAGCCATAAAATATGGGGCTGACACAGTAATGGATTTAAGTACTGGTGGTGATATTGATTCCATAAGGAGAAGTATTATTAGGAATTCTTCTATTCCTGTTGGAACAGTTCCTATATACCAAGCAGCGATTGAGAGGGGTTCTATTGTTGATTTGGAAGAGAAGGACTTAATTAGGGTAATAAAAAAGCATATTCTTGATGGTGTTGATTTTATTACAGTCCATTGTGGTATTACTAAAGATTCTATAAAGTTATGTGAGAAAAGACTTCTTGGTGTTGTGAGTAGAGGAGGTTCTTTTTTGTTAGAGTGGATGAGGCATAATAACAGAGAAAATCCTTTATATGAGAATTTTGATAAGATTTTATTTTGGTCAAAAAAGTATGATGTTACCTTGAGTTTAGGTGATGCATTAAGGCCTGGTTGTTTAAAGGATGCAACAGATAAGGCACAGTTATATGAGCTCCAGAAATTGGGTGAATTACAGAAGGTAGCTTTTGAAGAGAATGTTCAATCTATGATAGAGGGTCCTGGCCATGTTCCAATAGATCAAATAGAAATGAATGTTAAACTTGAGAAGGAGAGATGTAATCAAGCTCCGTTTTATGTTTTAGGTCCTTTGGTTACTGATATTGCGCCAGGGTATGACCACATAACATCTGCTATAGGTGGTGCAGTTGCTGCCATGCATGGTGCAGATTTTCTTTGTTTTGTGACTCCAGCAGAGCATCTTGGATTACCAGATGTTGAGGATGTTAGGGAGGGGGTTGTTGCAGCAAAAATAGCAGCCCATGCTGCGGATATAGCGAAGGGAATTAAAGGAGCGAGAATTTTGGATGATAAGATTTCAGAGGCTAGAATGAATCTTGATTGGGATGAGATGTTCAGAAATTCTATTGATCCAGAGAAGGCTAAAAAGATAAGAGAAAGGTGCAAACCCGATGATCCCAGTGTTTGTTCTATGTGTGGAAAGTTTTGTTCTATAAAGATAGGCGGTAAGAAAAATAAGTAACTGTGTTATTTTTAGGAATCTTTTAAGAGTTTTTTTAGTATCTCTATTGCCTCTTTTCCACTTACTTTTCCCTTATATTTGTTCATGATAATTCCCATATATGCTCCTACTGATAATCCTTTTTTTTCTCTTATTATCTTTTTTATGCCTTCTTCTAACTCTTCTTTCTTGATTTTTTTATATTTATCTATGTCAAGAGTTCCTTTTGCACAGTCTATTAATATGTTTATGATTGCATCTTTATTTATTTTATCTTCGTTTAGATAGAAAAATATATCTTCAAATTCCTTTTCACTTATTTTATTTGTATCTATGTTGAATTTTCTTTTTATTTCCCTTGTTGTGGAGATTAATGTGGAGGCTATGAATGAGGGATTTATTTTTTTGAACTTTTTTGTTAGTTTTTCAAACAATACTAGTCTGTTTGTTTTTACTAATTCTTTTGATAGGTCTCTTGTTATTTTGTATTTCTTTGTTATCTTCTCTATTTTTTCTGAAATAAGTTCTGGTACCTTTATTTCTTCTATTCTTTCCTTTGTTATAAGAATCGGTGGGACATCCGTTTCAGGATACATTCTTGCTGCTCCGGGCATTGGTCTTAGAAAGGATGTTGTAAAATCTGGCTCTGCTTTTCTTACTTCTTCTTTTATCTTTTTTCCTTTTTTTATTAACCCTAGTTGCCTCTTTACTTCGTTCTCAATTACTTTTACAATGCTCCTTAAATCTTGGAACCCTTTTATTTCTGTCCTTGCCCCTCCTTTTATGGATATATTTACATCTTGTCGTATTGTTCCTATACCTCTTTTGCATGCTCCAGTGCTTCTTAAAATCATACCTAGATGTGCTGCAACTTCCTTTGCATGTTCTGGGTCCTTAATTTCTGATGTTGTACCAATTTCTATTAATGGTATGCCCAACCGGTCTAGTTTATAGGTTATTGATTTATTGTCTTCCCTTATTTTTTGGGCAGCTTCTTCTTCTAGACAGATAGTTGATATGCCTACTTTTCCTTTTGATGTTTCTATGTAACCGTCAGTTGCTATCAAGGCTGTTCTTTGAAATCCAGATGTATTGCTGCCATCTACCACTGTTTTCCTCATTACTTGGATTTCATTTACAATTTTTGCATTAAGAAGTACTGCTACTTGGAGTGCTGTATCTAGTGCTTTTTGATTTATCTGGTGAGGTGGTTCTTCATCATATTCTACCAAACATGTGTCTTCAGAATTTGCGGTGTATATAATCTTTTTTCCTTTCTTCATTTCGTGCTTTGCTGCTTCATCTATTTCACCTGTTTCTCCAGCAACAGCCCTAAGCTTTCTTTCTATTTTTATGTCTGGCTCTTTATTGCTGTTTATAGTAGGGCAATCACAGAACAATTTCTTTCCACTTAGCTGTTGGTGAATTTCTAAGCCACACTTAAATTCTAACTTTTTGTAATCTATTTTGTATGTATCATCCATAGGTTTTTTGAATTTACTTTTTTATATAAATATTTCGAAAGAAATAAATTGGAATATGTTGGGGTTGTAACATCGCAATTTAACGAAGTTTGATTTTCCCTCGTGAAGCGAAGCGGAACAGAGCTGGAAAATCAAATTTGGATGGAAGAGCCTGCAAGGCTCTGGAATCGTTAAATTCCTGTTAAACTCGCCTGTTAGGGATTGAATTTTAGTGCAACGTTCCGTAGCGAAGCGGAGGAAAAATTCAAAGTAAATTT
>CAZNZT010000011.1:0-33872 GCA_964577685.1 uncultured Methanosarcinales archaeon | reverse complement strand
CTTAGAGAATAATTTATTTACAAGTTGTTTATATTGTTTCAATAAAGAATATTTCCCAGAAGATTAAGAAACTCCCCTTTCAGTTTAAAATTGTCCCCCTTCAAAAATATAAATTTCTGCGTAGCAGATTATATGTCCGTTAGGACGAACTCCCCCATTTTTCCTTTCTAAGAAATGGAAATTTTATTGTATTTAACATCGGAATTCCTGTTATATTCCCCGCGAGGGCTGAATTTTAGTGCAACGTTCCGTAGCGAAGCGGAGGAAAAATTCAAAGTAAATTTGAATCCGTTCTATCTAGAAAGCGAAGCGTTATATCAAGAACAAGAATTAAAGGGCAGTTTTCCGTTCAAAGCGCTCTTAAATAAAGAGAATTAAGGGGCGTTTGCGAAATCTTTATATGTTATTTATGTTTACTCTTATGATATAGCATAGGGGGTGAATGATATTACAACTACTAGAGATAAAATTTTAAATTATTTGAAAAAAGCAGATTGGCCTTCTACTACAGAGGACATTGCGGCAGAATTGAAAGTATCTTGGAATACGGCACAAGTTCATCTTCTAAAAATGGTTAATGAAGGGATAGTAAAATATAAGAAAGTGGGAAGACAAAACCAGTTCTGGCTAAATAAAAATTATGAAAAATATTTTAATAAGAGGTAATAATATGATTACTTGTAAACATTGCGGTGAAAAAAATCCAACAGGTGCAAAATTTTGTGAATCCTGTGGAAAAGAGTTAAAAGAAATCATTAGTAAAACAAAACAAGAAAAAGATAAGAAAGGGAATTTAGTACCGTGTAAAGATTGTGGCAAACTTATCAGTAAAAATGCAGAATTATGTCCCGGTTGTGGTGTTAGATTAAATAAGACAAAAGCTGATTACAACATTACGAGAGGAATCACCACCAAAAGATCGTCTGGAACAGCAGCAGTTCTTGGTATTCTTGTTGGTCCTTTTGGTTATCTATATGTGAGGAGATTTGGTCTTTGTATTGCATGGTTAATTTTTGGAATTATTCTTGTTGCGATTACAGGAGGTATTGCAGCCCCATTTTTATGGATTGGTTGGGCAGTTCACCAGTATAATATTGCTAAAAAAATAAATGAAGAGTTAGGTGAATAGAATGATTCATTGTCCATCTTGTGGAAAAGAAAATAAAAATAAAGCAAAATTTTGTATTAAATGTGGGAAGAAAATTTATAAAGAGAAAGAAGTAGACGATCCATTTTATACAAAAGCTGTTGGTAGGGTTATAGCAATTATTTTTTTTGGTTTTGTAATTATCGTCGCATTATCCTCATTTTCTTTTATGAGTCTTTTATCTATATTAATATCAGCATTATCTATATTTATAGCTTTACCTTATTTTAATAAATTTGCAAAACAAAAATTCAATTATCGCATTCCTACATGGATTAAAGTCATAACTCTAATTGTATTATTTTTTGTTGCTATCTCGTTAATAGAAGATTCAAAAAAGGCAAGTGAATTGCCTGATACTCTTGCTGAAGAAGAGAAATTAAATCTTAAAGAAATGACACCTGAACAGGTATTAGATAAATACATTTCATATTTTAATTACAAAGGAATAAGCGATAGGTTAAATAAAATTAGCTTTGAGAAACAGTTAGCCAGTGGTATAATCTTAGAATCATTAGAAACTGATGAATCCTATCTAACTAAAAGAAAGTTATTAAATTCAGATTGGATGAAAACCTGTAATCAAGCAAAAACAATATTTAAACAAGATGTATGTGGAAATATTACTCAAAACCTCAATAGATGGAACAATATAAAGAGAGAATTTGAGGTTTTATCAAAAGAAACTATTGAAGAGACAGATAATACTATAAAAATTAAAGTAAAGCATAAAACTACATTTGACAATACTTTTCAAATCAATGAAACTATAGGTGAATCCACATACATCTTGAAAAAACAGGGTGATTATTGGAAAATTAATGATTTAATTGAGGAATCAGGTAAATTGTTTTCTGAAACAGCCAATTTAGAAAAAAGAAGACAAGATGATGATAATTCAATTCAAAAAGAAAGAGAAACATATCAGAAAATTAAAGAGGTAGTTGATAAAGCAATAGAAGAACAACAACAATTTAATCAATTCAAAAGTAAATTATCTAATGCTATTAATAGCATCATCCCTAATGACAGGATAATAAGCATAGATTTGGGCAATTATAACAATCAAACAGATGAGTATGTTGTTTCTATTACTTATTATTTTAAAGATGTGTGGTTAGTAGATAATTATTTGCAGGTAATGTCTGATGCATCAGATATTTTCAAAGCTGTCTTTCCAGTTAATTCAAAAATATACCAAGTTCAAACAACTGTAAAAGAAAAATATACCGACGATTATGGTCACCCTCAAGAGAGATATTTAGCTCGTACCTCAATGAATCGTGAAACCTACACTAAAATTAATTGGGAAGGATTTGAATCCAGTAAATTAGATAGGATTGCAAATGTTGCTTTCTATGGTGATTCAATCTATAAAGATCTTAAAGAACTAGAAGATGCAACAAAACAGTGGCAAAATGTGCCATCAGGCGGATTCCCTATAATAGAAGGAGCTCCAGCAAGTTTGTGCGATGATGTAAAAGAACAATGTAGTATATATGGGGAATGCGAAACGTACGAAATGCTAAAATCGCAAGGGACATGTAGATAAAATGGTTTCTAAGTATGATTTTAATAAATCACAGTCAGAGGAGATAAATTCACTATTCCAATCTTTAGTAGACGAATTAAATAATTTTAATGATCTTAGGAATTTATTACTAACTCTGCATACAAGAATAGAGTTTTATCTGGAAAAGATACTTTATTCATACTTCTTTATTGAAGATGATGATAAAAGAAATAACCTGATTAAAATAATTCAAAATTTTACATTTAATAAAAAATATGAACTTGTAAAGCAATTAGATTTACTAACTGATTCTTTAAAGTTAAAGATTTCAGAAGTAAATAAAGTTAGAAATATTTGTGTTCATAATATAAATTATCTTCCTAAAATTCAATCATTAAGTGGACTTTCTTTAAATTTTCTTAACCTTAATCAAATTAAAATTCAAAGTGCTGATATTCTTGTTAATCTAAACGAATGCCTTGCCAAGGTATAAACCCAAAACGCCCCCTTCTTAAATATAGGAAAACTGCCCTCGTCTGTTTTTAGGACTTCAAATTTATTGAGTTTAACATCTATTAAAATAAAAAAATTAAGAAAAATTAAACGTCTTTTATTGATTCTCTCCCTACAATAAAAATTGCTTCTCCATCTGGCATGTTTGGTGCATCTACTAATTTAGCAACCCTTGTTCCCTTTTTCCCTTTTCTTAGGTAGATTCTGAATGTGGAGTTGTGTGCTACAACATGTCCGCCTATTGCTTCTGTTGGGTCACCAAAGAATACATCAGGCTTTGCCATTACTTGGTTTGTTACATAGACGCATAGGTTGTATCTATCTGCTAGTTTTGATAGGACATGCATATGTTTATTTAGTTTTTGTTGTCTATCAGCTAGTGTGCCCCTTCCAACAAACTCTGCTCTGAAATGTGCTGTCAGAGAATCAACAACAACTAACTTTACATTTAGACCTTCTTTTTTTATGAGGTCTTCTATTTTTTCTGCTAATAGCATTTGGTGGTCTGAGTTGTATGCTCTTGCTACTTTTATTCTCTTTAGTGTTTCTTCTGGGTCTAAGTCTGCCCCTTTTGCAAAGTCCATAATCCTTTCGGGCCTAAATGTGCTTTCTGTATCAATATAGACTGCTGTTGCAGATGGGTCTAGTTTTTGCACATTCACAGCAAGTTGATGTGCAAGTTGCGTCTTGCTTGAACCATATGGCCCAAAACATTCTATTATTGCTCCTGTTTCAAATCCGCCTCCTACTAATTCGTCAAAAGCCTTGCTTCCTGTTGATATTCTTTGTATTTTATTTCTTTTTTTGAGTAAGTCAATACCAGATTCAAAACCCATCTCAAGAAATGATCTTGCGGCTGCGATTATTTTCTTTGCTGAGCTTTCACTCATTCCAGTTACATCTACTAGTTCCCCGGGAGTTGCTACTGCTACTGCCATAATGTCACTATATCCTACAGCTTCTAGCTTTTCTACGGTAGCAGGACCCACACCTGGTAGATCTCTTAGTGACTTTTCTTCTTTTTTGTTTTCATTTGACTCTGAGCTTGTTTCCTGTTCTGATTTTTTCTCTTTTTTCATTAGAATCACCTTTTATTTACTACATCACTACTTCATCTTCTTCTTCCTCATCAGAAGCGTCAGCATTTTGGCTGGTATCTTGTCCTTTTAGGACAAGATACTCATAGGCCTTTTGTAAAACAAGTGCTGCTTTTGGCAAGTCATTAACTCTCAATGAAGAAGTAGACTGCCAGTTTCCATCTTTGTCTTTATAACGCCTATCAAGTTTTACTGTTCTAAATTCTACGGTTGCTCCATTCTTGTTTGTGCCTATGTTCTTCCATACAGTTGCCGAAACGGCACCTGTACTAAACTTCTTTTCTGGCATAGTTTTGCCATTTTCTTCCATTTAAATCACCTCTTTCCTATTCGGATTTTATTTCAACCTACCTTTATTTAGGAAGAACTAAGCTTCCAGGCAGGTGAGGTGTTGTTTTTTGAAACAACAAGGATTAGTAGAGAGAGCTTATTTATATAGCTTGCGTGTCTGTATGGCAAGTGTCAAGTGGTTTTTTTATTTCTATTTTTATTTGAGTATTTTCTGTTTCTATTATGAACATATGTTTATATGTTTATAATTCTGTTGTTGTACTCCTCTTAAGTGGTTTCTTAATCTCTCTGAATCCTGCTAACAAAAGTTTTATAAAAATGTTCCTTTTTTCTCTTTTTGTTCAATGCCATGTAGCTCGGTATAGCTCTGTACTTGCTTGGGTGGATAACTTGATAGGAGTCATATCTGATACTCATGATAATGTTGAGAATGTACTCTTAGCTGTTAAGATATTTATTAAGAATAATGTAGAGTTTGTAGTTCATTGTGGTGATGTAGTAAGTCCTGCTACTGTTAGGTTCTTTAGAGGGTTACATGTAAAGCTAATCAAAGGTAATTGTGATGGCGATTTAGAGCAGCTGAAAGTTGCCTTGGATGAAATAGGTGGTGAGTTCTTAGGGGAAGTTGGTGAGATTGATTATGATGGAAAGAGAATCATAGCCTATCATGGAAAAGATAAGGGTAAGTTAGACCAGATTATTAGTGGAGGGTATGATTATGTTTTGACTGGCCATACCCATAAAACAAAAGATGAGAGGATAGGTAAGACCAGAATAATTAATCCAGGAGCCCACTATTACAATTGTGAAAACAAAATCGTATTATTAGATGTAGATAATGATAAGGTTGAGTTTATAGAATTAAAGAAGAGCTAACAATTATATTTGAGGTGAAAAAATGCAGGAGCAAATGCATATAGGTAAGGAAAAGAAGGGTAAAACTAGTGAAGATTGTATTTTTTGTAAGATAGTGAGGGAAGAAATACCTGCAGCCAAAATCTACGAAGATAACGAGATTATTTCTTTTTTAGATATAGCACCGGCAAATAAAGGGCATTGTTTGGTAATAACTAGAGAGCATTATACAACCATTAACGGAATTCCTGATGAACTATTAGGCAAAGTAATTGTTGTTGTTAAAAAGATTAGCAGAGCAATTTCTTCGGCACTAGGCAGTGACGGGTTTAACATTTTGATGAATAATAACAAAGCAGCTGGCCAGTTAGTTCCACATGCCCATATTCATATAATTCCAAGGTTTAATGGGGATAGACTTAATCTAACTTGGAAGCATAACACCTATGGGGAAGGAGAGATTGAAGAATTTAAAGAAAAAATAAAGAAGTTTTTGTGAGTTTTAATTTTTCAACTTAATCTTTTAGTCTTTTTTAGTTATCCAAGATATTTTCTCTACTTTGTTTAGTATATCTATGGTTCAAGTTAGGATTGAAATATTGTATTATTAGCACAACCATCGTATCAGTTCAATGCTGTTGTATGAAATAACTTATAAATGATGATTATGATTAGAACTGCAAGTAACATCTTTTCTGTTACTCCTCCGACTTTGATAAATCCTTTGACTCTTTTTTTGCTTAATGGATAAAGTAAGGCTACGCCTTTTTTTGTTGTTGCATCAAGAATAAGGTGGGATGAATAGCCAATAATGAATGCAATTGTAATTAACTTTAATAACCCTAATCCTTGTTTTGTTATAAAAAGAAGTATTGTAATAGCTATTATGGGATATACTGTATGCCATATTCCTCTATGCTTAGGTGATAGGATTCTTATTAATCTTGTTAATGTATTCTTTGATATTTTGCTAGAGCTTTCATCAATGTCTGGCACTATGCTAGAAAGCAATACTATTATTGTGAATGCTATCTGATTTTTTATTTTTAAAAGTTCAATAGAATATTGGGCAATTAGGAAGCTGAACGCTATATGTGTCCAGAAAAGCATTTTTTGTTTTTTATATTTCCTCAACGGTTGGAAGGGTCTCTGGTAGGCTTTCTTTTTCTTTTGGTTCAGCATCACCTTCTATTTCATTTTTATTCCTTATTTTTTCTTTTAATTTCTCTATTTCTTCTTTTGGGTCTGGATTTGGGATAACTGATTTTGTAATAAGTTCAAGCCTATCAAACATTTCATTCTTGTTTACCCTTCCAGTTACCTTAATGATTTTCCCTATTAGTTCTGTTTTTATCTCTTCAAATTTTTCGGGAGCATCCTTATATTTTAGTATTTCTTCTTTTTTCATTTCTACAAGCTCTTCTAATTGTCTTCTGAAGAATACGGTTCTTATTGTTTCTGTACCATCGTCTAAGGTTACATTTAGTACATAGGAATAGTCTGGTTCTACTTTGTCATGCTCTTCACAAAAAAATGTTTCTTCTCTCTGCCTTATTCTTTTGTTACACTTGGGACATATTTCAAAAAATCTTGGTTCAAATACTTGTACGATTGTTGCTAGGATTTCTATGTTATCATCATTTTCTTTTAAATCTTCAATGTTCTTTCTTATTGGTTCATAGCTTTTTACTTCTCCTATTTCTTCACCTTCGGGATTTACTATTAGTTTGCTTTTTTCGTTTAGATGTATTTCTAGTCTATTGTTATTTTCTCTTACATAGCCAGATAAAATCTTTATTGTTGTTCCTTCTTTTATTTGATCCAATAAATCTGTTTGAGAGCCCCATAGGACTACTCTTATTGAGCCTGTTTCATCCCCAATTATTAGACTAGCAACCTTTCCTTGGCTGCCGTCTTTTCTTTGGAAATTGCTTATTTGAGATATTTGCTGGACTTTGCCTACTGTTTCTACATCCCTCATGCCTGCTAGAATGTTCTTTATCTGCAATTTTCCAGTAAAATTTTCAAGTAATTTTATTCCCAGCTCGTTTGCAATGATATGTGCTGCTCCCTCTTTTGATATTAAGCCAGAAAGCTGTTTTAATTTCTCTTCTATTTTTGAATTTATTTCTTCTTCGCTAAGGTTTGTTTTTTCTTTTATTTTTTCTATGATGTGTGGGAGAGGGATTTTTATCATTGGTGATAGGTCTTTTTTAGTTATTTATATAGTTTTGTATAATCAAATATATTGTTTTTATTCTATAGTAATCTGAGTGGTTCTATGTCTTCTGTATTTAGAGAATTTCCTATATTGTCTTTTGCTATTATATATAGTAGGTAGCCTTTGTTTATTGTTTCAGGTATCTTCCATTCATATCCTTTTCTTATCTCTTTTTTCCACTCTAGCTCTTTTAGTATTACATATGTTAGATAGTCCTCGTCAAATGTTTCTTCTGCTGTTGTCCAGTTATATGGCCCTTCACTTTTTCTTTTTACAGTTTCTATTAATGTTGGTTTCTTTAGCTTTAGTGCTTCTTTTTCTTCTATTGCATATATATAATAAGATTCTACGTCTGAGGCAGGGTTTTCTTCCCATATTAGGTAGTTTCCAGATTTGTTTGTTTTTATTTTTGCTTCTGTTTGTGGTGGCGGGAAACTGTCAAGGAATCTTATGCCAGAGAGAAATGTTAGATTCTTTTGGTAATATGGGTTTTCTAAGGGCATGGTTATATTGAACAGAAGCAAGTACTCTTTTTTTGATGATAGCGGAGTTATGCTTATGTTCCAGTCTTTTATTTCCATTATGTTTGTTTTTAAAGTTTTTATATCAGAACAGGTTATTAAATCATCTATGTCTTCTGGTGTGTCGCTTCCTCTTCTTAGACAATCTTTTATATTATTGCTTATCTTTCTTATTGTTTCTTTAATGTGTGTGCAATTTCCTATGATATCATATTCTATCTCTGTTTTAAAAGAAGGTTTTATCCTGTATTCTGTTAAATTATTATTGTCTTTTATTGTAATGTCTCTCGTTGCAATTCCAACTATTTCTGTCTTACCTTCTATTTTTTTGAATATAAAATCATAGTTGTCTTTTGGTAGTTTTGTTATAGTATATGCCTCTAAGTATTTGTTTAATTCCGCATTTAGGAATCTTGCAAGGTTTTCTCTTATATCAATTTCACTAGGGTAGCAAGATATTTCATACTCTTTTTTCTTTGCTTTGTCTTCAGCTACTTCCTCCCAAAGCGTGTATCCTTTATGGTGTGTGCAGGGTGTGTCTTTGAAATACATGCCTTTTTTTGCAAAAGAGTAAAGTGCCTTATATGTGGCATATTTAGCAGATTGGTCAATATAGAAGAGAGCTTTTTCACCTTCTTGGTATTCTTCTATTGCCTTTGCTGCTTCTTCACCTATCTTTTTTTCATATCTATTTGTTTTTTTATAGATGATGGCGAAGGCAGAGACTAACACAAATATTGCAAAGATTAGCATTATTATTGAGTAAAACAAACCCTTTTTGTTGTTTCTGATTCTTTTTTTCATTCTTATTATCCCCATTCCCTCAAGAGCTGCTCTGTGGTTATAAAGCATTTTTTGTTGTTTATTACGCTCTCTGGGGGCATTGTGTTTTTATCTTCTTCGCATTTTAGCGTTCTTGGTGTGTCCTTTACTGTGTTGCAGTCATTTGGACAGTGATTTCCTTTGCATTTACATATTATTTTTGATGTCCAAAATTGGTTTATTTCGTTTGGATTAATCTTGGGTAGATAGCCATATTCTCCCCAGTATGTCCATGTGTTCCCTGAGTTGTCTATTACGCTTTCTCCAAGTTTATTATTTCTTACAATTTCTATTATCTTGTCAGCGAATTGCTCCATGCGTTTTGTTTCTTCTGTTTCTTTTTTGCAGTAGCTTATTACTCTCTTAGCACTTTTTATATTGAAGTTTTTTATGTGAATAAACATATTGGGGTCTTTTTTTGGTATTGTCCCGTCTTCGCATATTGTTTTATAGTCAATAACCTTTGTTTTGCATGGGCATCCATCTAATGAGAAGTACTCTACATTATAACCTAGTCCCCATGCAACCCATTCTTCTCCAAACATCCAGATCTTATCACCTGCTTTTAGCTTCATATTTTTAATGTCAACCTTAGATTTTAGTAGTTCTATTGTAATTGTTTTTTCCTTTAGCGATGGAATCTCTACTTTTGTTGTAGGCTTTCCGTATCTATAGAGTTCTATTTCATTCTTATCTGGGTAAGTGACTCTTAATGTTCTTTCAATTCCAAGAGTATTGTAAAATTGGTGTGATATTCTGTTAATCTCCAGCTTTGCTCTTTGCTTTAGTTTTGGTGAGACTTCTCCAAGAGCAATCAGTTCAGCAAGAGTAGTTTTTTGATTTTGAGTCAGGCTTATGGGGGTTCTTAAATAGTTTAGAAGAATAAGGTCTTCACTGCCTGCTTTTGTAGTTTCTATATTATAAGTCAAACTAGAACCAAATATTCCAAAGAGAAAATAGAATATTAGGCTAATAAAGGCGAATATAATTGAACAAATTATCAGTACAAGAAAGCCTGCGGTAAATCCTTTTTTATTCTTAGGCATCATTTTATCTGTTTGGTATCAATATAGTTATATCTAATATGGCAGGAATCATTTCTTCCCCTTTTTTTACTAGAACAGGCATTTTTTTGTTTTTGCCCTTCCTTGCCCCGATTCCTTTTATATATCCTGCTTTGTACAGACTAACCCACATGTCATATTTTTCTTTATTGTAATATATGCTATATGATTTTTCTTTTAGTTTCAAAATAATCTCTGCTGCCAACCTGTTATTTTCTTTTCCAAAAAACATTGTTTTTTCAAGATTTTTTTCTATATCATTTATATCAAAATTTTTGATATCTATGATTCCCGGATATATTCTGCCTGTATCTTTATCGTAGAGCCATAATCCATTGTTGCTGTATAATATTCTGTTGATGAATATTTCACTTTCTAGGTCAAAGGTGTTTATGTCTTTTTCAATATGGATTATCAATAGGAGAAATACTGCTAGCGAGATTGTGAATATTATTTCAAATATATGTAGGACTATATTTAATCCAATGAAATCTCCCTTTTTATTTTTTAGTAATTTACTTTCCATAGTATGTAGTTATTCCTTTATATATGCTTTCTCCTATCTGCCTTATAGTAGCTATATCTTTTAGATTTTTGATGTTTTGTATTTCAATACTTACGATTATTGATATTTTATTGTTGTCTAGTATTGTTTTATCTTCTTCTTTTAGATACTTAGGGTTTGTTTCTATTATATTTCCCCCTTCAAACAGGCTGTCTATTGAGATTAGCTCATTTATTATTAAACATGCTAGTCTATTCCTTTTTTTTAGGATATCTTTGTCTTCTGGTGATGGGCTTGAAGAAATATAAGCTTTCACTTCATTATTCTCTTTTTCATTTAGTCTTACACTAATTATTACATTGCTTTCTTCTATCAGCTTTTCTATTTCTAGTCTTGCTTTTCCTTTTGTAGTTTTGCTGTTCTTAATCTTGCTTTGTAGGATATGTTCTATTGTTGGTATTAATTTGTTTTTTCCATCATCATTCACATCTATCAGGATTTTTGTGTTTTGGATATTGTCGTTTATTTCTGTTTCTGGACAGCTTATCAGCTTTATCTTGTTCTTTAGTTCTTTTGATATCTCAAGAATGTTGTTTGATTTTTGGAAAGTTATTTTATTACTATTGCTTATTTTGTTAGCTCTTGTTTTATAATTTAAATCTTCAGCGAATTGGTATATAATCAGGCTCTTTTTTTTGCTGTCTGTGTTATTCTCAATTATTTTTACTCTCTGTTTTAGGAATTCTACATCATAATTTTTCAGCATGTCCCTTTTATATTCAATGTAGAACCTTCCTTGTGAGCTATAGACAGAGTCCATCAGAAACGCAATATCTCTGCTGAGGTATAGTTTATCAAAGAAAGTGTCTCTTTGTATTGAGCTTATATAGGCATACATAGAGAACACAACACCGATGGCTATTATTATTTTAAGGAGTACGAAGTAACTTTCTATGTCTCCTGTTCCTCTTTTTTTAATTAATATTTTTTTCATACTTTTCCTTTACATCTTTCAAGAAGCTCTTCAAAGTTTTTGCTTTTTCTGTTAAGGAAGCTTATATCTATTGGATTTTCATTTTTACAGATGCTTCTTAACTTATTTTTTTCTTTATCATATGTGTATATGTTTACTTTTATTTTATAGCCTTTTTCAATAACCTCTTCTACTTTTATTTCGTAGTCCCCTATATTTATTTTTTCTTGATATTCTAGTCCAAGTAGGGCATGTTCAATATCCCAGTTTTTGTTTACTTCCAGATGTGCACATTCTAACATGGTTTTTTTGTTAGGCTTTTTGTCTCTTATAATATCTTCATCATATTGGTTGCATGCTTCTTTGTTTTCTTGTTTTTTTATTATATCATATTCTTCTTTATTCTCCTCAATTATTTTTTGTATTTCTTCAAATGCTTTCTTTCTGCCTTCTGCTGTTTCATCTTGGTAATATAAACGAGCTAGGATAAATCTTATATCCAATTTTTTTGATTCATTTTTTTTAGAATCTCTTAGATTTTCAAGTTCTGCAATTATAGGCTTTATCAAATCTTTTAATTGCGATTCTCTTTCTCCCAAGCTCTTTCTTTGTTCATTAAGTTTGAGATACCATGTTGCTATTTTTTTTATTTCTATTTCTTTGTCTTCTATAAAATAGTTTTCTGTTACTTTTAAGAAGTCCTCTAATAACCTAAGTATATCTTCAGGTTGCGGGTTTAATTTGTTTAATGTTTTATTTATTTCTATAAGGTAAAACTCCTTTGGCATAACCCCATATTTTCTGCTCATGGCTTCAAATCTATTATCAATTATCCCTAGCCCTTGTCGTTTTTCTTCTTCCAGTAGCTCCCTGCTTGGTTCTGGAGCGATAAAGATATGTGTTTTTTTGTCTTTGTCTGTAAACTTTTCTATATAGAATTTTTTAACTCCTAATTCTCCCGCTTTATTTCTTTTGCATTCTCCATAGATAACTAGGTAAGAATACTTAAACTTCCTTGTGAATTCAATTTCTGCATAATCCTCTTTGTTTGTTATGGATGGGTCATCTCTAAATGGCAGGTCACCTACTATATTGTTAATTATTTCTTTTGAATAAACCCATTCGGTTGGCCCTATCCTGGATCCACCTTTTTTATTTTCCATATATAGACCAACAATAGAATCCACTTTACTGAGTGGATGGCATTTCATCAGTCTTGATGTATAGATGTCTTTTTTTGTGTCTATGATGTGGTTCCTATAAGCGTCTCCAAATAGACATATACAAGATGTACCTTCACATTTGACCCCCTCTTTTCCATCTTTAGGGTTTGGTTTTCTAATTGTATCTAGTGTACAGCCGTCTTTAACCCTTGAGTAGTTAGCATTGAAACCTATTATTAGGTATCCTTCTGGAAGGTATAGTGGAAAGCCCCTATATGCTATAAATTGTTTTTCTCTTTTTGACATAAGGTCTATTGAGTTTGCAAGAGCCATGAAATTGTTTATTGCAAACTCATCTTTTTTGTTAGACCCCATTGTTAAAGTAAATTTTACTATAATTATTATGACTAATACACAAAGAATTGCTGCAAGTATGTAACCAACTAGTTCTGTTGGCACTATTGTTCTTACATCACCTCTTTTGTTTAGCCCTTTAGGTTTCATTATAGATGTGATTTTGTAATACTAGTTTATAATTCTTTTTGTTAGAATTAGTTATTTCTTTGGATTTATGTAATATTCAACTAGTTTTTTTGGCTCATAAGCTATTTTGTCATTCTCTTCAGTCTCGCAATATTTCTTTGGGTTTTCTGTTAGTTTTTCATTGTCTTTTCCTGTACCGTCATTTCCACAACATAGGCTTATTCCGGTATATTGTTTTCCTGTTTTGTCTAGGCTTTCTTTGTTTAGCTCTTCCCATGTTTTTTGTTTTTTTCTGTCTATTGGTACAGAAAAACCATCTTCATCTTCATCTTTGACAATATCTTTAAACTCTTCTCCGAAGCTTGGCGTATGCGGGCAGGGGTCACAGCTATCTGGAAGTCCGTCTTTATCATAGTCTCTGAAATTTCCTCCTTTGTATAATGCCTTTGCTTTGCATGATGTTATTTTTATACTTACTGCTTTTGAATTTGTTGTTTTATGGAAAAAACCAAAATTTTTTCCTGCAGTATACAATATAAATATCGCTAATATTGTCACCACTATGAATATCATTATTAGTTCTATGGAGTAAGAAACTCCTTGCTTTTTTTTGTTTAGTGGTGTCATATATTGTCACCTTCTATACAGCATATCTCGTCATTCTTGCATCCTTCTAGGAAAGTTTGTTCTCCTTCACATTGGCTAGGTTTTGTGCATTTTCCTCCCATAGCCTGACATGTTGTACTCTTTGAGTGTGTAGATGTGCCTTTTAAGAGAAAAATCATTGCTATTATTGTTGTTATAATTACTACTGCCATTATTACTGTTGCTTGTATTGCTATTCCTTTCTTGTTCATTTTAACTTATTGGTATACAGCACTGACCTGGTCCTTTTTTGTTTTTATTTGCTTTGTATATTTTGCTCTTTTTATCAAATTCTACTTCCTTACAATCTGATGTATAGACCTTTACTGGTTTATCATCTGGACAGTCTTCTCTACCTTCAAGGCAAACACCGCCTATAGCTGAACAGCTTGTACTCTTAATTATTTTCTTACTTTCCCCGAAAAATATTGCTAGGACAACTATCAATACAATAAGGCAGATTATAGCTATTATGATTATGTTTAGTGGCAACATCTGAGATTTTTTTTTCATTATATCCTTTTTTTGTGTTTAATAATATTTAAATATTCTGTTTAATCTTGGTTTAGTCTTCTTGTATTTTTCTTAATCAGCTGAATATACTAAAAAGGTTATCTGCTTGTCCTTTAATGTACAATATAATCCCTGCTGCTATTGCAATTCCTACTATTGCAAGAACAATCTTCACGAGCATAAAAGGAATCTCTCCTCTTTTTTTTGGAATAGTTTTTTTCATTTTCCAAAGAGTGATAGTATTGAAAGGTTAATGCCCTTTGATGCCTTATAAATAATATATCCTAAAACAACAAGGATGGCAATACCTATGATAAAGCTCTTTAACCACCATGGCATATCTCCTTTTTTATTTTTCTTTATTTTAGTCATTCTTTCTACCTATTGTTGGGAGTTCATTACATTTAAGTTCTTTTAATATTTTCTCGTCATTAGGTAGTAGGAAGATTGATGCATCCCAATCTGCACTTTTTTCACTTCCCGTATGATAGCCGTATATTCCGCCTATAGTAGCTCCTGCTATTGCTGTTCCTATTATAACTAGGGAACCACCTCCAGTGAATGGCACTAAGACAACCCCGAGGAATCCACCAACTGCTAACCCCATCTGTGTTCCAAGTAAGCTCTTTAACCATCTGACCCAATATCCTTTTTTTGTGTAAACAGTGATTGTAATGTAATCCTTGTTTGTATCAATGTAGGGTGTATTTCTGTTTTCATTTATTTTTTTATTAAAGAAGTCGTCTTCTGGTATTATATTTTCTGTTTTGAACTCTTTTTCTAGCTGTTTTTTTTCTTCTTCAAAGATATTTTTTGTGCTATATCCTGCTAGATATTCGCTTATTGTGGTATTACCTACTCCATAAATCTTTTCTCCTATCTCCCATATTGTATGTTTTCTTTGGTATTCTGCTAGGTCTTTTAGTGGTATCTTCTTATTCTTTTCTTTGAATTTTATATGGTGTCCTACTATACAATAAACAGTTTTCTCTTCTCTTGTATCAAACAACTCTCTCTTTCCTTGTAGCAGGTCTGTCCAATCTGCTACCATTGCTTTTGAGAGCATTTTAAGTTCTTCACCTTTTTTTATGTCCATTTTTATTATTGGGAAATAAATCTCTTGATTTTTATTTTGATTAAGTAAAGGAACACTTACTATATGTGCATCAGCACTCTTTCTTATGTTCTCTCTTCTGATAGACCTTATACTTGATTCTGCCATTTTATCCTTGAGATTTATATTATTAAAAATTAGTACTGTAATTACAATCAGTGCTATTATTACTAGGATTGTGTATTCTTGCATAGATCCAGCTCTTTTGTTTTTCATCTTAGTTTACTATTATGTCGCATATGGGTTTCATTACTTGTTTTCCATCAATTTCCATTGGGATTTCTTGGCTTAGAGGCACTTCGCTAGGTATGATTGTTATTCCACCAATACCATTGCAGTCTGGTATGCAAGCATCGTATGCCTCTGATGCTGTGTTTACTAATAAAGCAATACCTATAGCTCCTGTAGCTGCGCCAAGACCTATACTTATAATAGCAGCTCCTAATGGTGCTCCGAATCCTGTTGCAGCTATTACAGTCCCTCCTATCACAAGAAGACTTCCTACAATAGCTCCTCCTATTGAGGATAGAGTTGATTTCTGCTTTGCTTTGTACATCCTTACTATTATAAGTGAGTTTGGTAGTATGATATTGGTTTTGTTCTGTAAGTTGTTTTCTTTTATTTTCTTAATAGTGTCTTCTGGTATTGGGGGTTTTTCCTTGTAGAGGTACTCATAAAATGTCGGACCATTTTTGGTTATTCTATTAGTTCTTAGATATTCGTCTATACCTAAGATATTGTACTTTGCTATGTCTTCTTTTTTACTGATTTTTTTGTTATTCAGTTTAATAAATTTTAGAAGCCTGTCATCATATCTTATTGTGCTACAAACAAGGCAGTAGCTTATACCTTTCGTGTCCCAATTTGAGAATGGGTCTATCTTTCCTTCGCCCACCATCTTCCAGCATTTTACCATTTCATCTGCTATTATTTTATGGGCTTTGTTTTGGTCTATGACTCCATTTTTGACAACATCTTTGTATTTTATAATGAGGTCGCCGAGCTTGTCTCTTCTGCAGTTTGATAGACTGCTGAGCCTATTTCCTCTTGTCAGTAAGGAACCTGGATTTGGGAACCTTTTTGAAAGATATGCCTTCTTTATATCATATTCACATGCCTTTATGTTAGTTTCTTTTTTTGCTGTTTTGCTTAGTTTTATTGATACAATGAGTAATACTCCAGAAACAAGTAGGAGTACAATAAACAAAATAGCAGTGGAGACTTCAAGAGCAGATTTTTTTTTCATTTTGGGAATAGGTTTGGGAGGATTATTTTAAACCATATAATAAGGATTATTACTATCGCAGCCACTACTGCTATGAGTGATAGTTTGTCTAGTTCTATCTTTCCTTTTTTTCTCATATGTTTAAATTTGGGGTTGTTTATATATAAATCTTTTGAAAGAGTGTTCTGTAAACATATTATTGGTGCATTCGTAAGAATCAATCCCTATCTGAAGACATAACAGGAATTTAACGGAAAATTCCCCGCACGAATTTTGCCCAAATTTTCTTACGAAAACTTTTGTAAATCCAAGTATTCAATTAAGTTTAGACAGCTTGCGGTTCTTTTACCTTAACAAAAACTTAAACGCAGGATTTATTAGAATCATCTTTTTGTCAACTTTTCTCTTTTCTTCTTTTTTGTAAGATATTATATATCCCTTGTTAACCTTAAACTTTTTCATAAATCTTAGCAGTCCCTTGACATCAATTTTTCCGTATTTGATTTCAATTGGTACTGGTTTTTTATTCATTAACACCACATCTACTTCATTTTTATAAGGATCTCTCCAGAAAAATTCAGCTTTTAACTGGTTAACCACCAACCATTCGAACACTTTTGATCTGGAAAACTCATCTTTTCTAAATAAAAGATCAACAGAGACTGTTGTTGGATAATATTTCTTTAGTTTCCTTTCTATTTTTCGCTTACTCTTAGAAAAATTATATAATTTTTTGATCAGAAATGATTCTTCAAGATACATCAGATAATTTGAGAGTGTTTGCCTTGAAATCTTTAATTCTTTAGCCAACTCTGAGATTTCTATAAGTTGTCCTGGTTCCTCTGTCAATATATTAAGCAAAGACTCTATTATTGTTATATCTTTAATTTTAAAAAGCCCTGGTATATCCTTATAAACAATTTTTTCTACTATACTCTCTCTAATGTATTTTTTAATAATTTCTTTGTTTTTAATTCCAACCAACTCTGGGAATCCCTGAATCAAAGTAAATTCATTAAATAATTTAATCAACTCTTTCTCATAAAGTCCAATTGGTTTAAATTTAATGCCTTTAAAGGAGAGAAATTCTTTAAACGAAAGTGGCTCGACTTTGAATTCAAAAATTCTCCCTCCAAGCGTCTCTCGTGATTTTTTCTTTATGAATAGAGATTCTGAACCAGAGATTATTATTTTAATATTTCTGAATGTGTCATAAATTCTTTTTATTTGATCTTCCCAACAATCTAACTTTTGTATTTCATCAAGCAAAAGTAAATATTTCCCCTTTCTGAAATCTTTTTCAAGCATTTCTTCATATTCTCTTATTATACTTCTTACTTCCACATCTCTAAATTCGTCAAATGAAAAATAAATTATATTTCTCGGATTATGCCCTTTTTCAATTGCATCTTCTACAATTTTCAACATCAAAGTTGTTTTCCCGACTCTTCTTAAACCAGTTAATGCTATTATTTGGGGCAATGGTAGAAATTTCTGAAATTTTCTGTAGACTTCTCTTTCTCTAAATTCAACTCTAAACTTTCTTCTCCACCAAGGATTTGAATCAAGCAATGCTTCTTTTATAGTTGGCATATTTACCTAACTTATAATCGATTTTATGTTAAATATATTTAACATATTATTTAAACTTTTTGTTTTTATTTAAAAAATTTTGAGAACTTCTTTTTAAAGAAAGACAACAATCCTAAAAAAACCATAGCAATAAAAATTCTGAAATTTTCCTCCCCCCTGAAATCTGTAATAGGATCTGACCTTCACTTAGTTCAGGAAACTAACAGGCATTATACTGCTTAGGCAAGTCGCCCCAAGTTTCAGCTACACTGAAACTTCAGATAATCGCATATGCTATACCAACAATAAGTTTATAGAACCTGAAAAAGAAAATTTTATATATCCTCTCTGTTATTCTTTAAAATATGAAAAAAATTATGATATTTATGAATTTTATTTCACTAGTATTTTTTCTGGGTATGTTCTCAAGAATCAACATACCTTCCAAACCAGGAGTTACAGGGTTTGTAACTGCTATATCTAAAGCTAGCTTTGAGTTTCAATCATCTTTTATTATTGCTTTTTTTATTATACTTGTGACACTCGTTCTTAATATCTATTTTCTTCTTAGAAGTCGGGGCTAATGTGGTTGTTGGATTATAAATTGGGCAAGCACGCCCCAGGATGGATACTAACAGGCATACCAGTTTGACCTTGCTATATTCTTAGTTCCGCTACCCTATAAGCGCCAATATCTTAAGTTAGTGCTGCTCCATCCCTGGCCTGACACGGTTCCTTAAGATACCGACCCTATAGGACAGAACCTCATTGTCTATAGCAAGACTGGCATACCTTATTAGTACCTCTCCAAGGGCTTCGGTCCCACCGTAAAGTCCATTTGTGGTTACAGCAGAGGACTAACCTGCCGACCTAGCTTGCCCACTCTTAATAATCATTTTTTTATTTTAAAGCTTTCGATTTAGGATAAGGTTTTGGGAAATATAAAATGGTTTTTTGTGTATTTAATGGGTACTTTACTTGCTATAATCCTCAATGGCCTTAATAGCTAGTTGTGTATACATCAATGCAGGACCTCCACCCATTAATGCTGCAACAAAGCATGCTTCTATTATCTCTTCTTTCGTTGCCCCTGCTTCTAGAGCATTTTTTACATGGAATGCAATACACCATTTACATTCTTTTACTACAGCTAATGCTACGCTAATTAATTCCTTTGTTTTGTGGGATAAGGCACCTTCTTTTTCTACCGCACCCATAAATCCACTGAATGCTTTTATCAGGTTTGGGTACTTTTTTTCTAGGATTTTTAGGCTATTCTGTACCTCTTCTAGAGTTGATTTCATATCTTCCATTTTTATCACCTCAGCTGAATGTTAGTAGTTCTGGTTTTATTAATAGGATTGAACCCAACATAAGCATTAGCAAGCCACCAATCAATTTGAGCCATCTTCCTTGTTTTTCAGTAAATTTATGAGCCCCCATTGTAAACACAAATATTAGTACGATTACGGCTAGAGGTATAACATAGACAATGTTATAAAGTGCTAGGTAGCTATAGTAAGTTAATGTTGGTAGATTTTTTAGTGTTAGGACCCTGGTGTAGATAGCAGGGAAACCAGCCGTACACAGCAATTCAAAGGTATTTGCTGTGAAAGCCAATATTATTGTTCCAACAATCATGGTTGGTAGGAAGGTTTCATAAACTAACCTTCTCATTCTTTTGAATAGCTTTGGTTTTGCTGATTCTGGAATTGTTAGAGATATTCCTTTCTTAAAAAAGAAAAAGTCTTTTGTGTTAATCAAGCCAGCGATTATAGCAATAATTGCTATTATCATCCTTAGGATGTTTACATAACCTACTAAAAGAAAAAAATTGAGCCATGCTGCCATGAAGAGGAAATAAACAATAGCTGAGGTGAATACAAAAATCCCCCCTACCAGTAACATCCTTTTTCTTGATTTTGCATGTAGTAATAGGGTAAGCAAAAAACACAGAACCCACATGGCACAGGGATTAAAACCATCCAGACCACCTAGGATTATGGTGAATAATGGTAAACCAATCTTTGAGATATCTATTTCTCCAATTAAGGGGATGTTTACTATATTTGTTTTATTTGTATTCGTTTGATTTTCTTTGGTTTTGATTGGTTTTTCTTTTATAATCTTTTCTTCTGTTCCTGTTAGGTTGATTCTCTTTCCAGGATTTGTACATTTAACTTCTGTACATTCTTTTATTTTGTCTTCAAGTTCTTTGATTGTTGGTTGGCCAAATCCGATGATATAATCATCCCCAATGAAAGTAGTTGGTACTCCTTGTGGGTTTGTGTTGTAGGCTTCACACATCTTTGTGAATAAGATTGCGTTTCTCTTGTTTGTAGTAACTTCAAATTCGTGAATAACCAACTTAGGATATTTGTTTTTTATTGAGCTAAGAAACTGTCTTTCGGCTCTACAGTGTGGGCAAGTTTTTGCGTAGAATAAGTATAGGTCAACTTTGTTTTGGGCCGTTGCTATTTCTATACTTATAAATAGCAGTAATATTACCAATATGGCTATTATGGGTCTTTTCATTTTGTTTTTTACTTCATTTATTCAAAACTTTTATAAATAGACCATCATAACTAAAAATGAAACTATATATAAATGCTTGTTTCAGAAAATGAAACTATCTAAACTGGATGAAAAAAAGGTTTTTAGAGACATCTTGTTGGTTATTGGAATAATAGCTGGATTCATATTTATTGTTTCTTTTTCTTCTTATTATGTTTCTAATGTTCTTAGTAGAGGGTATGTTTGTGTTATTCCGATTCCTATAATGATATTATTACTTTCTTCTTTAGGGGTTTTTGTTGGTTCTCTTATCTATTATCTGCTTTCTTATAAGTTTTTCAAAGAAAAACAAGAGTATTCAAAGGATGTAAGCTTGACCTTGAGATTTTTAGATAATGATGAAAGAAAACTAGTCAGTTTATTAGTGGATTGTAAAGGAACAATTAGCCAGCCTGAGTTGGTTGGGAAGACAGGACTTAATAAGGTAAAGGTTTCAAGGATTATAAAAAAATTGATTGAAAGACAAGTAGTCATTAAGAAGAAGGTTGGGAAAATAAACAGAATCTATTTTCATGAGGATTTGGAGAAGTTGTTTAGGTAGCAAACTATGGTGGATAGTTCTTTTGCACTTATTTTTACTTTTTTTTCTACTTTGGGAAAAGAATAGCCCCGGGCAGATTCGAACTGCCGTCTCAGCCTCCAAAGGGCTGAATGAATTGCCTTCTCATCCGAGAATTTGACCACTACACTACGGGGCTACTTCTTTTTACTTCTTTTATTCTGTCTCTATTAGTGTATTATTTTTATTTATAAACTTATCTAAAAATTTGTGCTTGGGTTCTTTAGTTTAGTAGTCCTCTTGGCTTTAGCAATTAATCTCTTCAGATTTTTTGCTTTAAGGGTGCTATACTAAATTCTAAGGTTGATTATCCACTTTATACGAAAGTTATTTATATTAGTTTTAATATAATTGGGATAAAATGAAAAAACTTTTTATCTTGGCGATAGTGCTTTCTTTATTTTTATTTGGTTGTAGTAAGGGAGATGTGGGTAGTAAAGGCAATCTTACAATTACAGGAAATGTTGTTGATGTAGTAGTTAAAGAGAGTTGCGAAGATTCTGATAATGGGATAGACACATCTGTAAAGGGAACAGTCAGGGTTATAGATGAGAATGGCAATTCTCATGAAGATTCTGATAAGTGTATTGCAGGATTATTGATTGAGTATTATTGTGAAGGTAATAAGAAATCAAATCAGAATATCAGATGCAGTAATATTTGCAAAGATGGAAAGTGCATTTAAGTTTTTTTATTTGTTTTTATTATCTTTCCATTGGTTTAGCGCTTCTTTCTCCATGAAATGGAGCTTGGCTGGGATTATTAGACACTGAGGGAATTTTTTTATTCTTTTTTTTACTAGCTCTCCTGCTTTCCCTACTTTTACTATCGGCTTATCAGAACCTACTTGGGCACAGATAATACACAATTGGTTTTTTGGCATTCCTAGTTTAATGAGGTACTCTATTGCTTCTCTTGCTTCCATATATCTGTCTTTCTTTGGGTCTAGGTCAAGTAGGACTAGGGTGTGAAGGTCATTTTTTAGATTGTTTTTTATTACCTCATACGGAGATGTTATGTTTGTTTTTTCAAATGGGATGGTTGTTGTTCTTCCGTATTTATACAAGTCCAAACCTACTATTCCTATTGCATTAATAATAGATGTGTTCGGAATAACAACTGTTTTAATTTTAAGTTGGTCAGCCATTATTTTGAGTTGTATATGTGTTGTAGCTGAGAATGGGTCTCCTATTACAAGTAAGACAGTTTCTTTCTTTTTTGCATCTTTGAGGATTGTTTTTTCTGCTTCATTTTCAATCATGTTCCTATCGGCACTTATTATCTTTTTTCCATAGAATCTTTCTAAGTCTTCTTTTGTACAACTGACAAGTTTTGATGTATATTCTTCTAGGTATATAACATCTGCTTTTTTTATTATTTCTAGACCTCTTAATGAAATGTCTTTTTCGTTTCCAAGGCCAATACCTACGATGTAGAGTGTCATGTTTTTTTATTTTTTTTAAAATAAAAAAATAAAAAATGCCTTCTTTATCAAATTGGGGGGTGATTTAAAGAAGGCATAGAAATTAGTGAGCATAATTTCCCTTTAGCCTTTGTAAAAAATAAAAAAATAAAAAATGCCTTCACTAAAAAGTTTTGGGGGGTGGTCTTAATGAAGGCATAGAACTTCTCTTTTACAAGGACTAAAGGGGCGAACATTATACCAGCTCTATGCCTAGCTCTTCTGAAATCTCCTGTGCTTGTTGTGATGGTTTTGTATAATCTATTTTTCCTAGTATCCATGGTGATTTTACTCCTGTAATGATGGTCATCACAGTAATTTTGCCTTTCATATTTTCGTCTACCCTTGCACCCCAGATTACATTTGCATCTGGATCAAGGCTTTCAGTGACAAGCTCTCCTACTTTGCTTATTTCATCAAGGGTCATATCTGGCCCTCCACTTATGTGTATGAGTGCTCCAGTAGCTCCTTTGTAGCTTATGTCTAATAGCGGATTGGATAGTGCACCTCTTACCGCTTCCTCTACTCTATTGTTTGTGTCTGAAGCACCAACTCCTATTGCAGCCACACCACCATTGGTCATGATTGCCTTTACATCTGCATAGTCTAGATTTACTAGTGAAGGAATTGCTATTGTCTCAACTATCCCTTTTATCATAGTTGCAATCAACTCATTTGCGACTGCAAATGCTTGTTGTATCGGTAAGTTTCCTGCAATTGAGACTAAGCGATTGTTATCTATAACAATGACTGTATCTGAGACTTGCCTTAATTGTTGAAGACCAAATTCTGCTTTATCTATCCTTGCTCTTTCTATTTTAAATGGCATGGTTACTGTGCCTATAACAATTGCTCCTGCATCTTTTGCCACCTGGGCTGTGATTGGAGCACCTCCTGTTCCAGTTCCACCGCCCATTCCGGCACAGATAAATACCATATCTGATGCCTTTAGTGTTTCTTTTATTTCTTGCAGGCTTTCCTGGGCAGCTTCAGCCCCTTTTTCTGGGTAGCCACCACATCCTAAGCCTCTTGTTACCCCCCTTCCTAGGAGGATTTTCCTATCAGCATTAATCATATCAAGGTGTTGTTGGTCTGTGTTTGCAGCTATGATTTCTGCTCCTTTTACACCTTTCTCGTATAACCATCCAACCATATTGTTACCAGCCCCCCCAACTCCTATTACTTTTATGTTTGCTTGTCCTACTTCTAGTCCTTCAAATTTTTGTTTTTCTGCATGTTCTAATGCATTTTTAATCAATACATCCATTTTTTTTCAACCCCCTTTGCTTTTGTTTTGATTTATTTTATATACTACAATATAAATATTGCAATACCGAAATATTTATATTATAGCCTTTTATTATTACCTCTAGAAAAAGATTTAATTGCTTTCGCCAATAAGCAATTAAATTGTATTCAGCCAACTAACAAAGAATTTTTTCGCCAAACGCCAAAAATTCGCCAATTATTGAGTTTCGCCAAAAACTCATTAAACTTATTCTTTAATTATCGCCAATGGCTAATATTAGAGTATAGCTAATATTTAAGTTTTTCTTAGGATTATATGGTAGTAAAAATCAATTTTTAATATTTTAGAAGTCTTTTTTTGACCCTTCCGAGGGCTTTTTTTGTGTTTTTTATTGTTTCTTTTATCATATCGCTTGTATACCCTCTTGTTCTTTCTGTTATACCTCTGCCCCACCATTTGTCTATGTAAACTACATGTTCTATTCTTTTCTTTATGGGCATCTCTGCTTTCTCATCAGCATAGCCAATCGTTATTATCGCCTGGGGAGATACATGTTCTGGGAGTTTCAATGCCCTTCTTACAAGGTCTTCATCAAATGCACCAACCCAGCATGAGCCTAGCCCTTGGTCATTAGCAGCTAGCAACATGTTTTGTATTGCAGCAGCACAGTTTTGTATTGTGTAAAGTCTTTCCCCTCTTGTCCCATAGAATTGTGATGCTTTTTCAGGCTCTGCAACTATTGTTATATGGACATCTGCCTCTTCCATCCATTTTTGTTGGAAGGATGCTTCTGCTAGTTTAGTTTTTATATTATCTTTTCTTGTTACGATAAATTTCCAATTTTGTAGATTTCCTGCGGAAGGAGCTAGCCTTCCAGCATCAAGTATTTTTGTTATCTTGTCCCATTCAACTGGCTTATCTAGGTATTTTCTTACAGAACGCCTTGTTTTTATACACTCAAGGGTTTCCATTTTTTAATAAATCTTTTATATTAGAACTTATATTTAATCTTTTTGATATAATATGGAGTACATGGCTTTAGTTGATGTTTATAGGAAGTTGGAGGGGACTACTAAGCGATTAACTAAGACATATATAATATCAGAATTCTTAAAGAAAACTCCAGTGGATGATATTAGTAGTGTAGTATTGTTATTGCAGGGGAAGGTTTTTCCTAGCTGGGATGAAAGAAAGATTGGAGTTGCTTCTAGGCTTGTATTAAAGGCCATAAATAAAGCTACTGGTATTGATGCTCATAAGATTGAAGAAGAATGGAAAAAAACAGGAGACCTTGGAATAGTGGCAGAGTCTTTTGTTAAAGAAAAAAAGCAAATAACCTTATTTTCAAAGCAACTTAGCGTTAAAAAGGTCTTTCAGAATTTAAGAAGGCTTTCTGAATTAGAGGGTGCTGGAACTGTTGATAAGAAAGTAGGTTTGATTGCTGAGTTGCTTACATCTTCTAGACCCATAGAAGCGAGGTATATTATTAGGACTATATTGGAAGAACTTAGGGTCGGTGTTGGTGAGGGTGCTTTGAGAGATGCAATTGTTTGGGCATTTTTTTCTGATAAAATTAATCTTAGTTATTCTGAGAGGGACAATCTTATCAATATTGATGATAGAGGTGAATATAATAGGTATATAGATATTGTTCAGAATGCTATTGACTTAACAAATGATTTTTCTGTTGTGGCTGAAGCTGCAAAAAAGGGTTTAAAGGAATTGCGAAAAATAGAGATGAATGTTTTTAGGCCTTTGAAGGTAATGCTTGCTCTGAAGGTTAAGGATGTTAGTGAGGGGTTTGAGAGATGTGGTAGGCCTGTGGATGTTGAGTATAAGCTTGATGGTTTTAGGATACAGGTGCATAAGAAAGGAGAAAAAATAATGTTGTTTACTAGGCGTTTGGAGAATGTTACTAAGCAATTTCCAGATGTTGTAGGCTATATAAGAAAATATGTTGATGGCGATAGCTTTATTCTTGATAGCGAGGCAGTTGGATATAGTCATAAGACTGGTAAGTATTTGCCTTTTCAAAATATTTCTCAGAGGATTAAGAGGAAGTATAATATTGAAAAAATGGCTAGGGATTTTCCTGTTGAGTTAAATGTTTTTGATATTATTTATTATAATGGTAAAAACCTGATTGCAGAGCCGTTCAAGAAAAGAAGAGCACTCCTTGAAAGAATAGTCCATAATAAGCCTAGACAGATAGTTGTTGTTAGGAATCTTATAACAAGTAAGGAGGAAGAAGCCGAGAAGTTTTATAAAGAAAGTTTGGACGCTGGTAATGAGGGTATTATGTTTAAGAAATTGGATTCTCCATATAAGCCTGGTGCAAGGGTTGGGCATATGGTCAAGCTAAAGCCAACCCTTGAAACCCTTGATTTGGTGATTGTCGGGGCGGAGTGGGGTGAGGGTAAGAGGGCTAACTGGTTAAGCAGCTTTACATTGGCATGTATTGATGAAGATGGTAATTTTTTAGAGGTTGGCAAGGTAGGTACAGGGATAAAGGAGAAGTCTGAGGAAGGTGTTTCTTTTAAACAGCTGACAGAAGAATTAAAGCCATTGATAATTAGTGAGAAAGGAAGAGAGGTTAGAGTAAAACCAAGGGTTGTCGTAGAGGTTACCTATGAAGAGATTCAAAAAAGCCCGACATACTCTAGTGGATATGCTCTTAGGTTTCCAAGGGTAGTAAATCTAAGGTTAGATAGGGATCCATCAGAGTGTAGTACACTCCAGATGGTTGAGGATTTTTATTATGCACAGAGAAAGAAGTAATTTATCTGTCTTGTTTAAGAAAATTTCTATGCCCCTACCGGGGTTTGAACCCGGGCTACGGGATTTTTGCTTTTGGTCCGCAATCCCGCGTCTTAATCCACTCGACTATAGGGGCATTCATACTCTTAGGGGGTTTTGGCTTTAAATATCTTTTTAGAATCTTTCCTTTTTATTTGTTTCTTATAAGTGGTAACAAAATCAAAAGATTTAAATAATAGTTGTGTTTTTTTCTTATGAAAATGGCTCTTAGTGTTGATACTTTGGTTAGAGCGAGGGTAGCTAATACTCTCTCAAACTGGGCTGCTTCACAGAGAAATGTTATTGAAGCAAATGGAATTGAGGTTGAGGCACTCAGGTCCGGAGTGCATTTAGATTCTAGTGGTGCAAGAAGGAGATTCTTAGATATGCTTGATTCAACACATCTGTTAGACCAGCCCACTTATGATTTGAGTGATATTGGAAAAGCACCGCCTGATGATGCACTTGCTGCTTCATGGTCTCATTTAATTAGCTCTAGGTTAAGGTTGCTTGCTTCTCAGTCTTTCTTGGAAGAAGTAAAAGGAGAAATGGAAAGAGTATCTCTTGAGATTAAAGCCCAGAGACTTAGAGATAGCTTTTATTCTGATTTTCTAACTGGGTTAGGGAATCTTGGTGCTTTTAGGGATTATCTTAGTGAAAGATTTAAGAGGACTAGAGATGGGATGAAGAAAAGTGACTACAAGGAAAGAAAGCCACAACATGGTTTTAGTCTTGCCTATATAGACCTTAGGGGTCTTAAGAGAATTAATGATTCTTTTGGGGAGGAAGTAGGAAATGAGTATCTGAGGGCATTTGCGGATTCTTTAAGGAAGAATCTTAGGGATAATGATAGAGTTTTTAGGATTGGAGGGGATGAGTTTGCTGTTGTTTTTGATGGCTGTTTGAAGCAGGATGCTTATAATATCTTGCTTAGGGCTTATGGTACTATCTCAGATGAGGTGAACGAGAGAGTTTTAAAGTATCTAAGTAGTAGTTACCCTAATTTGAGCCTTGACCCAGTTAGATTTGTTGCTGGGGTGTCCGATAGTTCTGGAGTAGGTAGTATAGAAGACCTGCTGGAACAAACAAGTATAACTATGGCTTTCGCCAAAAGTAATAGTAAGAAGGAAGGGCTGAGGCTTAATAACCCATTCTTAGTTGAACCTGAAAAATGTGTTCTTATTTATTGCCCTCTTTTGGATGGTTATTATAGGAGAAATATGAGCTATGATGGTTCAAGAGATTAGGTCAAGGAACCACCTTTGGTTTTCTTTTACCTTGTAGTCTGGGAATGTATGCCAGAATGTTATTGTTTCTTTTCCTTTGAATCCTAGCACTTTATGAGCATATACGCCCTCCCCAATTGATTGTTTGTAATTTGTGCCTCTTTTGAAAGAAGCTAGTACTAATTCTTTATCCGTTAAATAACCTGGATCTAGATTTATCATTCTTTTATTTCCACTTAAGAATTTTTTTTCAATTTCTGCTGTTTTTAGTTTGATTTCTGCAAGTTTGTTTTTGTTTATTCTTTCTTTGAAAGAGATAAATCTCTTTACAAGGTCTTTGCCCATTTCTCTTTCATAGTAGTTCGTGAATCTGTCAAAGTCATATTCATTACTCTCTTTTTCTATTTCTCCAAATTCTTTAGTTAGGCACTTCTTACATTTTTTATAAACTCCTTCTTTATTGTACATTATTGCAATAATAAGTTTTGCGTCCTGCATTTTTTGTTGAGTTCTTTTATTGCTGTGGGGGTTCTTTATTTATAAAATTAGTGTTATCCGTCTAGGATTGGTAGCAATTTTTCGGAGAAAGGTTTTTGTGTGTCTATATCTTAGGCATGAAATGGGTCTTCTTTGTGGTTCTCGTGACAACATATCAGGAAGCCTTATCAATCCTGAGCAAGCAACTGGAAAGAGTTAGAATTCATAAAGACCAGTCTGTTTTTTTTCTTTTGTTTTTTCGGTTTCAAAGTTTTGTCCGACTTGTTTTTTTATTTCAATTGCTGTTTTCTTTCCAAGAATTTGGGTTAGTTTTGATAGGTCCACTTTTATGACATCTCCTATTGTCTTTATCTCATTGAAATACAATTTTCTTGCTCTTGCTCTTCCTATATTCTTTAGCTTTATTAGTGGTATGAGTTCTTCTCTTATTCCATTTTTTACTCTTATTCTTAGTTTTATTATGTCTTTTATTATGCTTTGTAACTTTATTATCCTACAAATCTCTTCCATAGCATATAACAACCAGTCTGCTATCTCTATCTTGGCTCTTATTTCGCCTGGTCTTATGTCATAGTTCTCAAGCAAATATTCTTCATCTTTTTCATTTATCCAATCTTGGAAGAACAGAGTTGTTTTTATTGACCTAAGGAAATCTTCATATTCAGGGTCATATATTGATGGCTCTCTTCCAAGAAAGTATGAGCCATATCTTGCTATAGCTTCTTCAATCTTGTCATATTCCTTGATTTTGACTCTCAGTAAAGGGCGTATCTCAAGTGTGCTTGATATTGTTTGTAAGAGTGAGAAGGCTACTATTTTCTTTTTTGATGCTTTTTTTAGAGCTTCGATAAAGTTGTGTGCTGTTAGTGGGTCTATATAGAGTTCTGATACTCTTTTTCCTAATTGTGTTGCTTTATATGTTTCTTCTTCAATTTTATCTGCAGAAATAAATTCTTTTTTAGAACTTTTTACGAATTCCCACTTTTCTAGTAAGTGTAACATCTTTTCTATTTTCGCTTTTAATTCATATTCATCTGAAAATTGATTTGCATAAAATGTTTTTGAGAAAAAAGAAAATATTTCTTCCCTTGTATTTACAAAATCTGATGAGATGAGGCTAAGGACATATGTCCTTAGTACAGGCTCTACTGATAACTTGGAGTAGATATCTTCTGGTTTTCCATAGATGTATTTTTCTTTTAATTTCTTTTTTTCTGCTTTTGAGGCTGTTATTATTATTGATTGTCCTTCGTTGTCAAACTTGGGTCTGCCTGCTCTACCTGAGAACTGGAGATACTCAAGAACAGGTATGTAGGCCAAACCCCTTTGGCTATATCTTCTTAAATCTCTTATAATAACCCTAAAAGCTGGTAAGTCCACGCCATAAGCAAGCGTTGGGGTGGCACAGATTATCTTTATTATTCCTTTTCTAAAATTCTCTTCAATTAATTCTTTTTGTTTTTCTGTTAATCCAGCATGATGGAATGCTATGCCCTTTTTAATACACCTTGCTAGTCTCTCACATTGTTTTGTTGGTTTTGATAAGACCTCTAGTACTTTTCCTGACAGTTCTATTAGTTTTTTGTCTTTTGTTTTTATCGTTTTGCTTATGTCTTCTGCTGTTTTCTCTGCCGAACGCTTTGTGTTTGTGAACACTATTGCCTGCTTTTTTTTCTTTATTGTATCAGTCACAAGATTTATGACAGGATTGTCCGAGATTTCTTCAATCTTTATTTTCATTATTTATTAAGAAAATAGGTTAATATTTAAAATTAACTTGTGTCTATTCAGAACAGATAATCTATTTTATTGGTTTTTCAATGACCTTTGCCTTCCACTCTTCCTTAGTTGATTCTTTGCCATCAGACACTATTACAGTAATCTTCTTCATCCCAGGTATTGTAAATCTTCTGATAATCGCTGGTGTTGTATTCTCATATTTTTCAAACATTCCAAATTTCCATGTGTAGGTTAGGCTATCATTATCTGGGTCTTCTGCTTCTATAGAAAGCTTCGTAAGATGTCCTTTATATGTTATAAAGTCTGTAGGTGGCTGTTTTGATATTATCCTTGGTGCTCTATTTACATTATATACAGTAATATTTAATTTTTTTCTTGATTCAGCTTTTCCGTCAGATGCTATAAGTTCTATTTCAAATGTCTTATGGTCTTCTTTTACCACATTGTAATCCGGAGTCCATATAAACTTGTTATCTTCTATCCTTGAGCCGTCTGGCGGGTTGGTTGCTGTTAGATTTACTAAGTCATTTTCTGGATCATGGGTTACTATTGGGATTTCTAGTTTTTCTTTCTCCTTTATTTCTATTGGTTTTATATCTTGTATTTCTGGTGGTCTATTTGTTTCTTCTACTGTTATTTCTACTCTTTTGCGTGTTTCTAAAAATCCGTCAGAGGCTTTTACTATTACTATGTGCTTTCCAGCATCTTCATAGGTTGTTTTGTATGTGTCTGTTTTCATCCATCCTAGGTAAGATACTATCACTTTATCACCATCTGGATCTGTTACATTCGGTTTAATCTTTATGGTTTCTCCTTCTTTTACCTTTATTGGTTGGATATCCCTTATGATTGGAGCCCTATTTACATTTTTTACCTTAATTGAAACCGTTTGCTTTGATTCAAGTCCTTTGGCTTTTGCTATGAATGTTATCTTAAACCTTTTAGAGAGTAGATGGAATTTGTCAGTTATTTCATCTATTATATTCTCCTTTTTTACTGTATCATAGTTCGTTTGCCATTCAAATTTATTCCCTTCTAGTGTAGCTCCTTCCGGTAGGTTTTCGGCTATATATGTTATTTCATCATTGTCTGGGTCGTAGGCTTCTAGGTTTATAGTTATTTTTTGATTTTCTCTTATTTTGATATTTGCTATTGGCTTTAGTTTTGGTGGCCTATCAACATCATTGACTTTTATCATTATTTTTTTAGAGGCCTTAAAATTTCTATCACTTATTGTTATAGTTACTTCATATGTTCCTGCATCGTTGTAGGTTGTTTTCCAGTAGTTATCATTTCCTATTGGTTCTGATATAGTATAACTTAGATTGTACTTTTCAAAATCAGGTAGTTTTAATCTTACAACATCTGTTTCATTTACTTCTATATCTTGGATATCTCTTAAAAGAGTCTCTCTATCCACCTTATTTACTCTTATTTTCCATTCCTTTGTTGTTTTTGCTTCCCCATCACTTACGATAGCTTTTATTGTGTGTATTCCAGCATCTCCGTAGTCTGCCTTGTATGTATAGCTTTCTCCTTGTTCAACTTTTATGTTGTTTAGTTCCCATTCATATATTATCTTGTCTTTGTTGATATCTACTGCCTCTACCAAAAACTCTATTTGATTACTTTCATCTATTATTAATTCTAAGTCTTGTGGAGAAAATGAAACTATCTCTGGTGGAACATTCTTCTTTTTGACTATAAGCTTTATACTCTCAGTAGTTGTTGTTTTGCCGTCTGATACAGTAAGTGTTATATTGTATTCTCCTGCGTCTCCATAGCTGGTCTGCCATTGACCACTTTTGTTTAATGGCTTTGTAAAGAAGAAGGATATTTTGTCAGAGTCCTCATCTCTTACTTTTGGTTTTAGGTTTACAAAATCTGTTTCTTTTACTGTTATTATTTTGGTAGCATCTGATAGGCTGTTAAGTAGTAACACTAATAAAACTAGCCATACTATTAAGAGTCCTCTTTTCATGTTTTTTTACCCCCCCACAAAAAGAAAAAAATAAATTAAAAAGATTAGACAAGCACTATGTCCTCTATAATTGGAGCCCTGTTAACATTCTCTATTGTTATCTTTATTTCTTGGCTTACTTTATCTGTGCCATCAGATGCTGTTATTTTTACTTTATAAGTGCCTGCGTCTTCATATGTTGTTTCCCATACAAACTTACCATCTATTTTCTTGAATTTGTCACTATCTATTGTGAAGGTAATCTTGTCTTTGTCTGGGTCAGTTGCTTTTGGTTCAATAACTATCTTTTCAGTTTCCTTTACTTTTATGTCCGAGAGTTTTTCCATCACTGGCTTTCTGTTTACATTGTTTACTTTTATATTCCACTTTCTTCTTGCTTCGCTTGTTCCATCAGATACAACTGCTTCTAGAGTGTGGGTTCCTGCATCATCAAAACCTATTTTGTATTTAAAATACTGCTTGTTTGATACCTCATTTTTGTCTAGTAGCCATTTATATGTTAGGTTATCTTTGTTTAAGTCTGATGCTTTTATTTTGAATTCTATCGTTCTGTTTTCATTTACTTCTAGGTTTTCATCCCTTGGTGTTGCTTCATCTATTTTCGGTGGTTCTTCCTTCTTGTTTACTATTATTAGGACATCTTGCGATGTGCTCAACTGACCATCTGATGCTGTTACAGTTACCCTGTATTCTCCAGCATCACCATATGTTGTTTGCCACTTTCCGTTCTCATCAAGGGGAGTGGTATAAGAGAATTTTAATTTATCATTATCTTTGTCTTTTGCTTTTACTTTTAATGCAACTAATTCCGTTTCCTTTACTATTATAACCTTTGCCTCCTTTTTTGGAGTTGGTTTTGGTTCTTCTTCTTTTGTTACTTCTACTTCTTCCTTTGGTTTTTCTTCTTCTTTCGGTTCTTCTTCTGTTACTATTTCCTCTGGTGTTGGAGGCACTTCTGGAGTTTCTTCTATACCTCCCGTAATGTTTTCTTCTTCTATTTTTATTTCTTCAACTGGTACATATACTTCTTTCTCTTTTGAGATACCAAAAATTTTTTTTATCCAATCTATGAGGTCTGCATTTGCTGCTGTGGAAAGACATATTATTGTTATTAAGAACAATACTAGAAGTGCACTTTTTTTCATGAGTATCCCTCCTTCATTTTTGTGTTTGTTATTATTGTCTAATACACAACTCATATATAAACTTTATGGTAGTCAAAATATAAAAAGTGTTATTACTTTTTTACACGAATTTATTTTGTTTTTTTTAGTGGTGAATGAGAATGAATCATTCAGGTGTGAATGGCTCCGCGGAGATTTGAACTCCGGACCTCACGATTATCAGTCGTGCGCACTAGACCAGGCTGTGCTACGGAGCCGATTTTTTAAGAAACTCTTAAGTTTTTTATAAAGATTTCGTTGGCTGTGGTTTTTAGCAGCCATCCCGTTCCGTTCAAGTTAAGGATGTTCAATAGCGGATGTTCAGAATAGGCTGTTTTTTCAATTCTTTCGTAAGAATTTTGCATTTGTTACAGTAAACTTTATTTA
>CAZNZT010000010.1:0-49682 GCA_964577685.1 uncultured Methanosarcinales archaeon | reverse complement strand
GATTAATGCTATTCCTTGTGAATTGTATACTTAATAACTTTACTTTACAAAAACGCAATGTTTTTAAAAGTAAAAAAATTCTTTATGAGAATAAATGAAGGACTTAAGTATAGTAATCCCCGCATATAATGAGGAAAAGAATGTATTTCTCCTTTATGATGAATTAAATGATGTTCTAAAGAAACTTAAAAAAAAATATGAGATAATTTTTGTAGATGACGGTAGTAAGGATAATACATTCAGTGTACTAAAAAAAATAGCTAGATTGGATAAAAAAATTAAAATAATAAGTTTTCAGAAAAATTTTGGGAAAGCGGCTGCATTATCTGCAGGATTTAATGAAGCAAGTGGGAAAATAATAATTACGATGGACTCGGACTTACAAGATAATCCTAAAGAAATTCCAAGACTAATAGAAAAGTTAAATAAAGGTTATGACTTGGTTGTTGGATGGAGATACAAAAGAAAAGACCACCCCTTAAGAAAGATAAACTCAAAGATATTTAATATCCTAGTAAGAATACTAACAAAAATAGAAATTCATGATTCCGATTGTAACCTTAGAGCTATGAGAAAAGAGGTTGCAAAAAACTTAAATCTCTATGGTGGACTTTATAGGTATATCCCATCTATAGTAAGTTACCAAGGATACAAAATTGGTGAGGTAGAGGTCACCCATCGTCCTAGAAGATTCGGAAAAAGTAAGTACGGAATAACACGGTTATTCACAGGATTTTTTGACTTAATTACAATAAAATTCCTTCTTAGTTACAAAAAAGCTCCAATGCACTTATTTGCTATTTTTGGTTCAATATTAACTTTAATTGGATCCCTAATCTCCCTTTATCTTGCTTTTATAAGGTTGATTCTAAAAATACGGATAGGAGAAAGACCTTTGCTTTTGTTGGGGGTACTATTGATGATCATGGGTGTTCAATTTATATCTATTGGACTTATTGGAGAAATGATAACAAGTAAAGAAAATGGAAAGAAATATATTATAAAAAATAAACTCAACTAATAAAATTAAACTTCAAAAAATGACAAAAAAAATATTTTTGGACATTGCCCTTTCCAGAATTCCTTATATATTGAGTTTGCAAGATAGAAATCCTTTTTCTCCGACATATGGTTCTTTTGATAGGGAGTTCTGGCAGTATAAAAAATCAGATACGCCTTATGCAAGCTTACAAGGGGCTGTTTTATCTTTAGCGCTTTTATATAAAAATAAACTACCAAAAAACCCCTATTACAATAATAAACGGATATTAGAATGGATAATAGCAGGACTAAGATTTCTTATCAAAATCCAAAAAAAAGATGGAAGTTTTGATGAATACTACCCAAATGAGAAATCATATATAGGTACGGCGCTTGCTATGTATCCTTGTGCTGAAGCATTTTACCTCGTAAGAGACGAAATTAAAATAGATGACAAAAAAAGGATAATGAAAATGTTTGAACGGTCTGCAGATTTTCTTTCAAAAAATATTGAACCAAAGGTTTTAAACCAAGAAACTATGGCTACTTTAGCAATATATTGTATCAATCAGATATTGAAAAAAACTGAATTAAAAAATTCTTTTGAAAAAAAATTGAAGTTTGTACTAAAAAGTCAGACAAAAGAAGGATGGTTTCCTGAATATGGGGGATGTGATGTAGGATATTTGAGTTATACCATTGACTTTCTTGCAACATATTACAAGAAAAGTAAAGACAAGAGGGTAATCAAACCATTAAATAGGGCAATAGAATTTATTAGCTATCTTTTACATCCAAACGGTACAGCTGGAGGAGAATATACTGCAAGAAATACAGAATATCTTGTACCGCATGGTTTCGGCATTATGGCTAAGTTTAATCCTTTATCTAACTCAATAGTCCAATTTATATCGAAATCACTAAATGAAAAAAATATGGTATCACCAAACGTAATGGACAATCGTTATGTCCCCATCTATCTCCATCAATATATACAAACATTTTTAGATTATACTGCCAAAAACAATAAAAGAAAACTACTTCCTTTTGAAAGAAAAGAGGACTTTAAAAAATATTTCCAAGAAGCAGGAATATTAATAAAAAAATCAATGAATAAATATATAATAATAGGAACAAAAAAAGGAGGAGTTATAAGGGCTTATGATTGTAAAAATAACAAAATCCTATTTTCTGATTGTGGTTATATAATAAAAAATAAGAACAAGATAGCATCTTCTGCATATTGGGACAATAAAAGAGAAATAAGGGTTAAGAGAGATTATGTAATGATAAGTGGTAGATTTCACAATATAAAATGGGTTGTCCCTACTGTATTGAAGCACATAGCCTTAAGATTTATTCTAGTGCATGGATGCATTAGCAAACCAATAAGGGAATTAATAAAAAAGATACTAATCACAAGAAAAAATCTTGATAATGCAAGGTTTACTAGGGAAATTCTATTTAGAAAGGATAGAGTCACAATATATGACACGATAATCTCAAAAACAAAAATAAAGATATTTTCAATAGACAAATTTTCGTTTAGGTATATTCCATCCTCAAAATTTTTCCAACGGCAAGAAATTAAAATAAGGGGGGTAAGATTTAGGGGATATCAAAAAAAAATTAAGCTGATCCAGAGTATAAGGTTATAAACATGGATATATTTGAAGCTATACATGGAAGGAGAAGTATAAGAAGATTTACAAAAAAAAAGATTGAGTATGAAAAAATTGAAAAAATAATATCTGCAGCTATATCTGCTCCTTCTGCATGCAATATTCAAGGATGGAAGTTTATAGTAATAACTGATCAGAAAATAAAAGAAAAATTGATTAATACAGGAACAATAGAATTTATAAGATATGCTCCAATTGGGATATTAGTATTATACGACAATAGATCAGAAAATCCAGAATATTTTGATTATATTCAAAGTGCATCTGCAGCTATCCAGAATATGCTTCTTGCTGCATATGCTTTGGGAATTGGCTCTTGTTGGATTTGTCATCTATCTCCAAAAAAAATTATAAGAAAATTATTGGGAATACCTGGACACTATGATCCAATTGCTTATGTTGCACTTGGTTATTATAAGAAAAAGCCAAACCCCCTACCTAGGAGGTATAGCAGTAATCAGGTAATTTCATTTAATAAATTTAATTTCAAAGATAGTAAAGTAACAAGAACAACCATATATAGATTTATGAGAAAAATGGCATTTAGATTGTATAAATTTGTTCCATTTAAGAAATTATTTTTACCTATAACGAAAGGATTTGAAAGGTTCAACTGAAAATAAAAATGGCAAGATTGAAAGGAATAAAATCATATTTACCTTATATTTTGGCTTTAGTTTTTCTGACTGTTGTACATCTATTTTATTTTTTCAATCCTAGGCTTCCGGCACATGATATTACTTCAACTTACTACCCTATAGCTGAGAAGCTTAAGATTTCTATTTTTGATTACAAAGATTTATGGCCTTTATGGGATCCGTATGGTTTCAGTGGTACATTATTTCTTATGTTGCCATATTTAGGACCAGATAGCCTGCTAGGTTTTTTAGTATTGATTTTGCCAAGGACTATAATAGCATTAAAATTGACATATGTGCTATTGTTCCTAATTTCTGGTTTTTCAATGTATTCTCTTATGATTTATCTTAAGTTAAATAAAAAATTTGCATTTGTTTCTGCGTTAGCATATATTTTGAATGCTCATATGTCAAAGTTACTTAGTTGGGGGTGGCTTACAACACTTGGTGGATATGCTTTGTTACCTTTAGCTTTTTTATTTGGTATGAAAGCTGTAAAAGAAAAATTTACTATTAAGAATCCCATATTAGCAGGAATTATTTTTTCTTTACTTTTTAGGTTCAACCCAGACATGAAAGTAACTATGTGGTTTGGAATTATTTTTGGTTTCTATCTTATCTTTGATTTTATAACCAAACCTACAAAGAAAAATGCAATAAAGATATTAATTGTTGGTTTGATGATTTTTTTGGTTTTCTTTGGCCTTTCTGCACATAGGATAATCCCTAATATGGAGTCAATTAAACTTACAAGCAGAGGGGTAACAGATTGGAAAATAGCTGGCGGCAGGAGGGTTAGGTATGGGGAACTTTTTAGTAGACTAATAGAGCCAATATACAAGGGAATGCCAAAGATAAGAAGGGTAGGAACAGGAGACCATATAGGCATAGTTGCTTTTATTTTGGTTCTTTTTTCATTATACAAAAAGTACAAAAATAAAAACGTTCTATTTTTTGGTTTTATTGCTTTATTTAGCATATTTGCGGCTACCAATACATTTAATATATATTATCTTCTTTGGCGTTTTTTTCCTTTCTTTAAAAGCCTAAGATACATGGACAGGAGCCTTTTTCTTTTTTCTTTTTCCTGCTCAATAGTTGCTGGTTTTGGTGCAGAAGAGTTTTTTAGAAAAATAAAAAGACACAAAAATATGATCTATATTATACTAATCTTATTGTTAATAATAGACCTTGGCATATTTAACTATAGCCCATACACTGGAGGGGATCCAAAAAAATGGCCAGATGCTGAGAAAGTAATAAAAAGTAACCATATACTCCAGAGTATAAGCAAAAAACAGGGATGGTTTAGGATACAAACTTGGGAAACAAGAGGAATAGACTGGGGTACAGACTTTTATAATGTCCCATTAAGGTTAGAACATATATATAAGTACACCCCAATGTGGCATCCCCCATATATGAATGTTTATCTAGCAGTTGCTCTTAATAATCCAGCAAAATTTTGGGGGATACTTAATGTAAAGTATATAACCTCACAGAAGAAGATAAATGTATCTGGATTTAGGTTTATTAAAAAATTTAAAAATTGTAGTATATGTTGGTCAGATACGCCCTTAGCAAAAGCATGGGGACCATACCTATATGAAAATGAGAGATTTCTGCCAAGGGCATATATAGTAAATAACAGCATTCTTGTTGTAGGAGAGAAAAATTCTGTAAGGGATACAATATATGCTCTGATGTTAAATAAAGAGTTTAGGCCATCCAAACAAGTGATAATAAGGGGCAAGAAGAGTATAAATGAATATGATATTGAAGAATTAAACAGGTTCAAAGTGGTATTCTTAACTATGGGTTCTGTAGATGAAAATTCAATTTTTAAGTTGAAACAATATGTGGACCATGGTGGAATTTTGGTGCCTGATATCACAAAAGGAGAAAATACGATAGCAACGGAAGAAATAAACAATCTACTCAAATCAATGAATGGTACATTGACCCAAATAGATGATAAGAGCATCATAATGCATAATTTTGACAGGAGAGAGATAAAACTAGAAAAAAAATATAGAGGGTTTCTTGTTTATAGTGAAAAGTTCTCTGTTTTTCCAGGGTGGAAAGCCAGATCAAACGGTAAAGAAAAAAAGATTTATAATGCTGATATGATGATAAGCTCTATTTATTTAGAAGGTAATGAAAAAGATATAGTATTTGAGTATAAACCAAAATCATATATGATTGGTGTTGCAATCACAATGGTTACACTGATTCTGGTTTTGTTATATTTTCTTAGAGGGGTGTTCAAAAAACATAAAAACTTAAATATGGCTTCAGATTACTCAGAAGCATAATGAAAGTAGCTATACTGTGTGGGGGGAAAGGAACACGACTAAGAGAACTTACTGGGGTTCTTCCAAAACCACTTGTGGAGATAGGCGGTAAACCGATATTATGGCATATAATGAAGATTTATTCGTATTACGGATTTAATGATTTTATTTTATGCCTAGGATATAAGGGTGAAATGATAAAGGAGTATTTTATGAATCAAGCAGATTGGAGATACAATGATTTTATTCTTGATTTTAAAAGTAAAAAACATGAAATTATCTATAAAGCAAATAACTACAAAGTAAAACATGAAGATTGGAAAATAACATTTGTTGATACTGGTCAGGAAACTAATACAGGGGGAAGAATTAAAAAAATAGAGGAGTACATAGGGGGGGATGATTTTTTTGTTACTTATGGTGATGGGCTATCCGATATAGATTTAAACAAATTGCTGGATTTCCATAAAAAAAATAAAAAAATAGCAACGATAACATGTGTTAATCCACCATCGCAGTTTGGTGTTGTTGAAATAAATGAAGAAGGAATAATAACCAAATTTGAAGAAAAACCCCTGCTTAATCAGTGGATTTCGGGAGGTTTTTTTGTTTTTAACAAAAGGATATTTGACTACATAAGGGAAAATGATATATTAGAAAAGGAACCTTTTGAGAAACTTGCTAAAGAAAGGCAAGCAATTGCATATAAACATAAAGGATTTTGGAAATGTATGGATACCTACAAGGATACAAGAGTGCTAAATGAATTATGGAAGAACAATAAAGCTTATTGGAAAAAGTGGAGTTGAAAATGGGCTTTTGGGAGGATAAAAAGGTATTTATAACTGGAGCAACCGGGATATTAGGTTCGTGGCTAACTAAAGAATTAGTCAATAAAGGAGCTAATGTCACAATATTAATGAGAGACTGGGTACCAAAGTCTGAGATTATATTAACGGGACTAATAAATAAAGTCAATATAGTACAAGGGTGCCTTGAAGATTATGCTACTATAGAAAGATGTTTAAATGAATACGAAATTGATTCTCTTTTTCACCTTGGAGCTCAAACTATTGTTGGAACAGCGAATAGAAATCCATTATCCACATTTGAATCCAACATTAAAGGAACTTGGAATATTTTGGAAGCAACAAGGAGAAATGAACTAATAAAAAGAATAGTTGTTGCCTCAAGTGATAAGGCCTACGGCACCCATGAAAAACTTCCATACAAAGAGAATGCAAAACTTATGGGTTTACATCCCTATGATGCTTCAAAAAGTTGTGCAGATATACTAGCACAGGCATATGCACATACCTATGGAATGCCAATAGCCATTACTAGGTGTGGAAACATCTATGGTGGTGGGGATTTGAACTTTAATAGGATAATTCCAGGAACAATAAAATCATTGATATTTAACCAAAGACCAATAATAAGGAGTGATGGTAAGTACATTAGAGATTATATATTTGTAAAAGACATTGTTGATGCTTATCTTTTATTAGCTGAAAAATTAAAGACGAAAAATGTGAGGGGGGAGGCGTTTAATTTTGGAACTGAAAAACCAATTAGTGTTATAGAGTTGGTGAAAATAATAATCAAGATCTCTAAAAAAAACAAAATTAAACCCATAATCCTAAACAAAGCAAAAGGGGAGATAAAAAAACAATATTTATGCACAGAGAAAGCAAGAAGCATACTTTTATGGAAACCAAAATACTCCCTAGAAGAAGGGTTGAGGCATACATATAAATGGTATGAGTGGTTTTTTAGTTTGTCTTAAAATAAAAATGTTATATTCCGATATCTTTATTGTAAAAGCATTAAGGGGAGATTTTACATTCAATAGGGATATTAAAATAAAAAAAGGAGAAAAACTAATAGTACTGTCTATAAAAGTAGTCATGTTCTTTGTTTTTGTTGTAATATGGATTTTAGCTAAAATACCAATAGTTTCTTCAGTAGTTGAAACTATCGCTAGGGTTTATTCAAGAAATTCTATTGGTTATTTTCTTAGAGGAGCTTACTATAAAGCTAAGTTAAAAAAAATGGGTAAGGATGTTATCATAGACCAGGATGTTTCCATTTCTTTTCCAGAAGTAGTTGAGATTGGGGATAACTGTCATCTAGACAGGAATCTAAAAATTGAGGGTGGTGGTAATGGTGGATTTGTCAAAATTGGGAACTATGTACATATTGGTTCTAATGTTGTTATAATGGGTAGGAGCGGAGTTGTAATTGGGGATTACTCAGCTATAACTTCTGGTTCTTTAATCTACTCTGGAACAGCCCTTTTTAAAATAGACAATTCTGATAGATTAGTTAGTCTGTCACATATGGCCCCATTTAAGGCATATTATATTGGTAAAAAACCAGTAAAAATAGGAAAGTATGTATTCATAGGACCAAATAGCACTATTCTACCAGAAGTCAATATAGGTGATAATGCTGTTATTAAAGTTGGTTCGGTTGTGAGTGTAGATGTACCAAAGAAAGCAATTGTTCAAGGTGTTGTGTCAAAAATAATAAAGAGCGAATAAAAATGGTAACGAAAGTTATACTTCCAAAGTTAGAAGCGAATATGGAGGAAGGGAGGATTGTGAAATGGTTAAAAAAAGAAGGGGATAAAATAAAAAAAGGAGAGCCATTGTTTGTTTTAGAAACTTTGAAAGCTGTATTTGATGTAGAGGCAGAGGCATCTGGTACTTTACTTAAGATAATAGCTAAAGAGGGGTCAAATGTCCCAGTAACATCTGTTATTGCAGTAATAGGAGAAGAAGGTGAAGAAATTCCAGATGAACTAAACAAATAAGGTGATACTTCTAATGGAAAAAAAAGAATTAATTGAATATTATAAAACAATGCTTAAGATTAGGTATTTTGAAGAAAAGATTGATTTTCTTTTTACTAGGGGCCTTATCCATGGTACAGCCCATCTATGTATTGGGCAAGAGGCAGTAGCTGTAGGTGCTTGTGCAGCCTTAAATGAGGATGACTTTATTACGAGTACCCATAGAGGACATGGTCATGCTATAGCAAAGGGTCTTGATATAAAAAAATTTATGGCGGAATTACAAGGCAAAAAAGATGGTTACTGTAAAGGGAGGGCAGGAACACAACACACAATATGTATTGAGAAGGGATTTTTAACAAATGGTATCACAGGAGGATGTATTCCAATAGCAGCTGGGATAGCTCTTGCATTCAAAATGAAAAAATCAAGACAAGTTGTTCTTTGTTTTTTTGGTGATGGAGCAACAAATGAGGGATACTTTCATGAAACCTTAAATATTGCTGCACTATGGAAATTACCAATAGTTTTTATCTGTGAGAACAATTTATATGCTATGTCGACTTCAGTTAGAGATTCTATGTTAATAGAAGATATATCTAAAAGAGCAGAGGCATATGGCTTTGAGGGCAAGAGTATTGACGGTAATGATATATTTATTGTAAAAAAAACTGTTGAAGAAGCTGTTAAAAAAGCTAGGGATGGTGTGGGTCCTACACTTATAGAGTGTAAAACATATAGATTCAAAGGCCATTCCAAGAATGACCAATGTGTATACAGGACAAGGGAAGAGGAAGAGGAATGGAAAAAAAAGGATCCTATATTAATACTAAGAAATAAATTGATTAAAGATAAAATTTTGAGTGAGAAAGAAATCATAAAGATAGAAGAGAACATTAAATTAGAAATTGAAAAAGCAGTAGAATTTGCTACAGAAAGTCCAGAACCTAATCCAAGTAGTATGTATGAGAATCTATATGCATAGGTGTTATGATGAAAGAGATATATTATATTGAAGCAATAAGGGAGGCATTAATAGAAGAGATGGAAAGAGATGAAAAGGTCTTCCTTATGGGGGAAGATATAGGGGTATATGGAGGGGCTTTTGGTGTTACAAAAGGTCTTCTAAAAAGATTTGGTAAAGAAAGAGTGATTGATACACCAATGTCTGAAGCGGCAATAACTGGAATTGCTACTGGTGCTGCAATAGGTGGAATGAGGCCAGTAGTAGAGATAATGTTCATGGATTTTATAACCTTGGCTATTGATCAAATACTAAATCACGCAGCTAAGTTCAGATATATATCAAATGGACAACTAAATGTACCTTTAGTGATAAGAACACCCATGGGTGCAGGAAGAGGCTATGGGGCCACACATTCGCAAAGTTTAGAGTCCATGTTAATCACAATACCGGGTATAAAAATTGTTGCTCCTTCTAGTCCATACGATGCAAAAGGATTATTAAAAAGTTCTATTAGAGACAATAACCCCGTAATATTTTTAGAAGGAAAAAGACTTTATGGTGTAAAGGGCAATGTACCTGAAGGAGATTATACTATTCCCCTAGGAAAGGCAGAGATTAAGTTAAAAGGAAAAGATATAACAATAATTAGCTATTCAATAGGTACTAAGCTGGCTTTGGATTCTGTAAACGAGTTAAAAAAAGAAGGAATTAATCCTGAAATAATTGATATAAGGACAATAAGTCCGCTGGATACAGAAACAATATTTAAATCTATAAAAAAAACAGGAAAGGCCATAGTCATTGAAGAAGGATGTAAAACCGGCGGTGTTGGTGCGGAAATTGTTTCTAGAATTGCAGAAAAAAAATTTTATTCTTTGAAATATCCAATAAGAAGGATTGCTTCAGAAGACCTCCCATTACCCTGTGCTCCAAACTTAGAGAATGCTATAATACCGACCAGGGAAAAGATAATAAAGGCTATAAAAGAGATGGTAGATGAATTATAAACAAGAAATAAAAAAAAATTTTCTCAGTTTAAGAACCTTATTTTCATTTTTTATAGCCTTAGTGATTATTTGTATACTACTGTTGAACATTAATTTTCTAGAAATAATAAACATAATAAAGAGGGTATATTTATTTTATTACTTGGTTGCCTTCTTACTCTTTTATATAGCAATAATTATAAGAAATTTCAGGTGGCAACTTCAATTGAAGAATATAGGCTACCTTGTACCATATTTTAAGCTATTTAGGATTTTGATGGTTTCTTATTTTACAAATTGTATAATACCTGCTAAGTTGGGAGATTTTATGCGGGGCTATATGATAAGAAAGAGATACAAAGGATCCTTTACAAAGACCATGGGTAGTGTGTTTACAGAAAGATTAATTGATATTATTTTACTTGTTGCTATGCTAACTATAAGTGGTTCTATTTTATTTGGAAAGAAGTTAAATAAGGACTTGATTTTTGCTTTGATTGTTGGGTATATAATCATTTTGATATTATTTATATTTTTATTCATATTAAGAATTAGGACTAAGTTTGTTAAATACATACCAAAAAAAATTATGTTGATTATAGATCAGGCAGAGGAGGGGATAATTGGCTCTATAAAAAAGAAAAACTTTACTTTGATTTTATTGTATAGTGTACTAATATGGTTATGTGAAATCACTTCATTGTACTTTATATTTATATCATTAGAACTAAACATTTCGTATTTCTTATCTGTTTTTATTGCTCTTTCAGCGGCTTTGCTCACTGCTATTCCAATTACACCTGGTGGTCTCGGTGCTGTTGAATCTGCTATTGTTGGTATTCTAATTATGTTTAGTATCGATAAGAATATTGGTATTAGCACAGCAATTTTGCAAAGATTTATAAATTACATATCCGTGTTAATATTGGGGGGATTTATTGCTTTATTCGGAGAATGAGTCCAGATATTGGTAAGGAGGAAGAGAAAAGCTTAATTAAATGTGTAAGAAGCAAGCATATTTCACAAGGTAAGTTTGTTCAAAAATTTGAAAAAGACTTCTCAATGTACTTAGGTACTAAATATGCGTCTGCTGTATGTAATGGGACAGCAGCCTTACATCTTGCATTAGTCGCCCTTGGGATTAACAAGAAAGATGAGGTAATAGTACCGAACTGTACATTTATATCTACACCCAATGCTGTTAGTTATACTGGGGCAAAACCAGTTTTTGTGGATATTGATGAAACATACTGCATTGATCCCAAAGAAATAAAAAAGGCAATAACAAAAAGGACAAAAGCAATAATAGCTGTACATTTGTATGGTAATGTCGCAGATATGGGTTGGATAAAAAAAATCGCAAGAAAATATAGATTGTATGTTATAGAAGACTGTGCAGAAGCACATGGGGCAGAATATAAAGGTAAAAAAGTTGGTTCAATAGGTGATGTTGGTTGTTTTTCTTTTTATGGGAATAAGATAATAACGACAGGTGAAGGGGGGATGTGTGTAACTAATAACAAAAAATTAAAAAAAAGAATAGATTTTTTAAGAGCACAAGGAAAACCTAAATTAGAAGATTTAAAACCAGGTAGGGAATACGCTCAAATGCAATTTTATCATCACTTACTTGCTTTTAATTATAGAATGACGGATTTACAGGCTTCTATAGGTATTGAACAATTAAGAAAAATAAACAAAATAATAAAAAGAAGAATGAAAATTGCCTCCATATACGAGAAAAAGATTAAAGGTTTTAAAAAACCGATTATTAAGAAATTTACAAATCCAGTTTATTGGTTTTACCCCATACTATGTAGAACTGAAAAAGAACAAATAATTATTATGAACGTATTAAGAAAAAAAGGAATTATTCTCAGATCATTTTTTTACCCGTGCAACAAACAACCTTTTTATTTTGAAAAAAAAGATTTAAGATTTTCAATTGAAGTAAATAAAAAAGGCATTCTTTTGCCCACAGATATAGAAATAAAAGATGCCGAGGAGATTACATATACATTAAATAAACTTTCTAAGAGGTAAAAAATGAGAGTTTGTGTTGTATTGCCAACTAAGAATGAAGAAGAAAACATAGAATATATGATCAAAGAGATAAAGAAGTATTGTAAATACCCTATATTTATAGTTGATGAGCAATCTACAGACAATACCATAAAGATAGCAAAAAAACTAAAGGTAAAATGTTTTCAAAGAAAAAAAGAAGGGTATGGTGAGGGAGTAAAAGAAGGACTAAAAATTGCAAAAGAAAGAGGGTTTAGCCATATAGTTCTCCTTGATTGTGATGGTAGCTATCCCCCGAGGTATATACCAATGTTAGTGAAATATGCAAAACAGGGTTATGATATTGTGACAACTGCTAGAAATATGAAAGACATTATTTTTTTACATAGAATTGCTAACATATTCCACACCAAACTAACTAATTTGCTTTATTTAACAAGACTAAAAGATATCAATACTGGTATGAAAATATTAAAGATAGATAAGTTCATAGGGAAGTTAAAAGCATCTGGGATGGATTTAACAGCTGAGATATTGCTTCTAGCTATAAAAAGAAGATATAAAATAAAGCAGATTCCTATAGAATATAAAGACAGGCGTAGATACAAAGATAGAGGTAAATCAAAAATAAAGATTAAAGATGGTTTTACAATAATGTTTAGAATAATAAAAGAGAGGTTTTCGGATTGAGAGCCAAAGTTAATTTTGAAGCTATTTATTTGGTTTTTGTATTTTTCTTTCTAATCTGGGCTAGTGTGGCTAATCTATGGGATCATAGAATAAAGCACGAATTCCCTTTTGCTTATATGGCTTCAGACACATTCCAGCACCAAGTAAGGGCGGATAGTATAAAGCAGATGGGAAATTACAAATATGAAGCATATTATATCTGTGCAGGATACAAAGATTGTGTTGGATTTTATCCACCATTAATGTATCATTTAGATGTTATATTGTCTTATATTAGTGGCTTAGAGATTTATGATGTTGCATATCTGCTTGTTTTTATAGTCATTGGTTTTTCTGCTATGATTTTTTACCTTATAATGAGGAAATTAAATAAACATATAGCAATGATTGGTTTGCCTCTCTCACTTCTGTTATTTTCAAGAGGGCCAACAACAGGGCCAGGACCATATGCTTTAATTACCTGGGGAAGTTGGCCACTAATATTTGGACAATTTTTTTTGATATGCTTCTTTTGGTCATTTTCAAATTTTGATTTGAAAAATTCTTGGATTTTTTTAGCTGTTTTCCTGAGTGCTTTAGCATTGCAACATCAACCAGAGCTGGCATTTGCTGTTTTTTTTGTGATATTGATGATTGGTTTATGGTTATTAAAAAAAGAGCTGAACTTAAGTAAAATAAGAAACATTATAATCGCTGGTGTTGTGTCTTTTATTACTTCTGTATACTTTCTTATAATATTCAAGTTTACATTTACAAAGGGTAATGTAATTAAGTGGTTCAGTGTTTTAAAAACAACTACAACAGATCAGACCTTATATCTTTCGAATTTTGGCATAATTATTTTATTTATAATTGTAGGAATTGTTCTATCATTCTTTATTTTGAAAAAAAAATTTTCCCTTCCGATTTTTATCTCCCTTTTTATGATGTGTGTAGGATTTGGCAACTATATTGGACTAGAAAGACATGCATTTAAGACAAGGTGCTTATGGCCAATATACCTTTCATTATTTGTCGGGATTAGTATTTATTACCTTGTTAAGAGCCTAACAAGAAAATGGAATATCATATATTCATTTTCATTGGCAATTGTTCTACTTTTGGTATTTGGAGGAGTAATAAAAATACCCAAGGTCCCATATTCACAAAGATTTACTTCTTCTGGGATAATGGACAAATATCACTGGGATGCATTTAGATGGATAAGGGATAACACAAAAGAAGATGCTAAGGTTTTATTTCTTTATGGTGATATTTATAATCAGGATGCGTTATTGAGAAATATATTTAGGGTTCCCCATATGGTAGATATAAAGGAATATATTTCTGCTTTAAAAAATAAAACTATAAAAAGAAATATAGGAATAGACATTCTTGGAGACCATCATGGGGTTTATTATGCATACAGAAAATCCCTTTTTGATTTTGGTTTTCATGCAGAAGAGATGGGAAGAGATTATTTCTATAACACCAAGAGAGACATATGTAACTTTGACTACATTGTGTTAGATAAAGTAAGTAGACAAGATGTTTTGGCAAAATATAATATACTAATTGCAAATGAACTTTTGAAAAAAGAGTTTATAAGGCCTGTATTTGACAATGGTGTTGTAATGATAATCAAAAACAATAATCCGGGGGAGGATTGTATTGCAGAAGAAACAAGATTCTAATAATGAGATAAAAAAAGAAATAAGGTTACTAATGCTCATTTTGATAGTGAGTATCCTCGCTCTGAAGATATTATTTTTTAGAGAAGAGTTACTTGTTATAACCAGGTTGATTCTGGCATTTTTTTGGGTTTTTATAATTCCAGGATACATAATAATGTTATACTGGAAAGAAAAACTAAGGTTTTATGAAAGATTAATAATTGGGGTTGGCCTTAGTGGTGCTATTATAGGGATAAGTTCTTATTATCTTGGGTTATTAGGTGTTAATATAAAATATCATACAATTATACTTCCATTACTCTATATCCTTGTTGGATTTATTTTTGTTTTTAAAAATAAATTTTTTCAGAAAAAGATTAGAGAAGATAAGAATAATGAAAGTTAAGATAATAGAAAACCTTACACCAAAGAGATTCCCAATAAGGTAAACTAAAGAAGAAAAAAATATAACTCCAATAAAAAAAGAAAATATGATTTTTTCTTCCATATCTAAATCAAAGTTATCTAAAATTAAATAAAAAGGTAAAATAAAAAGTAAAATAAAACCAAGAATAACCTTAAAGGCTATGAACTTCAATGTAATAAGTGAAAATATAACTATAAATAGAAATGTGAAAGTTATAAGTAATCTATTATTAAATCTGATTTCCAATTTTGTACACCTTTATATAATTTTTATTATACAATAAAGTTGCATTAGCTAGATTTTTTCTTTCCCAATCTTGCATATATGCTATTGTCTTTTTATCTCCAATGATTGCCCTGTCTGAGTAATCTAACAGTATATGGGTGGCATTAACCATCCTCTTATCACTGAAACTTTGTATATATGGAACATACCTGTGCGAGAGCATCCATATCCATCTTGATTTGGCTTGGGTTAATGCTCCAAACGAAGGAATCTGAGCTTTTTCTGGGATGTTGTCTTTTATCCACTCAGAAACTTCAAGCTGGTATGGAGTGACTCTTATGATACCAGAGTATGCATTTTTTAATTGTAAGTATGCTGCTTTGCCATTGGAGTTGATAAATAAGACTAGGAATACTAATATTACCCCGTACTTGACATACTTTTTATAAATCCCAAAATATTTAGCATAAGAGACAAGAGAAAGTAGCCCAATAGCAACAAGTGGGTAAAATATATGGGCTGTAGCACTTAGAGACCTATGAACCCTACCAGATATGCCAATCACATCCAAATGAATCATAATATAAAGACCAATCAACCAAGAGAAGATAATAACGGTTTTGTTATTTCTCCTTAATAAAATAACAAGAATACCTAAAATAATTAGGGGGATTGTCCAATAACCACCAATCATATCTTTATAGGAAAAATAAGCATTTGGAACAGAGCCTTCAGCATTTAATCCTCCAGTCCAACGAAAGAGTCTTGAAAAACTATTTGGTTCAGCCTTATCATATTTATTTGACTTTAATCTTACGATAACATTTAACGTCTGTAATGGAAAAATACTTACTATGAGAATAAACAAAATAACTGATATGAGAAGATGCCTAATACTAAAAAAAAGTTTTTTTTCTTTTATTAATAAAAGAAATGAAAAAATCAAAAGTGTAAGAATTGTATGAATAAAAGTCATAGGATGAACAAATAAATTACAAACAAGAAGTAAACTAGTCAGGTAAAGATAAATTGGTTTTTCTTTTTTATGGAGATATGATAAAGAATACTTATAAAAACAATAAATGACTAATGGAAGATAAGCAAACCCCATCCTCTCAGGCCATTGACCCCAAAGGTACACCATTATATCTCTCATGGAAAAAATAAGCATAAAAGAAGATAAAAAAGCTGGAAGAAAACCAAAAAGTTTTCTGATAATAAAGTAAACTGATAAAACTATTAGTGAAGAGAATATTGCATTTGCAAAAAATACAGAAGTTATTCTATCGTTGCTTATTATTTGGGCTATAGAAAAAGCCATGTGATAAGGGGGATGATACCATAATCTATGATTCTTATATGCATTGTCTCTACCATATCTCTTATCTATATAAAAAGGCAAAATAGTTATTGGCTTATTTGTAGATGTAGTATAATCTGCAATAGCAAAATGTGATGCAGCATCGACTTCTCCGTATGGAAAAGAATTTCCCTGTATAGGCAAAATCCAAAAGTATAAACAAATAAAATAGAGGAGTGTTACAATTATTGCTTCAATATGCCTATTTACCATTTATAATCAAGATGAAATAATTATGTATTTATAGATTTTACGGAATCAGTAGCCATAGCCAAATTAATAAACTCCAAGTATTTATTTAGGTATCCTCGTTCGTGTTGTTACCTCTTTTAGCTGTTTTTAAAGCTTTAAGATGTGATCTCTTATAAAGAATTATGGGTTTGGCTAACGCCAGACCAGCATAAATTTTATATATCATATCTTTTCTAGCTAAAAGAATGAGAGTTTTAGTTACTGGATCTGGTGGTTTGATAGGATCTCAGACAGTTAAATTTTACGCAGATAAAGAAGCTGAAATTATTGGGATAGACAATGATATGAGAAGTTACTTCTTTGGTAAAACAGCAAGTACAAAATGGAATATAGAAATATTAAAAAAAAGATATAACAACTATACCCACTTTAATATAGATATCAGGGACAATAAAAAAGTAGAAAGAATCTTTAAGAGATATGGTCCATTTGATTTGATAGTTCATACCGCAGCACAGCCATCACATGACTGGGCTGCCAAAGAGCCATTTACTGACTTCACTATAAATGCTAATGGGACACTTATTTTGTTAGAAAATTTTAGGAAATACTCCAATAAAGGGGTGTTTGTGTTTACATCAACTAATAAAGTATATGGAGATACCCCCAACAGATTACCATTAATTGAATTAGAGACAAGATATGAAATCAAAAAGGGACATAAGTATGAAAATGGAATCGATGAGACAATGAGTATAGATAACAGTAAGCATAGTTTGTTCGGAGCTTCAAAGGTTGCCGCTGACATTCTAGTACAAGAATATGGCAAATATTTTGATTTATATACTGTCTCTTTTAGAGGCGGTTGTCTTACAGGACCAGATCACTCAGGAGCAGAATTACATGGATTTTTAGCTTATTTAGCAAAATGTGTTGTCGAAGGTAAGAAATACAGAATTTTTGGTTATAAAGGAAAACAGGTTAGAGATAATATTCATTCTTGGGATTTGGTTAATGCCTTTGATCACTTTTACAAGAATCCTAAAAAAGGAGAGGTCTACAATATTGGTGGAGGAAGGTACTCCAATATATCTGTAATAGAAGCTATAAGAAAATTTGAGAAACTCACAGACAAAAAATTAAATTATGAGTATATTGAAAGAAACAGAATAGGAGACCATATTTGGTATATCTCTGATATTTCAAAATTTAGAAAGGATTATCCAAAGTGGAAACTTAAATACGATATAAATAGGATACTAAAAGAGATTGTAAATGCACTGCAAAGCAGACAAAGATGAATAGAAAAATATTAGTAACTGGAGGGGCAGGATTTATAGGATCTTTTATTGTAGATGCATTAATTAAGACGGGTCATGATGTTAGAATATTTGACAATTTAGACCCACAAGTACATTCAGATGGTAAACCAGATTATATCAATCCTAAAGCAGAATTTATATTAGGAGATATAACAAATAGAAAGCAACTTTCTAAGGCTTTGGAAGATGTAGAGATAATATTTCACGAAGCAAGTGCTGTAGGTGTGGGGCAGAGTATGTACAAGATAGCACACTATACTAAAGTAAATAGCTATGGTACAGCATTACTTTTGGATTTGATTGTTAATTCAAACAACAATGTTAAGAAAATCATTTTTGCTTCTTCAATGGTGTCCTATGGCGAGGGTTTATATAAATGTGAAGATGATGGACTAGTAAGGCCGGGTTTAAGACCAGAAAAACAATTAAAAGCAAAAGAGTGGGAATGTAAGTGTCCAATATGCAAAAAGGAAATAAAGCCGGTACCCACTCCAGAAGATATAAAACAAAATAGTGTATCAATTTATGCTATCAATAAGAAAAATCAAGAGGAAATGATGTTAAATGTAGGTAAGATATATGGGATACCAATCGTAGCTTTAAGGTATTTTAATGTTTTTGGTCCTAGACAAAGTCTTAGCAATCCATACACAGGTGTTGTAGCAATTTTTATGAGTAGGATTAAAAACAATAATCCCCCAATAGTCTACGAAGATGGCTTACAAACCAGAGATTTTATATCCGTTTATGATGTAGTGAATGCTAACCTTCTAGCGATGGAAAAAAACAGCGGAAATTATCAGGTATTCAATGTGGGTTCAGGGAATCCTATAACAATTAAGAGTATTGCAGAAACTATAGCAAAACTTTATGGAAAAAATATAAAACCAAATATAAGTGGAAAGTTCAGGAAGTGGGATATAAGACATTGCTACGCAGATATATCAAAAATAAGGGATAAGCTTGAGTTTGAGGTTAAAACTTCTTTTGAAGAAGACCTCAAAGAGCTAATATCCTGGTCTGCAAAAAAGAAAGCAACAGATAAATTTGATATTGCCACAAAAGAATTAGAAGAAAGAGGACTAATATGAAGCCTGTTATTTCAATAGTGATTCCTGCTTTTAATGAGGAAAAGAATATTCCTCCTCTGATAGATTCTTTAACTAATTTGATAAATAAAGAAAGATGGAATGCTGAGATTGTAATAGTAGATGATAACAGTAAAGACTTAACTGGAAAGATCTCTGATGAAATTGCTAGAAAGAACAAATATGTAAAGGTTATACATAGAAAAACAGGAAATAATGGTATGGGGTTTGCCTTGAGAGACGGAACATATTATGCAAAGGGAAAATATATAATTTGGACAATGGCAGATAGATCTGATAAACTTGAAACGTTTCCTAAAATATTAAAAAAATTAAAACAGGGGTATGATATGGTATTTGGATCCAGGTATATGAAAGGAGGTTCAAGGGGTGAATTGGATTTATTAAAGGCCTTTCTAAGTTCTACCTATACTAGGTTATGCAGGGTATTATTTGGAATAAAAGTGCATGATATTACAAACGCATTTAGAGGGTTTAAAAAAGAATTATCTGAGAATATAAAACTTGAATCTGGAGACTATGCAATCTCCCCTGAATTTGCTATAAAAGCCCATCTTAAGAAATATAGGTTAGGAGAAGTACCTACGAGTTATAATTTTAGAAAGGAAGGTACTCCTAAATTCAAAATAAGCAAGATGTTTTTTAGATACACAAAACAACTTTTGTTGTTCTTTAAAGATAAAAATAGCTTCTAATAAAATTCAAGAACACAACAATCTTCTGTCTTTCTTTTGATAACAAAATCACACTTTAATAGATTGTCACAATATTCTCCAAAAGTTAGAATATATTTAATTTCTTCGTCTCTGAACAAATTTTTTATTTTGTTACAATCATTCTGCTGTACGATTCTTATAATTTTTGTATTTAACTTTCTAACGGAATCGTTTGCATTTTGATCTACCCATCCCATTGAAGTTGTCGCATTAGTTTTAAATGTTATATAACTTACAATAGAGGGATAATAGAGATTCGCATACTTAGGATTAGGTACTACAACAAATTTTTTATCTATACTATCTGACAATTGAATTATTTGTTTGTCAAAATTATCATAAGCAAAAGATCTGATATTAGCAAAAAACAATAAATAAAAGATAAGTGGGATATACGAGTGGTATAAAAAGAATAGTATTACAGATCTTAATTTTAAGGTTAAAGACGATATATCAATCGTGAGAATTATATATAAAAATAAAAACCAGAAAAAATAAACAAAAATTAGATGATAAGTAATACTGATTATAGGTATAAAGTAAGTTATTTTAAAAAGATAAAGTATTGAAAGCAACAAAGAAGGTGCAAAGAATAAATAGTTTTTTACACTATCTTTTGAATAGTTTATTAAACAAAATACAGCAAATAAGAAGGCTATAACTGCTAGATCATGATACCAATTTTTTAACAGGAATAATAAAGAATTAGGTGAGATAAAAGTTTCTTTTAGATATCTTACCCCATAGAAGGATTCTATTTGGGAATAGTTTTTTTCTATGATTGGCATCCACCAAATAGAAGTTAGAGATAAACTAATTAAAAAAGATAATACAATTTTTATCCTCTCCTTGAGATTCTTGATAAGAAATAATCCAAATAAGAGTGCCAAAGAAAGGAAATAAATCATCGTTTCACTTAATATCAACATAGCAGTTAATATAGAGTAACCAATAATGAATCTAAAACCAATTCTCTTGTTTTTATAGTAAAAGACCAAGACAGTCTGGAACAAAAAAACCATCCAACCAAGGAGTTCTGGTAACCTTCCTAGATTTAAAGAATCAAAAAGCATTACTGGATTAAAGAAAAAAAGAATGAAAAATACTATTGATCTCCTCTTATCTAATCCATTCTTTATTTTTGAAAAGAATAAACATCCAATAAATGAAAAGAGATAAATCAATATAACTGATACAAAAATTGTGATATTTAGGCTATTACTTACGATGTAAAAAGGTAAGGCGAATATATAATAAGCAAAATAATAAGCTTTGAATGGATAAAAACCATTATACCAGTTAGGTACTTTATTAAATCCATAGGTTCTCATAAAGTGTATTCTAGTCATGTGGGAACTAAAATCAATATGGGGTTTATTGATTGGAAAATATCTCAAAATAAAACTGAAGTTTATAAAAAGTAGTAGGAATAAAATAAGGGACATAGCTATGGCTATGAAAAACCATGATAAGGGTATCTTTTTTAAAAAATCAGAATGACCTTTTAACGATTTCAAAAACATCTTCAACCTTGATAGCTTCCAAACATTTACTGATCTTACATGGAGTCTTCCTATGATTAAAAGCACTAACACATGGGCTACAAGCAAGATTTGAGTAAAGGCATACACAGTTCTTACTTAGTGGAGCATATATTTTTGGTGTTTCTGGTCCAAAAAGAACAATAATCTTGATATTCGTCAAAGAAGCAAAATGTGCTGGTCCACTATCGTTTGTAATTAAGATTTTGGAAACGTTATATAAATCAATAAGTTCCTTGAAAGTAGTTTTCCCGGTAAAATCAATACATCTTTTATTTTTCACAAAATTACATATTTCTAAAGCATCTGATTTTTCATTTTCTGTTCCTGTTATTACTACGAAGATATCTTTTTGTTTTAGTATTTTCTTAGCAAGTAACATGAAATTTTTTAGTGGCCATCTTCTTATTGGAAGAAGTTGAGAAGCGTTTGGATTTAACAGTACTATCTTACTTTTTTCATCTATGTTTGGATTTATATTCTTCAATCTTTCTATTATCTTTTTTTTATCTGTAGATTTTGATTTAATTTTCGGTGCAAGTATTTCTTTTTTCTTTATTTCCTTCTTCAGTAGGGGTACCTCATCTCTATTTGCAATTAAAGAATAAACTAACGCCATAAAATTTTGGCTGATATGTTGATGGGGATTATATTGAACTTTATGAGTTTGGAAATTACCCCTATAAAGACCTTCCATATAGTACTTGTAAAATCCAGCTATCAATTTTGCTCCACTAAGGAAGCTTAATATACTAGTAAACCTAGAGAATAATTCCAGATCAATAACACAATCTATTTTTCTATTTCTCATTTTGTATATAGCTTTAATTGTATCAATAAAAAATAAAAAAAATGACTTACTTCGTATAGTGATTATATTTTTATTTGGTATTATATCAAGTAGTTTTATGCTTTCTTCATTTTCTTTAAATATCATAAAATAAAGCTCAGCGTTAAATAATTGTTTAGCTTTTTTCATAGCAGAATAAGCTAGGATTGTAGAGCCCATTTCGGAAAGTTCTATGAATAAGATTTTTTTTGGTTTAATATTTTTTATTTTTTTGAACCCAAAAAATTTTTCTACAAAAACAACTATTGATAACAAAAAACAAAGAGGAACACCTAAATAGCAGTCCACAAACCTCATGAAATTTACCTTCATTCAGGCTATGAGAAACTAGACTACATTATTAAATTTTATGGTCTTTTCTATATTTCTGTTGCTTTTATATTGTCTACAATAAACTCAATTTCTTCTTGTTTTAATTCTGGGAATATAGGTAAGGACAATATTTCATTTTTGAATAGAAGCCCAATTAAGTAAAGCATTTCTGAAAAAAATGGAAAATTTGATTGTTGAATATAAGGAATATAGAATATTGAATGTGCTTTTATGTACAGCTTAGGAACTGCAAAATGATAAGAAACTGTATCAAAATCCCACACTGGTGTGAAACATATAATTAAGTTTAGGATTAAAAAAGAGAGAATGATACAAAAAAGAACAGAATATAAGTTGAGGCCTATTCTAAATGAGAAAGCTATTCTTTTAATGTTCTGTGTTAGATACTTTAAATCAAAAAAAGAAAAAATAATTCCCACTAGGAAAAGCACATAAAATATTTGTTTATAAATCATTCCAATAACGCCTAAGAAAAAACAACGTAACCAATCAAAAAGTACCCTAGAGAAATACTGAAAACAATCTCTTCGATAAACGAGAGTCTTAGTTTAAATAATCTCAACAATCTTCTCCCAATAGAAAATGAAGTCGAAACAAAAACTAAAAAGTACAAAAGCTCTATCATTTTTGATTCTAAGACAACTTTTTCCTCCAATAATCCAATAAATCTTTTAATGTTTTTTTAAATGGAATCTCTGGTTCCCATCCTGTTTGTTCTTTAAATTTAGAGTTATCTCCAATCAATATAGGAACATCACTAGGTCTCATCTTTTGTGGATCTTTCTCTATCTTAATATCCTTATCACTCATTTTTAGGAGTATATCTAGCACTTCCTTAATCTTGTACCCTTTACCTGAGCAGATATTATATCTTTCTCCAGCTCTTCCTCTTTCTAAAGCAAGATTATACCCTCTAACCATGTCTCTTACATCTGTAAAGTCTCTAATCGTATCTAAATTTCCCACCTTAATTTCTGCTTCTTTTAGACCTTTCTCTATCTCTGCTATTTGTTTAGCAAAGCTAGAACATACAAAAACCTCCCCCCTCCTAGGACCTGTATGGTTAAAGCCCCGAGTAATGATTATCCTCAAGCCATAAGATTTAAAATACTGAAATGAAAGCATATCCTGAGCAACCTTAGAAACACCATATGGGCTTAAAGGCCTTAAGGGGTTTGTTTCTTTTATCGGAACTTCATCAGGATGTACTAGCCCATATTCTTCTGAGGAGCAGGCTACCTGAATTTTTGGGTTAATTGCAGCTTTTCTTACAGCCTCATACAAATTAATTGTGCCTATAACATTCGTTTTTATAGTATCCGCTGGAGCGGTCCAAGATGCCGGCACAAACGATTGAGCTGCTAAATGATAAATCTCGTCTGGTTTGATTTTGTGAATCGCATTATAGATAGAATGAGCATCATTTAAATCTGCTTCTATTATCTTTAATCTGGATTTTACATGCTCTATGTTCTCTGTTTTGCTCCTCCACCTTGCAATGCCATAAACCTCATAATTCTTGCTAAGTAATAGTTCTGCCAAATATGACCCTACAAAACCCGTAATGCCTGTGACAAGCGCCCTAGCCATATAATAACGAGATTCAGGAAGGTTTTTAAATATTACTGAATTTTTTTTAACTTAGAATCTATCTGTATATCCAAAAAGGGCATCCTAATGTAAAAATCATCACCCTAAGTAAATATCCATTTCCTGATCACAAAAAAAATAAAAAAACTATTTGAGGAAAGGTTATTTTGATGGATTTGTTTCAGATAAGGGTATAACCTTATTATTGTGCAGCATGTAATGTTTACCCAACAGCTTCATTAGGAGAGGGATTTGATATGCTTGTAGTTGAAGCACACTTCATGGCAAAAAAGGTGTAGCTCTTGGTATCGGAGCACGTCTGAAGTTGTAAAGGAGGATACTTTGTGAGAAAAAGATTTTAAGCATTATATTAAAAATTTTAAAGGATTAAAAGGTAGATTAAATTGGATATTTTAATAATAAAGCTTGGGGCTAAAGGAGATGTATTGAGGACTACCTCTCTTTTAGAAGGTATTCACAAAAAGTATCCTAAAGTAAATCTAATCTGGGTCACTGAAAAAGAATGTTTTGATCTATTGAAATTTAATACACTAATAGATGATATAATAGATATTAACCATGCAAAAGAAAAATTACAAGATAATCTTTTTGAACTTATTATAAATATGGACGAGGATAAAAGAGCTGGTGAATTAGTAAGATTTCTCAAAAAGAAAAAATTGATAGGGGCATATTCTGATAATGGCGATATAAAGTATACAAAAGATTCTGAAGAGTGGTTTGGAATGGGCTTATTAAGAAGCAAGGAAGAGGGAGGTTTGGAGAGGGCAAATACACTAAAGAGAAACAATAAAAAAACATACAATCAAATATGGGCTTCAATACTTGGACTAAATACTAAACCAACGAAGCCGATTCTTGTCCTTGATGAAAAATCAAAAAATTTTGCTGAAAGATTCAAACAAAAAAAAGGCATTAAGAAGGAAGACTTTGTTGTTGGGATAAACACCGGTGCTAGTTTAAGGTGGCCCATGAAGGTCTTACCGATAGAAAAAATTATCGAGTTAATCAATAAATTGAGTAAATTCACAGATATCAAGATAATACTATTCGGAGGTAGGAATGAGAGAAATAAAAATGAGAGGATAATTAAAGAATGCGATAAAAAAATAATAGATGGTGGATCTGATAATAGTTTACTTGAATTTGCTTCGTTAATAGATTTATGTGATGTTTTAATTACAGGAGACACATTAGCACTACATATAGGAACTGCTTTTGGGAAATATATTATATGTTATTTTGGACCAACATCCCATAGTGAGATAGAGTTATATGGAAATGGTAAGAAAATTATTCCTCAGATAAGGTGTTTGTGTTGTTATAAGAAAGAATGTAATAAAGAACCTAGTTGTATGGAAATGATTGACATAGATGAAATAGTAAAGGATGTTTTGAGAATAAGGAGGGAAAGATGAAAGTCGGTATGCTGAGTTCATACCCACCATTAGACGATAGTATTGCAAAGGTTTCTACATATAATTTGATAAAAAATTGTCCAGCTGAGTTTGTGAGGATTGGATGTAAAGGATCTAAAGCAGATTACATAGTCAATTTTAAATCTTTCTTTCTAAAGAGAGATATCAAAAAAATAATAGAAAAAGAAAAATTAGATATACTACACATCCAATATATTGCCCCCCTATACGGAAAATATACACTAAATCTCAATCTTCTACCAGTGTATAAACTCAAGATACCAATAGTAACAACCTTACATGAAGTTCAGCTGCCTTACAAAGGAAATATTTTCGGGACGATAAGGCACAGATTGTTGGAATTTATAGAAGAAAATATTGTAAAGAATTCCGATAGAATTATAGTTCATACTAACCTCCAAAAGGAATTTTTAGAAAGGAAATATAAAACAAAGAAAGTAGAAGTAGTTTATTTGGGATTATATTGCAAAAAAAATAATTCAAAAAAAACAAGAAACCTAGTTTTTTTTGGCATTATCTCTCCAGGAAAGGGGATAGAGTACTTAATTGAAGCTATGAAATATTTAAAAAAATTCAAACTCATAATAGCAGGGAGTACTCCTAATAAATTTTGTAAGAATTATCTTAAAAAATTGAAAAAAGAAATAAAAATAAATAATATAAGAAATATTAAGGTAATATCAAAAGATTGGATACCTGACTCCAAAAAGGAGAAGATCTACAAAAAATCAAGTATTGTAATAATTCCATATGTATGGGGGCCATATAGTTCTGGTATAGTACAAGATGCAGCTGAATATAATCTTCCAGTTGTGATAACTAAGATTGGATTTATATACGATGCTGTTAAAAGATATAAAACAGGAGAGATTATTAAACCAAAAGATCCAAAAGAAATAGCAGAGGGGGTTAAAAGAGTATATGCAAATTATGAAAGATACAAGAGAGGGATTAGAAAATACCGAAAGGAGGTCAATTGGAGATCAATAGGGGAGAAGTACCTGAAAGTCTATAAAGAGGTTATTTATTTCTCTAAGGTATAAAGACAAATAACCCCCCTCTTACCATAATTACTAAACTTTGATGATAATGGATTATAAATCCAATCTAGAGAGAAGATATTACCTATAAATTCTTTACCTGTTACCTTGAATCCTGTCTTTCTAAATACATCTTCAAAAAAACTAAGTTTCCAATTTTTTATCTCTTCTATTATGGTTTTATAATTTGTTCCTCTAACAAATCTCTGTAATAAATGTCTAATGGGGTTGCTTAAAAAAGATATTGGTTCCTTTATCACTTTCTTTAGATAGTTGTAATATGTTCCAATAGATAAGAAATAAGCAAAATAAGAGTAGGGAGTAAAAAAAGAGATATAAGCCCTTCCCATTTTTTTTAATGTCCTATACATCTCACCTATATAAAGGTCAGGCTGGTCCATATATTCCATTAAAAAATTTGATACATAACAATCCACACTATTGTTTCTTATAGGAAGAAGCATAGAATCAGCAATAAAATCAATAGGTAGATATGCATCTTGGATTTTTAAGTCAAAAGAGATAATATCTCTATCAATAAATTTTTCAAATATATTTGTTCCACAACCATTATCAATTATGATAGATCCACTAGGTAGTCTAGAGACCTTCTTTGATAGAATATTATAGAACATTTTTTTTGAAGTAGGAAGCTTGCTCTTTTCTATTTTAAGTAACTTAACATGATGGAAAGCAATTTCTCTCTTTTCACATAGAATTGGGATCTCAACAAAAATTTTCTTTTTGTCATTTGAATATTCAACTCTCTCTATTGGATAATAAATCTTATCTTTCTCACAAAATAAAAACTTTTTATTCTCCCTCTTAACAAACCTAAGCTCTTCCTTGCATTTAGGGCATACTAATACCTTATAAAGATACTTGCTCTTTTTCATAGTCAATAACCTCTTCTAATATTATATCTAGTTTTGTATTAGGGATAAAACCAAGAATCCTCTTAAGCTTTGAGACATCAGGAACTCTTCTTTTAACATCTTCAAAACCAACACCAAATACTTCTTTGTAGGGAATATACACTATTTTTGATTTACTCTTACTAATTTTTTTTATTTTTTTTGCTAGGTTTTTTATAGTTATCTCTTCCTGTGAACCAACATTGAATATCTCACCAATAGCCCCTTCTATGTTAGACAATTTCACGAGGCATTTGACAACATCTCTAACATATGCGAAACACCTAGATTGTGTTCCATCCCCATACACAGTAATTGGTTTATTTGAGAGTGCTTGTTTAACAAAACGTGGGATTACCATACCATATGAACTAGTTTGTCTTGGTCCCACAGTATTAAAAAGTCTGGTAATCGTTACTGCAAGGTTATTTTTTCTGCTATAACCAAGAGCAAGGAATTCATCAATTGCTTTAGAACAAGAATATGACCATCTACTCACTTGTGTTGGGCCAATTAACCTATCTGAAGATTCTTCTAGAGGAATAGAAGGTGTTTTCCCATATACTTCTGAACTAGATGCAATAAAGATTCTTTTTTTATATTTGCTTGCCAACTCTAAAACAAGAGATGTCCCAAAAACATTTGTTTTAATTGTTTCTATAGGATTATTCACAACAAGATTAACCCCAACAACAGCTGCTAAGTGATAAATGATATCTGACTTACGAATGAGATCATGCATAATTTTTTTTCTAGTAATTGAAGCCCTAACAAAATGGAATTTTTTGTTTTTCTTTAGATGGATTATGTTCTCTTTTTTTCCAGTAGAGAGGTTATCAATTACTGTTACTTTAGCGTTTTTTTTTAACCATTCTTCAGCTAAATAAGAACCTATAAATCCTGCCCCCCCAGTAATAAGTACGTTCAACATGCCCTAAAAAAGAGAAGAGGATATATATAAACTTATCTGTGGTCACAGGCGTGTCTAAAAAATCTTATTAATAAACAATTAATTCTTATATACAGCTTAATCAGATAAGCTACAATTCTTGCTGCTTCCTAGCCATAGTTGTTTCCATTAACCTTGTATTTAATCTATCTCCATAGCAATTTGTCAAACTTCCATATAGGCCCTCCCTTTCCTATATCAGAGAATAAAGCCATAACCATCCCCAGAAATGGTATTCATATGTCTTGTATGTTCTATACTGATTTCAGATACGCTCAACTTTATGAATAAATTTTTAAAGGGGTAGTTTATCTCTAATTAGAATGGAGAATAAAATGGAGGACAAAAAAGTAGCTATAATTGGTTTAGGATATGTAGGATTACCTCTTGCACTTCTATGTTCCAAAAAGGGTTATAAAACATATGGGATAGATATAGACGAAGACAAGATAAGATTAATAAGAGAGGGGATAAATCCGTTGGACAATTCAAAAATAAGGCATAAGATTTTCTTATCTGGAGAGAAAGCACTCAAGGATTGTAACATCATAATTATTTGTGTTCCAACACCCATAAATGAAAATAATGAGCCAGATTTGAAGAGCCTTATATCAGCGACAACTTTAGTCAAGAAGTATTTAAAGAGAAACCAATTAGTAATAATAGAGTCTAGTACAGCACCAGGGATAATAGATGAAAACATAAAACCTCTCCTTGAGGAAAAAATGAAAGCGGGTGAGGATTTCTATCTTGCTCACTGTCCAGAAAGAATAGATCCAGGAAATCCTGAACGAAATATAGAAAACATACCACGAGTTATAGGTGCTTGTTCTCAAAAAGGTTTGGAGATTGCATTAAAGTTTTATAGTTCGATTATCGATGCTAAAATAAAACAAATGAGCAGTATAAGAGCTACAGAAGCTGTTAAAATGATGGAGAATAGTTTTAGAGATGTTAATATTGCTTTTTCTAATGAATTAGCTAAGATTTTTGATAAAATGAACTTAGATATGCTAGAAATAATTAAGGGAGCATCTACAAAGCCATTTGCATTTATGCCCCACTATCCTGGGTGTGGGGTAGGAGGGCATTGCATACCTGTGGATCCCTATTATTTAATCAAAAAATCAGAAGAAACAGGATATGAACCCAAACTCTTAAAGACTGCAAGAGAAATAAACAATTCTATGCCGTATCACACTGTAGAACTCCTTAAAAGAGAAATAGCGAAATTAGGAAAAGATATAAAAGGAGCTAGAGTTGGTATCTTGGGTCTGTCTTATAAAGCAGAGATTGGTGACTTACGGAATAGCCCAGCTTTGAGGATTATGGAGATCTTAAAGAAAGAAGGGGTCATTATAGAAACATATGATCCCTACATAATAGAAAAATCAACATCAAAAGGAATAAATGAAATATTGAAGAAAGTGGAATATATAATAATCTGTACAGATCATAGAGCGTTTAGGCTTATATCCGCGGAATTACTAAAAAATAATGATGTCAAAGTTGTGATTGATGGAAAGAATCTTCTAAACAAAGAAACAATAAAAAGTAAAGGGATATTATATGCGGGGATTGGGCAAAGATGAAATTCATTGAAATTACAAATGCATATCCCAAAGCATCTAAACTGCTTGAAAAAGAGGATTTTTTAAGGTACCCATGTCTTATAGCGAGAGAATTGGGGTTGGAACCAGAGATATGGACATTGAAAAGGAAGGGTTTCCCAAAAGAGGAAATAGTTAATGGTATCAGAGTCAAAAGGTTTCATAATTCATATTCTTTATTTTTTAGTCTTTTTAATAAAGATATAAAACTTATCCACTCTTTTCTTAGGCCATGTAAGCCATCATTACTAGCAGGATTAGTTAATAAACCAAAAATATTTACAACTGTTTCTTATGAAATAGGCTCAACCAAGCTAATTAAAATTATTTCTCTATTCCTACTAAAACGATTTGATAAAGTGATATGTTTAACACCGTACGAGCTAGAAATATACAAGCAAAACGGTATAGAACCTGATAAATTGCTTTTATTGCCTTTCGCGATAGACTATAACTTCTTTTCAAAGAGAATAAAACATAAAGAGGACATTATGAAGAGATATGGAATCAACTCCAATGACTTTAAGGTAATAACCATAGCCAACTTTAGATCTTGTAAAAATTTAGATACAATGGTAAAGGCATTTCAAATATTCAATAGAAAAATACCTAATTCAACATTTATAGTTATTGGGCAGGATAGGTTAAAGGATAAGGAAACATATAAAGAACAACCACCCAAGAACAAATCTATTTTGGAGTTAATTAAGAGTAATAAAAAGATTGTGTGGTTGGGAGAAAGAAGTCCTCACGAAATAAGAGAACTATTAAATATTTCTGATGTTTATGTACTCAGTTCCTCTATTGAAGCGCAGGGCTTAACAAATTATGAAGCAGCCGCCACAGGAAAAGCCATTTGTTTATCTAATATTGGATCATTTACAACTGTCTTTAAGGATTATGTACTATACCACCCGCCAAAAGATGCCAAAAGATTATCAGAGAATTTTTATTTGTATTACAAAAACAAGAAATTAAGAGAAGCGAATGGTAGAAAAGTAAAAGAGCTTGTTAAAGGATGGGACTACAAAATTATAAAAAGAAAATTAAAATCGCTTTATGAGGAACTATTAAAAAAATAATTTGGCTATTACTCTTTAATATTGAATTTTTCAATATTCTTTTTAATCAACTCATAATCTGGATGAAAATCTATTTCTGCCCAATCATTCTCATCAACTTCAACATAATACATTGCATAGCCTTCTTCTATTAGTCTGTTAATTGCCTCCAAATAAAAAACATTTAAATTTTTTTTATCCCTAATCATTTTCTCAAGAATATTTTTTATTACTCTATTTGCTCCATTTTGAAACTTCATTATTCCTACTGATTCTCCATCTATTTTATCCATTTCAATTTCTTTACTTACCCTCTTGATTCTATCCCCCTCAATTGTTACCTTCATATCATCAATATTGTATTGCTTTTTTTTGTCAATTACCATACACATATCTCTTTTTGCTTCTATCAATTTATTCAAAACACATCTTTTGAATATGTTATCTCCATTTATTATTATAAAATCACTATCCATCTCATGTTTAGCAAACCATAGAGAAACTAAGTTATTTGATATGTCATAAAAAGGATTATATACTATTTTTATATTAAGTTTATTTTTATATTTCTTTACCTTTGCTTCTATCTGTTCACTTAGATACCCTGTTACAATTATGATCTCTCTTATCTTTGGAGTTTCTTTTATAATCTCAAGTTGTGTTTCTAGGACGGTCAAACCGTTACCTACATGAAGTAAACATTTGGGAGTATTTTTGGTCAAGGGCATCATCCTTAGACCTTTTCCTGCAGATAATAAGATTACTTTCATTTTATTGCTTTTATGGTCATTCCCCCACCTGGAAAAAGTTTGTTCATTATTTTGCAGAAAGCACGATTTAATACAAGAAATCTATTTCCTAAAGTTGCCGGGCCCCTATGTTTGTAGAGATCCGCTTTTCTAAATTTTGTGAACATTGCTATTGCTTCTTTTGGGGTATAATGTCTAGCAATAGGACAATTCCCCTCTATTTCTTTATGTTTATTAATCATTTTCCTATATGGCATCTTGAAAAGCTCTCCTTGAAGCAAACCATGGTATATTGGTACAAAGAAGTAATACCACCAATCTTTTCCATACAACCAAATAATAGCTTTGCCCCCTGGCTTTAAAACCCTATACACTTCGTTGACTCCTTTTTGGGTATCATTAGTATGGTGAAGGACACCCATGCTATAAACAAGATCAAAAAAGTTGTTATCAAAAGGTAAATTCTCACAATCAGCAACTTGAAGCTGAGCTTTTAACCCATACATCTTAAAACGCTTTTTCGTGATTTTAATTGCTGTCTCTGTTAGGTCTATCCCATAACAGATTGATCCATACTTTGCATATTGAAGGAGATCTGTTCCGATACCTACACCAACCTCAAGAACTTTTTCACCAGCATGTTTATTAAATTCGGCTACCTCTTCGAGATAAGGGAAGTGTTCATTGTACCTTTTGAATGTAATTTCATCATAATATTCTTTTGTGCCTGGTTTTTTGTTGGAATACCACCTTTGGGGGAGTCTTTTTTCCCAATAAGTTTTTATTATACTCTTTTGCATTTCTATCAACCAAAATATTCTCTTAACCAAATTTCAACATTAAGTATCATCCAAAGTTTTTGACCAAACTTGTCCTCATCCCCTTTAGCGATGTTTTTTTCAATCCACTGTCCAAGTTTTTTCTGATCTAATATCTTTTTGATTCTTGCATTCTTGTCTAAGAGCATATTTCTCGCATAATTAATAAAATCTCCTTTAAACCATAAATCTAACGGTACTGGGAAACCTTTCTTTTTTCTTTTTAATATATCTAATGGAATATCTTTTTTAAAGGTTTCTCTTAGTATATACTTTGTTGTGTCTAAATTCTCACTTATTTCATCCGTATTCTTGAAGATAGCTTTTAGAAAGAGGAACAGTGATTTCCATTTTAGTTTGTATTTATGAGGGATAGAAAAAGCAAATTCAACTAGGTTATGATCAACAAAAGGCACCCTAGCCTCAACAGCAGTCGCCATTGTTGAATTATCAACTCTCCCTAAAAGGCCCACTAAGTGAATTTTCTCAAACACATAACTGATTTTATCATAATAGTTTAGATTAGTTATCCTATTAAAATATGAGTAAAAAATTTTTCTCAATTTATAATCATTTTTTATAAGTTCGTTCATATATTTATTGAATATAAATTTCTTCTCATTTAAAGGAAAATAATTATAGAGGAATAAAAAATGGTCTATCTCATTATCCAATTTCCTATTTTCATATTTCTTGATTAGTGATTTAAAAAATAATTTTCTAATGGAGTATGGTATTTTTTTCAATCTATAATAATCAAAAGGACTTCTAAATAGCCTTCCATAACCATAAAAAATTTCATCTGCGCCTTCACCAGAGAGAACAACTGTTATATCTCTCTTTAGAACTTTCGACATGAGGTATAACGGGATTTCATTAGGTACGGCTAGTGGTGCATCTTTATACCTTATTAGTTCTTTCATAGTTTTAAGATATTTTTTAGCATCAATGATTATCTCCCTATGATTTGTTTTGTATCTGTCGGCTATAAGCTTTGCATAGTTTAGTTCATTGAATTCTTTTTGTTTAAATGCTATAGAATAAGTTTTTATCTTCTCTTTTTTTATTTGAGACATTATTGCTACGATAATACTAGAATCGAGTCCCCCACTTAAAAAAGCACCCAATGGAACATCGCTAATCATTCTTAACTTTATAGAACGTATCAGTAATTCTTTAAGTTTTTTCATATAATATTCTTTCCCCATATCTTTTTTATTCTTTATTATTGGTATGTCCCAATATTCTACTTTGCTTATTTTTCCTTCTTCTATCTTTAAATAATATCCCGGTAGGAGTGAATAGATGTTCTTAAAGAAGGTTTCTTCTCCAATGACATACCTGTATGAAAGATAGCTGCTTATTGCTTCTAAATTTGGTTCTTTTTTAAACATTGGATATTTCAATATTGACTTTATCTCTGAAGAAAATATAAGTTTATTATTGAAGATAGTATAATAAAGTGGTTTTATTCCTAACCTATCTCTGACAAGATAAAATAAATTTTTTTCTTTGTCATATAATCCAAATGCAAACATTCCATTAAATCTATGTATGGCATCTATTCCCCACTCTTTATAGGCGTATATAATCACTTCTGTATCTGATTTGGAGTTAAATTTATAACCATTCTTAATTAATTCTTTTCTTATCTCAAGGAAATTGTATATCTCACCATTAAAAACAATAAAAACTTCCCTATTAGAATCAGACATTGGTTGGCGGCCCTTATTGGTTAAATCAATTATTTTGAGTCTCCTATGTCCAAGAGCTATTTTTTCATCAACATATATCCCAAAATCATCAGGACCTCTGTGCTTGAGTGAAGAAGTCATAATTTTTATGACTCTTTTATCTATTCTATGTTTCCCCCTAAGTGTATAAAAACCAGTTATACCACACAATTTCGATCACACTTAGACCTCTTTAATATCTCCTTCCCTTAAATATTTTGTAAAATAAAAAATGAAATACATAAACCACATCGAATTAAAATAAATTCCATAAAAGATTATGTACCATCCTAGCATATCTAACCATGCAGAGATTGTCAAAAGGTGCATTTGGATATCATGATTTATAAATAATAGGAAAAATTTTACAAAAGGATTTTTCTTAGTTCTGCTGTTAGATTTATACTCAAAGTTAAAATTCCTAAAGTAGGCTACAGATGTCAGTAAAAGGTAATTATATAAGTACGCCCCAAAGAGCAGGATTAGTCCTACAAATAAGAAAAACACACTATTCAGTTTGAAATACAAAGTTATGATAATCACAATATACCACATCCCAACTACAAACCGGTCTGCCCCACCGTCAATCCATTTCCCAAATGTAGTCCCCTGATTTTTAAGTCTCGCAAGTTGGCCATCTACTATATCCAACATATGAAAAATCCTAACCCACAGACCAAAAAAGATTAAGTTTACTCTACCTCCAAAAAATATAAGAATGGATGCAAACATACTCAAGAAAATATTCAGAAAAGTAACAGAATTGGGTGTTATCTTAGTATTTCTCATCCAAAAGGCAATTTTTTCTCCTAATGGTTCTAAATAAAATTGGGAGATTGGATTCCATTCTTTTCTTTCATACAAACAACCAAAATTTTTAATATCACCAATACTTCTGTTTTCTAGTATTATTGCTTTATTAAAAGATTTCTTTTTTGCAATTAACTTTTTTAGTTTTCTACAATCGTATGTGAATCTTAAATCTATTACTCCTTTATTTTTTAATGATTCTAATTCCGAAACAGAAATATTTTTCACACCTCTAATATTTAGATCTCTATCTGAAATAATATAGAGCTCTTTTTGACCTAAACCTAGCAAGAAATTAATTATTCTATCTATTATTTTTTTACCCTTAAATTTATAAGTTGCAATAACTATTTTTCCTATTTTCCTGTCTGCTCTAATTATTATATTCATTTTAGGGTATGGGTTATAATCTTCTTTTAAATATTTTTAGTTTTATTAAGCAAAGTTTTTATCTAGTAAAAATAGTGGATATTGGACATAGGCTGGTGCAATATAGATTTTATCATAGAATTCAACTGCTTATCATCTAGAAACTCTTTTAATATCAGTAACTCCCATTAATCAAGGCCGATCCTTAAATATATTTAGAGGGTGCCTAAAAACTTTCTTTTAATAATCTTTTATTTCTTTCTAAATCTGCATCAACCATCATCTCTATTAGTTCCTTAAATTTTATTTTTGGCTCCCACCCTAGTTCCTTTTTTGCTTTTGAGTAATCCCCTACCAATAAATCAACTTCTGCTGGCCTTAAAAATTTTGGATCTATTTTAACATAATCCTCGTAGTTTAATCCCACATGATTAAAGGCAACTTCGCAAAGTTCCCTTACTGAGTGGGTCTTCCCTGTTGCAATAACAAAATCATCTGGTTTATTATGTTGTAACATCAACCACATTGCCTCAACATAATCTCCAGCATAACCCCAATCCCTCTTTGCTTCTAGATTCCCAAGAAATAATTTATTTTGCAAACCTAGTTTTATTTTTGCTGCAGAATCTGTTATCTTCCTTGTAACAAATTGTTTTCCTCTTCTTGGTGATTCATGGTTAAACAGGATTCCATTAGCACAAAACATCCCATAGCTTTCCCTATAGTTTTTTGTCATCCAAAATGCATATACCTTAGCAACACCATATGGACTTCTCGGATAAAATGGGGTTTTTTCTGTTTGAGGAGTTTCTTGTACCTTCCCAAACATCTCACTTGAGGAGGCTTGGTAAAACTTAATATTCGGGTTAACATGCCTTATAGCTTCTAAAATTCTGGTAACGCCCAAAGCTGTTACATCTCCCGTTAGGATGGGTTGGGTCCAAGATGTTGGAACAAAACTCTGGGCAGCGAGGTTATAAACCTCATCTGGTTTTGCCTGTTTTATTGCTTCTGTGATAGAAGATTGATCTGTTAAATCTGCACAGATTAGATTTATTTTATCTCTTATATGCGATATCCTCTCAAATGTTTCAATACTTGATCTTCTATATATTCCATAAACCTTGTATCCTTTCTTTAATAAAAATTCTGCTAAATAGGAACCATCTTGACCGGTTATACCAGTTATTAGTGCCCTCATGTTAGGATCACCCAAGGTTTAGAAAGTTGTAGCTTTTTATAAAACTTGTGAATTTTTGGTTTTTTAGAAATAAAAACGTAATCTTTATATTTATGGTCGAGTATACTTAAATGAGGGATAAAATTGAATAATACAAAGGTTAACTTGGAGAGGATCAAAAGAAAACAAGAAGAATTTAGAAGAAATAAATTAAACCATCTAATAAAAGAAACAAAAGAAGAATTTGAGAGATATATTAGAAATTTGTCTGTAGGTGAACCATGTAAATATATGACTGGGATTTCAGATATAATAAATCTATGTAATAACTCTTTATTTGAATGCGAATTTAAAGGAGAAGTTTACAAATCTCTGACTGGTGCCCCAAGGAGGGAGTGTTTAAGAGAAAAAATCACTAGGTTAAAGAAGATAATAGAACACTAGAATATGTTTTTGTATTTTTTATTTTTTAGAATAAAGAGAAGAAACAACAAAATAAAAAAAGAAATAAGGGATAATATGATTTTATACAGTATACTTTTATTGTTCTTATACTCCTTGTAAGTTTTTATTATTTCATGTTTTTCATTTTTTATAATCGTTATATTGCTATTGTTATCTATATTTCTTGTGTCATTTAAATAGAATTTATCAGATTTGTTAAGATTATCCCTGACAATTGTTCTATTTTTTTTCTTTGATGGTAAAGCGTTCTTTCCAGTACCATAAAAGTAATAATAAACCTCATCTTCTTTTTCCCCAGCTTCATTTAATAATATGTCCATTATTACTATCTCCGAGCCATCTTTAAATCTATAACTTTCTCCTTTTTCTATGCCACTAGATATTTCGCCATTTAATTTGAAAATAGCTTCTTTTTTACTATCAGATACTAGCACAAGATTAAGCACATAAATTCCATCTTTGAGCATATATGTTTTGTTTTCTCCCTCTTTTAGATGGTCTCTTAGGAATATACTTGATGCAGTAATAAGTGGTAAAACCAAAATTAAGATAAACAATAATGGATATAGTTTTTTCATTTTAAATTAGGAAACTTAGATACTTAGGAAGTCTCCATTGTTTATTATATGAACTGTCTTGTCTAACTCGTATCCTTTTTCAATTGCTAACTCAACTAGTGCCATTTTCATATCTGGTTCACCATGAGCAGGTATAAGATGTTTTGGTTTTATTAGATTTAACAATTCCCTCAGATCTTCCTTTGAGGCATGACCTGATTGGTGGATATCCTTGAAGACTCTCACACCAAATTGATTTAATTTTTTTTCCAAATAAGTTCTATTTTCAATGTTCGTCTTGGTTGGGATAACATTACATGAAAAGATTACATGGTCTTCCATATAGAAGTTAAATGGTAGTATACCATTGACCATTCTTACTAATGTTGATTTTGGTTCTCCCTGATGTCCTGTTACTACAAGCAAATATTTATCTCTACCGTGTTTTTCTATTTTTTTCAATTTCTTTTTTATTTGTTTTCCGAACTTTACAATCTCAACATCTTTTGAAAAATTAATTACACCCGCTCTTTCCCCAGCCATTGCATATTTCCCTAAACTTCTTCCTAGGAATACTATCTTCCTATTCATTTTTTTCCCAAACTCAATTATAGATTTCAGTCTAGCTAGATGAGACGCAAAGGTTGTTACAATAACTGCTTTATTTTTTGTATTCAATCCAAGCATAACATCTCTTAACATCTCTTTTGCTACAAGCTCAGATGGGGTTTTTGTTGCTTTCTTTGCTTTCGTACAATCACATATAAGGACTTCAACACCTCTTTTGCCTAATTCCTCTAGCCTTTTGTAATCTGGTTTTTTTCCTATTATGGGATGATTATCAAACTTAAAATCATTAGCGTAAAGGATTGTTCCACTCTTGGTATGAAGAGCAACAAGAACTGTTTGAGGTATGCTATGGGTTATGTTAATGAACTCAATTGTAATATTTCTTGATAGAGTGTATTTTGAGTTCACATTTAGTTTTTTTATATTGTTCTTTAATTTTATTTTTTCATCCTTGGATATTGATTTGATTACTTCTGCTGTCAATGGGGTGCATAGAATTGATGCATTGTATTTATTACTCAAAAAAATCAAAGCACCTACATGGTCTAAATGCGCATGTGTAGGAATGATCGCCCTTACATTTTCTCTCCATTTTTCTATTATAGAATCATCAGGTATTGCTTCTGCTTTTATAAGTTCTCTGACACTTATATTAGAGATATCCTCTTCTTCGGATTCGGTATATCTTATATAATTATCAAGGTGTATACCCATATCAAGTATGATTACTTCATTATCTATCTTAATGGCTGTCATGTTTTTTCCAACTTCATTATATCCTCCCACTGCACAGAGTTCTATCATTTTTGTTTAGGAAATTTGAGAATTAGTATAAAAATGTTTGTTTAAACTGCGGAGAGGGGGATTCTCGTTTTTAATTCGAACCCCCGCAGGCACTAAGCCAATAGATGGCCCATAAAGCACTTCATTGGTCTCTTTTTTAGAGACCTCATCACTCAATAACTTGAGTTTGGACTTTTAGCACCTTGCTGCCAAAATCTATCCCGTTTGGCCGCTCCGGCATCTCCGCAGTAGTAATATAAGAAAACACACTTTTTTAAAAAATTTGCTAAAAATAAAACAAAAATAAAGAACTTATGACAACTCATTTAATTTTTTTTCTATTAGGTTTAATTCTTCTTCTAATTTTTCTATCTCTGTTTTTTTCTTTGGTTTTGGTTTTTCTTTTGGTTCTTTCTTTGGTTTGGTGATTTCTTGCTTCTTTGTACCACTTATTTTAACTTTGGGTAATATAGACTTAAGTTTATTTGTTAAAGAATTAAGAGACCTGATTTCATCCTTTAGTTTGGATATCTCTTCAATTTTTTTCTCTCTTATTGATTTAAATTTTTCATAGTCTTTTAGGGTTTCCAATACTTCCTTTGACGCCTCTAATACTTTCCTTTGCAACTCTTTTCCATCTTTTATACCTACAAATAAAATTTCTTCTTGCTTATCCATAAAACCACCTACATTTGGGATGGTTCAAACAAAACTTTATCAATCTCCCCAACTCTAGACTCTATATCATTTAGTTTAGTTTCCCATACTTGTAATTCTGCATCTTCTTGGTTTTTTAAGTCTCGGATTTTAGATAGTATGGCCCTAGCGCTTGTTAATCTTTCTTTTATTAAGCCAACTGTATCTATTACATCCTTGTAATTATCAATTTTTACAAAGACTTGAGCTTCCATCATTCTATAATCACCTCTCAAAAAGTGTATTATTCACAAACATAATCTTCCTTTGAATATCTTCCATACAGCTATCCCATTCTCCGTATTTTTTATCTTTGTTTTTGATTATCTCATCAATTTTAAGAAAAGCGGTATTTGAATTCTTAAGTTCTTCTTTTATATGGTTCAGGGTATTAGACAAACTTCTAAATTCATCTAAAGATAAGAATTTGTGTTTTAGTGTTCCCTCTCTTTCTTGCGGCTTGACTTCTTTTGGTTCTTCTTTGGGCGTTAGTTTTACTTTCTCTAATTCCCCTGTTGATATTGGTTCTTCTATTGTTTCTGGTTCTTCAGGTATCTCTGGAAACTGAAATTCTTCTTTAGGTAATTCTTTTTTCTTCTTTCTAAATAGGAAAAATGGTTTCTTTTCTTTCTTTGGTTTTGATGGTAATAACTCTGATAAATCAGGTGGTTTATCTTCTTCAAATGTCTTTTGTGGAAGGGGTTCAATATCTATTTGCTTTGGTTTGCTTGGTGGTTTTGGTATTTTGCTAGAAAAAGCTAATTCTTCATCAATCGGTTCTTGGAGTTTTTCTTCCCCTTCTTCAAGACCGATTTTTGGTGGAGGTGGAGGAATATCTAAGTCCATATTTTGAATTGGTTTCACCTCTTTTTTATTAAAACTAAAAAGACCCATTTAAAATACCACCCTCCAAGGTTATAAATAAAGTAAGCTTATTAAAGTTTTTTGTAGCATTCTAAGATAGTAACAAATAAATATATAAAGTAGGGTAATACAAAAAAGTATGAAAGAAGCTCTATATTATATAACCTTAAAAAACAACAAAGTAAAATGTAACCTTTGTCCCTTTAACTGCATTATAAAGCCGAATCACTTTGGAAATTGTAATGCTAGAAAGAATATAAATGGAAAGTTATATTCTCTTGTATATGGAAAGCCTGCTTCGGTGGCCATAGACCCTATTGAAAAAAAGCCACTATATCATTTCTATCCTGGTAGTTATTCACTCTCTATAGGTACATTCGGGTGTAATCTGCATTGCCTTAACTGTCAGAACTATGATATCTCACAATCAAAGGCTGATAAATTCCTTGGTAAAGAGATTATGCCTGAAAAGTTGGTAGAGATTGCTATAGAGAAAGGATGCAAAAGTATTGCTTATACCTATAATGAGCCAACGATTTTTTATGAATATGTTATTGAGACTGCAAAATTGGCTAAAAAAAAAGGATTAAAAAATATTATGGTGACTAATGGATTCATCAACACAAAGCCACTAAAGAGATTATATAAGTTTATAGATGGTGCAAATATTGATTTAAAATCTATTAAGGATGAGTTTTATAGGAAAATTTGTTTTGCTAGATTGCAACCGGTATTAGAAGCTATTAAAGAAATCAAAAAGATAGGTAGTTGGATAGAGATAACAAATCTTATAATTCCAGAATACAATAGTAAAGAAGATGAGATTAAAGAGCTATGTTTGTGGATAAAGAATAACATAGGTGTTAAAGTTCCCTTGCATTTTTCTGCTTTTTATCCAACTTATAGATTATTAGATGCTCCTAGAACAACTTCTGAGATGTTAATAAAAGCTAGAGATATTGCAAGGGGTCTCGGCATAAAGTATGTATACCTCGGGAATACGGCTATAGAAGATGCTGGGAACACATACTGCTCACATTGTGGTAGGTTGTTAATAGAACGTGGCTGGTTTGAGGTTTATAAGAATAAGATAAAAAATAATTGTTGCCCTTTTTGTGGGGAAATAGTAGATGGGGTTTTTGAATGATGTGTGTGATATTGATTTGTTTTATATTTTTTTCTAAAAACCTTTTTTGATTTGGAGTGTAGGTTATCACAGTATCTGATCTTCTTATTATATATTCTTCAATTAATTATAGAACCTTATCTTTAAAATTTTTAATGTTATATTGAGTTTCATGAAACATGATAATTATAGGTATTAGAGGGTTAAGTGCTTGGATTAAATTAATATTGAAAAACCTGATGAAGAATATTACGATATATTGTATACGAGTCAAGTCTATTTATAACTTGTTTTCATTTTTTTATGCTAGTAAACATATTATACAAGGTATCTACATATAATTGATCTTCATATTTTTTTATTATTTTTATTATACCCCAAAAATGTTTTAGACCATGCCTTAAGAATGTTGTATCATGCATAGAAAGAGTATACACCCCTTTTTTTTTGATTGCTTCAATTATACCAGCCTCTATTTTCTTTAGTTCATTTTTATTATACCTTCCACTTTTAACAAAGTAAGAGGAATGCACACAGTCTAAACCATATCTCTTGAAGAATCCCTCTCTGGTTTTTATTCTAATTAAGTTACCATATTTTTTCCTAACTCCATCAAACCTAGTGAGTAGAATACCACTTTCTTTTAAAATCTTATAGATTCTTTCTGGTCTATTTGGCTCTTCTAGCTCAAACCATGGGGCGGCATATGTCTTTGGGTTAAACCCAATCTCTTTTGCTGCTCTTATTGAAAATTTAATTGATTTACTTATTGTACTGTTTGTTTCAGAAAAATTACTCTCGTGTAAAAAATTATGAATAGAAATCTCAAATAAATTATCTTTCATTTCCTTTTCTATGAATTCTCCCCATGTCGGGATTATAGAATAGAGTTTCTTTTTATTTAGGAGATATTTTGTTTTTATATCTGTTTTTAAATATTCTCTCAGAATATATTTATTCTTTTTTTTTAAAAATAATGCTCCAACAAAAAAAAATGTTGCAGGGATTTTATTCTTCTTTAATATCTGTACCATTCCTTTAAGTGTTCTTATACTATAATCTAGACTAAGCAAATAAGATACTAGCATTCTTATTTTATGGGTCCTGTTATCTCTTGGACTGAATGGGATCCTACCAAACTCACCTTCGGTATCTACCATTAGAATTAATCCTGCTTTTTTATTTTTTGGGTATTTCATTATTTTCATAATTTGTGGATAGTCCTTGGATATATGATTTTTTGACAACTTTCTTTTTTCATTAATCTACTAGATATTTGAACTCTTACTGGACTCTACAATCATTTTTTAGCTGCCCATGTTCAGTTATTTTAAATTGTACTGAGATTGAGACATTGGTGATTCAACTAAAGAAACAATTTAACCTTCTTTTAAGCTAAGTATTGCGGCAGCAAGGTCCCCTTTGCTATTAATAATAGCTTCTTTTGCTTTTTCTTCATCAACGTTCGCTTGTTGCATTACAGTCTTTATATCCTCTTCATTAATTTCTGGCTCTAAAGATTCCTCTTTTATTTTACCTGATATTTGAAATGTTTCTTGCCCTACCATATCAACCTTAAAAACTTGTGGTTCATTTATTACTATGTTTTTTTCTGGGGTTTTTATGACAACTTGGGTTGCTCTAATCTCTTTTTGTTTTATTCCAAACCTTTTCATAGCTTCTCGCATTATTCTTGGATTTATGTTAGGTATCATCTTTAGGTCAAAGCAAATAATTTATTTCCATAAGTATACAGAAACAACATCATTATTATGACTATTATACATAGTATAATTATATGGCCTGGTTTAAACTCTATTTTACTTTTATATTCATCAAAATACCTTACCAAACCTCCCATTCCGGTAGGCATCCTTATCCTATCTTTTGTCATTTTTTACTCCGTTTTTATTGTAGTGGGTAGGGTTGGAATAAGCCACCTTTTGTCAAGCCATATTTTGGCTTGTCTTAGCATTTAACTAAGCGTCCTAATGACTTGCACCGGCCAGGGCTCGCCGTTTCAACCATCCTGTAAAAAATGTCAGCAGGTTATCTCGTGCCTGTCACCAGGCACTTCGCTGCTTTCATCCTATTTTACAGGGGTCTCGTTTCTGTGCGGTTGCCGCACATTGCTGCACCTCCTTTACGGAGTGGCCATAACCCTAACTTGGGTAGTGGGTGGACTTTCCTCAGTTCCAACTCCAAAGATGGAGGAACCGTTAGCTAAGTACCAACCCTACCCTGACCTAGTAATCTTTCTTTTATTTATAAATTTAATGATTTTATGGGGACCTCTAAAAAAATGATATAGAATAAATCTATGTATCAAAATTTAATAAAAGAGTAAGGCAACCTTTCTGGTTGAATAAATTTATATATGAGTCCTTTTTTTACTATTATTGATAATGGCAAGCCCCTTTACTAAGCCTTCAAAAGTTAAAAAGATTCTTAATTTCCTTAGGATAATTTTGTTAAGTAAAATTCCGATGAATTTGCTTTTTTTAATTATCATTATCATGATATCTATAATTGGTTTTCAAAATTTAAAAGGTAAAGGTACCACTGGAGCTGCTGTGATAGAAGAAAAAGAAAATGCTGAATGTCCAGAATGTATTTGTGAAGAAAAGAAATGTGAAATAAACTGTAGTTTGTGTCCTATAAAGACCAAGATTGAGAAAGTGAATGTTATATATTATAGATGTGAGGATGGTTCATTAGTTAGAGATTTAGAAGAATGTAAACCAAAATTTCCAGAAATAGATGAGAAATATAGTGGTACTGTTTCTGGAGTTACTTTATCTATAGATGATATAAAACTTGAAAAAGAAGATGAAGATAGTGGTTTTGTGACTGAAATAAGTTACACGATAATCAACAAAGGGGATTTACCGATTGTACCAAAGATTGAGATTAAGGTCTATAGAGAGTGGAGTTATAAAGTTAAAGCTTCAGAACCGAATAAGGTTATTGATACGGAAAGTGTTGTTGCTCCTAATGATTTTATTAAGAGAACAGATAAAGTAAGAATTTACTTTAAAGGAAAGGAACAAACTATAAGATTGCTATTGATAGATATGCTTCCGGATCCGGATAGGGAGATATTGGCTGTAACGAGAGACTTTATTTTAGAATAATTTAGTTGGTTTTAAAATTGATTTTGTTTATTTTCTATTCATATCTGCTAAAAAACCAAAGAAGAAAATTTGAATCCCACTTATTATAAACAAGGAAGACAATATGACCCTTGGAATTCCCCCAACCAACCCTGTTTTTAGGAAGATCATAATTATCCATATTCCCAAGATTAAACCGATTAAGATAAATAAGCCCCCAATGTACCCAAAAAACTTTAATGGCTCATAGTCCCTATATGTCCTTAGAATATTTATCCATGCCTTTATTGCATATTCAAATGAGTTTTTAATCAACCTACTTTTATCTTTTCTTTTTGCAAAATAAACAGGGATTTCTACTACCTTGTATTTATCTTTTATGGCTTTTATGATTTGTTCTTGAGTGTAGGTATGATTTGATTTAATATCTATTAAAGCTATATCTTTTGTGAATGCTCTAAATCCAGTTTGGGCATCAGTTATTTTTGTTTTTGTTATATTTGATATTACTTTTGAAAATAGAATATTACCTATTCTTTTTATCAAAGGCATGCTTTCTATTTTTCCTTTAAATCTTGAACCCAAAACTAAATCTGCCTTTTTATTGATTATAGGATTTATTAGTTTTGGAATATCAGAAGCAAGATATTGGCCATCTGCATCAAAGTGTACTATAATGTCTGGATTAAATCTAACCGCTTTTTTCATTTCTGTTCTAAATGTTTCTGCTAATCCGTAATTTATTGGATGAGAAAAAACCACTGCACCTTCTCTCTTTGCTACTTCTTTGGTTTTGTCTTTACTTCCATCATTTACAACAAGAATTGTGTGATTCAATTTATTCTTAGTTAAAATAGCCTTTATGTTCCTTATTACTTTCCCAATTGTTTTTTCTTCATTATATGCTGGGATGGTAACAACTATTTTCATCATCCAATAGAAAAGATAAACTATTTAAATAGGTTTCGGATAACATTTTACATAATATGAACCTTGTAACTGTGATGCTTTTTTTTGTATACATATATGGGTTAGGCTATAGCTTGACTTGGTTTCTAAAAAATTCTAATTTTTTTGAAAGAACATTTATCAGAATGGGAGTTGGTCTAGGAACAATTCCTTTCTTTTTAGTTTTATTAGACTTCTTACACATACCAATAGACTGGAAATTTGTACTTTTAGTAAGTTTGTTATTTCCATCTTTTGCCTTTTTTAGGATTATACTGAAAAAAGATATCCGACTACCAAGGATAAAACTTACTAAAGGCAATCTTTATTTTTTAATTGTTTTTTTAATTTTTTTATTGACCCTATCTATGTATGTTAAAGGGGCATTTAGATATCCATATTTTGAAGATGATGATCCATGGGCGCATTCTGCTGGGATAAAATATGTCTCTATTGAAAAAAACTTTGACGACCCGACAAACAGTTTTAAGTACATCAAACCATACCCCCCGGGATATGATGGATTAATGGGGGTATTACATCAGACTTCTCCTGAGATTATGTGGACAATGAAATTTTTTAATGCCTTAATAATATCATTAAGTATAATTTTCTTTTATTTCTTTGTGAAGAATTTTACTAAAAGTAAAGATAAAGCACTTTTTGCTACAATTATATTAGCAATGGTTCCTTGTTATTTAAGTCATTTTATATGGGCTCATTCTTTGGTTATAACTCTGTTTATTGTGGCTTTATATTGTTTAGTTATGATACCTCATGAAAAAAACTGGGTATATCCTACTTCAATTGTTATAGCAAGCATATGTTTAACCCAGCCTACCCAACCTATTAAATTCTTTTTTATGTTTATAGGATATGCTACAATTATGTCTATATATCATAAAAAAATTTTTTTAAAAGAATTCCTTTCTATAATTGGTGGTTATTTACTCTCCCTCATTTGGTGGGCAATGAACTGGAAAGACATGTTTATAATGGGGGCAGGCGGAGATAAAAACATTATTTCTGAAGGTGGTTCTTTTTTTACTCGTTTTATTGGAGTGATCCAAAAAGCATTTCCCCCAAATAGTGGAACTGCTACAAGACCATATACAGTCTCAGATTTTTTCATAGCAAAATCTACAAATATGATAAATAACCCTGTGGGTGTGGGGATAATTATTTGTTTGCTTGCTTTTATTTCAATTATATTGGTACTTCTTACATATAAATCTATGAAAAAAGAGAAGAAGATTCAAATTGCTATAACATTGTTTTGGCTTATTTTTACTTTTGTGGGAATAAATAGCATGACTTTTCACCTTCCTATTGGATTATATGCATTTAGATTTTGGATGCTTTTTGCTATCCCCTTATCAATAATTTCTGCTGAAGGATTTTGGTTTCTAGTTGGGTTCCTTAAACAATTTAGTGTACCAAAGGTTATAACTGTACTTTTACTTGTAACCTTAATGTTTTTTACATCGGGAAAACAAAAATATGATGTAAACACAGCAATTTGGGGCCCAGGTCAATTTTGGACCTCTATGGATGAAGTCATTGGATGGGTTTGGTTAAAGAATTTACCAGTGAACACAAGAATCTTTGCCTATTCTGGAGATGAACAGGTTATTGGCTTAAATATGTTCAGTTGTGGATGGTGTAAAGATGTTATTGAATTTCGTAAAGATTTGCTTAGCAGGAATACATCAGACCTTTATAATTGGCTTAAAAAAAAGAGATATGAGTACCTTGTGATTGGTGGGATGGCATATAAAACCTTTAGTGAAAGTTATGGGGGGAATGAAACAACCAAGTTATTGGATATGAGATTAAGAGAAATAAGTTCATTTGAAAAATTTAAGTTGGTGCATCAAACGAAAGGTGTCCTTATATTTAAAGTCTTATGATTTTTTTGGGAAAAATGATTTAACTATCTGCCATTCTTCCCTTCCTATTCCTTTTGTCAATAATAAAAAGAAAAAATAAATTAGAATAGAAACTGGGACTATAATAAGTAAATGTAGGGATTTAAGATAGCTAATTGTAAAGACCATCAAAATCCCTGAGATGACTGGTTTATATGTTGTTTTTATTAGATTTAATTTATATCCACTCTTAGCTGTGAAGGCATATAAAAGTGAAAAATTCAGTATTTGTGTTATCACTGTTGCTATTGCTGCACCAAGATAGCTGTACTTTGGTATCAGAATAAGGTTTAGTATGACATTCACCAAAGCACATACACCATTTGAGGCTGTAAAATAAGCTTGTTTGTTTATAGCATTGAGGAGATAACCTAAAGAACTATTTATGAAGATAAATAAAACAGACCATGCTAATACTCTAAGTATTATTGCTGATTTGATGAATTGATCATTATAGATGAATAGGATAAACCTATCAGCAAGCAAAGTGATACTTAAGGTAAGAGGAAAGCCTAAAACAAAAAGATAGTAAAAGGTTTTTTCGAACAACACCTTAAGCAAGATTTTTGATGATTGGTGATATCTTGACATCACAGGAAAAACAGAATTTATAATAATGTTCGGAAAGAAAGAAAGTGCTTCTATTAGTTTAGAAGCAGCATTATACCATCCAGTAACAGCAAATCCTTTTAGCATAGATAACATTATTGTATCTGTTCTTGTATACAATCTATAGAAAATGAGATTAAACCAGAACGGTAAAGAAGTTCTCACGGTATAAGTACAAAATTTCAGGTTGAAAGAGGGCATTATTTTTATAAATTTTCTTATAGAAACGAGATAGCAATAACCTAGTGTTAATAGCTTAGACAAGATTAAAATGGATATTAACATCTTAAGTTCATATCCCATGTAGAGAATAAAAAAAGAAAGAGATACAGAGAAGATTTTCTCTATAATCTTTGCAAATAATGTATATTGCATTTTCTCATGCGCATTGAACATTGCAGTTATTGTAAGAAGTATTTCTGTAAGTATCTCATGCACCATTACTAGAGCTATGATTATGGTTAGTGCAGAAAATCTATTTAAAAAAGAAATTATCAACAATACAAAGGTGAAAACAAAAAGGGAAAGCAAAAACTTAAGGGTTATTATATTGTTCACAAACATGTTTGTCTTTGATTTATCCCTAGCGATTTCCCTAACCATAAATGTATTCATCTCTAGATTAGATAACATACTAAAGATGCCAACAAAAGCAAAGGCAAAAGAATAAATACCAAATTTTGTATCACCGAGATAGTTAGTTAATATTATGATAAAAAGAAAAAGCAGTGATTTATCTACTACTTCTGCTATAAACAAAAAACCCGTATTTTTAGCAATTTTTTTGGCTGAAGACATAAGTATTATTTTGAATGATTTACTACAATTCTTGTTTGCTTAAATCCTATATTTCTAACAAATCAATCTTTCTTTTATTTATAAATTTAATGATTTTTAATTCTATTGTGTTATCCATTTATTATTTCCCTTCGACACTTTAATTTGCTTTACCATTTTTA
>CAZNZT010000009.1:0-62795 GCA_964577685.1 uncultured Methanosarcinales archaeon | reverse complement strand
TTATGATCTAACTCATAGAAAAAGGAGGTATTAATTTCTTATCTTTACAGTATCATTAAAAGAAAAAAACATAAAATCATCAGCTTTCTTATCTAGCATACTAGATTAGAAAATTTCAGAAAAATTTATATATGAAAATAAGCTTCCCACTTTTATCGTTCTTTTATATAATTTATATAAAAACCATAAACCAAGAACAACATAAACAAAAATGTCAGAAGCAAATCAAACACAAAGCAAAGGACTTGAAGGAATTATCAATAAAACAGATGAAGGACTAAGAAGGGTAATAAGCCAAAAGATTCTCGCACTAAAAATGATTGATAGGGCACACAGGAGAGACGCTAGCAGATATCCTCTCAATAAGCATAGAGCGAGATACCCTATTATTTTAACTCTACCGGAAGTAGAGGTTACACAACTTCCAAACATTGATAAGATTGGCCACTTTCCTGTATTTGGATATAACACAACAGATGGTTATACCATAATCCCAAGTGAGGGGGCACTCAGATTACTAGAATATTTCTCTCACATAATGAATCGTTCAGAAGAATTCAGGGGAGGAAACTATATAGCCTTCGCTATTAGAGAAGACAAAGTCCAAGGAATTCCCCCAGAACAAATATCACCAGACAGTATCTGGGCAGCACCATTGCCCCTAAGGGGATACAGACACTCACATCTCATAGAAGACCCGCATCCAGAAAATAACAGAAACACAAATCTGCAGTTACATTTTAGGGGAGAGCAGGGTATCAGGCAAGCATATATTGCAGCTTATGTTCTAAAAGCCCATAATAACGCAAACAAATAGAAAGAAATATATAAAAAACCAAAAATAGTTCTAAGTTAGATGAGAATAAACCTAGTAACCACAAACAAGCATAAAGTTGAAGAATTTAAAGAAATATTAGGTAAAAGAATAAAAATAAACCATCTTGAAATAGACTACCCAGAACTTAGATCTGATTATCCGGAAGAAATAGTGATGATGGCTGCAAAACAACTTGCTGATAAAATAAAAAAACCGGTTGTTGTTGAGGACTCTGGCTTATTCATAAAGGCACTAAAGGGATTCCCTGGCACTTGTTCTGCATATATCCACAAAAGAATAGGACTTGAAGGAATCCTAAAATTAATGAAGGGTGTAAAAAATAGAGAATGCATGTATATCTCTGCTGTTGGCTATTGCGAACCTGGTAAAAAGCCACTTAGTTTTCTTGGGGTCGAGAAAGGGGTAATATCAAAGAAGATAAGAGGAAAGTGCGGCTTCGGTCATGACCCAATATTTATACCAGAAGGCCACAAAAAAACATACGGAGAAATGCCAGATGTAAAAAAAATAAAGAAATTTAGAAGAAAAGCTGTTCTCGGACTATTAGGTTATTTAAAGAAAAGAGAATAGTAACATTTATAAACAAAATACAAATCCAAAGCCAATATGGAAAAAACAATAATATGTTCATCATGCAAAAAAAGAATAACAAATATGTCAGGCTCAGTAATGTTTCAATGCCCAAACTGTGGCAAAAGCACAATAGTAAGATGTAAGAAATGCAGAGAAACAGCAGCTAAATATAAATGTCCCGAATGCAATTTTGTAGGTCCAAACTAAGATGGCACAAGTTGTTATAACCCTAAAGGTAATGCCTGAAAGCCCAGAAGTAAATCTTAATGAGATTAAAGATAAGATAATAAAAGATATTAAGGAATTTACAGGAGAAACAGAAACAAAACTAGAAGAAGAACCGATAGCCTTTGGATTGAAAGCACTAAAGATTATATTCGTAATGGAAGAAAGCAAAGGAAGTACAGAAGAACTTGAAAAAAAGATAAAAGAAATAGAAGGAATAAACTCTGTTGAAGTAGTCGATGTAAGAAGAGCTATTGGCTAACCATAACTTTTTTCTTTCTTAACATATACTCTCTAGCTTGGAGCATAAATGCCTCTAATCTTATCTCCTCATTCTGTTCCTGTTTACAACCATCATAGAACATAGTTAAAACAGGAATATTATCATGTTCTTTTCTGAATTTCTTTATCAAAGCAGTAACTATTGTCCCAGGCATACAGGTAAAAGGTATAGTATTTATAATCCCATCTACTCCTTTCTTGAAGAAATCAACGGATTTACCAACACTTAAGATTGCCTCACCAAAAAAATACTTTGTCAAATATGGAAGTGCGCTATTTACATTTTCTCTTATCTCTGGCTCTTCATAACCTTCTAGAATATCTTTGAATATCTCAAACAATTTATGCTCTTCCCTTTTCTCCAAGAATTGAACAGCTTTCATCTTCAATACATTTCCATATTTTCTTTCCATAGCACTCTTTATCTCGGTAACAAAATTAACATAAAAAAACCACTCAGTAACAGGCGTCAACCAAACCTCTCCTCCAAGCCCCTCAATTTTTCTGATAATATCATTATTGCTAAATGGATGATTCCTAACATATATTTCCCCAACCATGCCTATCAATGGCTTTCTGACATTTTTTGTTGGGATTTTCTTAAATTTTTCAGCAGCCAATTTTAAGATTTTTCTAACATCATCAACATTACTTACACTTTGAAGCTCTTCTAAACATTCACTATAAAGTTTATCTGTTTCCCCCTTCCTAATCTCATAAGGTCTTATTTTTCTTAATGTCTTCCCCAACAAATCTATTGCCACTAATAGATTCCATGTTAACCTTAAAAATTTTAATCCCATTCCACCATAAGAATCATCAGCTGTCAGAGTAACTATAGGAACATCCTTAAATCCAAGCTCATCTAGGATTATTCTTTGCATCTTTGCATATTGCCCAAACCTACATGGCCCAGAAGCAGTGCCTATAAAGAAGGCAGACTCATCTCTCCTAAAATCCTTGCTTGTAACAATCTTCACCATATCGCCGGTTGTTATTATCATGGGAAGGCACTCCTTACCTAAAGTATATTTTCTACCTATCTCAAGGCTTTTTTCATCAGCGAGAGGTATTACCTCAGATTTGTAACCTAAAAGCTTAAGAGAAGTCTTCAGAGCATAAGAATAGTCCCCCATATAAGGAATATATATCTTCCTTTTCTTACTTATCTTAGACAAGGGTAACACCTTGCTTACCCTGATTTCCTTTATATTAACCTCACTAAGACTGTCTATTGAATCCAAAAATGCTTCACACCTTGTTATTATTCCTGCATCCGCAGAATGCTCGTCTACTTCTAAAACAAGATGGGGTTTGTGCCCTATTTTTCTCTCAAAAAATTGCAATATAAATGAATCAGGCCCACAACCAAAGTTTGTAACATAAATAGCAAACAGATTATCCTTTTCTTTTATGAAATCAGCTATGGCTAATATCTTTTGCCCATACTTCCAATACATTTCACTAAAATCTTCAGATATCCTATCAATATCAATAGGCAAAAAATCCATGGGTATTGGCAATACACCCATATTTCTCAACTTCTTAGGAAGGTCAAGATTAAGTCCAGGGTCACAACCATTATACGGTCTCGAAACAATCACAAGAGCCCTTTTGTTATTACCCAATTGTTCCAAAATCTCTTTACCTCTTTTCCTCATATCTTTATAGAACCTATCCTGGAATCTTATTGCTGATTCCAAAGCCCTCTTAATTTCCTTTGGCTTTTTACCTAATTCTAATCCAAATTTAATTAAGTCTTTTTCAAGAACACTCTTACCATACTGAAAATGAATCACTGGTTGCAATAACTTTTTCCCATTCAATTTTTCTTCAATAGCAGAATTAATCATATAAGGAAATGTCTGTGTAAAAGGACAGAAATAGCTGTTAATCTGTCTTTCGCTATGCTCCGAATTAATCATAACTGGAGTAAAAATATAATCAACCCCTCTTTTAACCAAATCCAACACATGACCATGGGCAACTTTTATAGGAAAACATGTTTCTGCAGCACTATTGCTTAATCCCTCATTTATTATTTCTTTATTAGTTAATGTAGAATGGACAACACTAAAACCAAGTTCTGTAAAGAAGGCATTCCAAAAGGGATAAAACTCAAACATATTTGTTGCTAATGGAATACCAATACTAGGTAAATCCCTAGAAACATTCTCTTTGTAAGGTCTCAAAAGCATATCCATTCTTTCCTTAAAAAGATCAGGCAATTTAGTCAGTTTATCCTTTCTATCAACATCGTATTTCTCGCATCTTGACCCATAAAAAACAGGTTTTTCATCACCAAACTTTACAGATTTTATTTCACACCTATTAGGACAACCCTTACACTCAAATGTCTTCTGTTCGTAATTTAAGTCAATAATCTCTTTGAATCCCCTAAAATTGCTTTTTTCTTTTTGGTTCTCAAGAGCAATAATAGCAGCCCCTATCGCACCAGTCACATCATTATTAGGAGTGACCTTAACATCCTTTCCGGTAAGTTTTCTAAAAGCAGCCACAACACCCTTATTAAAAGCAACAGCGCCCTGAAAGTATATATTATCACCTATCTTCTTTCCTGCAACAACCCGATTTATATAGTTAAGCGCGATAGAATAGCACAAACCAGCTATTAGATCGTTTTTATCAGCTCCGCTCTGCTTATGAGCATTAAGATCAGACTCCATAAAAACAGTACATCTCTCACCTAAGGCAGTAGGACATCTTGATTTAAGTGCCTTATCACCAAACTCATTTACAATATTTACATCCAGCTTCTCTGCTTGCTCCTCCAAAAAAGAACCCGTTCCTGCCGCACACACCTTATTCATAGCAAAATCAACAACAATGCCATCCTTCAGGCTAATAAACTTTGAATCCTGCCCACCAATCTCAAAGATAGTATCAACCTTGGGGTCTACACTTAAAGTTCCCCTTGCCTGTGCTGTTATCTCGTTCTTAACTATGTCTGCCCCCACTAATTTTCCAGTAAGATATCTTCCAGAACCAGTTGTACAAACCCCCTTGATAACAACATGTTTACCTATTTCTTCATAAACCCTTTTAATCCCTTTCTTAACAGCCTCAATCGGTCTTCCTGCTGTTCTTAGATAGACTCTGCTCAAAAGCCTTTTATTTTTATCAATAACAACAACATTCGTACTTAGAGAACCAACATCTATACCCAGATATGCATCAACCTTCTCCCCATCTTTAAATTTCGGAGCTTTGCACCTGACTTCTAAATCTAAAACCTCACTCATCATTAATGGCTCTAACGAACCATTAGCCCTCTTGTGGGTAGCCAAATACTCTTCAATATCAGCGATGGGATTTTTTATTGAAATTTTTTTGTTTATAGACTCCAAGGCGGCCCCTATAGCCCCTATACATGCATGATGCTTCAAAACAATAAACTCATCATCCTTCAAATTTAGTATATCCTTAAAAGCCCTAATCATCCCTTTGTTTGCTGCAACACCACCATTAAAAGCTATTGGTTTCTCCAAAACACGTCCTTTTACAATATTTGACACAAAACTTCTCGCCAAAGCATAACACAAACCTGCGATAATGTCATAGTCCGGAACTCCCTCCTGCTGCAAATGTATCATATCAGACTTCGCAAAAACAGAGCACCTTCCAGCGATTCTTGGCGGATTCTTAGACTTCATAGCCAACTCTCCAAACTCATCCTCAATTCTAACATTCAATCTTGAAGCTTGTTGGTCTAAGAAAGAACCTGTACCAGCAGCACATATAGTATTCATAGAAAAATCAGCTATAGTCCCATCATCATTTAACTGTATAAGTTTAGAATCCTCTCCACCAACCTCAATAATCGTTTTTATATTTTTATTTAACAATCTAGTCCCCCTTGCTTGGGCTTGTACTTCGTTCACAAATAAGGCATTAGTCAATCTACTTATTAGTTTCCCACCAGTACCAGTAACAGCTATTTTAGAGATATTCGGATAGGAATCATAAAGAACTTTGAGTATAAATAATGTTGTTTGAACTGGCTGCCCTTTTGTCCTCAGATACCTTGTATCAATAACATTCTTATTCTCGTCAAGTATAGCAGTATCTACACTAACAGAACCTATATCTATACCAAGGTAATACTTCATAGAACAAAGTAAAACTAAAAAAAATTTAAATATTAGTTGTATAATAAACATACAACATGAATATATCACTATTAAAAGAAATAGGACTAACAGACTCAGAAATTGAAATTTTTATTGAACTATTTAACTTAGGAGAAGCCAAAGCAAAAGACCTTGCCCAGAGAACAAAAAAACATAGGAGCAACATATATGACATACTCTACAAACTAATAAAGAAAGGACTTGTGTCTAGCACAACAAAAAATAGGGTTAAGTATTTCTACATTACAAACCCGTATAAGCTAGAAGAATATTTAAAAAAACTGGAGAAAGAATTCAAGAAAAAAGAAAAACAACTGAGAAGATTTATTGAAAGATTAATCTTAACCAAACCAGAGATAAAAGAAAAACAAAACATAGAAGTTTTTGAAGGAATTGATGGTCTAAGAGCCTTATATTATAGACTAATAAGCATAGCAAAACCAAATGACGAAGTATATATTGTTGGTTCTGTAAAGAAGATATTTAAAATATTAGAATACCATATCCTAGATATAAGTAAAAAAAGTGCAAGAATAAACATAAAAGGGAAAATGATTGCGTCCAAGATGATTTTTAGAAGGCCCATCATGAAGCTGATAAAACACTTCGTAAATCTAGATATTAGATTCATAAGAGCAGAATACTTATCTCCCACATCAGTCATAATATTCAAAAACTTTGTTGGATTCTTTAATTATATTGATAAACCGCTAACAATCCTAATCGACAATGATGAAATAGCAAAAGCGTATAAGATATATTTCAATAAAATGTGGAAAATAGCAAAATAAAAAAGATTTTTATATCACAACAAAAAATAAAATAAACAATGAAAATAGCCTTCATTCACTACAACCTAGATTATTGTGGAGTTATTTCTGTAATCAGAGGAAACATAACGGGGTTAAAAAAAGCATTCAAAAATATAAAAATTACACTCATAGGTAATCTCAAAAAAAAATTTTTATTGCTTAAAGGTATCAATTACATTAACATAGCCGAATTAGGCATAACCAAAAAAAAGCTAGCCAAATTCAAAAAAAACAATGCCTTACAATATATAAATGAAGGAATAAAGATATATGAAAAACTAAAAAAAATACTAAAAAATTTTGATTGCACGATAATAGAAAACCCAATAATAGGCTTACATCCTCCAGCAACATATGCCTTCTATAGACTATCAAAAGACAAGAGCATAAAAAAACTCTTCTACAGAATCCATGATTTCCCATACCAAAGGCAAGAATGTCTAGAAAACTTAAAAAAGTTTGATGGAAAAAAAGGAAAACCTTACTGGCATAACATCTTATTCCCTTCAGGAGAAAATCCCACATATATGGTACTAAACAGCCATGATTCTTCAAAACTGAAAAAAGAGGGCATAAAAAGAGTATTCCTAATGCCAGATCTCATCAACGAGGATTTACTGCAAAAAAACAAAAAGCTTAGCGAAAACCTAAAAAGAGAAATAATAAAAAACAAAAATCTTGAAGAAGATGCAAGGTTTCTATTATACCCTGTAAGAACAGTCCCAAGAAAAAACATAGAAGAAGCCATATTTCTTACGCTGCTATTAAGGAGGTATATGAAAAAAAATTTTTATCTTATTGTAACCTTGACAGAAAAAAAGCTAGAAAGTGGTAATTATGCCCACAAGATAATAAATTTTGTTAAAAAACACAAATTGCCTGTAATCATAGGATTGAACTTGCCTGAAAAGAGACTCACCAAAAAGAACAAAATCATATCCTACTCTATAGGAGACGCCTATAACATTTGTGATGCTGTCATAACAACTAGCACATTGGAAGGCTTTGGTTTGCTATTTATTGAATCATGGTACTTTGGAAAAAGCCTTATTGGAAGAGATATACCAAAAATAACAATAGACTTCAAAAAAAACAATATTAACCTACAACATCTGTATAAAAAACTACTAATAGGAAAAAAAGACTTCAAAGATATCAATAATCTAAAAGAAAAACTAAGGCTATCCTTAAAACTCAAAGATGAAAAATTCAAAAATAGAGTAATAGAAAACAATAAAAAAACACTAATGAAAATTAAAAGAGTTTTCTACAACAACAAGATTATTAAAAAAAACAAAGAACAAGTTATTAAAAATTATTCACAAATAAAAATAGCCCACAGACTTATGAATGCTATAAAAACATGCAATACAAAATTATAAAACACAAGAATTAAGATGGGAAAATTTGATATAATAGCAGGCATACCTTCTTTCAACAATGAAAAAACAATATCATTTGTTACAAGACAAATTGATGCTGGCTTACAAAGATACCACAAAAAAAAGAGATGCTTGATAATAAACATGGACGGTGGCAGTACGGATGATACAACAAAAAAATTTCTTGAAACAAACACAATAACAAAAAAAAGAGTCTTAATTTCACCTCCAGGAACTACAGGAAAGGGGACTGTCCTTAAATTATTCTTCAAAGAAAGTAAGATACTAGAAGCAAAGTATAACATCATTAATGACTCGGATTTAAGAAGCATAAATCCAAGCTGGGTAAAACTGCAAATTGATGCAATAGAAAAATACAAGTATGATTATGCTACACCAATATACAATAGATACAAATATGATGGCTCAATAACAAAACATATATGCTATCCCTTAATATATGGAGTATTCTGTAAAGATATAAGACAGCCAATTGGAGGGGATTTTGCTTTTTCTAGAAATGCTGTAGACCATTGGCTAAAATGCAAATGGTCAAAGAATGTAAATTTTTTTGGCATAGATATATTTATGAGCGCTAATGCTATACTTGGAAAGCTAAAGATATGCCAACTTTTACTTGGAAGTAAGATTCATAATGTAAAAGACCCAGCAAAAACACTAAGTCCGATGTTTAGACAGGTTACAGACACTCTGTTCACCATCATCACCAACAACTATGAAAAATTAAGGGAGCTAAAAAAGGTAAAAGAAACAAAAATCATAGGAAGAAAAAAAACAAAGAAAGTACAAAAATTTTCAGTAGATAAAGAAGCAACAGAAATGAGATTTAAAGAAGGGGTTATAAAAAATAAAGGGGTTATAAAAAAGTGTCTAGAAAAAAAAGATTACAACAAGTTAATTAACATGGTAAAAAAAGATATAGAAATTGAAAATAAATGGTGGGCAAAGATAATCTACGACTATATAATAGCATTCAAAAAGAACAAAAGAATAAGAAGTCTTATAATAAAATCCCTTGTCCCAATATGGTTCGGTAGGGTATATACATTCATAGAAGAAACACAGAATATAGAAACAAACAAAACAGAACCCCTAATAAAAAAACAAGCAAAGGAATTTTTTAAGAAAAGAGGCTATTTGTTAGATAGATTAAGAAGATAAAAAATTAAGTAAAATTTAAATAATACAGCAAAAGAGGTAAGAACATGATAGTCGCTGTAATTATGGCTGGTGGCAAAGGAGAAAGGTTTTGGCCAAAATCAAGGGAAACAAACCCAAAACAATGCCTAAAAATTATTTCTAATAGAAGTATGGTGGAAGAAACGATAGAGAGGTTAAAACCCTTATTTAGTAAAAAAGACATATACATTTCAACAAACGAAAAGCTAGCAAAACACATAAGAAAAACATTACCAAATGTCAACTATGTAATAGAGCCAATAGCCAAGGACACAGCAGCAGCTATAGGTCTTAGTGCCTCATATATTACAAAAAAACAAGGAGATGCAATAATGTTTATTGAGACAACAGACCATACCTACAAAAGTAAAAATGAATATCTGAAACATGTTAAATTTGCTATTGACTTAGCAAATGAGAATTACATTGTTCTAATAGGAATCAAACCAACAGAACCCCATACTGGCTTTGGCTATATACAAAAAGGAAAACCAGTAAAAGTAAATAAAATTAAGGCCTATAAGATTAGAAGGTTCAAAGAAAAACCAGATATAAAAACAGCAAAAGTCTTTTTCAAATCTGGAGAATATCTATGGAACTCAGGAATGTTTGTTTCTAAATGCTCAGTTATGTTAGAAGCTATAAAGAAGCACATGCCAGAGCTATATCTTGCATTAAGAAAAATAAAAAAAAACAATTTTAATAAGAAAATAGCCAAAAAAGAATTCAAAAATCTCAAAAAAGTATCAATAGACTATGGTGTAATGGAAAAAGCAAAAAACACAATAGTAATAGAGGCAAATATGAAGTGGGATGATATTGGTGATTGGAGAGCAATGGAAAGAATACACCAGAAAGACAAAGATTGGAATGTGGTAATTGGAAAACACTTTGGTCTTAATACAAAAAATTGTATAATCTGGGGAGACAACCTTGTTGCTACATATGATATAAAAGACCTTATTATAGTAAGCACAAAAGACTCTGTTATGGTTATTCCAAAAAATAGAGCACAAAAAGTAAAAGAACTTGTAGAAGAAATGAAAAAAAATAAAAGATTTAAAAAATATTTATAAAGAATATCAATAATAACTAACTTCTGATAATAACTCCTATATCCGCTACATTTGTTCCTGTCTGTCCTGTTATTACAAGGTCCCCCATTTTATTAAAGAAAGAATAAGAATCATTATTCATAAGATAACTCTTATAATCTAAACCTAATTTCTCTGCCTTAGATAAAGAGTAATTATCAACAACAGCTCCAGCTGCATCTGTAGGTCCATCTCTCCCATCTGTTCCAATTGAGACCAATACAGTAGATTCTAATTTTGATATTTCATTAATAACTCCCAAACAAAGCTCCTGATTGCGTCCCCCTTTTCCATTACCTAAAACCCTGACTGTGGTTTCTCCAGCAAAAAGCAAACATTTTGCTCTTTTCTTAATAAAGAAATTCAATAGCATTTTCCCAACATTTCTTGCTTCCCCCTTTACCCTATCCAAACAAAAAACCGGCTTAAGGCCAAAAGAAAGAGCCATATCTTTCATAACATCTAAAGCTATCTTGCTGTTTAATATAAGAATATTTTCTACATTACTAAGTCCCCTCCCCACAGTAGGACCAGATGCAATAATAGACAAATCATCTCCAACAACATCTGAAAATATCAAAGAAACAATTTTTGCCTTAGTAAACCTAGCTAACTTTCCTCCTTTCACCCTAGACAAACCAATTCTAATTTTATTAAGCTCTCTTATACTAATCCCAGATTTATAAGCACGCTCTACAATTTCTATGTACTTCTTAATACTAACAGTAGGATAAAAAAGTAGAGAAGAGCCACCACCAGAAACCAAAGAAATCACCAAATCATTTTTACTTAGCTTCTTTATCAAGTTAATAATTTCTTTTGTAGCTCTAAGATTCTGCAAAGATGGTAAAGGATGTGTTCCTCTTATCACCTTCACCCTCTTATTACTAGGTACCCCTTTAATTACAGAAATTATTACTCCGGAGTTTATCCTATTACCAATAAGCACCTCTAATCTCTTTGCCATAGATAAAGAAGCCTTACCAAACCCAATAAGCACTATTTTTCCATATTTTTTTAACTCAATCTTATAACCCCTACCCCTATAATCGGCTATGAACAAAGTTTCCTTAGCTTTGTCAAAAGATATTTTTTTATTCATAACATTTTCGGACAAAACGGAACTCAAACCAGAATCAATTAATTTTAGTGCTTTCTTTCTCAAATCATTCTTTCCAATTAACTTCCTATAGTTTCTTATTAACATTTATTATAGTCAATATTATTTCAATAGAGCTAATGCAAGATTATGTGCTCTAACATAATTAGAAACAAGAAACCTCCAATCTGCTAAGTCTGCTATCCTCTTAGCTTCTAATTTCCTTTTTATTCTTTCCTCTCTACTTAATCTAGAATACTCAAAAAGATACTCTGCCAAACTATTAACTGCCTCACTATCAGCTACCCCATTCCTCTTTAAAATATATAATCCTCTATGCCTCTTGAATCTCTTTTGAATATAAAGCCCAAAGCCAGACAAATCAGTAGTAATTGAGGGAACACCTAGAGCTGTTGTTTCTAATGGTGTGTACCCCCATGGCTCATAAATAGACGGAAATACACCCAACTGGCAACCTATCGCTGCTTGATAGTAACCCATATTTATTAAACCATCAGTTCCACTCAAGTATACAGGATAATATATAACCTTAACCTTATCATGTGTTGAATTATTCAGACCCTCCTTCCTTAATGCCTTCAGTATCTTATCGTTTCCATCCACTACATCATGGGTTGCCATTATAGGTTTCCCTCTTCTCTTAAATTTTATCATCCTCTTTTTCATTTCATACTGAAAATCACTTCCAAAAAGTTTCCTTATAGTAGGTAACTTTTGGTTAAGAATAGATTCTATAATCTTATCTCTTAACTCAGACAATGAATCAAAAACAAAAGCCTTGATACTATCATAATTTATTTTATTCTGTAAAAGATTTATGTTTATTCCATTAACCTTCGCAGGTATCCAAAGAAAAACAATTATTGTCTTACCATCCCTCTCTTTCTTCAACATGTTGTTCAGTTTCCCTAGAGCTTTTATAAAAACATCAATACCCTTATTTCTAAACTCGTATCTACCTGAAATAAAATAGAGTAAAGAATTATTTGTATCAAATTTATAATATGGAAAAAAGAAAATTTTTACAAACTCCAATAATTTTTTCTTTGACTGAGCATGATTTATTGCTCTTACCTCAAGACTCGGAAATCTAGCAATATTCAACCCATTTGGCAATATTAGGTCTGCTTTTCTACCAAGGATATATCTTGCCTCTAAATCAGTAATCTCAGACACAGTAGTAAAAACAGTAGAGCTAAGTGCTGATTCCCTCTCTAGAATATACCTATCCTCAATCTTATATCTACATGCTTCCCTCTCTGGTTTAATCTTCTTGATTAGATTGTATAACTCTAACCCAGATGATGCTATTATCCTACCTAAATAAGTAGCATGAGTTGTAAAAACAACAGGAATACTTACATTTTTTCTTTTTAAGTAAATTATACTTGCTCCACAAAGATACTCATGAAAATGAGCTACTAATTTTCCATCTAAAATATTCTTTGCTTCTTCTAAGAATCTCCCAACAATATAACCCCAAACAATGTAGCTATCAAGCTCTTTATTGACAAATCTCTTATTTTGGAAAAGTTGTTTTTTTATGTCTCTTATTTTTACCAGAAGATTAGAGAAGTCCACTAAAATTGTATTAATTTCAACATCATCTATCCTCCACTTACCATAATGACATCTCGCACCTTCATTCTTAAGTTTAGCAAAAATCCTCTCTATCTCAGGTGGACATTTCTCTTCGCTAAACCTCACTAATGCCTCATCTTTAAAATAAGGCCCAATCAAGAAATATTTATCTCCATACAGCACATACATAGTTGCTGCCTTGGATTCTATTACTGTGTATATCCCGCCAACCTTATTGCAGACTTCCCAACTTATTTCAAACAAATAATCCGCTTTTGGTTTTTCCATACAAAAGCCCTAGTATTTGATATTTTTATAAGTTTTGTTTTTACTTTGAATCAAAAAACATACTAAACACAAATTCATCTTCTCCCTTATAATAATGGTCCTTCAAAGTTGCTTCATGTTTAAAACCAAGTTTTTTATAGAATGCTTGAGCCCCCTTATTTGATTTATGAGTTAATAAATAGAGTTTTCTCAACCTGAATCCATATTTTCTATAAGCGGAATCAGCATCTTTAACTAAAGCATTAAACAAAGCCTTACCCACGCCCCTCCCCCTATATTCTGGCAAAACAGCAATCCTATCAAGTTCACATAGCTGATGTTTGGGTAAACCATGCATCTGCCATGTCACTAATCCAGCAATCCTTCCATTATCATCAGCAACAATGTAGTTATATTGCTTTAGAACCTCGTTCTTAAAAACCTCAACTCCTTCCTTAATAGACTTTATATTATAACACTCCTTCAGTACAGTAGCTATTCCAATAGCATCATTTGGTGTTGCCTTTCTGAATTTCATTCTACAGTAACGCTCTTTGCCAAATTCCTTGGCTTATCACAATCACATCCCCGCAAATCAGCTATATAATAAGCGAATAATTGCAAGGGAATCACTGCCAAAACAGGTGTTAATATATATGAGTTCTTTGGTATAAATAAATTATGGTCAACAATTTTTCTGACTTCATTATCACCCTCACTCTCTATAGCAATAACAACTCCTCCTCTTGACTTTACTTCCTCTATATTGCTTATTACCTTCTTGTATGTCCTATTATCCTTTGTTGCAATAACAACCACAGGCATATCTTTATCAATTAAAGCTATAGGGCCATGCTTCATCTCAGCTGCTGGATATCCCTCTGCATGGATATAGCTTACTTCCTTTAGCTTTAAAGCCCCTTCAAGAGCTATTGGATAGTTTATCCCCCTACCAAGATAAAGTGCATTTGACTTTTCATAAAATTTCTTTGCATGCAATAAGATATAGTCACTCTTATCAAGAACAGCTTGCATCTGTAACGGAATCATTCTAAGGTCTCTTACCCTATTTGAAACTTGCTCTTTTGGTAATATACCTCTGACCTTCCCAAAATATATAGTAATAAGATACAAAACAACCAATTGAGATGTAAATGCCTTAGTAGATGCCACTCCTATTTCAGGTCCAGCTCTTGTATATATTGTAATATCAGATTCCCTATCAATAGAAGATCCCCTGACATTAACAATAGATAATATCTTAGCCCCTCTTTTTTTAGCTTCTCTCAAAGCAGCAAGGGTATCAGCTGTTTCTCCGCTCTGCGATATTGGAATCACTACCGTACCTTCATCTATTATTGGATCCCTATACCTAAATTCAGAAGCATATTCAACCTCTACTGGAATTCTTGCTAACTCTTCAATCATAAACTCCCCCACAAGACCCGCATGCCAACTTGTCCCACAAGCCACGATTACTATTCTCTTAATATCTTTAATATCCTCTTCGCTAAGCCCAATCTCATCACCAATAGCTATATCATAACTTGTTATTCTTCCGCTTATCGTCTCAGTTATTGCTCTTGGTTGCTCAAATATCTCCTTTAACATGAAATGTTTAAATCCATGTTTCTGAACCTCATCTATACTCCAGTCTATTCTTTCAATCTTTTTTTTCTTCTTATTTCCCTGGAGGCCATAAACAAGAACATTATTCATGCTAACTTCAGCCACTTCTTTATTGTCTAAATAAATAACCTTCTTGGTATGTTTTATAATAGCAGAAACATCAGAAGAGATAAAGTTTTCATTATCACCCAAGCCGATAATCAAAGGGCTTTCATTTCTTGCTGCAATAATTTTCTCTGGTTCATCAGCATGAATAATGCCTAAGGCATAAGAACCAACAATTCTCTTTAAACTCCTAAGAACAGCATCTAATATATCCCCATCATAATCTTCTTCAATAAGGTGGGCGATAACTTCTGTGTCTGTATCTGACCTGAAGACATGCCCTTTTTTAAGCAACTCACTTTTTAATTCCGCATAATTTTCTATAATGCCGTTATGAACCACCAAAATCTTACCTGTACAATCAGAATGGGGATGAGCATTTTCCTTTGTTGTCCTACCATGTGTGCTCCATCTAGAATGTGCAAGACCAATATTACCTCCTAACTCTAAAAATTTTAACTTTTTATCTACTTCATCAATTCTGCCAACATCCTTCTTAACAGAAACCTCCTTTCCATCTACGCAAACCATACCAGCAGAATCATAACCCCTGTACTCTAGGCTTTTCAGTCCCTCAAGCAAAACTGGAGCGGCTTTTCTATACCCTACATATCCAATGATACCACACATTTTATATACTAGAAATAGAATTTAATATTTAAGAGTTATGAATCAGAAGCCATAAAAACAAAAAAGATGTATAAAAAAGAGATAAGAATACTAGGAATTGATGATTCTCCATTCAAGAAATTCACAGATGACGATATACTTGTGGTTGGAACAATATTCAGGGGTGGTACTCTGCTAGAGGGGGTTATAACAACAAAAGTAAGAATAGATGGTGATGACTCAACAAAAAAGCTTATTGAGATGATAAACAAATCAAAATTCAAGCCACAGTTAAGGTGCATACTAATTAATGGAATAGCGTTAGGGGGGTTTAATGTCATAGATATAGAAGAATTAAATAAAAAAACAAAGATACCTGTTATAGTCGTTATCAGGAAATATCCAGATTATGAAAAGATAAAAGAAACATTAGAAAAGATAAACAAATCCAACAAATATAAAATAATCAAAAAAGCAGGAAAAGTAGAAAAAATAAATAAAATTTACATCCAAAGGAAAGGGATAAACCTAAATAAAGCAAGAGAGATAATAAAAATAAGCTGCACGAGAAGCCATATACCAGAACCAATAAGAATTGCACATATAATAGCGTCAGGAGTTGTCTTAGGAGAAAGTAAAGGAAAAGCATAAAAATATACATATACATCCGCGAATCGCTGTTAGCCGAACCGACCCATACGAAGTGGGGGAGGGAAGTATGACGCAGGGCAAAACTATAAAAACAAGTTAAGTAAACTATATCTCATGGCTCTTTATTTGAATTTGAAAAAAGAAGAAAAAGAAAAGTTGATTAAAACCTGGGAGATAATAGCTAAAAAATATGAGAAATTTAATTATAAACCAACTGAAGCAACTGAAAAACAACGTGACCTTATAAATGAGTTAAGTAGATTTCTTGATAGAAGGGATGCTTCAACATTAATAACTTTATTGCAAATACTTAACAAGAGAAAGGAAGAATAGTTTTGCCCGAGTAATATTTTGGCTAAAACATAATTAAAGTAATAAACAAAGAACTTAAGCCCTAAGCATAATAAAGTTTTCCTTCTGCTTTTTGTTTTCTATCCATTACAGAACCAGGCTTATTTATCCTTGGCCTACCAGAATCTGGGTCCCTCCTCAAACTTATTTGTAAATCTCTTAAAAGGGTATTCATTCCATCCTCCATAGAGAAAGGTCCTTTTTCTATACCTTCTCTTGCAGGTTCGCCATCAAAGATAATAAGTCTATTACTCAAGTAATCTATAAACAATAAATCATGGTCAACAACCATTACAGATATTCCTTTTCTCTCTGCAATATTTTTTATAACTTTAGAAACAACCAAACGTTGTTCCACATCTAAATACGCTGATGGTTCATCCAATAGGATCAAATCACAATCCTTACCCAAAGCTAATGCAACAGCAACTCTCTGGAGCTCCCCTCCGCTTAATTGATTAATTTTTTTTGTGTATAATTCCTTTATCTTCAAAGGATTGATTATATCAGCAGAATGATTCTTTATAACATCTTTTAAAATACTAGCTACAAGTTCCTCGGAATCAGACTCAAGCTTCTGTGGTTTATATGAAATCCTTAACTTAAAATTTATCTTTCCTTTGTCTGGCTCTTCAACACCAGCCAATAACCTGACAAATGTTGTCTTTCCTATCCCATTTTCTCCTAAAACTCCTACAATCTCCTTTCTATTAATGCTTCCCTTGCTAGCGATTAATTTAAACCTCCCTAAGTTTTTCTCCATATCAGGCCAATTCACTAATTCTTCTCCTTTCTTTTCCTTTGTAGGTGGTTTTATCTCAAACCTTATCCTATAATCTCTAAATCGTACATTACCCTCCTTCAGATAGCCATCTAGATAAGTATTAATTCCTACCTTTGCATTAAGAACAGTAGAGACAATCCCATAACAATCCTCTTTCCCATACATAATATAAACCAAATCAGCCATATAATCCATAGCCACCAAATCATGTTCTATTACAACAACTGCTGTATTTTCATTAGCCAAAGATTTAATGAACCTAGAAATCTTCAAGCGTTGCTTTACGTCCAAATAAGAAGATGGCTCATCAAAAATATAAACATTCGCTTCCTTCAGAACTGTAGCAGCAATTGCCACCTTTTGCAACTCTCCACCAGAAATTTTACTTATATCACTATCCAAAATTTTCTCTATACCCAATGCCTTTGCGATTTCATTCAATTTCTTCTTTTCATCAACCCTGCTTAATAATTCATTAACTACCCCCTTCATCTTCTTTGGAATCAGCTCAACTTGTTGGGGCTTATAGCTTACCCTAATTTTTCCATCTTTTAATTTCTCAAAAAAAGATTGCGCCTCACTACCCTTAAAAAACTCAATCAAACTATTATAATCTACACTCTTTGAATCAAAATTACCAAGGTTTGGCTCTAAAACACCAGCCAAAATCTTTATTGCTGTGGATTTACCAATTCCATTAGCGCCTATTATTCCAACCACCTTACCAAAAATAGGAGTTGGCAAACTATAGAGGCGAAAACCATTTTTACTATATTGGTGTATAGGTGGCTTATTTAACTCACTAGGTAGATTTATAATAGAAATCGCTGAAAAAGGACACCTATTTTGGCAAATCCCGCAACCAGTACAAAGCTCTTCGTTTATCTTAGGCTTTCCATCACTTCCCTCCACTATGCACTCCTTACCCATCCTATTGACAGGGCATACCCTAATACAAAGATAACCCCCGCATCCAGACGAATTACACTTCTCCTTCCTTACTATAGCTATCCTTGTCATTACAACAGCAAAGTTTATTGTTATTAATAAATTTTTTTAATAATAAAGCAAAAGAATAGCATTTATAAATAAGCATTCCTTTCCAATAAATATGACAAAAAAAATAGTAGTGACAGGTATGTACATTAAGAAATATTCTAAAAACAAAGAATAAAGAACATGGTGATAAAATGAAATGTTCAATTTGCGGTTCAAAAATAGAAACCACCTTCCTAAACAAGCTAATAGGAACATATATAGACAAAAAACCAGTCTGCAATATTTGTCAAAAAAGATTTCCAAAGAAAGAAGATTTATTAAAGCAAATAAAAAAATAGATTCTTATGCCCCTGTAGCTTAGTAGAAGAGCGGCTGACTCGTATTTAAATAATAAAAAAGAGATCAGCAGGTCGGGAGTGCAAATCTCCCCAGGGGCTCTCTAGCAATATTTTAAATCAAAAATATTTATTAGTACTATGAAGAAAACATATTTTGAAAGGGCAATATTCCTAAGCTGGTACTGCTCAAAGAGAGATTGCGCATTCTGTTATCTTTCCTCAAAAAAAACAAATCAAGACCCCATAAAAGATAGAAGAAGCCAAGCATCTGTATTGGCAGAAGCAATAATATGTAAAGCATGTAAATGGAAAATAGAATTTCTATCAAGTGGGTGTGATAGCTTTTCTGATTTGGAACTATTTGAGATAATAAAAAATATTTATGAGATAACAAAGCAAAAACAATGGCTGAATATCGGATTTCTGAATAAAAAACAATTGGAATTATTCAAACCCTACATAACAGGAGTCTGTGGTGCTGTAGAATGTATAAACCCAAAACTAAGAGAAAAACTATGTCCAAGTAAACCATTATGGCAAATAGAAAAAATGTTCTCTTATTGTAATGAATTAAATCTAAAAAAGGCAATAACAATAATCATAGGCCTAGGAGAAAAAATTGGAGATTTTGAAACACTAAAGGAATTCATAAATAAACACAAAATTGATAGAATAACATTCTATAGACTAAAGCCACAAAAAGCCACTATATTTGAAAACAAAGAAGGACCTAAAACTGAATATTATGTAGAATGGATAAAAAAGACAAGAAAAGAATTCCCACATATGGAGATTATAGCAGGTTCTTGGCTAACACACCTAGATGAAATAAGTCTGCTATTGAAAGCAGGAGCAGATTCAATAACTAAATTTCCATCAATCAGAAAGTTTAATACGATATATGCAAAAAGGATAGAAGAAGAATGCAAGAAAGCAAACAGGATTCTTGTAAGTTCATTAACAAAAAAACCAGAAATAAATATCAAAAATGAAATAGAAAAATTAGGGATAAATGAAAAATTAAAAAAAGAAGTGGAAAAAGCCCTAGCCAAATATATAAAAAAAATGGAAAAAATTAAGGAATAGCCCTTGGAATATCTCTCCTCTTTATATGGCTTTTCTTCCATTTTCCTGTTTTAAATAAAAACAAAGAAAACAGAGCTGCAAGCACATTTGATATAGCATAAGCCAACCACACCCCTAAAAGTTTCAATTTAAAAATAAACGCGAGCAGCAGAGCAATAGGAATTACTAGTATAATAACCCTAAACAGAGTTAATAATAAGGTTGAAAGTGAATTGCCTAAGCCAAGGAAAGAGCCACCAATAATGATACTAACCCCAATAAAAGCGTAAGTCAAGGTTACCGTTCTTAAATACATCATACTATATTTTAAGACCTCTGGCTGAGAATTAAATAAAGATATAAAAAACTTAGGAAAGAGAAAGAAACAGATTCCAACAATGGCTGTGAATGTTGCTGCAATACTTGCTCCAATATAGGTTGTTTTTTCTACCCTATCAAACTTCCTCGCTCCAATATTCTGACCAACTATAGGCACCACAGCCATCATAAGACCAATAGAAGGAAGAATAGCTATACTATCTAACCTAAATATGATACCAAAAGCAGCAATAGCATACATTCCAAAATAACCTACAATCTTCATCATAACAAAAAGACTTACAGACATACTTATCTGAGACAAAGAGCTTGGAAAACCAATTCTAAAAATCATCTTCAGGATTTTAGAATCAAACCTAAAGTGACTTAGCTTAATTTTTACAAATGATTTTCCTCTTGCGAAACCAAAAAAGACAAGGGATGTACCCACAATATTGGATATTAATGTAGCTATGGCAGCTCCTCTGACACCAAGACCAAAAGAAAAAATAAATATTGGATCAAGAATTATATTTATAATAGTAGCCACAATCATAAAACCCATTGGTGTTTTTGTATCTCCTTCTCCCCTAAAGATACTATTACCTATAACAAATAGAATCATAAAAGGAACACCAATAAAAATAATACTTAAGTATTCAAAAGAAAGCTCAACCAGTTGCTTAGTCCCCATTAAGCCTAAAATGCTCCTACCAAAAATTAAACCAAATATACTGAGAAATATTCCCAAACAAAAACCAGCCAATAAAGCATGCTCGGCTACATTATCAGCTTTCTCTAGTTTCTTTGCTCCAATAAACTGAGCTATAGATGAAGTAGCGCCAACACCTATCCCCCCTGCTACAGCAAAAACAAAAAACATTATCGGAAATGCCAATGAAACAGCTGCGATTGCTTCTGCACTAATATGACCAACATAGATAGCATCAACAACATTAAAGCCAGTTTGAAGCAAAAGAGCCAGAATCATAGGTACTGCCGTTATTACCATAGTCTTTACTATACTCCCCTCTGTGAGATCCCTCTTCATAGAAAGAAAAAGAAATCTGATAATTTTAAAAAACTTGTTATCCTTAATACCATAAAATCTTTTAATCTATCTTTACACCTAAGCCTCTGGCAGCCACATAAATATCTTTATCCCCTCTTCCACTTAGGTTTATGATAATAAGCTTATCTTTGAATTTTTTTGCATTCTTTATTAGATAAGCAACAGCGTGAGCAGATTCAAGAGCTGGAATTATGCCTTCATCTTCGCTCAATATCTTAAATGCTTGTAGACACTCCTTATCCGTAGCATAATAATACTCAGCACGCCCCATATCTCTTAAAAAAACATGTTCTGGGCCAACAGCTGAATAATCAAGTCCAGCTGATATTGAGTGGGTGTTATATATCTGCCCAAATTTATCTTGCAATACATAAGTCATTGTACCATGAAGGATACCTAACCTACCGAGTTTTTTATCAGAAAACCTTGCAGCATGCTTTCCTGTATTTATACCCAGGCCGCCTGCCTCAACCCCGATTAACCTCACCTTCCTATCCCTAATAAAACTCTTAAAAATGCCTATAGAGTTAGAACCTCCACCGACACAGGCAATAATAGCATCCGGTAACCTCCCCTCTTCCATTACTATTTGTCTCCTTGTCTCTTTACCTACTATTGACTGAAAATATGCAACCATCTCTGGGTATGGATGTGGACCTAAAACAGAACCTAAAAGATAGTGTGTTGTCCTTACATTTGTTGTCCAATCCCTTAATGCCTCATTTATAGCATCCTTTAGTGTCTTCCCACCAGAAACCACTGGATTTACTTTAGCCCCTAAAAGTTTCATTCTAAAAACATTTGGTTTTTGTCTTTCAATATCTACACTACCCATATAGATTTCACACTTCAATCCAAGCTTTGCTGCAGCAGTAGCTGTTGCTACACCATGCTGACCTGCTCCGGTTTCTGCTATCACTCTTGTCTTGCCCATATATTTAGCCAATAGTGCTTGGCCAAGAGCATTATTTATCTTGTGTGCACCAGTATGAGCTAAATCCTCCCGTTTAAGATAAATCTTACATCCAAGCCTTTTTGAAAGATTCTCACAAAAAGTCAAAGGTGTTGGTCTACCAGCATATTTTACAAGAAGGTTGTTTAATTCTTCATTAAATTTTTTATCTTTCCTGTATCTATTAAAAGCACATTCAAGCTCTTTACACGCAGGTATTAATGTCTCTGGAACATATACTCCACCATAACTTCCAAACCTACCTTTAGTCATTTTTTAACCACCTAAACTTTTAGCTCTTTCTATAAACCTTCTAAGCTTCTTATAACTTTTCTTTCTTGCTCTTAGCTTTACTCCTGAATTCGTATCAACACCATAAGGCCTTACTTCCATTATAGCCTTTTTTATATTTTCCGGGTTTAAACCACCTGCCAAAAATACAGGTTTTTTTACCTCTTTAACTATTTTTGCACTAAGATTCCAATCATGAACCTTACCAGTCCCTCCTTTCTTTCCTTTTATCTTTGTATCAAGTAAGATAAAATCAACATATCTTTCAAATTTCTTTGCTTCTGTTATTGATTTACCATCCAAAACAGACACAGCCTTAATAAGTTCTATTCTTGGTAATAGTTTCCTTATTTTCATAATCTCCCCAAGAGCTATATAGTTATGTAATTGTATAACAGCAGGCCTTATCATCCTAGCTATCTCAACAATCGGTTCGGCTTTCTGCAAATAAGTAACAAAAACTGATTTTACATTAGTAGGCAATACACCTATAATCTCTTTTGCCTTCTCTCTTGTTACCTTATCTTCAGCAAAATCTATTTCCACTAAAAATCCAACATAATCTGCTCCAAAATTGATTGCCTTTAATGCGTCTTTTTTATTTGTTATCCCACATATTTTTACCTTAACCATGTTCAGCTGCTCTTCTAAGCTCTTCAATGGCTTTTTTCCTATCTCTGCTATTAAATATAGCAGAGCCAGCAACAATTATATTTGCTCCAGCCTCAACAGCCAGCTTAATTGTATCCTTATTTATTCCACCGTCTATCTGTATATCAAGTTTTTCTCTTAGCTTTCTTAACTCTCTCACCTTAGATAAAACACTTGGAATAAAGCTCTGGCCAGCATAGCCTGGATTAACAGACATGATTAATGCCATATCAATTTCATCAACATAAGGCAGCAATGTCCTTAAAGGTGTAGGAGGGTTTATTGAAACACCAACCTTAATCCCTCTATCCTTTATCATATTTATTGCACCTCTAATATCCCTACATGCCTCCAAGTGTATTGTCACAATACCAGCCCCTGCATCTATAAAATCTGAAATAAAACTATTTTCAGGTTCAACAACCATAAGATGCACATCCTTTATTAGTCTTGTTTTCAAAGCTTTTATCTCTTTTGGTGTAAAGGTCTTCGGAGGAACAAATTTTCCATCCATAACATCTATATGCAACAAATCAGCATATTGCTCAACCTCATTAACCTCCTCCTGGAGTCTAGTCCTATCTGCAGATAATATAGAGGGAGCTATTTTAATTTTCATCTTTTATATTGCATTATACTATTTATCTTCTTATTTATATCTTTTGATTTCAAAAATGATGTCCCAATTAGCACTCCATTAACTTTGTCCCTTATTCTACTTATATCCTTACTTGTATTATAACCCGACTCCGCGATAACAATCTTTCCCTCTGGTATATAATCAAGAAGTCTATTGGTAATCCCTAAATCAATTTTTAGAGTATCAAGATTCCGATTATTTATCCCTATTATTTGTGCTTTTGTCTTTAATACCTTTTCTAATTCTTCTAGACTATGGACCTCAACTAAACAATCCATAGAATATCTTCTAGCAATAGAAATAAATCTATTCATTTCACCTATACTTAATAACCTTGCAATCAGTAAAACAGCATCTCCACCAAGATATCTTGTTTCGTAAACCTGATATTCATCAATTATAAAGTCCTTTCTCAATATAGGTTTACTTGTTAATGTCCTTACAATAGATAAAAAAGAGGAATGCATAAAAAAAAATTTTTTATCTGTCAAAACAGATATAGCCTTAACATATTTGTTATTATTGTAAATCCTAGATATTCTTTCTAAATTGAAATCTCTATTGATTATGCCCTCCGAGGGAGAACCTTTCTTTATCTCAGCTATTAAATTAAATCCCTTTGAGATAGAAAGTTTAAAATCTCTATTTGATTCCTTTAGATTACTTTTTATCTTGGTTAAAGGAAGTTCTTTTTTTTTCTTTTTTACCTCTTTTTTTTTGTAAGTTATGATTTTATTTAATATCATTTCAAAAATCTAGCAATTTGCCTAATACATATTGGTAAACTCTTTTAACTGATTTAGCTTTTCTAAAGCCATCCCTGAATCGATAGACTGCTTTGCCAATTCAATTCCTTCTTTGACATCATTTGCCTTATCTGCCGCATAAAGTGCCACTCCAGCATTTAATAAAACCACATCTCTCTTAGCCCCTCTTTCTTTTCCACTTAGAATATCCAATGCTATCTTAGCATTCTCCTCAGGATTGTTTCCTTTTATCTCTTCTATTGGAGAAAGCTTGATTCCAAAATCAGTAGGCTTAATATTGTATGTGGTAATATGGTTTTCTTTGTATTCTGCAACAAAGGTATCAGCTTCTATTGTAATCTCATCCAAACCATTACCATGAACAACAACAGCATGTTCACAACCCAGCTTACCAAGAACCTCAGCCAGAGGCTCAACTAAACCTTCATCAAAAACACCCATTAATTCAAACGGAGCTTCTGCTGGGTTAGTTAAAGGACCCAAAATATTGAAAACAGTCCTTATACCCAACTCCCTTCTTGGGCCAATAGCATATTTCATTGCTCCATGAAACTTCGGAGCGAACATATATCCTATCCCTACATCACTAATGCATTTCTCTACGATTTTTGGTTCTAAATCGATCCTCACGCCTAATGCTGTTAAGAGGTCTGCTGAACCACATTTTGAACTTACACCCCTATTTCCATGCTTCGCTACAGGAACACCAGCACCAGCAACAACAAAAGATGAAACAGTGGATATATTAAATGTACCTGACTTATCACCCCCAGTACCGACAACATCAACAAGCCTAGAATGATTTTTTGGTCTTATCCTCGTAGCCTTCTTACGCATAACCTTTGCAAGAGCAGCAACCTCATCTATTGTTTCCCCCTTCAGTCTTAAAGCAACTAAAAAACCAGCAATCTGGGCATCTGTAGCCTTACCAGACATAATCTCTTCCATTGCATTTTCTGCTTCTTGGGTATTAAGGTTTTCTCCATTAACTAACTTTTGAATCGTTTCCTTAATCATCCTCATCACTTCCTTTTTATCAGATTAATTAAATTAGATATTATCAATCCCCCAACAGGGGTAAGAATAGACTCTGGATGGAATTGAACACCTATTACCATACAATCCTTATGCCTGACTGCCATAACAAGCTCCTTATCAATTGTTCTCGCAGATATCTCCAAACAATAGGGTATATCATAACCAATCAAAGAATGGTATCTTCCAGCCTGAAATGGGTTTTCTACCCCATGGAATATTCCTACATTATCATGCTTTATCTTTGACGGTTTACCATGAACAGTCTCTATTGCCTTATCAATCCTACCCCCAAAAACATCTATAATACATTGGTGGCCTAAACAAACACCAAATATAGGCACCTCTTGGTGATACTCTCTAATGATATCATTTGAAACGCCAGCATCCTTCGGTGTTCCAGGACCAGGAGAAATAACAATCAAATCTGGTTTAAATTTTTTTATAATTTCCCTTGCAAGCTTAAGGTCTATGTTATTCCTATAAACTAACACTTCACAATTCCTCTTTCTGAATTCATCAACCAAGTTATAAGTAAAGGAATCAAAGTTATCTATAAAAAATACCCTCACTTTAAACCACCTGCCAACTTAATAGCCCTCAGGCATGCCTTTGCCTTTTTTTCTGTTTCATAGAATTCGTTCTTTGGTACTGAGTCATACACTATACCAGCCCCAGCCCTTATATATGCCTTCTTGTTCTTTAAGAACATAGACCTTATCACAATAGCGGTATCCATATCTTTACTAGGAGTTACATAACCAACAGAGCCGCCATAAAAACCTCGTTTATTCTTTTCATACATCCTTATTAACCTCATTGCCTCTACTTTCGGACATCCTGTTAATGTCCCCATATTCATCGTAGCAATATATGCATGCAGAGCGTCTAGGTCTCTCTTTAGAATACCTCTTACATTAGAAACCAGGTGTTGTACATGAGAATACTTTTCAACAATAAATGGCTCATTACAAAATCTTGTGCCTGTTTCTGATATCCTCGCAACATCATTCCTAGCAAGATCTATTAGCATTGTATGTTCTGCTAATTCCTTAGTATCTATCTTTAGCTCCACCTCATATCTAGAATCCAGGTCTGGGTCTATATTCTCAGTGATAAGCCCCCTTGGTTTTGTTCCAGCTATTGGTCTTATCTCAACTATCTTATCCTGCTCACCCTGAACCCGTAGCGCCATCTCAGGAGAAGCTCCTAACAAGATGCCATCTGTTAGATTAATATAAAACATATAAGGGGAAGGATTTAAGTCACGCAGCTTCTTGTATATATCAAGGGGCTCAGAATTATAGTTAGTTACAATTGTCCTAGAAACAACAGCCTGAAAAACATCTCCTTCTAGAATATGTTCCTTTATCCTTGACACAACCTTTTCATAATCTTTTCTGGGTGTATCTGTTTCAATCATTTGTTTTATAGGCTTAAACCTTCTTGGCTTAGGAGTCTTCTTTTTTAACAGTTTCTCATAAGCCTGAATCTTCTTTATACACTCAGTATATATCTCCTCCTTGTTATTATCTGTAATCAATGCATTAGCTATTAGATACGCTCTGCTCTTTTTGTGGTCTATTAAAAAAAGATTATCAAGAAAGTAAAACTCATAATCTGGATTATTGAGCATATCCTGTTTATTCTTTGGTAAATCCTCAAATTGATTAATAAAATCATAGCTAATCGCCCCAAACAGACCACAATAAGGGATAAATGGCTTCCTAGTTGGCTTAAACTTAAAAGCCACAGCCCTTATAATATCCATATGGGTCTTCAATCTTAGCCTCTGCTCCTCAGAAACCCTTTTCCTCTTTGGCGTTAATTTCCCTTTAATTAGGTCTTGCTTAAAAGATAGTTTATCACAGAAACCAAGATCCTTTTTTAAGAGCCTTATAATCTTTTTCCCTAACCTATTTAATGCTCTTATCTCGAAGTCCTCATTAAATCCTCTTAGCACCAAACAAGGAGAAGCACTACCAAGGCTTAATTCCCCGTATTTCGGCACTATATCTGCTGATTCGAACAAAACAGAATATTTCTTCCTTCCATAATTTGAAATCTTAGCAAAGAAATCAAAAGAATCAAAAGAACCTTCTAACACCTTGTAAATTGGCACTATCTCCCCTATTTTAGCTTTTTTTACCTCATCAAAATACTCTTGCATAAAACACCCCCAATTCCTATTTGATAATTAACCCTTTTATATAAAATTTTTTCTTTAGCTTTAGAGAACAAAAAACAAAAAAAGAATATTATGTCCTTATAAGAACCAAAACCTGTAAATAATACTTATTTTGACAAATAAAATTAGAATTATACTTATCTAAACTAAAAAACAATAGAAATGATTGATTTTCAAAAAAAACGGATAAGTTGTGATATCCTATCCTTAAAAAGTCTAATGTCCTTTGCAGAAAGTCTATTTTTTGTAAACTCAATATTATTAAGTTCCTCTAAAATTGTTACTATTTGATTCTTTCGGTTCTTTCCTATCTTCTTATTCTTTAACTCTCGAATCAATTCTTCATATGTAAACTCGTACCTTATCTTAAGTGCATCAGAAAAAAAGTCCCTTAGTATCTTAGATAACATATCCTCGCAATTCTTTTTTCTAAGATTAAGTTTTCCTAACCTGATAAGTGCCTTTCTTTTTAATATCTCTCTCCTTGAAATCCTTCTATGCTTTTTTAATTTTTTCTTTTTAAAGAGATTCATAAGAAATACTTCATTAAATAATTATTTAAAACTATCGTTTTTGCTATTAGAGAGTTATTAATAATTTATTTATAAACATAAAAAAAATAAAAAAATAATGATAAAAAAGGATGTAAAAAGATATCAAAAAGATATAGAAAATATAAAAAAAGAAATATCAAAAATTGTAGTCGGCCAGCAAAAAGCGATTGATAGCTTTCTCACAGGCTTGCTTTGTAATGGGCATGTGTTAGTAGAAGGTGTCCCTGGAATAGCAAAAACCCTACTAATCAGATCGCTAGCAGCTGTATGTGGTGGTAAATTCAGAAGGATACAGTTCACTGTTGACTTGTTACCAACCGACATCACAGGAATTACAGCTTACGACAAAACAAGAGGATTTTATATCATCAAAGGACCTATATTCGCTAATTTTATTATTGCAGATGAAATAAACAGGGCGCCTCCAAAAACCCAATCTGCTATGCTAGAAGCCATGCAAGAAAGGCAAGTAACCATAGGAAAAGAAACTTTCAAGCTAGAAGACCCATTCTTTGTTATGGCAACGCAAAACCCAATAGAAAGTGCAGGTGTTTATCCTCTCCCAGAAGCTCAGATTGACAGGTTCCTATTAAAAATATATATGGGCTACCCCTCACTAGATGAAGAAAAAACGCTAATAAAGAAAAATGTTACCCTCTATAACTTCGAGGATTTCCGTCTAAAGCCAGTTGTCACACCGAATAGGATTATAGAGATGCAGAGAATGACAAAGGAGGTCTACCTAAGTGAGAAGATAGAAGAATATATTGTAAGAATAATAGATGCAACAAGAAATCCAGAAAAATACAAAATAAAATACGGGCAGTACATAGAATACGGAGCATCACCAAGAGCATCTATTGGATTATTTATTGCGTCCAAAGCAAATGCTCTGATAAAGGGAAAAACATTTGTTACGCCACAAAATGTAAAAAATGTTGCTCATTCTGTCCTAAGGCATAGAATTCTTCTAAATTATGAGGGACAATCAGAAGGGATAAAAACAGATGATATCATAACCGAAATCCTTTCTAAGGTGCCTATTCCATAAAATGGCTAAATTAAAGATATCACTAAAGCCAGCTATCAGGAAATTAGAGATTATTACAAAAGCATTGGTGAAATCCCACTTTATTGGAGGATATAGGAGTGGTTTCAAAGGAAGAGGGCTAGAGTTCACGGAGTATAGAGAATACACTCCCGGAGAGGATGCTAGTAGGATAGACTGGAAAGCAAGTATGAGAACAAACCAACTCCTTATGAAAAGCTATGAAGAAGAGCGTAAATTGAATGTTGCCTTACTGATTGACACAAGTTCTTCAATGGTATATGGAACCACTGAAAAACTAAAAAATGAATATGCGGCAGAAGTTGCTGTTTCTCTGGGATATGCTATCCTAGAAGCAGGTGATCATCTTGGTTTTATTACATTTAGTGATAAAATCAAAGAAAAAGTATATCCTGAACCAGGAAAAAAACAATTTTACCTATTATCAAAAGCGCTTGTCAATATTAATTCATATGGTGGTGGTTATGACCTTGCAAATACACTCAAGTTCTCATTAGAGTTCTTTAAACCCTTCTCACTTATAATAATAATATCTGACTTTATTGGACTAAAGGGAAACTGGGAAAGATATCTAAGAATAGCAGCAAAAAAATTTGATGTAGTAGGAATAATGATTAGAGACCCAAGAGACAAGGTTTTACCAGAGACAGACACACAACTCATACTAGAAGACCCATTCACAAGAAAACAAATAATAATACAACCTGAGAAGATAAAAAAAGCATTTAGAAACCATGTTAAAAGAAACGAGCTGTACTTAAAAAGTCTTTTTGAAAAAACTGGTTCTGGATTTATTTCCTTAACCACAAATGAGGATTTTGTAAATCCTATCCTATTATTCTTTAAAGAGAGGATTAGAAAATGGAGATAGCATTTAACGAACCTAAATTGTTATGGCTCTTCTTAGTTGTTCCATTTCTTATTACACTCCACCTTATCACTCTAAAAAGAAAGAGAAACCTTGCTTTGAGATTTTCAAACTTTGAAGCAATAGAAAGAGTCTCTAAAGGCCTTTTGTTAACAAAACCATACAGGGGCTTATTACTTAACAAAAATATTTTTCTTTTGGCTCTAAGAACTACAGCATACAGTCTATTAATCCTCTCAATGAGCAATCCAGTAATCTGGTACCATGGAAAAGCACCTAACTATGACTATGTAATAGCAATTGATAGTAGCTCAAGTATGTTAGCCGATGATTTCAAACCAAATAGGCTTGAATCTGCAAAAGAGTCTGCCATATCCTTCGTTGACTCTGTTAGTGAAAAATCAAAAATTGGAATTATCTCTTTTGCCGGAGATATCTTTATTGATATAAACCCTACAACAAAAAAAGAAGATATCAAAAATGCAATAAAATCAATAAAGGTAAAAAAAATTGGTGGGACAAACATAGGAGATGCTTTAATCACAGCTGTTAATATCTTTGACGAAGAAAATAAAAAAATCATAATATTGCTAACAGATGGGCAAAGCAATATAGGAACCCCCGTAGAAGATGCACTTGACTATGTTAAATCAAAAGAAAGCATAGTCTATACAATAGGTGTTGGAACGAGAGAAGGAGGGGGTACAAATACAATAGGATTCTCCTCACAATTGGATGAAGAAAGCCTAAAGATGATTGCAAATCAAACAGGTGGCAAATACTTTAACGCAGATAACAAAGAAATGCTAAAAAAAACATTTAAAGAAATTGCAATGATGAAAGAAAAAAAACTCTCTAAAGATCTTTCATGGATAATGTTTATATTAGCCCTATTGATTCTGTCTATTGAATGGTTTCTAGTCAGTGTAAAGTACAAAACAATTCCTTAATAAAAGTTAACTTTAAATAATAGAGGTAACTTTACTTTTCTATGAAACACTCTTTAAAAATAAACATAATATTAATATCCATTTTCTTTATTTCTCAGATTATTGGCTTGGCTATTACTAACTCATATATAAATCACAAATTACTAGTAGAAACAGGAAAAGTAGAATTTATTTCTTTACCATACAATATTGAAAGACCGCCATTAGAGCAAAAGAGTTCGTTTGTTTTTATATTTCTTGCCATAATTATTGGAACGATCCTAATGTTAATAATTATTCGCTTCAAAAAAAGCATATTTTGGAAAGTATGGTTCTTTCTAGCTGTCACACTCTGTTTATCTGTTGCATTCTCTGCTTTTCTGAATCAGTACATTGCTTTTCCATTAGCAATCATATTCGGGTGGTACAAGATATTTAAACAAAATAAGATAATACAAAACCTAACAGAGTTGTTTATCTATGGCGGGTTAGCTGCAATATTTGTTCCAGTAATTAATTTGTTTGCTGCATTTGTACTCTTAATCCTAATATCAATATATGATTTCATAGCTGTCCTGAAGATAAAACACATGGTCACACTAGCTAAATTCCAAACAAAAGAGAACATCTTTGCTGGAATCTCAATCCCATATGAAAAAACAGAAAAACCAACGGCCATAAAAGAGATAAAAGCAGAAAAAACAAAGAAGGAAAAAATCAAAACAGCTATATTGGGTGGAGGAGATATGGGTTTTCCCCTACTTTTTGCTGGGGTTGTTATGAAAAATTTAATGAAAGAGAATACAATATTGTTAGGCTTCCTAAAAGCCTTAATAATACCTGTGTTCGCTAGCATAGCCCTATTCCTATTACTAATCTTAGCAAAGAAAGACAAGTTCTATCCTGCAATGCCCTTCTTAACAGCAGGTTGTTTTCTTGGTTATGGAATAATCTTGCTTCTTAATTTTGTTTAGTCTTTCCTTCTTCTATTAAATCCATTAGAACCTTATCACTATCTAACAAACTTTCTCCAGGTCCACCATCATGTTTCCTATCCTTCATCTCTTCTTCTTTATTCCCTCTAACCTGGTTTTTTGGAAAAGAATATAATGTTCTTTGACCCCTATCAACAGAGTATGATAAAGGGTTTATAACCATCCCATCCTTGGCCGCAACTGTTTGCACCTTAGTAGCCTTTTGAATCTCCCTTATCTGATATAAAGGATCCGCCTTTGTCATTTCTACCCCAAAATGCTGGATTATCGCTAACCTTGGATTAACTTCTTTTATTATTTTTATTGCATCTTCAACACAAAGATTATATTTTCCTCTTTTCAGGTATGGGACATTCAATATCAAAATATTAGAGTTCTTATATTGCTTAACCAATTCAGGAGAATAACTGGTATCCGAAGAATAGGTTAATACAAACTCGGGTGTAAAAAATTTAAATCCAAGGGTATTTTGTTCTGAATGTAATGTCTTCAATGTTAGAATCTCTATTTCATTCAAGGCTACACGCTGGTTTGGTTGCATAACAATAAATCGCTCTAGAAAGTCCCTATAATAACCACTTAAAACAGGTCTTAATTCCTCACTACCATTAACAACAGTACTATTAGCTATCAATACACCCTTTTTATCAAAACCAGAGTAAGTCATAGCATCTATTACTGCATTTATATCATTGGAATGGTTAATGTGAGAATGGGAAACAAAAATAGCTGTATTTGCCCTAATATTTACCCCATACTCAGCCGCCTTTGCAAGAGCGGATGGGCCAGGATCAATATGAAATTGATTTTCGCCTGATTGCAATATAAAACCAGCAGAAGAGCGTATTTGTTTACCTACTACAAACGAACCCTGTCCCGTACCTAGAAAGATTATTGAAGACTGAATCTTAATCCCCAAAAAAAGAGTTGTTTTTAAATGTTAATAAACTTTTCGGCCACATTTCCGAACCAACGGAAGACTTACTTGACATATGCAAAACAAGTATGAATCAGATTATTTAAAAGTTCACATTTTGTCCTAAAACAGTATGTTAAACGTAATATTATTTCGTTTGATGGTTGTTATATTCAATCACGAGGGCGCGCTCTTTTATATCTCTCATATTCTAATTCGCAATTTCTAATAGCAATTTTATCAGCTTCTCTAACATAGTATTTCTCATCATTCAGCAATTCCCTTAAATGAGGTAGAGCTTTAACATACTTGATTTTACCTAAAGCTTTTACAGTATATTGCCTAACTTGAGGTTTTTCATCTTTTAGTAATTTTATCAAATATGGACATGCTTTGTAAATTTGCGGTCTATATTTTGCTAATTTTCCCAAACCAGAAGCTGCTAATCTTCTTTCATTAGCATTGTTGCTTTTTGTAAATTCTATCAATTTTGGTATTGCCGAAGGATCATCAGATTCTCCTAGTTGCCATACTAAACTTCTTTCCTTTTTCTTTTTTGGGATAATACATTTGTTTCTCTTTATATCAATCAGTAAAAAATGAACGTTCTCATCTTCAGGAAAAATTTTAAGATTCGCTGTCTTATCTAATACAAACCACATTGGAGCATACTCGCTTAATTTCAGTTTTCTTTCAATTATTTTTGGATCACTCCTAATTGCCTCGTTAGTCAGACATTCAACAAAATAGAAAATCCCATTTTTAACCATAAAATAATCAGATATTGTATGTTCTTCTTTGATCCCGACAGGTATTTGATTGGTCCTATACCCTAATTTCTGAAAATGTCTAACACTCAGCTCTTTTAATTTTCTATGAGTTTCACTTTCAACTTCTATCTCTCTATGATACAAACTTTTTCCCCAACCCCTATCTCTTGCTATATAATTTCCAGATAATATTTTGAAATTGACTAACTCTTGTGCTTCTCTAAATGAAACCCTAAAATCTATTGGAGTTTTTATTGCTCCCTCTGTAATTGGAAATAAAACTCCATGGGATTTGCAATATTCTATATTCTGCTTAATTTCATCTCTTATTTCTATAAATTTTAGATATAAGGATGAATAAAAAACATCCATAACTTTAATTAAGAAATTTGTACAGATAGTTACTAATTCTTTATCTAACGAAAAATTAAAAACTAAATCCCAATTAGCCTTTTCATAAATTGGCTGTAATATTTTGTGAGAAAAATGGGTATATTTTGATAATTCTCCATATAATTCATTCAATTCATTGGTAACAAATGGAAGATTCCATATTAATCCATTTTTTCCAGAAAATTTACAAAACAATAATTTATTCAAAACATTAGAGTAAAATTTTCTATATAATTCTTTTTGTTCTTGAGAGAGATATTTAATATGTTCTTCTATCTTTTCTTTTTTTATTTTCTCCCTATCTTTAAAACTAGTGTATCTTAGAATATCTTCAACTATATCTTTTAGCGCAAGAGTTTCATATTTTAAACTCATTTCTGACCCCTTATTCACACCAAATATGAGTTTCGCTTCTTCATCTAACCAGTTATCAATATTGAATGACCAAATTATTGTCTCAAATACCCATCTTAAATCTCTAATTGCTTCAAAATAAGTTCCAGAGAGAATTTCATGAGCAATCCATCTCATCTGCTTACCTGAATTTAGAAGAAACACTGCTGAAACAGAATTTATAACTTCATCTTGAGAATACTTTTTAACAATATTTAGAAGACCAACCCAATTATTCAATACACATGCAATTTTTTTGTAATCTTCTTTACATTCTTTTTGAGTTAATTCTGCTACTTCGTTGAATATTTTAGCTTCAAAATCCCAAAAGTTTTCATTACCCATAATCAACAATAAGAATAGGATTTATTTAAATTTAATCAAATTGTCGCGCGCCCTCGTGACTTCTGCGTTGCTCGGCTTACGCCTGCGCTACTCGATCCTGCGCTTCGCTTGGGGAATATAACAGCGATTCGCATATATTATACGCAATTCGCCTCCACTCGCCGTTAACAACTTTTATAAATAAGTATATATCTATTTAAGTTATATGTTAAAACCAAAGGTTAATATTAGGAAGAAGGGTATAATTGAAATTGAATTTGTTGAGCACTCTCCAAGAGAAAGCAGTGCTAAAAGAAAGTACTATGAAACATTAAGAAAAGAATGTATAAGATACTTTAAAGAAAAACTTTCTAGAATTGGTAAATTTTATACAGGTGGCTCAACAGGACGACACACCCTTGTATGGTCAAAATATGCTCCAGAAATAATAAGAGAATTCAAAGAAAAATATAGAGAGAAATATGAAAAAGGTTATAATGCATATATAAGTAATGACGGAAAAACATTGAAAACAATATTAATCTTTTTAAGAGAAAAATTAGAGATAAAATTTACAGGAGAACCTAAAAAACACTTTGAATTTAAATTGAGGTAATCATTATGTTACTCTTTTATTACCAAACTCCATCATAGGCGGACTACGGCGGACTTCTTCGGAAACCTTCGGTTTCCTTGCCTCACCCTTCGGGTTCGGTCATATAACAGCGATTAAGAGGGCTTTGTTGCCTTCGGCAATCCTCGACCTTCGCTATCACTCAGGTCTGCTAACAGCCGGCATATATCAAGTCCAAATAGCTTATTCTGAACGCTCGCTATTGAACATCCTTTACTTGAACAGTACGTGGCCACACTAACCACTAAAGGAAGTACTTAAGCCAATAAAAAAAACACCCAAAATAATAACAAAAATCCCAATCCACTTAAACCTATTCATCTTCTCCTTCAAAAATAGAACAGACCATAAACCAACCCACACATAAACGGTACTAACCATTGGATAGAGAACAGAAAGTTCGCCGCCCTTAAGTGCAGGAATAAACAACAAAGTGCCTACAGCATAAAAAGCAAAACCAGCGATTAGATAATAATTCCGTATAAAATCAAAAATATTAGTTCTAAATGAAAAATCCTTAGAGGACTTCTTTAACATCACAGGTCCAAAAGAGCCCAAAAGAGATGCCAAAAGCGTTAATCCGATAGACCATAGAGCTGTTTTCATTTTTTATATCACATCGGTATATTCAAGAATCCCCCTCTCTTTAGACCCAATGCTAACAAAAAAAACTCCAATGATTATTACAAATATCCCCATCCACCTTAATAGATTAATACTATCACCGAAAAAATAAAATGAAAAAAGACTGACCCATATATAGCTTGTAGCAATAATCGGGTAAAGAGAAGAAAGCTCGCCACCTTTAAGCGCTATTATCATAATAAAAGCCCCAACTATGTAAAGAAAAATTCCTAATATCAGATAACCGTTACCCAAGATTGACAATAAATTAAAATCCAATTCTCTTACTCCTAATTTATATAAGACCTGTGCTATTGAAGTAAATAAGGTACATAAAAACATTAAAGCAATAGCCCCTTTCCTCGTGACCATCTTAATCCTTTAACAATATTTCAATGATGCTAGCATATGCGGGCCTACCAATAAGCACTCCAATTGAGATTCCGGCTATAGTAGTAATGGCAAATCCTTTCAATAAACCAGCACCAGCAAATATTAGTGGTATCATAGCGAATGTTGTTGTAAGATATGCTCCTATAATTATAAAAAAAGCCCCTTTTATTCGCTGTTTCCAATTAAATATTTTTCTTGTTTCGCCCCTTAAGGTTTCATCTGTTATAATAATATTATGGTCAACACCTGTCCCCACAGAGATTATTATCCCAGCAATAGATGCTAAATCAAGATTCCACCCTATCAATGCAGCAAAACCAAGCAAGATTATAACTTCCGAAACTAAAACAAGAACTAATGGTATTGAAACTTTAAGCCTCTTATATCTTAGAAAGATAATAAAAGAAACAGTTAAAATCGCCAAAATCCCAATAAAGAGAGAGTTCCTAACAAACTCTTCCCCGAGTATAGGTGAAATAGAGTCTGTCTTTACTATCTTAAGTTTTATCGGCAAAGAACCAGTAATTAATATTGTCTGCAATCTTTTCATATTCTGAAGGGCATTAATAGCAGCTTCTTGTTTTGTTACACCTAAACCAGGGCCAGATATCTGAATGCTTGTTTCCGCCTTACCCTTTAACTCTGCCCCTATTCTTAACTCATCAACCTTCTTATCATCCAAAAACAACAAAAGCTTTTTACTTAAATATTGTTCTTTACCTTCTGTCACTACCTCTAAATCTTTTGTCAATTCTGCTTGTCTTTTTGCTGCCTCTGGTGACAAAGATATAACAAACCTAAATCTACAAAACCATTGATTGCCATTATAACTACAACCACTAAATGGATCAATACCAGAGCAATCTGCTGATCTACAAACATAGGTTATATCCCTTCCACCTCTAAAAACAGTTTCATTTCCTATCTTCGCTTCAAACTTTCCTTGTTTTGCTAATAAATTCCTTATTTCCTCTTCATTTGCCCCAGCTATTTCTATAAGAACATATTGATTACCAGAAAGGTCCCCAGCCTCCCTTATTATGACATCCGTCAACCCATACACATTCAATCTTTCCTTCATTACAGCAATAAGGTTTTCTATATCTTCTTTTGTTAACTTCTCCTCAGGTTGCAATAAAACCCTTGTTCCTCCCTGCAAATCTAACCCCTTCCTTATATTAGTCTTTGGAGCAGGATACACTCTTAAACCAATATCCTCCACACCCAAAGAAATCTTCTTCTTTTTTGGTACTTCTTCTGTTCTTATGATTGTCTTATTAACTACAACCAATGTCCCATTAATAGTAACATTAACTTCTTTTGTCTCTGCTACTTTCCTAACTTCTGTCTTGTTTAGCTCTATTATTTTTACTCTCTCTTTCGGGATTAATCTATACACATCCTTATTGGTCTTTATTACTAATGTCCTATTCGCCTTGATTGAACTTATTGCTTGAACATAATCCTCCATATTCCTGATTACCTTATTATTTATAGCCAAAATCAACTCTCTTTTCATAGGGCTAGTTCTAGGTTTTGGATTTTGTATTCCTGCCAAATTAGCTGAAGAATTTGGGATAACATTCCTTATTGCAACCCCTTCTCTACCAGGATTTGGATAAATCGCCACAATAGCTAAAAGCAAACAGATTAGTAAGATTATCACCCTAATGTTCCCGAATATCTTCTTAATCTTTCTCTTCATTCTACCATCTTATTCTTTCTTTCCAAATAGATTCTCAATATACCAACATTCTGTATCCATGTATTCACTATATCAACGCACAAGCCTATAAGAACTATAGTCATAATTTGAGTCACTATATCAGACTTTGTAAACAACAAGGCAACGATAATTGCTGCAATTGTTGTGATGGTCATCACCATACCTGTTTTAAATGCCCCAATGGTCCTATCCAGAACCGTACCTTCCTTTCTCTTTATCAGCCTTGTTGTAAGTAACATATCTGTATCCACAGAGTAACCTATCAACATCAAAAACGCTGCTATACCACCAGTGCTTAGTTTCATACCGAGTAAATCAACAATTGCCAATGTGACTACAATATCTGAAAACGCCGAGAGTATAACTGCTATGCTTGGTACAAATGTTCTGAAATAAATAAAAACAACAACACTCATCAAAAGAAATGCCAATAACAAAGCAATTATTGTTTCCTTAAAGAAACTTGCTCCCAAGGAAGAACCCATAATCTCTATACTATATTGATTCTCATCAAGTTTAAATCCCAAAAATGATTCTAATGAAGAAATAAAAGAGTCTAACTCTTTCTTACTAGTCCCATCAATATCGGCTACAACTATTATTCCGGTTTGTTTTCCTGCCTTTTTTATAGCCCTAACGGAAATATCATGCCCAACAAATCTTGATGAAAGTTTTTTTTCTAGTCCTAACAAATCAGCCTTACCCTCATGACTAACCACAATTGTAACGCCACCTTTCAAAGAAACATCTTTATTTATAAAGGAGCCGCTCTTTCCTATCTGAATAGCTATGACTATAAATGCCAAAAAGAGCATGATAAAGGGGATAAACAATAATCTTCTATAGTTAACATCATAAAATCTTAGAACCCTATTTAGTATAGTTCTATAATGTTTTATTTCTTTTTTAGCTTTGTTTTTATCTTCACCAAAAGATACCCCTGAATTATCCTCTACCATATTCTCATAACCAAGAACTCAGGTTTATTAATAAAATTTACTATTTAAAGGAGCGTGTCTAAAAATTTATTAGACGATAACAGGGATTTGTAAAATTTGATGGAATTTCTATGTTATGACGAGAATGCAACATAAGCACAAAAACCTATGTTTTTATCAGTTTAGCTTTATTCTCTATATTTCTGCAACTATTTTTTAGACACGCTCCTATTTAAAGTCAATTTTCTAAGACTAAGTTCTATGCCTCCTAATTGCTGCCTTTACAAAACCATAAAACAGAGGTGCAGGATTCTCTAGTTTGCTCTTAAACTCAGGATGGGCTTGTGTTCCTATATGAAACATATTTGTTGGCAATTCAATAAATTCCATCAACCGCGTACCATCCTCTCTAATGTGATATCCAGAAAATACTAAACCCTTATCCACAAGAACTTTTATGTATTTTGGATTCACTTCATATCTGTGTCTATGCCTCTCAAGGACCATTGGTTTATTCTTTTCCAAAATACCAAGTCTAAAGGAACCTTCTTTCTTCAATCTTGAAATCCTCTTCCTATCCTCTTCTAGCCTTCCTTTTGTTTTGTATAGATTATAGACCTGAGATTTTTCTTTTAGTATAGCTAAATATGCTCCTAAACGCATTGTTCCCCCATATTTACCTTCTTTAAGAAACTTCTTTTGGGTAGGCAGTATATCTATAACCGGGTACGGTGTAGTTGGATCAACCTCTGTTGTATTTGCATCTTTCATCTTGCATACATTTCTAGCAAACTCTACCACGGCTAATTGCATCCCATAGCACAAACCAAGGAAAGGAATATTTTTTTCTCTCGCATATCTTATAGCCTCTATCTTTCCTTTAACACCAGAAGAGCCAAAACCACCTGGGATAATTATACCATCATACTCGTCCAGCTGTTTAAGATTAGAGCTACTATTCTCAAATCTTTTCGAATCTAACCAATGTATATTGATACCCATATTAAGATTAGCTGAAGCATGTTGTAATGCTTGGTTTATAGAGATATAAGAATCAGCAAGATTATAATCACCGATATCAACATATTTTCCAACTATTGCAATTCTTATAGAATCTCCTAGATTGGTAAGTTTATCCACAAGAAATTTCCATTTCCTCCAGTTTGGTTTCTTTTTTGCCTTAACCTTGAATATATTTAAAAGTTTTAATCCGAACTTTTCTTTTTCTAGGTCAAGAGGAATTCTATAAATCGTGTCTATATCTGGCTCTGAGATTATATGGGAAGACGGAATATTTGCAGAAACCTCAATTTTCTTTTTCCTTATATTATCCAAAGGCCGCTTACCCCTACAGATAATAAAATCAGGTAAAATCCCATTTTCACTTAACAGCCTAATAGCCTGTTGAGTTGGTTTTGTTTTCATTTCTTCAATATGAGAAGGAATCGGCAAATAAGTTATTAATATATAAACAACATTTTCTTTTCCTATCTCTCTTTCCATACTCTTCATAGCAAAAAGATAAGGGATATTCTCAAAATCACCAACAGTTCCTCCTATTTCCACCAAACAAAAATCAAATCCAGCTGATGCGTTTCTTATTCTTCTTTTTATTTCATCTAATAAATGTGGAATAAATTGAACAGTTTGCCCCAAATATTTTCCTGCTCTTTCCCTATCTATTATGGTCTTGTAGATCTGCCCGGTTGTTATATTATTCTTTTTGGGTATGTCAATACCAAAAAATCTTTCATAATTACCCAAGTCTTGATCAATCTCCCCCCCATCATCCGTAACCCAAACCTCGCCATGCTCTGTTGGTCTAAGTGTTCCTGCATCATAATTAATATAGGGGTCTATTTTTACTGCTGTAACCTTAAATCCATATTCCTGCAATATCTTACCTATTGATGCGGTAGTTACACCTTTACCAATACCTGAAATTACACCACCAACAATCACAATATACCTAGTCATATATAAGCACCCTTGATAATCCCTTAGAAATATAATTTAATAAATTTTTTGTTTTCATTTACTAAGTAAGGCTATTTTTATTTATAAATATTGTGTTTCAAAAATTTTATATAGTTCGAAATCAGAATAAAACAATAATGGACAAAAAACAATCAATAGTAATTATCCTAATGGCAATTCTGGTTATATCTGGCTGTAAAAATGGGATTATAACAATAAAAGTAAACCCCCCAAAAAATAACAACATAACAAAAGAGATATGTAATGGAATAGATGATGATAAAGACGGACTAATAGATGAGGGGCTAATAAAAAACTGCACCACTTATGGCATTGGGCTTTGTAAATTTGGAACAAGAGAGTGTATAAACGGGAGCTGGAGTAAATGCAAGAAAGGAAAACCGAGAGAGGAGATTTGCGGGAACAAGCAAGATGAGGATTGCAATGGAAAGGCTGATGATGGGTGCTTATGTTTGTATATGTTCTATAACAACAAAGACTCTGCATCTTTAAAAGAACTAGAATTCTTACTAGATATGCAATCCAAATACCATGACCTGATAGCTAAAACCTTTACCATAAACACATCAGAAAACATTGATCTGATGTACAAAATAGCAAATAAATATGGAATAAAAATAAAGCACACTCCAGTAACATTTATAGGAAACAAGGCAATTATTGGCTTTAACAAAGAAATAGCAAAACAAATAGAAAAAAAAATAAAATATTGCAAGGACTGCAAATGCCCCAAGCCGTAGATTTTTTTGTTTATTCTATAAAAACAAGAGAAACCATAACTAATATACCTAGGATAAAATAAATAAGCTGAAATATACTTTCTCTTACAGGCTCACATGCTTTATGTAACTCAGGAATCAAATCAGAACCAGCAATATAGACAAATCCTCCTGCTGTAATGGGCAAAAGAAAAAGAGAAAAATCCCCAACTTTTTGGCCTAATACTAAAACTAAAATAGTTCCTATAACAGCAGACAGAGCTGAAAGAAAATTAAAAAACAAAGCCTTTACCCTACTTAATCCAGCATACAAAAGCACACTAAAATCACCTATCTCCTGTGGAATTTCATGTAAGATAACAGCTGTCGTAGTAGTAATACCTAATTTCACAGAAGACAAATAAGAAGCAGCTATCACAACACCATCCATAAAATTATGCAATGCATCACCGACTATATTCATTACAGCCAAGTGATGTGGATGTCTTTTTGTTGTTGGTATATGACAATGTCTCCAATGGATGAATTTCTCAAGAATAAAGAATAAAATAATACCAAGCAAGAAATAAAGAGAAACATCTAAACCAAATCCATACTCATTAAACACCTCTGGGAGAAGATGGATAAAAGCACCACCAAATAGACTTCCAGCTGCAAAACTAACTAAAAATAACAAAAGCCTCCTTAATCTCCTCTCACTTATAGATATTGTAAATATACCCACCAATGAGATTAAACTTACAATAATAACGCTAACCAAAGCAAACGAAAATGATTTAAACATACAAACTAAAAAAAAGATTACATATTTAATACTTTTGTTATGGAAATGCTTAAAAATTAACCTTTATTCTTTAATAAGAAATGAAATGCTGTGAAAAACATCCAGTAATTACATTACAAGCAGGAGAAAAACTCTGTAAAGAGCATTTTTTAAAATACTTTGAAAGAAAAGTAAGAAAAACAATAAGAGCAAATAAATTAATTGGCAAAAGTGAAAAGATTCTTGTTGCTTGCTCTGGAGGTAAAGACTCAACAACAGCTTTGTATTTAATAAAAAAAATAACAAAAAGCAATCCAAGGATAGAAGTAGAGGCGATCCATGTAGATCCATCAATAGGGGAATATAGCAAAAAAAATAAAAAAAATATAATAAAATTTTGTAATGAATACAAGATAACTCTACACCTTACATCATTTAAGGAAGAATTTGGCTATTCCTTGTGCTATTTAAAAAGCGTTATAAGAAAGAATTCTAAAAATATAAAATCTTGTACAATATGTGGCATCCTTAGGAGATACATATTAAACAAAAAAGCAAAAGAACTAAAAGCAACAAAACTTGCAACTGGCCATAATCTTGATGATGAAGCCCAGAGTATAATCATGAACATCTTTAAAAATAACATAGAAGTATTAGCCAGACTTGGTCCAAAAACAGGAATCTTAAAACAAAAAGGCTTTATTCCGAGAATTAAACCATTATACTTCTGTACAGAAAAAGAAACCACTTTGTTCTCAAAAATATACAACTTCCCTGTTCAATATGAAAAATGTCCTTGTAGGGATGAATCATACAGAAAAGAAATAGCAGATATGATAAACGAATTTGAAAAACACCATGTAGGCACAAAGAGTGGAATTGTAAATTCATTTCTAAAAATATTACCTATCCTAAAAAAAGAAAGCAGGGGTAAAGCAAACATATGTAAGAACTGTGGAGAACCATCCTCTGGAAGCATATGTAACACCTGTAAATTGATAAAAACAATAGAGTTAGTACAAAAAAACTAAAAAATCAAACAACTATCTTATTATTCTTTTTTACCATCTCAATAAAATATTTATGTATTCTTGTATCTCCTACTAGTTCTGGATGAAATGTAGAGGCCAATAAATTCTCTTGCTCAACAAGGACAGGTTTATCCTGGAATCTTGATAGTACCTTACATCGCTTACCTACTGATATAATAGTGGGTGCTCTTATAAATATACCCCTAAACGGCTTTCCATCAGATATATCCAAATCTACTTCAAAACTATCAATTTGCCGACCATAATCATTTCTTTTAACAGAAATGTCCATTAGAGCAAGTCTCGGTTGCCTACTATTAACAATCTCCCTTGCAAGCAATATAGCACCTGCACAAGTACCATAGATTGGCATTCCTCTGTTACATCTAAACTTAATCACCTTGTCAAGACCATAACGTACGATAAGTCTGCCTATTGTAGTGGACTCTCCACCAGGAATAATTAATCCGTTGACCTTATCTAAATCCCTAGGCAATCTAACAAGTGTTGCATCTACATCTAATCTGTCTAACATCTTAAGATGATCTTTAAAAGAACCTTGCAACGCTAAAACCCCAACCCTCATAGTTGGCAAAATTTTACAGGATAATATAAATCTTTCGTTAGAACACCACTCCCAATAACACAAGTAATAAAAAACTACTTCCAAAAGAGTATAAGATAAAGAATAACAAGAAATCCAATTATTATAGTCAGCTCTGCTACTATTCTTGCAAAGGTAAGAATGAGAAAAAACCTAGCCCTAAGTTCGGCTTCTTGTTTTTGCTTCCTGTTCATGTTTTTGTTTTCTTTATTTTTTTTAACCTTATAAAATTCTCTCTTTCTAACTCCTCAAGCTTAAATGTTATGATATTTTTAACTTCTCCTAATTTTGGGATAGTAATATACTCTAAAGAATTAACCCTCCTCTTTGTTTTTTTTATTTCTTCTGCTAAGCGTTTCAATATCAATTGTTTTTCAGCTAACTTTATTAAATCAGGAAAAAGCTCCCTATATTGCTTAACTGCATAGTCCAACTCCAATGTCTGTCCAAAATAACCTGACCATTGATATTCTGTTTTGATCTCTTCTACAACAGGTATCTCAACCCCCATTATGCTCCTAGAAGACATCTTAATAGATGTCCCGGAAGATAAGCCAAGAGCGATTCTTTCTATATTCAGCTCACCTTCTATCGCCTCCGCATTATACAAAGAACCCTGAGCCCTAACAAACTTCTCAGTAATCAATTCTCTTAATTTTTTGATATCCTTTAAAACCTGAAAAAACTCAAGAATCAAAACATCTCTCTTTTGCTTTAAAAGCTTATAACCCTTTTCAGCTAGCTTTAATTTTTTTCTAACTAAGAGAAGCTCCATCCGAGTTGGCTTAATACTTGGCATTTTATTCAAAACAAAAATTTATTTTCCATAATATTTATCAATAAACTCTTTCTTTATCCTCTTTAGCTCTGATTTCGGCAACATAGATAATAAACCCCAAGCTAATTTTAATGTTTCTTCAATGGTTCTGTTTTCCTCATATCCTTGGTTAACAAAAAATCTCTCAAACTTATCTGCAAACTCCAAATATTTAATATCAATCTCTGATAAGGATTCCTTACCTATAACTGCAACAAGGTCTCTTAATTCCCTACCATGAGCATATGCTGCATACAATTGGTCTGAAACATTAGCATGGTCTTCTCTTGTCTTTCCTGGACCTATCCCATTTTTCATTAATCTTGACAAAGACGGCAGAATATCAACAGGAGGGTAAATCCCTTTTCTGTGTATATCCCTACTCAACACAAACTGGCCTTCTGTGATATAACCAGTCAAATCAGCAATAGGATGAGTTATATCATCATCAGGCATTGTGAGAATTGGCATCTGGGTAAGACTGCCTTTTCTTCCTTTTATTCGTCCTGCCCTCTCGTATATTGTTGCCAAATCAGTATACATATAACCAGGATACCCTCTTCTTCCTGGAACCTCAGAACGAGCTGCTGATATTTCTCTCAGGGCTTCACAGTAATTTGTCATATCTGTAAGTATAGTCAAAACATGCATGTCTTTTTCATAAGCTAAATACTCTGAGATAGTCAATGCTATTCTTGGAGTTATAATCCTCTCAATAGCAGGATCATTAGCAAGGTTTAATATCATAACCACATTGCCTAGACTACCAGTATGCTCAAACTCTTTTCTGAAAAACAATGCCTCTTCATTCGTAATCCCCATTGCTGCAAATACAACCGCAAATTTTTCTTTTTTACCCCTAACAACTGCCTGCCTTGCTATCTGTGCTGCAAGCTGATTGTGGGGCAATCCAGAACCTGAAAATATCGGTAACTTTTGGCCCCTAACAAGTGTATTATTCATGTCTATTGTAGATATCCCTGTCTGAATAAATTCAGCAGGATGCATTCTTCTATATGGATTAATTGCACTGCCATTCACATCAAGCCTTTTTTCAGCTATTACCTCAGGCAATCCATCAATTGGTCTTCCCAATCCGTCAAATATTCTACCCAACATTTCCTCACTAACACCTATTTTCATCGTTTCTCCAATAAATCTAACCCGGGTAGATTTAGTGTCAATCCCTGCAGTCCCTTGGAACAATTGTACAATGACCTTATCTTCCCTAACTTCTAAGACCTGACCTACCCTCTTCTCTCCTGTAGCTGTGCTAACTTCAACTAGTTCTCCATATGCTACCCCTTCAACATTCTCAACTATCATCAAAGGACCTGTAACTTCAGATACTGAAGTATATTCCTTTAACATTCTAACTCTCTCCTCCTTGTAGAATAGACAAGCTATCTTTAAGCTTGTTAATAAGCATATTTGCTTCATTTAAAATTTCTTCAGACTCTTTTTTGACTTCTTTAAGATATTTCATCCTAGCTACCCTCTCCTTCACCCCTAAAGAGATTATCTTTGATGCTTTTACTCCCATTTTAACAGCACTTAAGGCAAAATCATGAAAACTCAAAATTGTCTTCAGCATAAAAAACTGTTTCTTTATATCACAATAAGTATCAACTTCATGGTATGCATTTTGTTGAAGATAATCCTCCCTTAATGATTTTGCTGTATCCAAAGTTAGCTTATCTTCTTCAGGCAAAGCATCAGGACCAACAAGTTGTACAATTTCCTTTAGTTCTGCTTCCTTTTGTAAAATACCCATGGCCCTAGTCCTCAACCTAGAAAATCCTTTTACAACACCATCAAAATAATCTGAAAGCCTATTAACATACAATGAATAAGAGGTCAGCCAATTTATTGCTGGAAAATGCCTCCTATATGCCAATGGCGCATCTAAAGCCCAAAATACCTTTGTTATCCTAAGTGTATTCTGTGTGACCGGCTCTGAAAAATCCCCACCAGGAGGAGACACAGCTCCAATAATAGAAACAGAACCATCCTTTCCGCTAAGAGTAGTAACCCTTCCAGCTCTCTCATAAAACTGAGCTAACCTTGAAGCAAGATATGCAGGATAGCCCTCTTCTCCAGGCATTTCTTCTAATCTTGATGAAATTTCCCTCATTGCTTCTGCCCACCTTGAAGTTGAATCCGCCATCAATGCGACATCATAACCCATATCTCTAAAATATTCAGCTATGGTCACTCCAGTATATATTGAAGCCTCCCTCGCAGCCACTGGCATATTTGATGTATTTGCTATCAAGACAGTACGCTCTATTAAGGGCCTATTAGATTTGGGATCAACAAGCCTTGGAAACTCGTCCAAAACCTCTGTCATCTCATTACCTCTCTCCCCACAACCGATATAAACAATAACACGAGCATCAACCCATTTTGCAAGTGTCTGCTGAGTAACAGTCTTTCCAGCTCCGAATGGTCCTGGAATCGCTGCCGTTCCACCTTTGGCTATTGGAAAAAAAGTATCAAAAACTCTCTGTCCTGTAATCAAAGGAATATTTGGCTCAAGTTTCTCCTTAAATGGCCTAGCCAATCTAACAGGCCACTTCTGATACATAGAAATCTCTTTTTTTCCATTTTTTGTTTCTATGGAAACTATAACATCTTCAACTCCCTTCTTACCATCATTGACTTCAATAATCTTGCCAGAGATATTAGGTGGAAGCAAAATATAATGCTCAACGAGTTCTGTTTCTTTTACCTCACCCAATATCTGCCCACCCGTAACTTTTTGTCCTAGTTTTACATTTGCTATAAAATCGTATCTTTTTTTTCTATCTAAGGAAGAAGCCTCAAGTCCTCTGCTAATGAAGTCTCCTGAGATCTCTGCTAATTTAGGCAAAGGCCTTGCAATCCCATCATAAATGCTACTCAACAAACCTGGACCCAATTCTATACTTAAAGGGGCCCCTGTTGATATAACTTTCTCACCAGGCCTTAGCCCAGTTGTATCTTCATATACTTGTATTGTTGCTCTATCTTCATTCAGTTGTATAATCTCCCCTATAAGATTCTCTTCACCCACTCTAACAACATCATACATCCTAGAACCCTTCATATTATCTGCTACTACCACAGGTCCAGCAATCCTAATTATTTTTCCCATTCTTATCACACATTAAGCTCAATACCAACAGCTGACTTGATTATATCAGTTAAATCATCAGTTTTAAAAAACTCTCTAACATTATCTGGCACTGACACCACATTTCTGAACTCCATAAGCTCAGGAACAAGTTCTATAACACTAAGATTCGCTATAATAAAGTCATTCTTATCTATTCTTTTAAGTATTTCCAAAGCCTCTTCTCTATTTCTAATCACATAACTATTCTTTACTCCAGCCAATCTCATCCCAACTGCAAATTCTGGATTTCCAAGGATAATCATACTATCAACTCCCTAATTTTTTCAGCATCAAACTTAGCATCTATTCCCCTACTGATAACAAAAAGATTTCTAAGCTCTAACTCTTTCTTAATTAAATAGGAAAACAAAGGATATGGTCCAAGAGTGTGGCCTAACTCATTCTCTATAATAAAACTCTTGAAATATCTAAAAAGCTCTGTCTCAAAGTTAACAAGATTCTTATCTTTTTCATATTTTTCATAAGCCCTAACCATAGAATCATAATAAGGAAGACCTTTCAACCTATTTACAAATTCCTTGATATCCTTTGAACCTATTAACTCGTTAAACTTCAAGCAAAGCTCTGAATTATTATAAACCAATAGGCTTTTTTGTCTTTCTTTTTCTATATTCCTAATCCTAAATCTTAACAAAGCAAGTATATTGGCTATATCTATTTTTTTATTCATTATATCAATTATAAAAATTCCGTCATACATCCTAGTTTTCCTAATTGTTTCTACAAAATTATTAAAAACAAATTGTTCAAGTGTAACCTCAAATTCTTCTAAACTTTTGTATTCCTTTTTAAACACTTGAGAATAAATCGTTCCGTCCATAACTATTGCTATGTCTTTTATAGTCTTTGTCTCAAGCAAATGTTTCAACAAAATATTATTTATATTACCGATAGGGAAAACAATATCGCTATCTACACCGGCTCCAACAAATCTTGCTCTATAAAATAGCTTCAATATTTTTGATTCAAAAAACATAAGGTAAGCTCCTAATAGTGGTTTTGCTTTCTTCGGACTTAATTCCAACAATTCTAACAAAGATTCTACAAGTGATTGCTCTAACGCAAGATGAAAAGACTTCAGATTCTCATCGGCACTTTCAAGTTTCTCTGCATAAGAGGTTTCTCTTAACAAAGACCTAAATTCATTTAATGATTTTGCTTCTGTTAGTTCCTGCAATAAAGAGTCAGAAACCATAAATTTTGTCCTTGCATGAACTCTTGCATCAGCATAAAGAAAATGGCTTATAGGTGCCACCTTCCTAAAAACAAAAACTAAGACAACTACAACTAAAACAATAATAAACAAAAAGGTCAATAAAAATGGATCTAAAGCGGAAACTAAAGACTGGGGTTTAACAACTCCTATTGATTCTGTAATATTTAACATAGTATCATTCACCATTTTAACCAAATAAGATCTTACTTAGTTCGTGTCTTAGTATATCTTTTTTTGAATTGATTATATTATCCAAAGTAAAATCATATACAATATTTTTACTTTTAAAAATAATTCCAATAAGACTCTTATCAATCTTCAATTTTGGAAAGAATTTCCTATAATAATCGCTATCTCCAATAATCTCTACTTTCTCTTTTGGCATATTTTTCTTAATATACTCTATATATGCTTTACTATGAACAAAATCTTTTGCTCTCTTCTTTGCTTCTTTGAATACAGACTCTATTAACGAATTCCTCTTCTCTTCAAACTCTTTTTTTGCCTTTAACTTCTCTTCATTAAATATCATAGAATAGACCTTCTTTACCTCGGTCTCCTTTTTATTTTTCATCTGAATTCTAAGTAATTTAATTTCATTTTCAAATTTTATTCTTAACTCTTCTAAACTCTTATCCCTCTCCTTTTCCAACTCTTTAATCTTCAGATTGTATCTCTCTTCAATAACTTTCTTTATATATTCAGCATTACCAAAAATCTCCATTTTGCTTTCCTTGAAAAATGGAAATAAAAAGTACTCTTTTATCCTAGCACTCCCAACCCAACAACTAGTAGTATTAGAGATGCTATAAAACCAAAGATAGCCGGTGTTTCACATTGGCCACTAAAAACCAAACTTGGTGCAAACGCATCTGGATTCTTTGTGCAACTCACTATACCTGAAGCAGAAACAAGGCCCTGCATTATAGCCGATATTCCTGTTATCCCAACTAGTGCCCCAGCTCCAAACATCGTTAATCCCTGAGCCATTGATAGTTCTTTAGCACCACCACCCAAGAGCCCTGCACCCATTAGTATTAGTAACGCTGTAATAAAAGCATATACTGTCTGTGTCTGTGGTAATGCTTGAAGGATTAATGCATTCTTGAAGTGTTCCTTCTTCTCTGCTACCGCTCCTGCTCCTGTTACACCAGCAGCCTTTACACCAAAGGCTGTACTTAGACCAGCAACACCTAAAGCAATAGCTGCTCCACTTACAGCAAAAACAGTTCCTAGTGTAACAACCATTTTTATAACCTCCTTTCTATTTAACTAAAGTATATTCCCTTTCAGCCAAAAATGGCTTGTATGTTTTACCACCTCCTTCATAAAATTTTGTAAAAAATTCTAAAAAATGAAGTCTCGTTGAATGAACAAAGGCACCCAAACCATTCATAGCCATATTAAAAATATGTCCAAAGATAAATATAACTATTCCAATAGGTAGTCCAACAACAGGAATGAGGTCTATTACCATAAAGACCATAAAATTGACAGCCAGAGCTATACCAGAAGTACCTATACCTAGGGCCATAAGCCTAGCATAAGAAAACAAATCACCAAGAAAGCCACTAAACCCGAATATTGACAGAAAAGAAGAGACTACTCCCCCATCAAGATAATTAAAAAATAACTGCATTATTATAGCCAAAGCTAAAAATACAAGACCAATACCGTTTAATTTAAATAAAAACAAAAATAAAGATAACATAAAAGCCAACCAGACACCTTGTTTAGCCAATCCATCTCTTATATTTCTATCCTTAAAATTCTCATAGAGACCTGTAACAAGTCCAATAATAAGATGTAAAGAACCAAGTCCAAGAGCAATTGATAGGGTTAACATCGCCTGACGCATTGCATCTATTGGTACCGGTAACTTAAGGCCAATCTCTTGAAAAAAGTTCCCAAAGTAGGAACCAAATATTGCACCAATGAGAATGGTAGATACGCCAAAAAACATTAATATAACAGAAAAGTTTTTCATAGTAGTATTTATTCTTCCGATACCCTTATAAAGCAGAATAGCCACCAGTATGAGCAATAAACCATAAGCAACATCTGTGAGCATAAAGCCAAAGAATATTGTAAATGTAACAGCAAGTATTGGTGTTGGATCAAGCTTCTTATATTTTGGGGGACCATATAACTCTGTTATCATCTCAAATGGTTTTACTAATTTTGGATTTTTAAAGAGGGTAGGAGCATCATCTCTCTCACTTATTTCAATATAATAGTACCTTGAAGTTTCTTTTATTACTTTATGGAATTTATTTAAGTCTTTTTCTGGAACCCAAGCTTCAAAAACAGAAAATGCCTTGGTTGTCTTAAAATAATTCAAAGCTAAAAGCTTTTCTTTTGCAATATCAAGCTCCTCTTTTAAAATAGCTAATTTTTTCCCATAAATTCTCTCTAATTTCTCCAAAAAAGACTCTATTCTCATTTTTTTTGTATTAAGCTTATCAATCCTTGTTTCCAATTCCCTTATTATATCTGAAGGTTTTTTCTTTTCATAGGGTATATCTAACACTTCAAAACCAAACTCATGTAAACATCTATCCACGATGTTATAATCTCTATAAGAGGAAAAAACAATTACAAAACATAAATTTTTGTGCTGCTCTTCAAAGCAAATAATAGCTCTATCTCCTATTTTCTCCTTTATCTTCTCTAGGGAGGATTTACTCAGAATACCAATATGTGTTTTTATTATTTCAGAAGGTTCAAAATAATATGTTTCAATATTTGGTATCAACTTTAGATTAGAAATGATAAACTGATTTTGTTCAATTTCTTCCTGAATCTTAACTAACATATTCAACTTTTCAGTCACTTTGGGTTCTACAACACTAAGATGGTACTCCACTTCGTCAATCAATTCATCAGCAGAATAGATTAGACTTTTATGTTTCTTAATTGGCTCTGGGAATAAAATTGATTTAATTTTCCTCTCTGCTCTAGTAGTCTTTTTGTATTTATCAATGGAATCTAAAACAAAACTAAATCTTGTTTGCATATCATCAAGCTTCTTCACCACATCATACGAATACTTAGAACACAGATCCAATTCTGAGTTTTTTAACTCACACAAACCCAATTCGAAAAGATGATTTATTACATCATCTACTTTGTTTTCTGGCAAAATCACTATTGTGTGAAATACTCTCGCTGGCCTAAACATTTTCTATTACGCTATCAAATATCCTATTAACAGCCTTATCAAAGTTTTTTGAGTAACTTTTTTCCAATTTCTTAATTCTCTCTTTATATCTAAGAATTATACTCTCTGAATCGCTTTTTGCTTTTTCCTTTGATTTTTTAACAGCTTCGATAAGTTCTTCTTCCATCAATTCCTTTTCTTTTTTTATTTTCTCTTCAATCTTTTTCTTTTCTTCTTCAATTCTTTTTGTAAAATCTTCCTTTAACTGGGTCAATTTTTTTTCATATTGAGTTTCAAAATCTCTTAGCCTTTTAATAACCTCAATACCCCCCATCAAATCACCAACCTCTTTCTTGCAACTTTATGTCTAATTTTGATATATCCAGACCCTTCATTGCCTCACCAATACCTTCAGAAACTTTTTCTATGATTTTAGGATCATTATAATGGGTTGTTGCCTCTACTATTGCTTTTGCTCTAGCCTTTGGGTTTGAAGACTTAAAAATACCTGAACCAACAAAAACCCCATCCGCACCTAATTGCATCATCATTGCTGCATCAGCTGGGGTTGCTATTCCCCCAGCGGCAAAATTAACAACAGGTAATCTTTTTAAGCTTTTTACTTCTTCAATTAAACTTAAAGGAATCCTATATTCAACAGCCTTTTGTTTTAATTGTTTGCGTGACATTGACTTTAACTCTATTATTTGCTCATTTATTAACCTCATATGCTTTACAGCCTCAACAACATTGCCTGTTCCAGCCTCCCCTTTTGTCCTAATCATCGCTGCCCCCTCATTTATTCTTCTTAAAGCTTCCCCTAAATTCTTAGCACCACAAACAAAAGGTACTCTAAATCTATGCTTATCTATATGGTATTTCTCATCGGCAGGAGTTAGAACCTCGCTCTCATCTATATAATCAACACCTAAGGCCTCAAGAATCTGAGCTTCAACAAAATGTCCTATCCTACACTTTGCCATAACAGGTATACTAACAGCGTCCATTATTTCCTTTACCTTCTTGGGGTCTGCCATTCTTGCAACTCCCCCTGCAGCCCTTATATCCGCTGGTACCTTCTCTAAAGCCATTACAGCTACAGCACCAGCCTTCTCTGCTATTTTAGCTTGTTCTGCAGTGACAACATCCATTATCACTCCGCCCTTTAGCATCTCTGCTAATCCTTTCTTCAACCTATAAGTGCTTTTTTCTACCCCCTTTTCCATTCTTTCCCTCTAAAAGAAATTAACAAAGGGTTTAAAAAATCTTCGGTTTTGTAAAAGCTTAAAAACTTAAAATACAAACCTACTTCTTGCAAATAAACATCATGTGATCTAACTCATACGGCTCCAGTGTCCTAGAATCAACAATCTTAAGACTCTTCTCTAATTCACCTCTTATCTTACTAAAGATCAATTTAGGTTTTTCTGAAACATCTATAGACCTCGCCTTTACTACCAAAAGTGCAAATCCTCCTGGCTTTAGAAAAAAATCTATATTCTTTAGGAAGATTTCCAATTGATTCTTTTGAGCAATATCTTGGTACAACACATCAACCTGACTAATTCTATCTAAATAAGATTCCGGAAAATTAGCATCAGCAAGAATAGGAGCGATATTCCTTCTAAATTCAGTTACAAAAATCATTTCTCTCATAACCCTTGGTGCAAAATCCAAAGCAAAAATAAATCCATTATTTCCAACTATATCAGAAACATGACTGCATGTAGTCCCAGTGCTGCATCCTAGATATAAAACAACGCTGCCTTCCCTGATAAATATATTAGGACATCCCTTCAGAATCATAGCTGCAAGCTTTGACTTTCTCGGATTCCATCCCCTATACTCTATACCATTTTCTTTTACCAAATTCTCTCCATAAACCCTCTTTCCAGGAGTTAAATTTATAGTATAGAGCTTTCTTTTTTTGTCTTCATAAACGCCAAAAATCCTTGATTTTTTTATCATTTCTTAACCCTTAATTCTTCTTTTTTAACCCTCTCTTCCAATTCTTTCCTCAACTTATTACCTACAAACTTCCCTCTAAAATAATCTATCCTTACCGCTAGTGCTATCTTATCAGCAATAGTCCTTGCAATTTTTCCATGAAGCTCTTTTGGTGCATTAACAATAAGAGGATGCTGAAATATATAACCATGTTTAGGTGCCTTACTCCCGGTCCTAATATGTCTAAACAATGCTTTCTCTGCACCCAAAAGCTGAATCTTAGAAGCAGGTGACTCAACAAGTCTCTTTAGTGAACCACTATGCTTTATTAACTTCGCACCAATCTTCACACCAGCTATGGAGACAAGATTAGGGCAATAGCTTTCCATCATACCCTCAAGATACAATTCATTCTTGCTTTTTAGTTCATAAAGCCTTTTTATTTCTTCAGCAAGCTTAATGATAGGCATCAAATCACGCTCAGAAAAGTTAGCTCCCATAACACTAGGAATTTCCTCCTTGTATTCCCCTAAAACACATTTTAAAAACCTCTCTTGGTCTTGTAAATAATGCTCAGACTCAGGAGCATAAAGACCATACCATTCCCTTAATCTCTTCATCAAGATATTTATAGACTTTTCAAGCTCTTCAATAGCACTTACTGCCTGTATAATCAACAAGTCCTCATTAATAGAATCCTTAATCATTTTTTTTGTTATAAGAATATTTTTTTTATGGAACTCTTCAAAGAAATTTTTATTCTTAAAAAAAGCCAATATCTTTTTAATCCCATCCTTGGTGGGTTTTTTAAGCCCTGGGTATTTCTTATAGAATCTCTTTTCTATAGAATCTTTATTTTTGTATTGTTCACTATTAACAAACAGATATTTATCAAAAATTTGAAATTGTTCATTAAAGATAAATATTCCAATTACATTCGAAAATATATACAATCTCCTCATGATAACCTAAGATTACAGTAAGTTATTTAAATTTAATGATACATCTTACCAATATGATACTAATCTATATCACCTGCAAAAATACTAAAGAAGCAAAAAAAATAAGTAAACATTTATTAGAAAAGAAACTAATTGCCTGTGCCAATATGCACCAAATAGATAGTACATATCTATGGCAAGGAAAGATAGAAGAAAGTAAAGAAACAGTTATAATAGCAAAAACAAAGGAAAAGAATTACAATAAAATAAAAAAAGAGATTAAAAAAATACATTCTTATAAAATACCATGTATTCTAAAGATCAAAGCAAAACCAAATCAGAAATATAACAAATGGATTAATGATGAATTAAAATAAAACCAAAACTTTAATTTCTCAGAAAAAATTTAGAAAAATATTTATATGTGTTATCCCAGAAAAAAAGTATTAACCAAAGGAGGTAGGAAAAATGGCTACAAGGAGAAGGTCAACAAGAAGAAGAACCACAAGAAACTCTTCTCGCAGGAGAACATCTAGGAGAAGAAGGTAGAAAAAAAGAAGATTGGGGCATTTGCCCCATTTTTTTCTGGTGAAAATATGGAAAAAGAGGATAAACAATTACTATTAAAATTACTTTCTATTCATGGGATATCTGGTTTTGAATCAAATGTTAGAGATTTCATAAAAAAGCAAATAAAACCATTAGTTGATGAAGTAAGAACAGATAAACTAGGAAACCTAATAGCAATCCACAGAGGAAGAAAGAAAAGAATAATGCTAGCAGCCCATATGGATGAAATCGGATTTCTTGTAAGAAAAATCCACAATAATGGTTCAATTGAAATTGAACCTGTGGGTACATCAGATCTTAGCATATTTGTAGGAGAGAGAATTGCAATAATAACAAAAAAAGAAAGGATTCCAGGAATAATAACAACAAAGAGAATCTCAAAAGGGGATAATCTTGAAGAAAACTTGAAACTAGAAGACATGATAATAGATACAGGACTAGCAAAAAAAGAACTAATAAAAAAAGGTGTTGAGATTGGATCAAATATTGTATTCCTTGAAAATCCAATGTTCATAGCTAACAACAAATTAATAGTTTCTAAAGCTATTGATAATAGAGTCGGATGCAGCATACTCCTAGGATTAGCAAAAAAACTAAAAAACACTCCAAACGAAATCTACTACATTTTCTCAATTCAAGAAGAGATTGGACTAACCGGTGGCTCAACATTCGCTTATAATCTTAATCCAGATTTTGCAATAGCTGTAGATGTTACTGATACTAATGACTTCGAAGAAGAACCTACAATAATCTTAAATGAAGGACCAGCAATAACTATAGAAGACCCTAATATGATTTCAGACTCAAAACTAAATGAAACACTAAAAAAGATAGCAAAAAAGAATAAAATAAAGTACCAGCTTGAAATAAATGAAAAAGGAACTACAGACGCAACAAACATAGAAGTTTCAAAAGAAGGAATACCATGCACCTCGGTATGCGTTCCTGTAAGAAATGTACACACAACATTCACAATTGCAAGTTTAAATGATATTGATATGACATTTAAGCTTCTATATGAACTACTAAAAAAATGAAAATGAAGTGGTCAAAAAGATATAGTAGAATGGTAGAGAGAAATATAGGCATTCTCACAGAAAAAGAACAAGATAAACTAAAAAACTCCTGCGTCGCTATATTTGGTGTTGGAGGATTGGGTGGAGTGATTGCAGAAATACTAACGCGTGTTGGAGTTGGTTCACTAAGGATTGTTGATAAAGATAGTTTTGATATTACAAACCTCAACAGACAAATTTTCGCCTTTTCTTCAACTATTGGAAAAAGAAAAGTAGATGTTACTGAGAGATTTCTAAAAGACATAAATCCTGAATTAAAGGTCTATAAATTTGATAGTTGTAATGAAAAAAACATTAAAAAGATGCTTAGGAAAGCAAATGTTGCAGTATTGGCTTTAGATGAGTTTAAAGCATATGTTATGATAGAAAGGATTGCAAGAAAATTAAAAATACCGGTGGTGGAGGGATGGGCTATAATATACGGCAATGTTAGGGTTTTCACAGAAAAGACACCCTCACTAGAAGAGGTATACGGACTACCAACGAAAGGAAAAGCATTAGATTTTTTTTCAGAAGAAGAGTTTAGGAAGCTCCACGCTAAAGTCATATACTCACTATCAAAAATAGAGGACATCTCCAAATTTTATTCTCCTAGAGCTCTTAAAAAAATGATAATAGGGGAGCTTAGTGCAAGAACATTTGCTCCAACTGTCTGGTTAACCGCTGTTATGATGGCCAACGAAACAATAAAAATCATTTTAGGAAGGAAGAGAATTAGTTTAGCTCCAAGATACGCCTTATACGATCCTTTCTTTGAGAGAATACCAGAACAAAAATTGTAAAAATGGAAATAATAAATGCTCATGTGCATATGGTAGAAGCAAAGAAAGTCGTTAATCCAATAACAAATAAAATTCTATCTGGAACATCGGTTTATAGGAAATCACTAAAATTAATTCCTTTTCTCTCTGTAAAGACATTAATAAAACAAATGGATGAAGCGAATATCTCAAAATCTGTCTTATATGCCATGGAAGCACCAATAGTATATTCATCAAATGAGTATGTTGCAAAACTAGTAAAAGCTTATCCTAAAAGGTTTATTGGATTTGGATCTGTAAATCCATTAGAAAAAGATGCAAGTGACAAACTAGAAGCAAAAATAAAAAAGTTTAGTTTCAAAGGTTGCAAATTTCATCCGCCACTACAGAATTTCTACCCTAATGACAAAAAAGTCTTCCCTGTATATGAAACTCTGGTTAAAATGAAGATCCCAGTTGTTTTTCATACAGGCTCTACACCTTTCGGAAATATAGTTAAACTTGAACAAGCAAACCCTCTTCTTATTGATGAAGTTGCAAATTGTTTCCCAAAATTAAAAATTATGCTTACACATTTAGGAACACTATGGAATAATGAAGCTTTTATGGTTGTAGAAAAACATCCAAATGTATACATTGACACATCCGCATATCTCTATGAAATACCAAAACTATTAGACGAAAATACAATAGAAAGAATAGGCGAAAACAAAATAATCTTTGGGACAGACTATCCCACCCCATTTGGAAGAAAGATACACAGGATGAAAGATTTTGTAGAATCAATAAAAAGATTAAACATTAAAGAGAATATAAAAAACAAAATATTCCATAAAAATTTTTATAGAATGATTAAAAGATAAACTATGTCCTACTGCTAAGAACCCAAGAATCCAATTCCTTTGTCTGTTCCTTTTTATAGAACTCATTGATAGTGGCTGCAATCAGAGCTACATCTAAAAGTTCTTGAGGCTTTTCTTTTTTCTTTAATGTTTCCAAAATTCGATTATCTTTTACAAAATCTGTTGATAAATCTGCTTTTATAAAGCCCTTATTTTTAAATATAAGTCTATGCATTTCCAAATTCGTTTCTATTCCCTCCACTATAAATTGATTTAGAAAAAAAAGCATTCTGCCTAAAGCCTCATTCCTATCCCTGCCAAAAGACATTAATTTAGCTATCAATGAGTCATAGAAGGGGGTAATTAGTGTTCCCTTTTCAATAAACGTATCAAGACGAAGTCCAATACCTTTGGGTGCACTATAATTAGTTATTCGACCAAATGAACCTTCAAAATTTTTCTTAGGGTTCTCTGCATTAATCCTGCACTCAAACGCATGTCCAAAGATTCTAACGTCCCTTTGCTTAAAAGAAACAGGAAAACCTGAAGATATTCTTATCTGCTCTTTTACAATATCTATTCCTGTTATCAACTCTGTAATCCCATGTTCAACTTGAATTCTTGTATTCATTTCATTAAAATATATATTCCTACTATAGTCCATAATAAACTCTACAGTACCAGCACTTCTATAGCCAATTGCCTTTGCAATCCTTACAGCATAAGATGTTATCCTTTTTCTTTCCTCCTCACTAAGTACTGGGCATGGGGCTTCCTCAATAAGTTTTTGATGATTCCTCTGTACACTACATTCCCTCTCAAATAAATGAACTACATTACCAAAATTATCACCAAGTATTTGTACCTCAACGTGTCTCGGTTTTTTAATATATTTCTCTATGTACACGCTGTCATCCCCAAAACTCTCATTTGCTTCTGATTTAGAAAGATAAAACGCCTTTTCTAATTCATCAATCCTATTAACAACCCTCATGCCTCTCCCACCGCCACCAGCAGAAGCTTTTATCATAACAGGGAGTCCCATTCTTTTAATAACCTTTTTCGCTGACTCAACACTATCAACTAATCCCTCAGAACCAGGAACAACAGGAATACCAAGTTTCTGGGCTAATCTTTTCGCCTCTATTTTTAAACCCATTTGCCTCATTACTCTGGCAGGAGGTCCTACAAATATGATGCCCTCTTCCTTACATACCTTAGGGAAAAGTGGAGACTCAGATAAAAAACCATAACCTGGATGGATAGCATCCACATTATTTTTCTTCGCAATCTTTATTATCTTTGGCAAATTTAAATAACTAAGCTGGGGATTAGACTTTCCAACAAAAAAAGCTTTATCTGCAGCTTTACAAGCTAGTGAATCCTTATCAGATTCGGAATAAATAACAAAAGGAGAGATATCAAGTTCTCTACAAGCCTGAATAATCCGCAAAGCAATTTCCCCTCTATTTGCAATAAGCAGATTTTTTATTCTTTTCATTTTCTTTTTTTGTATCAAAAAAATCAATTAAAAGTTCTCCTTCATTTACTGTCTGATTTTTGTTTACATATATTTTCTTTATAACGCCCTCCTCAGGAGCAGATATTATATTTTCTGTCTTCATAGTCAAAAGTAGGATTAAACTATCCCCTTTCTTTACTTTTTTTCCTTCTTTTACAAAAATATTACCTATTATTCCTGGTGCAGGAGCACGAATGTCTATTCTTCTCTCCTTAGTTTCTCCTTCAAAATGAACCATATAGGTGGGTTCATGTAAACTTTCCAACTCAACATCATAAGCAATCCCATTTATAAAAACCTCAAATCTATTGTATGACTTCCTCTTTAAAGCCACACCAAACTTTTTTTCTTTATATTGCAAAACTAACCCATAATCAGTCTCCTCAAGTTTAATAAGATAACTTCTCCTATTGATTTTAACTTTATATTTATAATCCGTAAGAGGCTCAAAACTTACAATATATCCTTTATTATTTACAACCAACCCTATTTTTTTCATAATGGTATATTACCATGTTTTTTTGGTACAACAACTTGTCTTTTTTCTAAGATAGCATTCAAAATCTTAAACAAATACTCTCTAGACCTTACCGGGTCTATTATCATATCAATAGCTCCAACCCTAGCAGCAAAATATGGGTTAAGATACTTTTCTTCATATTCCTTTTGTTTTTCAAGCAAAAATTTTGATAAATTTCTTGCTTTCTCAGCCTCTTTTTTGTAAAGAATCTTACAAGCCTCCTTAGTACCCATAACCGCTATTATAGCCGTTGGCCAAGCAATCACCTGATCAAATCCAAGTTCCTTAGAAGCAAGAGCAATATATGCTCCTCCATATGCTTTTCTTATTATCAAAGAAATCTTGGGTACAGTAGCACTTGCATAAGCAAATAAAATATCCGCTCCATGCCTAATAATTCCATGATGTTCCTCATTTTTTCCTGGTAAATATCCTGGGACATCTACAAGATTTATTATTGGAAAATTAAAAGAATCACAAAAATTAACAAACCTGGACAACTTCTGAGAAGATTCTATATCAAGACATCCAGCCTTAAATTTCGGCTGATTTGCAACAACACCAACAGCAATTCCACCAAGCCTTGCAAAACCAACTATAATATTCGGTGAATACTCCTTTTGAACCTCTAAAAAACTTCCTCTATCAAATAGTTCATTTATTACATCTCTCATATCGTAGGCCTTATCAAGATTCTCTGGAACGATTCTCAACAGTGAATTATTTTTTCTCTCTACCGAATCATACTCACTTTCTTTTGGAGGAAATTGGAGGTAATTTGATGGCATATACGAAAATAATTCCATAAATTTTTTCATACACTCCTTTTCATTCTCAAGAAAAAAATGACATACACCAGAAACCTTGCTATGAATATAACCAGAACCAAGCTCCTCCATAGACACTTTCTCACCAGTTGCTTCTTTTATTACACCTGGACCTGTAATAAACATTTCGCTTATACCTTTCACCATAAATATAAAATCTGTCAAAGCAGGAGAATAAGAAGCCCCACCAGCACAAGGACCTAATATCAAAGAAAACTGTGGAATAATACCAGATGCCTTGACATTTAAACGAAATATTTTAGCATAAGCATCCAAAGAAATAACACCCTCCTGTATTCTTGCACCCCCAGAATCATATATTCCAATTATAGGAACTCCGGTTTCTATAGCAAGTTCTATTATTTCAGATATCTTTTTCGAATGAACCTCTCCAAGAGTCCCACCAGAAAAAGAAAAATCTTGAGAGAATATACAAACCTTTCTACCCCCAATAGTCCCGTAACCAGTAACCACGGCATCAGAAAGGATTCTCTTCTTATCTAATCCAAACTCCTTTAACCTATTCTCCTCAAACTTCCCAATTTCAATAAAACTCCCCTTATCAAGCAATAAACCAATCCGTTCTCTTGCTGTTAATTTTTTCTTTTTATGTTGTTTCTCAGCTGCCTTCTTAATCAAATTATCAAACTCTTCTTCAAATCTCTTAAATCTCTCTAAAGACTTTTTCATTTGAGCGTCTATTTGTGAATAACAGAACCTATATAAATCTTAACCTAGAGAATATAAAAATCTTTTGTTTTTGTAAAGTAAAGTTATTAAGTATACAATTCACAAGGAATAGCATTA